>JAGAIM010000025.1 GCA_017626555.1 Bacteroidales bacterium
AGGGGCTCCGTTACCTTCTAACTTTTCTTTCCTCAAAATACATACTGAATCACCTGGGGAGACACTTTGTGTCTCCATATCAGAATGAGATATCGTCAAGACGACATCAGTTCCATTCTTGAAAAACCATTTCTCATCACTGCCATGAAGCCATTCTGCTGGATCACATGATATGAAACCAATTAGCATAAATGCTATGAATATTACCACTCTTTTCATAAGCACAATGTTCAGTTTAAGTCAGAATTGGAATTTAACCGTATCCTCTTTAGGCACCAACTCGATAAATTATGATTCTTCGACAAGGTTTCAGTGGGAAAGCCTTCCTGCCTGTGTACATTCAAAGACGGTAAACCATTCGCACCAATCATCATTATCATATGTAAGGCTATTGTTGATGGAAGCACGAATTTTTATGTATCGTGTGTTTGCAGATGGGTTTGCTGGGACTTCAAAGAATCTCTGATATATTGCATACTTAAGACCTGTTCTTTCTTGCCACCATTTATCACGGTCAAACACAAGCCCATCCTTATTATTGTATTTGGTGTCTCCGTATTGCTCCTCGTCTATCAGAACCTCCCACTTCAAATCTTTTGTCGGATGCTCAATATCAACAGCCTTGACCATCACCTTTTCCAAATAATAATTAAACCAGCAGGTGTCGCCATCTGCGGGAATAACATCCCTGTCATAAGGAAGAGCATATGTTTTATCAGGGAAATTTTCAAAGGCTGGTTGGTAATATATATCATAGCACGCTGAAAGGACTCCCATTGCGATAGCAAACAAAGCGACACGATTGAAAATTGCAATCATACGAAAATTATTTTTAGGGTTTAATTATCATCTTAATGCGGTAGTTTAGCTCATCTGTTTCCATTTAGAAATAGCACTCTATACTAAAGTACAAATCCCGATTTATGTGCGTAAAGTTATGGTTTTCAGTAAATATATACAATAGTTCACCTGGGATTTCGGAGAAAGAGGGGTTGGACGATACTGGTTTTCGATTATAATCACTACCTTCGCAGAAGGGAGATGCCCAATTGGGTCGGGCATGACAATAAAATGGACGGAATGAACAGACATATCTACAGATTAGTTGCTGCGGTTCTGGCAGCAATCACGATAGTTTCCTGCAATGATGCGATGAGGAGCGAGACCTTCAGGGTGCTGGAGGATGTGGACTCGTATATTGAGGCGAGGCCGGACAGTGCTTTGGCGGTGCTGGAGGGCATCAACAAGTCGGAACTGACCAGCAAGGAACTTGAGGCTAAGTATGCTCTGTTGCTTTCGCAGGCTCTGGATAAGAACTATATCGATCTGCAGTCTGACAGTATCATTGCTCCGGCGGTAAGGTATTATGAGAATCACGGAACTCCGGATGAGAGGCTGCTCACTCACTATTATCGAGGTGTAATATATCTGAATGATGGGGATCGCGAAAGTGCAATGGAAAGTTATATTAAAGCTGAAAGATATGTTGATGAATGTAGAGACTATGGAGTAATCGCTCGACTATATACGGCGAAAATGAACCTGTATCAGTATGCTTATGATTTTGCCAGTGCTTTAGAACAGGAAGAAATCGCATCTTCATATTTCTTAAAAGATAAAGATACAATCCGATACATATCAACACTTAACACTATTACTGGTCTCAAGATGCAATTGGGACAATATAGTGAAGCATATCAGTACTTGGATAAGATCAAATCACTTTGGAACAATCTTGACGAGTACCAGAAAAGCATATATTATTCGAATATGCTGCACTTGTCGAAGAGTGACTCTGTATTAAATACTGGTTCTATTCTCAAAGAATATGTGTCAGAGATTTCTAATCATCAATATGCTGACTGGCTTAATATTGCGAATGCATACATCAGCGTATCTGATTATCAATCGGCCTCTGATGCAATTGACAGGTACATTGAATATGGTGGAATTGCCAATGCTCCTTATTATTGGACTCTTGCATTGCTATACGAAGGATTAAAGGAATATGAAAAATCGAATTCAGCGTACAAAGAATATTTCAAGATTACGGGCGAAGAAAATGTCGTTATTTTAGAGAGCGATACTAAGTTCATCGAGGAACGTCATAAAAAGGAGATTGAACTTATTGATGCGGAGCATAGCAAGGAACGTATTACCCTTATCAGCATAATCGCAATACTATGTGCAGTCATAATCATCTACCTCATCCGCAAGCAACTTCAAATCCGCACTGCAGAGAAGAAGCAACTGGAGATTGAGAAAAAGAGGTATGAACAACTCTATGCCGATGCTATTGCAGAGCGCGATGCATTGACCAAGATGATCGAGGACTCAAGCGTGAAGGATGAGACAAAGGCAGTCATCAGAGAGAGACTTGAAGTACTGAACAAAGTGATCATTTCTCACATCACAGACACAAGTTCTGCGAACAAGAAGGCATATCAGGAACTGGAAGCCCTTGTGGCCGACAAAGAGTCTTTCATCGAGTCAACAAGACTGACAATAGAGGGCAATAATCCTGAGTTCATCGCTGCTCTTAAGAAGCAGGGATTGACTGACGAGGAAATCAATATCTGCTGCCTGTATGTAATCGGTCTGAAAGGAAAGGATATCAAAGCTTACACCAGCCAGCCGAGACTCTATATCCAGAGTGCCGAGATAAGACACAAACTCGGATTGACCGAAAACGACACAAACCTGGCAATTCATCTTAGAAATATGCTTGAAAAAGAGGTTTGTTAAACTTTTAACCAGAGACGGAGAAAGAAAATTTTCCAGACAACGATAATCATTATTGATTCACAGCGACTTACGAAGTAAAATTCGTAAGTCGTTTTTTGTTTTGTTAAACTTTTGGCGGGTAACTTTGTGGTAGGAAACTCCCGGAATTTCGGAGAGACGGATTGAAGATATATATAATATTAACAATGTCGTATGATTGCGCATAGATTGGCAGCAGTTCTACTTGTTGGTATATTTATGACATTTCAAGTCAATGCCATAAAGCCTAACAGAGTATATTCCTATACTCCTGACAAGATGGAACTGACTTATGAGGAATTTAAGGTCATAGCAGAGGACGGTGTATCTCTCAATGTATGGCACCTGCCAGCAGATAATGATGGTAGTCCAATCATTATATCACAGTCTGATGCCGGCAATATGGGCGACTGGCTATATCTTGGACTGTATCTTCAGGCTTACGGACTGGATGTGTGGATGTATGATTATAGAGGATTCGGACAAAGCAACGACTTTGCGATTGTGCAGGACCAATTGTTTCACATGGAGTTCGTTACAGACCTTGATGCAGTCGCTGAATATGTATATCAAAAGACTGGTAAAGCACCGGCATTGATGGGACTTTCTATGGGAACAATCATCGTGAATGAATTTCTGCGAAGAACCGATATACCGATTGCAAAAGTGATATTTGACGGATATGTGGCCAGTCCGAAAGAATGGATTGAAAGACTTGCTGCAAATGGCAAGATTGTGACTCTTCCTAAAGGTTACAGGAGCAGAAAATACAGGCTGGGAAAAGTAGAGTCACTATTCATTGTTTCAGAGAAAGACTTTTATTCTACGCTATCTGACATACCGAAAGGACAACCTGACAGGAATATCAAGACGTTTGATTGCGAACATATTTCTGGGTTCTTCAGGTTTCCGGAAGAATATACTACAGGTATTGTTTCTTTTATAGATGTCTCATTATGAGCGGACAAGCACTTCAAACATTGAAAGCACTTGAGCAAATCAAGGACAGCCGAGGCGAGTTCATCGAGAATCTGCTGGCTGCTTTTGAGAGGGATCATCCGGATTTCATAGAGCATCTGAAGGAGTGCGGGCTTGATGAGGAGGAGATTCGGTATTGTTGTTTGGAGGTGCTGGGGGTTAAGGAATAGTATTATGAGGATATTTTTTCGTCTTATATATGAACTTTAATGATTATTGATATGAAAAAGGATTTGACAATTTACCTAATGTTTCTCTTAACAAGCATCTTATGTTTTAAGACAAATGCACAAGTATCATATACAAGCATAAAGGCAACAGCCAACCACTCAATATCATCATCAACTTTATTAAGCCTTGAATATGCATATGAGCAACCTTTGAGCAAGATTTCCACTATCGTATTCAGAGCCGGATTGCCTAACCGGGTAATATTCAATTCTTATATTACAGACGGGAGATCTCTTCACCTGGCGGGAAGAGCCTCGTTGGCTTACGGAGTTACAATCGAGCCGAGAATATATACTAGCCTAAAACGCAGAGCCTCTATGAGCCAAAAGACATTAAAGAATTCCAGCGATTTCGTGGCTTTCCGATTTCAAGGAACATTGGGGACTCCGAATTATCCGACTGCTGAGGTGTATCTTGTCCCGATGTATGGCATACGAAGAGTATGGGGTGAGAATTGGTTTGGAGAATTTACTGTTGGAGGAGGAATATCTTGTCATAGTCTCACTGGATGGACTCTAAATTTCAAGCCTCATGTTCAATATAGAGTTGGATTCATATTTTAATGACAATAATACAAAAGCATAAATTATGAAAAAGTATTTATTAGTAATCTTGGCCATATGTTTTACTTGCTTTACTGCTGCTGCGGAAGGTAGAAGTACTATAACAGGTAATTGGATGTTGCAAGAAATTGAAGATCAGAATGGTAATAGAACGACCATAGAGTACGGAGAAAATATTCTGATCTTTGACGACTTATTACATATGGGGTGCATAAACAGACTCAAGAAGATCAGGAAATTTACAATTTGTCAACTATCGGATTATTCTACGTTTGCCTTGGATACAAAACATATGAAATTATTTTTATCCGGAAAAGCATTTTTCGATGGAGATGATATAAAGAAAAAGTTAAGATACGACATAGTGTTGTTGAATGAGGAAACACTAGTATTGGAATATAACGGTACAAAAGCAATTTACTATAGAATGGACGAATAGCCGGATACCAAGGTGAGCACACACCTTTCGATGCCGTCGATGATGGATTCGAGAAGTTCTCGTCTGTTTCCTGAATGAGGAGGCAGACGGGATTATTTTGTAAATATCACTATATTTGTGAGACTAACTGATTTGGGAATGAGAA
>JAGAIM010000156.1 GCA_017626555.1 Bacteroidales bacterium
ACCGTGCAAGGGTTGTGAAGGAGCGTCTGGTGAAACTCGGAGTCGAGGAGTCAAGGATTATGACCGCATACAAGGGTGACACAGTTCAGCCTTTCGCAGAGAACGCGAAGAACCGCGTGGTGATCTGCACACTTGAGTAATACTATACAACTCAATATTTTATTTACAAACACATTTCAAACAAACAAAAATTCATTATGAAAAAATTTTTCAGTGCAATTCTGCTGATGACCGCAATGGTCTTTTCAGTAAGCACGTTTGTGTCTTGTAACGACCTCACAAGTGAGCTTGAGGACGTTAGGACTCAAACGACTGAGATGGAGTCAACAATCAAGACTCTCTCAGACAAGGTGACTGCGCTTGAGAGTGCACTCACCACAGCTCAGAACGCAGCTGACGAGGCAAAGGCCGCTGCGGCTGCTGCAAAGGCTGCAGGCGACGCAGCCCTTGCTCAGGCTCAAGCTGCCGAGGCTGCTGCAGCTACAGCTAAGGCTGAAGCTATCGCTGAAGCTACGGCTCAAGTAAAAGCCCTTAAGGAGGCATTCGAGGCTAAAGTTCAGGAAATGGGTGATGAAATTGCAGCCCATATAAAGGACGTTGAAGCTGCTCTTGCTGTAATCAACACTAAGATTGCTGCTATTGAGACTTCACTTGCTGACAAGGCTGACAAGACTTACGTTGACGCAGAACTCGCTAAACTTCTCGCAGCTGACGCTACTATCAACGCTGAGATTAAAGCTCTCAAGGCTTACGAGGGACTCATCGAAGAACTTCAGCTCGCCGACGAGAGCATCAAGGCTGACATCGCTGCTCAGGCTGCCACACTTGAAACACTCAAGAATGAAGTTGAAGAGAATACAAAGCAGATCAATACTTGTCTCGCAACTATTGCTTCTGTAAGCACGCTCGTAAGCGATCTTGACGAAGCTGTATTCGGCGAGACTGGTTTCTACAATGAGGTATTCGGAGACGGCCCTAACAGCATCAAGTCACAACTCGGTTCTATCGCCAACCTCGTGGCTGACCTTCAGGCAGGACTTGACGATCTCAATATGAGACTGGTGGCTCTTGGCGAGCGTCTTACAAGCCTTGTATTTATCCCTGAACTTTACGTTGGAGGCATCGAGGCCACTGAGTACACTTATATGCCATATAACACGCTCACTTGGAATGGTACAAATTCTAAGAATGGTAAAGATGAGCAGAACAATGAGTATGTCCTCAGCGATAACAAATACTGGGATTACAAGTCCAGTACAACAACTACATACGAGAATCCTGTGCATAATGTTTCATATTTCATCAACCCAAGCCACGCTGATCTCAGCAATGCAACTCTCCGATTCGTTTCAAACGATGTTGAGACAAGGGCATCTGTTGCCGCTCCTGCTGTCAAGACTTGGACTGTTGACGAAGTTGACGGACGCAACAATCTCGTTGTATCTATGACTGCACTCGGACAGAAAATCAAGACCGATGAGGCTTCTATCTTCGCTCTTGAGGCTTCTATCTTCGCTCTTGAGGCTACTGTCACTGAGGATGGTAAGGATACTGTTGTAACTTCGGATTTCGCTCGTCTCGCACCAAGAACTCTCAACCTTGTAGATCTCTACAATGTTATTGCCGAGGGTCATATCTATAAAACAGCTCCTGAGGCTTTGCAGAATAAGCCTACTCTCGTTGTAAAGTATGACGGAAATATCGATATCAGAGATGTTGTTGAAACTCACTATGAGTATAACTCGACAACTAGCACAACTCCAAACGTTTATGAAGATGATTATATGCCGGAAAATATATATGGTCTTCAGTGGAAATTTGCTCTCGTTGACTATACTATAGGTGGCAATGCGACTTCTGACAGCCAGTTTGCAACTCTCGCCGGCAGTGTCCTCACTCCTTGCGGAACAACTGATGGCAAGGCAAACGGCAAGACTCAGGCTTCTTCAATCGGAAAGCGTCCTCTCGTTCGTGTAACTGTTCAAGACAGAACTGGTAAGGACATTCTTGCAGGCTTCATCAAACTTGAAATTGTTCGCGAGGCAAGTTATGTAGTGGCTGATCCAACATCTTGGACTACTCCATTCTCTTGCAATGACGCCGATGTACGTCAGACTTGGTCACAGTTCGTTGACAACATCCTTACTGCGACAACTGACCTTTCTAAGGAAGAGTTCGAGGCAATGTACAAGCTTGAGAAAGATGCTAACGGTAATGCTGTTCAGTATGAAAAGAAGAATGGTAACTTCGTAGCAACTGCTGATAATCTCGGAGAAGTAACTGAGGTTCCAGACCCAGAGGCTACTACAACTAACGTTCTCCGCTGGACTATGTCTATGGCTGAGCAACAGTATGTATATGCTGAGGATGGCGCTACAATCTATGTAAGATATATCTTCGAGTCCACAGCAGATAACAATGCTACTCAGTACGAGGGAATCTTCGTTCCTCTTACGATGAAGGTAACCAAGCCAACTACAAGCGTAAGCAAGAAGATCGCCGAGTACTGGTTCAACAATGAGGCAAATGCAATCATCAATGTTGCAAGACCAACTGACGGTGGTTCTACACTTCCTTGGGAGACTGATATCAACCAGGTATGGAATGGCAATGCTCCTAAGTTTGCAGCAATCGACGCTTCATACACTTCATACCAGAAGATCAATCAGACTGGACACTACAAGTACTATTTCGCTCCAGAGCAGCCAAAGGTAGCAGGATATCAGTTATATGTTAAGGCTACATCTGCTGATGACAAGACTACCAGAGATCCTGTTGAAGTAACAAAGAATGCTGATCTCTTCGATGCAGAACTTGAGAATGCACTTGACGTGACTACTGGTTTCTATACAAATACAGTACTCTATGCAAAGGAGGGTGCAAATGAGTATGAAATTGCAACTCTCGATCAGGAAACCGGTGTCGTTACATATAACGAGAATGATCTTTCTAAGAAACTCCTTAACGCATTCGCATCAGTAGCTCGTTCAGAGGCTAAACTCTATGCTAATATCGCTGTAGCTAACTGGAATGATTGTAATGTCGCTGTTGCAATTGATAAAGCAGTAAATCCTTACTACTTCCTCCGTCCTATCAACTATGTAGCAAACGGTAAGGGTCAGTTCGTAGATGGTGAGGCAAATGGTTCTAAGGTAAATATCCTCGACCTCTTCGACTTCTCAGACTGGAGAGATGTTGATTTCTTAACTGAGGATTACAAGAACATCTGGCTCTTCGCTTACTACAACATCCACTCTGTAGTTGTTGATATTGAAAATGTAATGACAGACCTCGACCAGGCGGACAATTCATTCGTCAAACTTTCAACTGTCACTAACAAGATCATTATCACTCACGAGACAACCAGAACTAATATTCCGATGTTGAACTACAACACTACTGAGAATTCAGTTGCAGGCTCAACTCAGGCTAACTACGAGGCGTATAGAGACCTCTTCGGTAAGATTTGCTACAAGAACAACGGTAGCGTAGTATCTGGCTTCCAGATCAAGGTTCCTGTTAAGTTTATCTATGACTGGGGTGAGATCGAAACTTATGCTGTTATCCCTGTAGTAGAGACAATGGGTAACTAATTGATTTGACTACAAGATAATTTGACTGAGAGGCGAGTCGCAGGCGATTCGCCTCTCTTTTTAAAATTACATTTCTATGGGCAAAAGTATTTATAAACTGACAATCATTTTCATTGTATCGACAATCATTACATCGTCGTGTGGCCAAAGGAATAAGTCCGTAGAACAAACGATGACGCCTTATATAGCCTCATTGACAGCAAAAGATACAACTGAAGTGTTAAAACTTGCTGATGCCTGCCTTGATTCATTGAAGTCAGGCAATTTCCACGGATGGTCATACCGTTTAGGATATTTTATTGGAGATACACTCCATCCGATCAGACAGGATATGGCTTCCCATTTCTTTCCGCTCTTTGTCAAAATGCCGATAGTTTCATTTGAAAGAACAGATTATGAATTCATTTCTGAATATGACAATGCTGTAAGATATAAGGTTATTTGCGCAAATGGAACGAATCTTATAGATGCTAAATTTGTCTTATGTCCTGTTTATATTGAAGAGCAATGGTTTCTGACGCTGAGAGAAAAATAATTTCGTTACCAGGAGTTCGCTTTATTTTTCACCTTTGAGATCAATAGTCTCCTATAGGGAAAAATAAAGCGAATCCGCATTATATGCCAATATAATTCATAGTCTGCGGAAAAGATCATCTGCAGTGATGGTATTCTGAATTCTGCCGTAATATTCGTTCCTTTTGAGACCAAAGGTCGTTATAAGCGTCATAATCGTCGATCTTTTTTCTCCGGTCTCCTCTATAAACGAAGCCTGTCGCTCACGGAGTTTTGCATCGTATTCCTTATCAATGGCAAAAACACGTGAAGAGTATTTGCACTCACAGAGATTTATAAGACGATCAGCCCTCTCTATAAGCATATCTATTTGTGTATCAGATCCTTTCCAGGAATAACTTTCAGTATGCACACCGGAGATGCCAAGCGCAAACTTTATTTGACGGAGATGCATAAAGCATAAATTTTCAAAGGCCAGACCGCGCCAGGCATTGATTGACGGGCTGTGCTGATTATGCTGCCAGAAGTCAGGATCATCCGTACGTTTCTTATATAAGAAATTCATATAGAAAAGACAGAAGTTATCTATCAGGCGATACCGCGTAAATTTTTCTTTTTCGCCGAAATATCTGAATCTTCCGATGAAATCGCTTTCCTGAAGCGATTTTATCAGTTTTGTAAATCCTCCGCCATCACGTATTCCAGTCATTTTGAGCAGTTCCTCACGCGTATAACCTATCCTTTTCTCTGCCAGCGCTTTGACTATCCGGATAGTATCCTCACTATTAGTGAACATCGAGGAAAACAAACGTTCGAATTCGTCTGCCAATCTTCCTTTAGCGCTGAATATGAGCCTGTCAACATTCATAGCAAGACTTTTCCCTTTTGAAAAATAGTCCAGATAATAAGGAACCCCGCCGAATATCATATAACTCTGCATTATGTCATATCTGTCCATTGTGATGCCTCGTGACGCAAAGAAGTCTTCACATTCACCTAAGGTAAACTGCTCGAGTTTTATTTCGGCTGTGGTCCTGTTATATAGTCCGCCCTTGTTTCCAAGCAGCCTGTCAGATATCCAAGATACAGCAGATCCACATACAACGAGCATAATGTCGTTGCGCCTTGCTCCCCAAGCGTTCCAGAATGCCTCAAACGCTGTCAGAAATCCCGAACGAGGTGTATCCATCCAAGGTAATTCATCGATAAAAACAAGCATTCTGCTACCGTCCGCTCTCTTTTCGAGGTGCTGTTCGAGAAGGAAAAAGGCATCGAGCCAGTTTTCGGGTTCCATATCAATGTCGGCGCCGTGACGTATCAGAGAATGTGTAAAATGCCTCAACTGCATTTTCATCAGTTCCTTGCCATTAATCTCAGCAGGTGACAATGCAGTATGGGAGAAGGTGATTCTATCCTTGAAAAGTTCATTTACAAGATATGTCTTTCCTATTCTCCTACGTCCATATAATACCACAAATTCAGGTCTGCCGTTTTCATAAAGCCCTTCGAGTTCTTCAATCTCCTGCTTTCTACCAATGATATTCATAAAACTAATTTTCGGCAAATATAACAAATTGTGCTGATTCCGCGAAAATATCAGGGACTATTTTTCGGAAAGTGCATTTATAGATGGCGTTTCCGAAAAATAGTCCCTGATTTTTAAGGGGAAAAATTATCACGGGGCGAAATAAATGAAACCATAAACAACTAACTATAATTTGAAAAGATGAAACGACTGACGATGATTGCCGCATCGCTGCTTCTGTTGGGCGGCGTTGCGTCTGCTCAGCAGAGCAAGACAGACGAGACTC
>JAGAIM010000157.1 GCA_017626555.1 Bacteroidales bacterium
CTATAAGGTACAACTTCAATAGTGCAAGAAGCAAATATAAGGGTACAGGAGCAGGTGAACAGCAGAAAAGCAGGATGTAGAAGCCAGATAATTAGTGTTATATGCACCGTTTCGGTCAGAGGATATGGATCTTCTGGCCGGAATTCTTATTCGTTTACCAGCAATTTATAGCCTTCGCCTCGCACGTTCACGATGCGGATGCGTGGTTCGGGTTCGAGACGGCGGCGGAGTCTGGAGATGAACACCTGAAGGCTGCGGGAGTTGAAGAAATCGTCGTCGCCCCATATTTCTAGAAGGAGAGGTCTTGTGTAGAGGGTCTCTCCTTTGCTGGCACATAGAAGTTCCAGGATCTTTGCTTCGCGTGGCGAAAGTTCTTCGGATGTGCCGGCATAATCGAGACGAAGTGTGTCCGGATGGAATGTGAATTCACCGATCCTGTATGTCTGAGGAGCAGGAGCGGTCTGGACCTGCCTTCTTCCTGCCAATGAGCGCAGCCTGACAATCAGTTCCATCATTCCGAACGGTTTCTTGAGATAGTCGTTCGCTCCGAGTTCGAAGCCTTCCACAACGTCGTCTATGGCAGATCTGGCTGTAAGGAACAGTACTGGAGTCTGCTGGTCGGTCTGCCTTATCTGCCTTACCATAGTGAATCCGTCCATCTTGGGCATCATCACATCGGCGACAAGGACATCCGGCTTTTCTGCATAGAACTTACGCAGTCCTTCCTCACCATCTGTAGCAGTGCGGACATTGAAGCCCTGGCTGGTTAGGGTATTGCGGATTATCAGGACGAGGTCTGGTTCGTCTTCGACGAGGAGTATGTTGATGGTTTCGTTCATTGTGTCAACTTTAGATCCCCGATAAAGTCGGGGATGACGTTACAGTCCGTAAATTGTAAACACGGTGCCTTTGCCTGGTTCGCTTTGCGCGGTGATGCTCCAGCCGTGCTTTTCTACGATGCTATGGACATAATACAGTCCGAGGCCGTAACCCTTCACATCGTGAAGATTGCCGGTGTGGGCCCGGTAGAACTTCTCGAATATATGCTTCAGGTCCGATGCGGACATTCCTATACCGTTATCACTGACGACCAGTCTGTTTCCCTCGGCAGCAATGTTTATTGCGACGCTTTCGCTGGAATATTTCACGGCATTGTCTACCAGGTTATTCAGGATGTTACTCAGATGCATTCTGTCCGCATTGACGGTGAAATCAGAAGGAATATCAACAATGAATGTCACATCCTTTTCTGCTTTCATCCTGTGCTTTTCCAGAATATCATCAACCAATGCAGCAAGATTGATGTCTTCACGGTGCAGAACCAGGCCTTTCCTGCGCTCCATACTCATTGAGAGGATCTGCTCAACAAGTCCGCTCAGATGTTCCAGCTGGCTCTGCGATATCTCAAGATATTTCCTTCGCTGCTCCGGTGAATCTTCATCAGGGAAGTTCAGCAGGGCATCGTTGGCTGCGTATGCGACCGATATCGGGGTCTTGAGTTCGTGGGTCATATTGTTGGTGAAGTCTGACTTCATCTCATCGAGAGACTTCTGCGTGCGGATGACGTGCATCAGATACAGGAAGACAGCAACAAGGACGACAAGAATCATTACAGAGGCGACAAGGATTCCCGTCATCTGCTTCAGGACAGCCTTTCCTACAGGCTCAATCCATAATCTGTACATTGCCGTTTCCTGAACATCGAAGACATATTCAAATGAAATAGCATCATCACTTGGCACATATCCATCTGTGCAGAGCGAAGCAAGTACTTTAGGTTCTCCTTTCTCCACAACAGTGACATTGAGATTCACAAGAGAATCAGCGAAAGTAATCAGTTCTATCTTATGTTGGCCGTTCAGTCCGGCTTCCTTCAAAGACACAGTCAGCAGCGAATCAAGAAGTCCAAAGTTTAGATTGCCGTCTATCGCATCTATTCCGGTGTGCATTCCTCGGATCATCTGAACGGACATGTTATCCAGAGATTCGAACATGCTTTCCTGTTCTGATCTCTCCGGCTTCGGAGGGAGGCTGTCGGTCTGGACCACACTGCTGGTTGTCTGGCTGATCCTCTTTGTTACTCCGGTCATATGGCCGTTTATCTGTCTGCCCAAGGTGTCCTGTTCATATTGCGTCGTGTTGATCTGTGACACAAGTGTACCTCCAGATCCATATCCGGCACCGACCGTGATGTCTCCGGTAAACCCGATTCC
>JAGAIM010000158.1 GCA_017626555.1 Bacteroidales bacterium
CTCTGCAGCGGCACGCTCAGCGGCAAGTCTCTCAGCCTCAGCCCTCTCTCTTGCAGCCTTCTCAGCGGCAGCCTTCTCGGCAGCGGCCTTCTCTGCAGCGAGCCTCTCAGCCTCAGCCCTTGCAGCAGCCTCAGCAGCAGCGGCAGCGGCAGCGGCGGCAGCAGCCTCAGCAGCGGCTACCTTCTCGGCGTAAGCCTTTGAAGGACGGGTGTTCTTTCCGAAGCGGAACGAAAGACCTGCGAGAACATTGAACTGCCAGTCAACGTTCTCTGCTCTCTTAGAGTTGAATCTGTCGGTAAGGATGTTGGTGTTGCCCTCGAGACCGAGGCTCACGCACTCTCCGAGACGGAAATCCACTCCGAGACCTGCACGGCCTATTGGAGCGAAGAACTTGCTGTCCCAGTAGTATTCGAGCGCATCCTTGTATGCTGCAGCCTCTTCATTGTTGAATCCGTATCCCGCTGCAACTCCGGCGAGGAGATAAGGGTTCACAACCCTCTTGTGATTGAAGCCTCCGAATACTCCGGCAAGATCAAGGATATAGTCCGCGTTCAACTGAGCGAACTGGAATGCGTATCCGTGATAGCCGTCATTCATCAAAGCAGCACCCTTGCCCTGCCAGCCGCCGAATCCGAAGCGTACGCCCATCGCGTGGTGGAAGCGGTAAGTGGCCGAAAGTTGAGCCGCAGGGGAAAGAAGTTCACTGAAACTGCTCTCACCACGAGTGTGAGCAACGCCTCCCTGGACGTTCAGGCTCCAGTGTGGACGGAACTCGAGAGTCTCGTCTGTCTTGCTCTGCTGAGCAGACGCAACGCCGCCCAACAGAAGCAGCGATGCGGCAATCATCGTCAGTCGTTTCATCTTTTCAAATTATAATTAGTTGTTTATGGTTTCATCATTATTCCGCCCCGTGATAATTTTGAACAAGATTCAGACGCGTCACAACAGCCTTTCAGCGAACCTGAGTCTGTCCTCCTTCTCATACCCGGAGAGATAGCATTCAGTGGTTTTGACAGATGTGTGACCCAGACATTCGGAAATGAACGTTATATCGGCTCCACTGCGTTTGAGAATCGTCGCGAAGGAATGACGGGCAGCGTATGTGGAAAACGGTGAAATACCGATATCTTGCGCGATGACCTTCATTGCAGCATTGCATTCAGCGATAGCCTTCCTCACCAATGTAGCCACTTGCAGCGGCGTCTCATTACCTTTAGCGATCCGGAAAATGTATTTTCCCGGATCGCCAGATCCTCCGTTGCCGCTTCGCTGCATAATCTCTTCCATCTCCCGCAGCAGCGGAGCCTTGATGACCTTGGTCTGCCGCCTTGTATTTTCGGTTTTCGACCCTATAAAAGTCACTTCTCCATCTTTGATATTGCCGTATTTCAAAAACAGCATATCGCGGAAATTGATACCATTGCATAGATATGAGAACATCCACAGATCCCTCCAATATTCCACTCCGGAGTCTCCTGTCCAATTACTCACAGCCTCGACCTGTTCCTTCGATAATGCAAGTTTCCGGGGAGTGCTTGCCGGAATCTGATATTCGTCCTTCCCGAACGGATAGAACGCCTCCCTAACGTTTCCATCCTCTATCGCCATTCTATAAACATTCTGGAGGGTTTTCATATATATATTAATGGTTGTTGCTCCTTTCCCTTCTCTTCTCCAGAAGGCTTCGCATTTCCTCAGCCATCCGGATGTCACCGTTTCTATCCGTATATGAGGTCCACCGAATCTTTCCAATGCTTTCAACGTACTTCTGAACCTATAGTATGAATTGACTTTACCCAGGCTCATCAGTTCCTTCATCCTCTTCTGCATCATATTGTTGACCGTATCACTCCGCCGTCCCAAACGCGCCTCCAGTTTCTGGAAAGTAAACATCCCTTTTTCAGCCAACTCTTCCACGGCAGCGCGGATCAGATGGAAACTGTTTTCGATGCTTGAAGATTTATGCGACCATCTTCTGGCTTTCCACATATTGTCCCATTCTTCAAGAGACACATCCTTCCCGGTAGGGAAATACTTCTGAACGCGTCTGTATATGACCTCGATCTTAACAGGATATAATCCATTGTTTTTCTTCCGTCTTCTGTCAACTATAGCCAGAACGGAAATTCCGTCTTTGTTGAATCTGTACATACCAAGTTTGTTTTGATTAGATTTTCCTACAATTTACATACATTGAAAAAAAACGCATTTTAAGAATGAAAATCGGGAAAAAGATGTATATTTGCATTTGGATTATCATCCATTTCCTTTTAAAATCAGATGATGCTTGTGACGGATTCTATCCGAAGCGAAATCTCGGATCAAGGAAAGACAAAATCCGACAGACAGAATTTTGTATGTGAATTGAATGCAAATATTTTTATTCTGATCAGAAGTCGGTTAACAGAAGTTTGCTATAGATATATATGGTGTGCTTTTGAAAAAAATGTCCAACCTTGACGAAATGTTAAAATAGAACTGATTTTTTCAAGATTTTTATTGCCAATTCAAAAAAACTGATTACCTTTGTGCATTACTAATGTTTTGTCAAGTCGATTCTTGGCGTGTCGGTTGTGCTAACACACCAATTATCACGGGGCGAAATAAATGAAACCATAAACAACTAACTATAATTTGAAAAGATGAAACGACTGACGATGATTGCCGCATCGCTGCTTCTGTTGGGCGGCGTTGCGTCTGCTCAGCAGAGCAAGACAGACGAGACTC
>JAGAIM010000159.1 GCA_017626555.1 Bacteroidales bacterium
AACGCCTTCATAATGGGACCGTCCGGCAGCGGAAAGTCCTTCTTCACGAACACACTGATGCGCAACTGCTACGACGCGGGAGAGACGGTATTCATCATCGACATCGGAGACTCCTACGAGGGACTCTGCTCGGTGATCAACGACCAGACCGGAGGCAAGGACGGACATTACTACAGGTGGGACACCATCTCACGCCTCTCGTTCGATGCCTTCTGGGACATAAGGACATGGATGTCCGAGAGTGGCGTCCTTAACAAGCAGAGCGAGGGACTGGGATTCGTGACCTCGTTCATACAGACACTCTGGAAGCCGAGGGAGGGATGGACCAGCAGCAACAGCAACATACTGGACTCCATGCTCGGTGACTTCGCAAGAAGTAGGAGTCAGATGCAGGAGAACGCCATACTTGACGACCTGCTGGCCTTCCTCAGGGGCGACATCATGAAGAAGATGAGAAGCTCAGATGGCTACCGGTGCGGAGAGAGCAGCGTCAGCCTGAAGAGCTTCGACCTGAAGGACATGCTGACGGCACTGGAGTCCTACTCCAGCAAGGGACCGTACGGGTTCCTGCTGAACGACAGGAATCCTGCCGACATCATCAGCAGCCGCTTCACCGTGTTCGAGATGCAGCAGATCAGCGAATCCAAGGACCAGTTCCTATCCCTGGTGCTGCTGTGCATCATGAACGCATTCAACGCCAAGATGCGCAAGGAACCCGAGAAGTTCAAGGTACTGGTCATCGAGGAGGCCTGGAAGGCGATCATGAACGAGACGATGTCTCCGTTCATGAAATCGCTCTGGAAGACCTCCCGCAAGTTCAACACGTCGGCCATAGTCGTGACTCAGCAGATGTCGGACATCGTCGGTTCCGAATATATCAAGGACACCATACTGGAGAACTCCGACACGAAGATCCTCCTCAAGCCGACAGGCAACCAGAGCGTGCTGGACGAGATGTGCGACCTGCTTGGTCTCACGCCTCACCAGAGATCGCTTGTCATGTCCATGAATATGAGGCAGAGCAAGGCAAGGGACGTGTTCATCTCGCTCTCCGACCAGTTCTGCGGCGTGTTCACCAACGAGGTCTCTCCTCAGGAGGCGATAGCCTACGAGTCCAACAAGGGAAGGAAGAAGGAGTTCCTCGAACTGTCGCAGACCCTAGGACACATAGGAGCGATCTGCAGGCTGACAGGAGGTGAGCCATGAGACGCAGTGTGATCGCGGCGGCGCTGGTAGTCCTCCTCTGCTCTCCCCTTCCGTCCAGAGGACAGGCGGTGGTCATCGACCCCAGCCAGATCGCGGCTTCCGCTGTCAATGCCGCAGACCAGCTCGACTACATGTTCGACCAGCTCGGGGAGCTTGCCCATCTGGGTGACCAGCTCAGCACAGTAAGGGGCTACATAGACGAGGTGTTCGGCGATGACGGAGTGGGAGGAAAGACAATAAGCATCCTCAATGACCTCGGAACACTGGACAGGCTGACACAGTCGTACATGAGCACGATCAGAAGCACTGAGCAGCTGGCCCAGACCATGCGCGAGATGGAGCAGTTCCGTCTGTCAGACGCCAACATGATGCTCACCTACCTCAGACAGATGAAGTCGCAGGCTGAGATGGCCATCGAGACGGCCAAGAGCATCATCAACACCCTCGGATTCTCAAGGAAGGAGAAGAAGGACGAGGTGGACAGGATCATAGATGAGATGGAGAAGGAGCTTGACAAGATGCAGGACATGGTGGAGATCGAGGCGGAGGCGACCCAGATCGCCACCAGCCTCACGGACTTCTCGGACTATCTGGACGAGACACTCGAGGGTGACGACTATGTACAGACCCTTGAGGTGTACGGCTCCCTGGACGAAGCCGGTGAGGGAGGACTTGGAATCATCTCGCTGATACTCGGTCTTCTGACCATCGTCTCAGCGGTCTGGGGATACATCATATACAGCAGGGGAAGCATACCGGGCGACCCTGTGGCGGACAACGTCATGTTCAGGGTCGCGGCGGGATTCGCAGCCGGATTGGTCGCACTGGAATTCATAAGCTATGTAATGGGATTTAACTTGTAGGAATATGTTACTGTCAACATGGAGCACTCTCGAGAGGGTCAGGGAGATAGTCCTGACCGAGAAGATATCCGCGATCATGGATATCGCGGGCATCATTGCTTGCATAGCTGCGGGATGGGCGGTGCTGAGGGTTGTTCTGAACTACATTGAAGGACACAACCTCAATGCCTGGGAGATGGGAAAGCCAATATTCCTGATGCTGCTGGTGTGCAACTTCAACACGCTGGTCCTCTCACCCATCGATGCTGTCGTGAACATCATATCCAGGGAGACGACACAGCTGATGAACATAGACACCGAACGGTATGTCGCACGATGGTCGGACAGCATGTCCCAGATGACAATGATGAACTTCATCAACCATGAGGAGGACTATCAGAAGGAACTGGAGGATATCGCGGAGAAGGACTCCGTGGTGGGCAAGTTCTTCGCAAAGATCTGGTATGGTGTGAAGAAGTTCCTCCTGAACATGTTCAGCGTCAAGACCATGACATTTGCAGGACTCGTCTCTGCCATACTCTTCACCCTGGTCAAGGTCCTGCTATTCGCACAGCAGATCCTCTGCTGCCTGTACCTGACCATCAACGCCCTCTTCGGCCCCTATATCCTGGCCATAAGCATCATCCCCGGATTCGAGGGAGGCATGAGCAGCTGGATCGCCCGATACCTTCAGATCGCCATGTGGATCCCCATCGGATACATCATCCTCGGTCTGAGTCTTCTCTTCGTGGAAGGGTTCTGTGAACTGGGACGGCAGGGCGAGATGGGGCTCGGCATGGAGTGGACGATGATCGTGCTGCAGGCGGCGACACTCGCATGCGTGGCGGCTGTGCCGAAGATCGCCGGCACATTCATAGAGTCAACCGGCGCTAACGACGCACACGGAGCGATAACCAATCCGATGAGGATGATGGCAAGAAGATTCATTAAAGCATAAATATCATGAACAAACTAATCGAACATTTCAATGACATCAACAGGTCGTTCAACGTGATGAAGCAATTTGCCCTGACCGCGCTGGCAGTGTCGGGAATAGTCGTCATAGCAGCAGTGGCTCTGACGACAAAGCGTCTGAGCGACCTGCAGGGCACCGTCTATGTGGTTGACAGGGGCTCGGCAGTTATGGCCAGCCGCTCATCCGAAGACGCATACAGGGACATAGAGGCAAAGGATCACGTCCTGAGGTTCCATGAACTGATGCTCAACGTCACGCCGAATGCGGAGTCCGTGAAGAGGAATCTGGACAGGGCGCTCATCCTAAGTGACAAGAGCGCATATGACTACTACATGGACCTGTCCGAGAAGGGATTCTATCAGAGGATGATCTCGGCGAACATCACGCAGGAGTTCGTCCCGGATTCGGTCAAGGTGGACATGGAGACATACCCGTACACCGTCAGGACATACGGCAAGCTCTACCTCATGAGGGAGAGCAACATCAGCCTGTATGAATTCGAGAGTCAGGGACAGCTGGTGGAAGTGGAACGCTCCCCTTCCAACCCGCATGGACTCATGCTCGAGAAGTTTCATGTCGCCAGAAACGAGAACATAGGAACGAGAAGGAGGAAATAGCATGTTTGACCTGTTCAGAAGACTGACCTGGGCATTCGACCACTTCAGGAACACCAATCCCAGGAAGGCGGACGGGATCATCATAGCCCTTGCCGTCGGTGTATGCCTGTTCATGCTGGTCAGTCAGATTAGAAAAGTCATAGGAGGTTAAGATGGACAAGAACAAGATGATACTATACGGAGCAGCGGCGGCGTTTGTCGTACTGGTGATCTGCATGTTCTTCACCGGTTCGGAGGGAAAGGAACCCGAGGAGAGAAAGAAGAACGAGGTCATCGAGGTTCCGGACGGAAACGCACAGGAAGTGACGGAGTCAAAGTCGGAAGGATACCAGAGAGGCAACCGCAACTCCGCATCCACCGAATACTGGAACAGCTTTGATGCTGCACCCGTAAGCTCGGAAGCTCTGAAGGACAGCACGGAGAAGATGTTCGGCAAAGGCTCCCAGTCTCCTGCAGGAGGATACACGCCTCCGCCGTCCAACGCGCCCTACCGCGAAACACCTCAGGAAAGGGAGGCAAGGCACAGGAGACGTCACGAGGAGGCTATGGAACTGGCCGAAAGACTTACTGCTGAAGAGAGGCAGGAAGATGATAACGTATATCAGGATGAAGAGGAGGAAAGGATACAGATCACCGAGCCGACATCAGTGACAAGGCATTCATCCGTCATTTCTTCTCTGGATGACGACTCTTCAAGCGGAATCAGTTCACTCGATGACGACGGTATGGCCTCCGTGACGCAAGAGTCGCATCCCATCAAGTGCATGTTCGCAAGGGAAAGCAAGGTCAAGAACGGACAGAGGGTATCGGTCATCCTGCTCGAAGAGATAGTGGTATCCGGAATCCGTGTCCCTAAGAATACCCATCTGATGGCAACATGCAAGCTGTCGGACAGGCTTGAACTTGACTTCGAGAACATCGAGATCGGCGGTCGAATCCTGTATCTGGGATATGAGGCATATGACGTGGACGGCAGCAAGGGCATCTACTGTCCGGACGTTGCCAACACCGGAAAGCAGGTACGGTCGAGAGGCTCGAACATAATCAGTTCCACACTCACCGGCAGGATGGGGCGACTGGCAGGAGAGGTGCTTTCCTCGGGCATATCGATAGCGCAGAGTGCCGGTGGCGAGGTGACGGTCAACGTGCCTGGAGGATACACCTTCTACATAGTAAAGATTCGCAGATGAAAAGGATAATAACGTCAATAACAGCACTAATATACTTCAGTTGCTTCTGTTATTCACAGAACGACTCGCTGAAGATATCCACAGCATTCACCACACATGTCATCTTTCCGACAGAACTGACGTATGCTGACCTGTCCAACAAGGAGATCGTCGCCGCAAAGATCATCGAGCAGAACAAGAACATTCTGGCTGTCAAGGCAAAGTGCTTATTCGAGGATATGACCAGCATATCGGCTCTGGAGTCGAACGGACGGATGCACACCTTCATCGTATCATATGATCACTACCCCAGTCAGCTTATCCTGGACCTGAGACAGGACCAGAGCGTGAAGGCTGAGGGTATCGCTAAGGACGGAAGCCACGTCTCACTGACGGGAAAGGCTGACGCACCGACCCTTGCGGAAGTAGCCTCTGCAAGACAGAAGCTGTATCATATCGGAGCCAGGAGATACGGCATAAGGGTTCTGTGTGAGAACATTGTCTCATACAGCGACATCACGTATATTGTGCTGTCACTTGAGAACATATCATCCGTAAGCTACAACATTACTGATGCGACATTCGTGGTCGAGAGCAAGAAGCATGGAAG
>JAGAIM010000160.1 GCA_017626555.1 Bacteroidales bacterium
ATTATAATGAGCGGTAGGAGCTGGCGCCGTCCGTTCAAGGCCAAGAAGGAACTTGCTGAATGGTGCAAGGATAACCAGCCTTACTACAAGAAGCGGATAGCGGATGTGAACAATTACTTTGCTGGGATATACCGTTTGAAGTAGTTTTGGGGTAAGATTATAGCGGCGGTTAGTGAAATAAGTAAGATAATTGTTATATATTTGTAGATTGATAAAGGAGGAGATGCTATGATATATCCTGTTGGAGTACAGAATTTTGAGAAGATTCGTAAAGAAGGTTATGTGTATGTCGATAAGACAGCCCTTATACATAGGCTGGTAAAGTCGGGTACTTATTATTTTCTCAGCCGTCCAAGAAGGTTTGGCAAGAGTCTGCTGATCTCTACGCTGGAGGCCTACTTCAGTGGGAAGAAACATCTTTTTGAGGGTTTGGCTATTGAAGATCTTGAGACTGAATGGAATGAATATCCTATTTTGCACTTTGACTTGAATGCAAAGAAGTTTGATGCTGTTGAAGATCTCTATGAGCTGGTCGGAAGACAGTTGGAACGATACGAATTGCAGTATGAGACTGTTGCTGTAGATCAGAGTCTTGACGGACGTTTCTATAATCTGGTTATGTCAATAGCTGACAGAACTCATAAAAGGGTTGTGATTCTTGTTGATGAATATGATAAACCACTTCTTCAGACAATAGGAAATTCAGAACTACAGAATACTTACCGTGAAATTCTTAAGGCTTTCTACGGTGTCATGAAGAGTTGTGACGGACAGATTCATTTTGGATTCCTCACAGGTGTTACCAAATTTGGAAAGGTTAGTGTGTTCAGCGACCTGAATAACTTGGACGACATATCTATGGATCCGGCATATTATGACATATGTGGAATTTCCGAAGATGAACTTAATGAGTATTTCGATGCCGAGATAGGCATACTTGCCGAAGAAAATGATATAACTAAAGAGCAGGCTTATGACCGCTTGAGGAATGAATATGATGGCTATCATTTCTGTGAGAATGTATCAGGGGTATATAATCCATTCAGCGTATTGTCAACCTTAAGGAAGAACCGTTTCGGAAACTACTGGTTCGAGACAGGAACTCCGACATATCTTGTGGAACTTCTCAAGAGATCAGATTTCCAATTAGACAAGATAGACGGATATAAGACAGGGAAGGATGTGCTTAACGGCATAGATCCAGGCAGTCCTGTAGCAATGATATACCAAAGCGGATATGTGACGATCAAGGACTACGACAGCGAGTTTGATCTTGTGACTGTAGGCTTCCCTAATAAAGAGGTTGAAAGAGGATTCCTGCTTTTCCTTCTACCGTTTTATACTAATCTGAAAAAGGAGGATTCCAATTTCTTTGTTTCAAGGGCTGTACAGGCATTGAAGAATGGCGATGCAGAGGTCTTTATGTCCTATATGAAATCCCTTCTCGCCGGTTATCCGT
Organism: Bacteroidales bacterium; assembly: GCA_017626555.1. Lineage (GTDB taxonomy): Bacteria > Bacteroidota > Bacteroidia > Bacteroidales > UBA932 > Cryptobacteroides. Next base: position 1,460 of record JAGAIM010000160.1, read on the forward strand.
ATGATCTCATCAAGGATACTGAGAATCATTATCAGAATGTGGTATATCTTACCCTGAAGCTGATGTCCGTATATCTGGTTGATGCTGAATTCCGCACAAGTGACGGCAGGATCGATCTGCTTGTCCGAACTGACAAGTATATCTATGTTATGGAGTTCAAGTATAACGGCTCAGCTCAAGAGGCTATGGATCAGATTGAATCCAAGGAGTATCCTCTTCCTTTCGCCATGGACTCCAGAACGATTATCAAGGTGGGCGTCAATTTCAGCGTAGAGACACGCAATATAGATAACTGGATAATCAGGTAGTCTTCGGCTTCACTTATTTGTATCCGCAAATGTAGATTCCTCTTCCGGGCACATCCAAGAACTGTTCATGGAACTAATCCGTCAGAATCTCCACACACGCTGTGGTAGTATTCCGGCGGATTTTCTTGTCTGTTGCCGTCAGAGTCCCTGTCGGGTGCTTCACAAATGAAGTTGAACCCGATAACGGATATCATTATGAAAAGAATTCATCAGAACCTGACTACGGAGCAGAAGATACAGATGCTCACGACAGACTTCCTGGACAGGGACCAGACGACCTTCGTGAAGATAAGAAGGACCGGCAGACTGGGCTGGGAGAGTTCGATCCCTGAAGGAACGCCATATTCCGACTATATGCTTTCACCGGCCTCGGATGAGGAACTTATAAAGAACTCATATCGCCTGGCAGAGGACATGATAAAGATCATGGATACACCAGAGAAGGTCATCGTGAGGATCTCTCCTGACGGATCCAAGACCAACGGCAAGATAATCTGGGTCGCCACAGA
>JAGAIM010000007.1 GCA_017626555.1 Bacteroidales bacterium
AGGTCGTGATTCCTATCAATGTTGACCTCAAGTCAGACATCGAGCTCATTGGCAATCGTTTCAATTGGGAACTGAAGAAAGGCCAGGACAAGAACTTTCTGATCCTTACTCTGAAGGACAGATCAGATAAGACTCCGTTCCTTACGAAAGTGAAAATCCCGGAACTTTTCGGAGAACGAACACGTGGAACTGATATAGATGTGGACACAAACTTCTATATTATCAGTAAGGAGGATAATACTAAGACTGAGCAGGTCACTCTTCCGCACGCATATCTGGACCAGATAGGCAAAGGAATCAATCTCATTACCGGCGAGTTTCTCGCTGCGCCTCGTTACGATCTGCTGGACATCAAGGCATTATGGGCGGCAGGCCAGGTGCAGGAGTCACATAATCCTGTGGCTGAAGGTACAGAGATCAGTGATGCTTCAAGTTCGGAAGTCACTTCGAAACTTGCGCTGAATGCCGGTATAGATTATCTCCTCCCTCCAATACAAAAGCCCGAAAACTGGTGGAGAGGAGCGGCCTTCAGTGGTTCTGTCAAGTATGGTTGGAGCAAATCTACAAAAAGTTCAAATGAATTCGAGTATCACGTAGATATCTACAAGAAGGCTTTTGTAGCATACTATACCGGAGCCAAGTTTACGGAAGAAGAAATGGGTGCTGAACAGTACACTGCATATTTAACTGATGATGCAAACGAACTTCTTAATGATCCGGACAGCAAATTGTATCAGATATATCCGAATACTTATGAAGGTATCAAGGCATTGTTTGACAAATATGGAACGCACGTGACAACCGGTGGCGTGTTCGGCGGATCGTTTACGGCTATGTATCGTCGTAAAGCTACATCATATTACACTTCTACTTCACATGATTTCAGTTTCTCACTGTCCTGCAGGAAGAAAGGCCAGGGTGAAGCAGCAAACTGGATGGAATCCTACCTTCGGAAACAGGCAATGCAGGGCGGAACGCTTACCTTTAATTTAGAATCAGAGAATACTGATCTTCAGGAAACCAGTGAAGAAGAATACAAATTCGAAGTGCGAGGAGGAAATGAGTCCAGCGATTTTGATAAGTGGGATGCCAGCCTCACGGATGCGAACTCCAATCTTGCCCTTATTTCTTATGGTGTTGCAGAGGGTATGAACAACCTGATCCCTATGCACTATCTGGCTGCTGACCCGGACCGTAGAAATGCTATGATCAAGTATTACGAACAATATGAGAAAGAACATTCGGACACTACAAAGCACCGTCTTGTTGTCGCTGACTTTATGATGGTGAAAGGTGAAAACGGACATAAGGAGGCCGTTACCGACAGGCAGTTCGCTGGTCCGGACGGCGTTGTCCGCAATTATCTGCCGCTTGTGATGAACAAGAATTTCCACAATCACGAGGAGTGGGGCAAGATGGTGGAAACTTCAAGCAGCGATTTCCTTGCAGTAGGAGATGCTACAGACCAGTTATGGTATGTGGCTCTTGACTACCACGATGCTTGTAC
>JAGAIM010000026.1 GCA_017626555.1 Bacteroidales bacterium
AAGCCCGACGCAGGCAAGGAAAAGTGATATGCCGATTTCACGGATCATAAGGTTCGCACTTGGAGTCGTGTATGTGATGACATGGAAGCGTGGGCCGAAATGACTGATAAGAATCGATACGATCAGCGGACCGCCGGCAAGACCCAGCTTTACAGGCTGCGGTATTCCCGGAAAAGTGATAGGGATACTTCCCAGGATGCATCCGAGTGCGATTCCTATGAAAATAGGTATAAGATTGGGCTGGTCAGGGTTATTCTGAACACTGCCCTTCGTTTCGACCTTGTTATGGGAGGCGATGTTTGAATGTGCGCCTGATATTCTATAAAGCATCATTCTGATCAGAACGAATGAAAGTATGCAGCCGATGACACCCAACGGATAAGCGACAGCATAGCCTTGAGCCATATCTGTTGCAGTGTTGCCTGTTGTATCAAAGTATGCCTGCTGTGCCGCACCGAGCCCTGGTGTATTCGTTACGGCACCTGACATTATGCCAGTGATTGTTGTCGCAGGGATACCAGACAGGAAATAAATGCCTATGGTCACAAGCACACCGGTTGCAATTACAAATACAGCCAGACCGTTAAGAGCAAGTCCACCTGAACGGAAACTTGAGAAAAATCCTGGACCAACCTGAAGCCCAATGGAATATACGAACAGTACAAGTCCGAACTCCTTCAGGAAATGAATCAGTTCATGGTCTATTGTAAGGCCGTAGTGACCGAATAATATTCCGATAAAGAGCACCCAGGTCGCTCCGAATGAAATGCCGCAGATTTTTGTCTTGCCGAGTATCCTGCCCAAGGCAATGACAATTGAAATGATTATGAGTATATGTGCGACTCCCCCACTCCAGGAGCCCTCTGCTCCTTCAAAAAGATTGTTTATGAGTTTCATCTATTCAAGCCATTGTATGGCCCTTTCTCTCACGGCTTCAGATTCCTGCAGCATTCTGATGAACTCCTCCGCTGCCTTCTTCCGATAAGCACTTCTCTCTGTATGGACACATCCGACCATGATATTGTCGGGGACATCAAACGGAATGGCAACAAGACCGGTTGTCTGATGAATGACCGCCTCTGACAGTATGGTAATCAGACTGCTTCCGCGTACAATATCCAGTAGGACATTGACTTCATTGAGCTCCATCCTGATATTCAACTGGTTGTAAGCGGATGGGTACAGTTTGTCGAACTCATTCCTGGACTGAAGTCCTTTGGATGGCATTGCTATTCCATTAGGTAGAATGTCTTGAAGAGTAGCCTTTGTCTTTTCAGCAAGAGGATGATTTCTGCTTACAATGACAGAGAGGTTGTTGTCAAAGAGGACATGCGATTCTATGACAGGGTGAACGGAAGTCGGCTTGAAGGAAAGCACGAAATCAAGTTCACGCTTTTCAAGCATAGACATCAGTTCTTCCATGGTCTTGTAGAATATATTGAGCTTTACTGCCGGATATGCCTTGGTAAATGCAATGACGGTTTCCGTGAGGATCGGGGCAAATGTATAAGTAATACCAATGTTTAGGGAACCGGAGAGCATCTTCTTGAGGTCATTGACAGTGTCCATACAAGTCGCAGCATCCATCAATGTCCTTTTCGCAATCGGCAGGAGCCTTTCCCCGCTCTCAGTGAGCTGAACACGATGGCTGTCCCTTTCGAACAGCACTGTGTCCATTTCCTGCTCCAGTTGTCTTATCTGTTGTGAAAGCGTACTCTGTGTAACAAAGAGGGCTCTCGCAGCTTCAGAGAAATTAAGTGTCTCGGCCGTCTTTACGAAATACTTCAGTTGTCTCAGTTCCATAACTATGCCAGTAAACTATTCTATCTTCAGTCAATCATATCGCGATATTCTTTCAACGAATCCTTCAAGTTTTCAGGATCATCCAACTTGATTTTGTCTCTGCTTATAAAGACTCGAAGTCTTTCAATAGCAGATAAAACAAATGCCAATGTCAAACAGCATGCAATAATGATCAAAGCTTTCATATCTCTATGGTTTTAAAATTAACGTCGCAAAGGTATCGTCAATCCAAAAGCATAAAAAGCATCGGCTCGTGTTTGTTTCTATAGCAATAATCGCCGATAGTTATTGCA
>JAGAIM010000161.1 GCA_017626555.1 Bacteroidales bacterium
CATATTGTCAAAAACGTAGTTTTCTGTAGTTTTCATGTAGGTCGCGAACTACAATATTTTACTATTGTATTATTCTCATTCTTAATACTTTATATAATTGTAGGCGTTTGTAGTTCTTGTAGTTGGGGTTTTTGTGAACTTTTGGGCGCCCTCGACGCAAATTTAGCGATTTTATTTGAAGTAATGATAAAAATAAGCACCTTTGATATTATAATTATCTGATAGTTATATACTTGCAAAATGCATATGTTTGGTGTCTTGCTTGTAATTTATAAGCATACAAAAAAAGGAGCATCATTTTGACGCTCCTTTTTTTGTATGCGGTATTTATTTTTGGGAGCAGTGCCATTGCTCCCATTCCATTTCGTTACTGGGGTCTCTCCGGATCATGTATGCTCCCTGGTTGAATGAGAAGTGACATCGACGCGGCCTCTCTTCGTGAAGGCAGCACAGAATCCCGACGATGAAGGCCGTCTGCTTGGCCGACGCTCCCTGACGGACGAAGTGATGCCATTCCATCAGCTTGAGTCCCTGGATCCATCGGGCATAAGCCTGCATATTCTTCTCAAGATCCGCTGCATACTTCAGCCGGAACTCCTGCAGCGCGGCGTCCGTATATAGTAGATATGAGCTGTAGTCAGGCATTAGTCTTCGTCATCTTCCGGGAATGAGATTTCCGGTACCGGTGGCGGTGGCACCGGCTGTTCTGGTGCCTCCGCGTTCTGGTCCTGATTGTCTGCCTGTTGCGTGATGATGTCGATGTTTATGCCGTACTTCTCGATGATCGCGTCATAGTCGAAGATCATCGCGGTTGTCACCTTTTCCTTGGATGATGTTGCGCCGATGTAGCCTTGCGGCGTATCGACCATCCTGAATCGGACGGACTTGGCCGTTCCGAGGAACTCCTCCGATTTCTCGAGGTAGAACCTCAGGGATTCCACAGGAATGCTCTTGCTTCCTGAGTCCCTGGTCTCCTTGCTGTAGAGGCTGGCCACACGTTTGAAGCTGAGGAAGAGATATCTCTTGTCACTTCTGAGATAGACACTCTGAGTGCCCTCCTTGATAGGGTGCTCCCTGTTCTTTCCCGGCAGAATCCTGTAGTCAACATTCGGCCATGCCTTCGAACTTGAGACGAGAATATCCAAGGTATCCCAGAATCCGGAGAGCTCGTTGTTCTGGATGGTTTTGGCGTTCTGATCCTTGCAGCCTTCCGCACATATCTGCAGCATTTCTCCGTATGACATAGGGAGCTGCAGTTTTTTCTCGAGACATCTGAAGGCGGCCAGAACTGTCACCCAGTTCCTGAGTGTGCGGTCTTCTATATTGAAGTCTCTGACCAGGTCGTTCAGGTCGCTCATCGCTTCGTCCCATGCTTGCCTGAAGTTTCCTTGGAAATAGCTTCTGAGCTTGAGGATCTCGGCGGTCAGATGGGTCAGTCCCTTCTTCTGGATTCTCTGCAGCTCCTCGAAGCGTTTCTTTTCCTCGTCGTTGAACTGGGCTTTCGAGAAGGTGAGGAATATCAGTCGGCTGAATAGTGCGATATCTGCAGTCGGCATTTCCTGTCCGGACATGATGACTCCGGAGTCCACAGCTGTGGTCTCACGCTTCTTGTCATTGTCGAGGTTGATTCTGGATCTTCCGGTGCCGTCCCAGATTCCCTTGAGGAACTCTCTC
>JAGAIM010000162.1 GCA_017626555.1 Bacteroidales bacterium
ATACAGCATAGTTTCAGAGTTCAAGGGTCAGAATACATATCCGAAACTTGTGATCGAGTTATCCATTGATGGAGAGAGTTGGTTCTATCCGATACCTCTGATATATCCTCAGCCGAATACAGTTTACAGGATTGACAATATAACGATCAAGGATTATGGGTCGGAGTATTCTAATTTCTTCCCTTTGAAGTATGTGGTGGACTTCAGTGTGACCGTGACTGACTGGACGGAGATGACCATTGATAATATGAATGTTGGAGCAGATCCTATCACTGGAGAATTGGTGGATCTTTATAATTAGTATGCTGTATGAAGAATATGAGAAACATTTATTTTGCCATAGCATTGATTATGGCTGCGGCCTGCAACAAGGAACCGATGAACTCGGTGGTTGATGAAGGAACTGCCAATTGTGTGTCTTTCGGATTCAGGGTAATGCCGTTGGAATATACTATGACTAAAGCTGAAGATATCGACCCGGATGAGATGGATGATTTCATTGACAGGATTGATATGTACGAATTCAATAAAGCTGGTGATATGATCAGGCACGAGTCGTGGAGCGATTCAGAAGGACTGGATCTCGACACAGTGAAGCCTGTAAGTTACGATATGAGCGGAAACAAGCATAACTGGGTATTTATTGCTAACTTAGACCCTGATACTGCCGAGTATCTGGCTGGGCTGGATGCCGATGGACTAAGCGATGTGTATTCCGGCGTGATACCTATGGAGGCTGGAAACTTCCGGCTCCATAAACCTATAATGACAGGAACGGCTGATGCCGATTTCAAAAAGGATGAATCGGTGACAGTGACATTATATAGGTATCTTACCCGAATAGAGATTGAGAAGATTACAGCAGATTTTGACGATGCGTCACTATATGAAAAGGAAGTGAAACTCAAAAGGATCGTGATAACACACTATCCCAACATACTCAAACTTTTGTATAAGCACGTGAGTGATGTCTGGGGAACTTATCAGGATATGCTTGGAACAGGATATACTAAATTCGTTGATCCTGCATTTGGCAATCTGCTTAAGATGCCTAACAGTTGCAATGATATTGATATTCCCTACAAGAGTACCTTTGACGACACCTTTTCATTGGTGGAATATGGTGGTGAGGGTAAACTTGCCAAAGATTTTCCTTATCTGTTGAACTATAACAGTCTGCTTGGGGAAGGTGAACTGGTGGTGAATGCTGAAGGCGATCAATTGACTGCCAGTTGTCATATCTTCGGAGATGAAGAAGGCATTTTATGCAGTGCGTCGAACAATACTGCAGGACAGTCTTGTGACGTGGGCAAGGTGTTCTATACTATGAATATGGTCAGGAATTCCTATTGCTACCTGATTGGTGATTACAAGTCACAGGATGACTGTCAGAAACTTGTCATTGAGGTGGAGTTTGACGGAGTACCGTATTTCTACATTATTTCTCTTAGGGAACTTATTGCCGGGATGACATATAAGGTACAGAATATTACTTTGAAGAATCTCGGATCCAGATATTCCAATAAATACATTCAGAAATATGCGACTGATGCCGCTATCGAGAGTGTGGCTGAATGGAGCGAACTCCAGATGGATAATATTCAGGTGGGTTATACAGTGGATGGTTATGATATATATGGCTATGAATAGGTTTTTGTTTGTAATGTGGATGGTGGGGATGCTCTTCTTGTCTTCCTGTTCGATCAAGGAGGACAGGGACGGGTGTCCTTGCTGGATGACGGTGGAGATGCCCGGTCAAGCCGGGCAT
>JAGAIM010000163.1 GCA_017626555.1 Bacteroidales bacterium
AGGGTGACACTCATAGGCGTGAAGATCTTCTCACATCCGCAAAGGCAGACAATCGCTGCCAGCAAAATCAAGATTCGTTTCATATAAGTTCGTTTAACTGTCTATATATAGATGCAAAAGCGCACCGTTTCGTTCCAGACTACAAATATAATCGGGGTGGCAGAAATACAAGTAATTCACTTCGAATTTAACTGTCCAATAATCATAAATGCATATCTACATCCTGCTTTTCTGCTGTTCACCTGCTCCTGTACCCTTGTATTTGCTTTTTGCGCTGTTGAACTTGTACCTGATAGTTAGGACAAACTCTCTGGAATCAAACGCATTCTTCTGGTTGAGTTCGTACATGTCGCTGATCATTCGTATAATTTCACTGCGCCCCTTAAGCAGATCTACACCTTTCACTTCAATGCTGAGGGCATCGTTCAGGAATGATTTTCTAAGAGATATATCCAATTGATGAGTTGGTTTCATCAATTCATATATATACTGGTTTCCTTTACCAGTGTAGTTATAATCCAGTGTAGCCATAAAGCCTTTCGGAATATTGAATGTGTTCCCGAATCCCACAAAAGGGATCGGCTTTCCAAGATCAGCTGCCTTGCCAAGATATTCGATTTCCAACCACTGCTTCTGTATTCCGACATTCAGTCTCGGATACCAGAATGCTATAGTGGGAGAAGCTGACAATACGGCTTGTATTTTCGGAATATTCTTGTCAAAGTTGGTATAGTGTAACATTATTATGTTCTGCATATCATCAGGTGCTGTTCCCCAGTGCAGAATCTTCCTTTGCTCCACCTGATAACTTGCAGAGAACTGAAGGAACTTCCATACGGCAGCAAATGATAAATCGTGATTGATTTCAGGCACCAGATAGGGGTTTCCTTTCGTGTAACTATATCTGTCAATATACTGTATGGCATTTGTCAGATTCCGATATGAAGGTCTCGATGTCTTTACTGCATAACTGAGCTGAAACTGGAATTTTCCTGCCTGAGCATTGAATGATGCATTAGGGTAGAAATTACTGTAAGTACGGCTCTGATCTTCCTGCAGAATGTCGTTCTCATAATAATTGAACGAAAGATACTCATATCTTACTCCTGCCGATATGCTTCCGAACTTCAACGGATATATGTACTCCACAAATGCATTGGCATTGTCCTCCTGAATCTTCGTAAATGCACTTGGCACATATCCCTCTTCATTTATATACTCATCCTCTCTATGGGTATATGTGTATTCTGTGCCGGCGGTAAGGTTGCCACCAAACAAAGGATATGTAAGTATGAGTTTTGAGGCATATAGCCTATTGTGAGTCTTGCTGACAGTATTCACGACCCTGTTGTCCTGCATTTCGCTCAATTCGTCATATTTCTGTCTTTCTGCATTTCTGCTGTCATGAAAATCAGCATTGAAATCTATATTGAGTTTACCAGCAGTGCCGTTATAATACAGATTCACATAATGTGTCGGTGTGATGTCACCCTCTCCCTGTGATAATGTATGAGTATTGTCATCAAGAACTCCACCAATGGTTGCCATAGTGTAAGTGTCTGTGTCAGTTGCTGTCAGCAAGTCTACGTATGGCCTGTACTGCAATCCGATTGAATGGTTTTCACTGATCTGATAGTTGAAACCTAATGCTGTGGTCAATCCATTATCCTTACCTGAAGAGTACATCTCCTGCTTCAAGATTAATGGTGAAGATGAATGAAGACTCTGTGTAATTTCAGCATCCTGGTAGTACTCTGACTGGTTGAAACTCAAAGTACCAAAAATGTCGAATCCTTTGCGTCTGTAGTTCATATTAAGTGTTTCATACAAGTCAGTGTTTTCTGACTGGTACCAGGTGGAGCGTAGATTGAATCCGAATCCGTCACCCTCCCTCTTTATCGTCTTGATCCTGATGACTGCCTTCACTGTCGCATCGTACCTTGCACCGGGATTCTGCACTACATCGACACTCTTGATATCGCTGGAGTTAAGAAGTTCGAGCTCG
>JAGAIM010000164.1 GCA_017626555.1 Bacteroidales bacterium
ATTGAATATTGTTGCCATACTAATGTTTCTCGGGGAATTAAGGAAGGTCTATGGCGCAAATATGGGAATGGACCAACTTATATTGATTTATCCAATATATATTTTAGGAATTACGTCAATGAGCCGTGTCTCGGAATACAGCGCTGGCACATTTGGAAAGCAAATGAAGAACTTATGCGTTTTGATAAAATTCCCGAGCAGTATGCGGACTCATATATTACATATCTATTTCCAGTTGAAAGCGTTTATCATAAAATTGCATTTGGAAAATTTATTGGAGAAGACTTATGGTAAATTCCAATTTAACTAATTAAGTATGAAAACAGTTAAACGAATCTTGGTACTTATCGCAGTGATCATATGCTGCTCGTGTGAGAAAGAGTCACATTGGCTTTGTCATACTTACTTCGGAACTTATGAGACAACTGGGATATTACTTGAGTTTTCTGAGGATAGGACTGAATGTGAGGTTACTGAGAGAGATATTGCAGCAGACCCTCTTGGAAGTCATAAAACATATAGGGCATATCTGAATGAAGAAGAGAAGTCCTTTATGCTGAATGACGGTGATTATGACTCAAGAGTAATATATCGCGGAAAGGTTATAGACTTTGATCACGCGACATTGACTTGGTATGAGAATGACAAAGAGATATCTATAACTATTGAAGCACTGAGATACGAATAGTCTATAAATTCCAATTTATCTAACAATAACAATCCCCGGCATTCGTGTCGGGGATTCGTTGTAAACAACAATGTACGCTACTTCTTTTAGCAATTCCAATACGCCCAACCTATAAGCATATACAGGGCATTTATTCACAATAAGTCAAACCATATCTGATGCCATATAAATATGACATATCATCTTCGTTAATTTCGAATCCCTGATATACCTGAGGAGTTCCGTAATCTTTGCTGGAGTCCTGATGCGCAGCCACCTGCATTCCAAAACCATTCCTGGCCCCATTGCTGTCTGTCAATGTCAGGTATCCCATAAAGCTGCAGGGCCCCGGATAATAATAGCAGGACCACTCGGCTGGTGCCACTTCATAGATTCCCATTTCATAGGTGCCGGAACTGATCGTATTGCCTGATTCAACGATGGAGTATGTCATATCGTGATTAAGGAACACCTTCGCACCATCCTGCAACTTTCTTCCGGCCTGCAGTTTTACGGTTGCCGGCTCGATAAGATGTTCCGGCATCCATTCTTCAAAACAGATCACACTGCTGACCTCATACTCCCCGAACATTACCTTATAACCGTCGAGAAGCAGATGGTCCACCAGAATGTCACCTTCCGTAACATAAGCCAGGCGATGTCTCTTGACAGCATAATCAATATCATTTTCAGGCTTATATTCTGCTGTAAGATCCTCGAACAAATATACTTCCTGTGTCGGCCCGAAGATGCCGTGTGGCCCTTCACCCTTTACAATCAGCACATAGAAAGTCCTCCTTCCGTTCTTTTCAAAATTCACCTCCCAAAGAAGTTGAGCTACAATCTGACTGTTAGGAAGAACATTACTGAAGACAGAAGGGAATTCCCTGCAGGAATTACTGAAATTCATTATGCTGCCTGTATCTCTAAGATCACCTTTAGCATCATAAACCTCCATCCCAATTCTACCGGTAGGGCTTGCAATATCATACTCAACGAACTTGCAGATGCCGTTATCCATAAAAATAGGATCCTCTCCTATAAACATAGCAACAGATTCCCCATATTTGCCGCCTGTAAGACATTCATAATCAATCAGAATTCTTCCTCCCTTGGAAGTCTCGATGTCGAATCCTTCCTGAACTGCGCTGAACACTGTTTCCCATTCTCCCCAGTTCTCTGTATCACTACGATAGTCATCTGCTATGCTTACCTTCACTTCAACCTTCCGCTCCGCTTGTGTCAGGTTCGCAGGAATGGCAAAAGCAATAATTGCTCTTGAGTACTTTGGATAATCGTCGTTCTCTTTGTACCATTCTTTATAGAACTCAGGGAACTTTTCCTTGAGTTCACCTGTCAATGCCGCAAGTTCGGAATCATTCGTTACAACAGTCGGCTCCTCAGCTTCAACACCTTCTATCTCTACGACGTACTTGAATGACTTGAATGCCATACCAGGTTCAAATTTGGTCATCACCTGCTGATATTCAACTTCAAACCAGCAGGTATCACCTAAATACGAAATCCTATCTTCCTGATCGGAAGTCCCGAGCACTTCCGGCTCGAAATAGTGACTGCCCA
>JAGAIM010000027.1 GCA_017626555.1 Bacteroidales bacterium
AGGATCTCCACCCTCATCGAGGATCTCGACGGCCTTGTGATACTTGAAGTTGTCAGTAGCCTCGCTTTTCTGTGCTTTCATTGGCTGGAGTGCAAGGCAAAGGACTGCCAGCGTCAGTGTGATGAATCTTCTCATACTCTTTTTTATTCTTAATGTCATTTGTTTCCGATTAGTAACCATTAAGCTGTCCCACTTAGTTCTGCTCATTTGCAGGACATCCATAGTTAGGACAGTTGCAGCATGACCAGCCTTCTCCGCAGCCGGCTTCACGATCATCATCCTCATAATAATCGTAGTCTTCGTAATCTTCGTAGTATCCCATAGTTGGTTTTCAGTTTATAATAACACTTCATCTCGTTCCCCTCATCCTTCTGTCTGCAAAACTATTTCATTTAAGCGAACGGTTACTTCGTCCATGTTTTTCGACGAACATTGGGTACATTGCAAAAGTAAAGTCCCCCGACGAATCTTATTTTCGTCGAGGGACTCTCAATATATTTATCACAGCCGTTATTTTTTACCAATACCGATTATCTCTTTAACGACTAGTTTTCCCTTGTCATCTTTAGTTGTAATGACCTTCACAGGAGTACCTGGTTTCCACGATCTTTGAGCCTTATTTTTATCAATCCGAGCATACTGTCCATTATCCAACCGTACAGACCAGAAAGAAACAGTAAGAACTCCGGATTCTGAAGGTCTGCTGTCGATAGGAGTCGTATCTGACACCTGATGCTCGCTTGATGGTGTTACAGTTTCTCCTGAAATGTCCTTGCTGGCCTTAATCATCCTTTCAGTATCAATGAAAGATTTAAACCAAGGAACTATATTCTTAAGTGTAATCAGCAATGTCTCATACATAAACGGAACAACTCCATTCTGGACATCTTCTTTCTCTTGTGTCCCAGAATGAGAAAGCGGACTACTTACAAGCAGAAGTTTCAAACTAGGAACCACATATTGTGGGAGACGGTCTTTATACGCTTTCTCTAATTTAGATATCCTCTCATTTATAGCAGTCTTGGCAGTAAGGTTATCAATAATGCCATCCCGGACAAGCAAGTCCAGCATTTCTTCCAGGACGTCTCTGAAGCTCGTGAAGATAATCTGCTCGTTTTTGCTTTCACAGTCGAGGATATTTAAAAGGGTCTGGGACATAGAACGGCCAAGATATGTCTCTGTGCATAACTCAAAGAGTTTTGAATTCTCCTGTCTGAGCTTAAATTCTTTGGATTGGGTAAGGGCGATTTTCTCGCACATCGAACTTACCCATTCCTTAATTATTTCGAAATTCGCACCCTTTCTGATTATTTCGTCTTCAAAGCCTGACAGGTCATCACTGTCATATTTATCTCTCAGAAGATCGCCATATCCTGTGAATATCCAGCATGGATATGGCATGTTTGCTTCATTTCTCAGACTATTCAGTTCTTGCATGAACATGCTTAAGCCAGGGAATGATCTTCCTTCTTCCTGAACAGCCTCGCCGTCTCTGGAAAACTTTGCATCAACAATGATTCCATCGATGAGATTGTAATTGGCTCGGATATAATCTATGGCAGGCTTGGCTGATTCGAAAGGGATGATATTTATCCCATTCCTTTCGAACAGGGAATTGTAGTCTTCGAGCAGAGACTGCACATCGTCATCCGCCCACACAACATTATAACAGTGTTCCATATGGGTATGGTGTATTAAGGGTTTCAGAATCTGTTCCTATAACAGGAATCAGAATATCTATTATAAAATTCCACTGGTCATCGCTTCTAAGTCCTAGATAGCCATTAAACTTCTTCACGATCTGGTAAATGTCATATCCTCCCTGACCTGTGTTGCCTGTACGCTTACCATGCTTTCCACGGGATATGTAATCATAGACACTGAAGCCTTCCTCCATCTTCTTACCATTATTGCGTACACTCAACATCAGATGGTCGACGCCTTCATACTGGACGACATCCAATTCAATCGACACCTTGTTCTCGCTTGAGACCTTCTTATCGAAACCATGACGATGAGCATTCCTGAGAATATTGTCCATCATGACAGAGAAGAGGGTCTTGTCTATCTTCACTCTTGTATCCGAATCAATTCTTTCCTTGTTTATCATCGGATCAATTCCGAAAGGAAGACTTGAGAAAGACGAAATGAACGATTCAAGTATAGGAAGGATCTTAAATTCCTTAAGAGGATCATTCGAGCTGCTGAAATCCTTGCTGGTCGAATCAATGACTCTGATGATATAATCAAAGTTATCAGTGATCTTCTTGAGTTGGCTGGATATTTCGGGATTCCTCATACACATATCCTGGAGATTACCTAGCAATGACTGGATACGGCTCGCCGGTGAACCGATCGTGTGAGAAAGATTGAAGAGAGTCTCTACTGCTCCAACTTGACGCTTTTTCCTCTCGATCTCCTTATTAATCACATCTTCAACCTCTTTCTTCTGGTCTTCAAGGGAAGGGAGATCAATATACATTCTCAAGAACTGAGACTCGTCGATAGTTCCTTCCTGATTCTTTCTCAAATTAAATTGATACGTTTCATTAGAAATCTTATATGCCAGATACCACGGATAAACAACTGACTGATCCACATTGTAAACTCTCACGTTTTCGCTATCATGGCTATTGACAATTATTCCACCATTTGCTCCGAGATTTTTGCATGAAATCCAGGTAGGTTTCATCGGCCATCTGTTTCTTATGAACAGAGCCTGACTGACAGAATATTTTCTATCTCCATTAGAGCGATAGGCATCACCTGCCTTAATGAATTCGGAATAGTTATCGAGAGGGGCATCATATAATCTTGCCTCAGTACTTCCTTCTTCATAAATAGGGACATAAGCAGAATCCTCATATACTCCAGTCGTTCCTTCAACAGGAGAGAGAATTTCTCCAAGCAGAACAGGGTTCTGGCATCTAGCATAGCCATATGAATTATATAGATTCATATTAAGACGATAGTCTTCCGAAGCAACCCTCTCAACAGGAATGAAACGATAGACCGTATTTGAAGACTCTGGATCGAATCCGAAAAGAATGTCTCTTAAACCACAATGGTCTTCATCCAGATAGGAGTTTTCAAAATTAAAGAACCTGATGTGCCCGTTATTTCTGTTAGGGGTGCGAGTATCAATTTCATAGAAAGCGACATTGACCATAAAGTCGCCAAAATCAGCCTGACAGTGCCATACATCCAACAGATAACCATTGTCTACGATATACTTTCGAAGTTCCTTATATTCCTCAGAAGACTCAAACTTCGATATACCGCTGTCCATCAGAGAAAGCATATAATAGCCCTCTCTGCTCATAATGGTTTCAGCTACTTGAGCATCAATATGTTCTAGTATCCAAGAAGTAACGTCACACGCATTGTCTCCCAAACATGATGACGCTTCCTTAACCCAACCTGATATCGATGTACCAGAGTTGGCACACTGAAAAAGGATATTCCTATAAGGGTCTTCATCAAAAGCAATGCATTTAAGAGGGCTATCCTCAAGGGCCTCTCTAAGAGACTCAGCCAGAGTATCAGCATCCTTGTCCGAATCCCCCCAGCGTTGCTTGAGGCGCACATTCTTGAATATCTCAAGAGCCTTTGGACAACAATGCATTATCAGGGGCAATACTTTAGCCAGTCTTGGTTCATTATGAAAAATAGTACAGAACGCTCCTTGGGTATCCTGGCCTATATGTGTATCATTGCCTCCGAATTCCATAACCTCTTCTTTCGAAAGCAGAGAAAGCAGCATGACGGCCTTGTCGAATTTCTCACCTGCAGACTCGTTCGGATCGTCTGATATAAATGGAGGCCTTGTATCTTCAAGAGCGACATCCACCAGAGCCAGCATAGTGTCTTTATATTCTATACCTGACTCATTAATGACTCTCTTTAGGAACTCTACGGGTTCACCGTTACCACATAAAGGAGTCTCGCCGAATTCAAGTACTCCATCCAGTCGAAGAAGGAGCAGAATTCGCTTGATCAGTCGATTAGTTGTGATACACTGCTTCTGCTCTTCAAGAACAGTTCTCTCAATATCTGAGTATCCTTCTGGTAGCGAATTGGTCCTCGTGTTTCTTATTAAACTTTTAATTGATCCTACGCCCCAATCTGGACAGATCGCACCTAACACTCTTGCCACACGACCCTCATTGTTGCTTATAGCGCCAGATGGCTTTAGATAATACCTTCCTTCATCGTCATGCTCTATGCGAGCAAAATAGTTAGTGTCAAGGAGTCCAGACACATCTTTCTTTAGAAT
Source organism: Bacteroidales bacterium (assembly GCA_017626555.1). Lineage (GTDB taxonomy): Bacteria > Bacteroidota > Bacteroidia > Bacteroidales > UBA932 > Cryptobacteroides. Next base: position 4,277 of record JAGAIM010000027.1, read on the forward strand.
CTCAAACTGTGTTTCTAACTGCTGTCTATTCATTAAGCATTAAAAAATTATAAGTTAATGGTATCCCTCTCCACTTTCATCCCCACTTCTTAATGTCATCACGGCACAAAGGTAAACAGGAAAAACGAACTCAATTTTCGCTGTTATATGCTGCGATATGCTTCTGAGGCTTTCACAAAATAATCGTTCATCTTGTCTCTTATAGCCATCGGTTCAACTATTACTATGTTCCCCATATATGATGCAAACCTTGCGTACAGCTCGTGGTTCTCTCTGCACTCGATGGAGAAGAATGTCTTATCCTTCAAAGAAGGGTACTTCGAACGAAAAATCTCCTGATATTCAGGATCAAGTTCTATCTGTGTCGTATGAAGCCATTTGGTCCTCACATAGTCCAATGATCTATTGTCGACAGCAAAGTATATGTCTTCGATATCGGCTTCCTGCCTCAAGGTCACTCCTATGATTTCATCAAACCTGGCCTTCAGATCCACCGGTGTCTCTATATAAGGTTCATTCTCGACATACTCGAAATTTTCCGACATTCTATCCAATGCAAGATTAAGAATGAATTCCGGATTGAAAGGAAACTCCTTGGTTGCAAGAGGACAACATAAGAGGAACCACCTGTCATTATACTGCTTGAGCTGGTATGGATGCACTGTAAGCGGTGACGGTTCCTTGCCGAATGGCGTATATGTAACCTTGATGACCACCTTTCTCGATATTGCCATGAACAGGCGGCCGAGCAAGGTGTCAGGTATCTGTAATCCTTCATTCTTGCTGAACGATATACACGGGAGTACCGCGTTATCTTCATTCATCTCCAACTTCTTCTTAAGGAGATCCAGCCAAGTGAAGTTGTCCAGACCCTCAAACTGGCCGAGACTCCTGAGAACCTCACGAAGTACCTCTTCCTCCTCCCAGGTCAATTCCTGATAGAACAGAGGCTCTGACTGATCCTCGTATCTGACGGTTCCTCTACGGCCGGAATTCCTGA
>JAGAIM010000165.1 GCA_017626555.1 Bacteroidales bacterium
ACAGGCTATGTTATATATCGAAAAACTCTATATCGAAGATAGTCCGGAAAGGAAGGGTCAATACTGGAACGATATTCCGGTAATCAAAGCTGTTACAAAGCTTGGAAGTCTCCGGTTTCATAAGCCTGTAACCTTTATCGTGGGTGAAAACGGAATGGGCAAATCCACCCTGCTGGAGGCAATTGCCGTATGTTGGGGATTCAATCCGGAAGGAGGAACAAAGAATATGAGGTTCGCGACACGGGAATCCCACTCGACCCTGTGTGATTATCTCAGACTGGCCCGCGGACCTCATTATGCGCGTGACGGGTTCTTCCTCAGGGCTGAAAGCACATACAACGTAGCCAGCGAGATTGACAGGCTCAAGTCTAGTGGTGGAAATGGAGAGCTGTTTATGAAATCATACGGCGGGATATCCCTTCACAATCAATCTCACGGAGAGAGTTTTATGGCCATAATGAAGAACCGGTTCAGCGGACACGGTCTCTACATCCTGGATGAGCCTGAAGCTGCACTATCTCCAAGCCGACAGATGGCGATGCTTGCTCTGATGAAAAGACTTGTAGATCAGGATTCACAATTCATAATATCAACCCACTCCCCTATACTTATGGCCTACCCCGAAGCCGAAATCATCGAACTGGATGAAACCGGATTCAGATCGACGCCATACAAGGAAACTACTCATTACCGCCTTACCAATTATTTCCTGAACAATACAGAACAGATGCTTAATGAGCTGATGTAATTTCGACAAGAGTATGTCAAAAATCTCTGTTTTGCGAAATTAGTCACGGAATTGCTTTTGAATCAGGAAGATATTCTCTATTTTTGGGGAAATGACACTATTATGGAACGCCCCAAAATAGAACGCCTGCTCCTTTTGGTTATGCTGATGAGCAGCAAGTCCGATCACACAGTCGAAGACATCGCACAAAGACTTGATATAACGAGCAGATCTGTTTACAGATATATCGAAACCCTGAGAAAGGTTGGATTTGCTGTGGATAAACGCCAATCCAACTTATATAAACTTGTAAAGATTCCGGGGATTTCCATTGACTTTGACAAACTGATTTATTTTTCTGAAGAAGAGGCATACATACTCAATTCGCTTATTAACGGTTTAGATGGGACAAATTCCATCAAAAGAGGCCTTCAAAAGAAACTCAGCGCTATTTACGATCTGACAAATCTTGCGGATATCGTAATAGACAAAAGCATAGCCCAAAATGTAGAATCACTCGGCAATGCGATAAGATCCAAGAAGAAGGTCATACTTAAAAACTATGAGTCTGCACATTCAGACACAATATCAGACAGAACGGTCGAACCTTTCTGTTTCACAACAAATTACATAGATATCTGGGCATACGACTTGGAAAAGCACGAGAATAAAGTATATAAGATATCCCGTATTGATTCTGTCCAGATTATGCAGGAGTATTGGGAAAACGAATCCGCACACAACCGGCCATCTGCAGACTGTTTCAGAATGAGCGGAAACAAATCCATTCCTATAAAACTGGAACTAAGCCTGAGAGCCAAGAACCTCCTTTTGGAAGAATATCCTCTTGCCGCAAAATATCTTCGGGAAGAGGGTAATTTATGGATTCTGGAAACAAATGTACACGATCTTGCCGGAGTCGGACGTTTTGTCATCGGTCTGGCAGCAGAAATCAGGATCATATCATCCCCGGAACTTGAAGAATACGTTCAAAACTACGCACTGGAGCATATAATAAACAGAAAGCGAGACCCGGAGGCCCCACTTTAAATGTTTTCACAACGGAATAATCCTTATTGTGAATTGCTTCGAAATTTCTGCAAAGATAGTGATTCGTTTCAGACAAACAAGAAAATCATTAAATTTACCTGAAAATATTTATCGATTCTATGAAAAAGATATTAGGACTTGATTTAGGAACTGCTTCGATTGGTTGGGCATTAGTAAATGAGGCAGAGAGCAACGAGGAAAGATCTTCTATCTGCAAATTAGGAGTAAGAGCCATAACATTCGATAACTTCACAAATAGCGAAGGTAAAGAGGTCAAAGGAAATCCATCAGACTTTTTTGCTGCCGGAAAATCCGTTTCTCCCAATGCAGCCCGGACGCAGGCAAGAGGAATGCGAAGGAATCTTCAGAGATATAAACTCAGAAGAGACTTTTTACGTAAGATATTATTGGAGGCTGGCTGGATTGATAAAAATACAATCTTAAGTGAAACCGGCAATCATTCTACATTCCAGACCTTGAATCTCAGAGCAAAGGCAGTTACTGACGAGATTACTTTGGAAGAATTCGCAAGAGTGCTTTTAAATCTGAATAAGAAAAGAGGATACAAAAGTTCAAGAAAAGCAGGATCACAAGAAGAAGGAAACATCGTTGATGGAATCAGCATCGCAAAAGAACTATATGACAAGGATCTGACACCTGGCTTGCTTGTATATCGCAGAATACTGGACGGCAGATTCAGCATTCCGGACTTCTACCGCTCCGATTTGCAGAATGAATTCGATAGGATATGGGAAGTCCAGAAAGGATTCTATCCTGATATGCTTGATGAGAACTTGAAAGATGCCCTTAATGAGAAAAACAAGTCGCAGACTTGGGCAGAATGTCAGAAAGTATGGAAAATTGTCGGTCTGAAAAGAGATTTTAGAGGCAAGGAATTATTAACGGAGAACTATGAATGGAGAGCAAAGGCCGTAAGGGAAAAGATCAGTCTGGAACAACTTGCTGTTGTATTGCAGGAAATCAATGGGCAGATAAAGAACACATCTGGTTATCTTGGAGGCATCAGTGAACGCAGTAAAGAATTGTATTTCAAGAATCTGACCGTGGGACAGCGACAATTTCAGCAGATTCAGAAAGACCCACACCACAGTTTGAAGAATCAGGTATTTTTCCGCCAGGACTATATGGATGAGTTTGAACGGATATGGGCGACGCAGGCAAATTTTCATCCGGAATTGACAGAAGAACTTAAAAAGGAGATCAGAGATGTAGTCATTTTTTACCAGAGACCTTTGAAGAGTCAGAAAGGTCTGATAGGTTTATGCGAATTTGAAAGTTGGAATAAGACTATCGAGATAGATGGGAAAAAGAAGACTAAACGTGTCGGCCTCAAAGTTTGTCCAAAGTCTTCCCCATTATTTCAGGAATTCAAGATATGGCAAAGACTTAATGACCTGAAAGTCAATGGTGAATATCTGGATCAGGATTCAAAGGAAGTTTTATTTGCGGAATTGAGCATCAGGGGCAGGTTATCAGATAAGGAAGTTCTCAAAATCCTGTTCAAAAATCACAAGGAATTATCATTGAATTTCAAAGAAGTAGAGGGGAACAACACACAGGCATCATTGTATAAGGCATATTCAAGAATCATTGCTGTCAATGGATATGACGAATATGATTTCAGCAAAATGCCAGCATCAGAGTCACAGCATATTGTATCCGAGATATTCACCAGTTTAGGATATAGGACAGATTTTTTGTCATTTGATTCGTCAATGCCAGATGATGCTTTTGAAAAGCAGCCTATGTTCAGATTATGGCATCTGCTGTATTCATACGAAGGAGATAAATCAATATCCGGGAATGAAAAACTTATCAGCAAAATCATCGAGATAACCGGAATGGATGAGGATTCTGCCAGGATACTCGCAAGCGTAACATTCCCGTCAGATTATGGCAGTCTCAGTTCAAAAGCAATGCGCAAGATTCTTGAACATCTAAGAGAAGGCAACGAATATAGTCTTGCTTGCGAATACGCCGGTTATAGACATTCTGCCAAATCTCTTACTAAAGAAGAAATCAAGAATAAAGTTTATAAAGATAGCCTCACACTTATTCCTAGAAACAGTTTGAGGAATCCGGTTGTGGAAAAGATCCTCAACCAGATGGTCAATGTAGTCAACGAAGTCATTAAAGTATATGGAAAGCCGGACGAAGTGAGGATTGAGTTGGCCCGTGAACTGAAGAAGAGCGCGACAGAACGCAAGGAAATGGCCGATGCCATTGCGAAATCGACAAAAGAGAACGAACAGTATAGAGAAATACTTAAAAAGGAATTTGGTGTCGAGAATCCAAGCAGGAATGATATCATCAGATATCGACTTTATCTTGAACTTAAAGACAATGGTTTTCATACTCTTTATTCCAACACATACATTCCACAGGAAAAACTGTTCAGCAAAGAATTTGACATCGAGCATATCATACCTCAGGCAAAATTATTTGACGACTCCTTCTCAAATAAAACAATTGAATCACGTAATATCAATATCGAGAAATCAAACAAGACCGCGTTCGATTTTATAAATGAGAAATATAGTGAAGACCATATAGCCGAATATGTATCTAAAGTAGAGCATCTTTACAAGATCAAGGCGATAAGCAGGACTAAGAGGAACAAACTCCTGATGAAGGAAGCGGACATACCGAAAGGTTTTATCGAAAGAGATCTGCGTGAGACGCAATATATCGCAAAGAAAGCCAAGGAAATGCTTGAAGATGTCATCAGTTCTGTTGTATCAACAACTGGTTCCATTACAGACAGATTGCGTGAAGACTGGCAATTGGTCGATATTATGAAAGAACTCAATTGGGATAAATATGAGAAACTGGGGATGACCAACATACGCCAGGACAAGGACGGAAGACGTATTTATGAAATTAAGGATTGGACAAAGAGGAATGACCATAGACATCACGCTATGGATGCTTTGACAATTGCCTTTACAAAACGAAGTTTCATACAGTATCTGAATAATCTCAACGCCAGAATCAACAAAGGCGTTGAAGACAGCAAGTATATTGATCTCAGGGATTTCGATATTAATGATTTGCCTCAATCGCAAAGAGCATCAGCGGTAAGAGCAATAGAAAAGAATCAGATGTATCGTGATTCAAGAAACAGACTGCGCTTTATGCCCCCTATGCCTTTGGATGAATTCCGGAAAGAAGCCAAAAGACACCTGGAAGACATATTGATATCTATTAAAGCCAAGAACAAGGTGGCAACCCGTAATGTCAACACATCGAAGAAGAAAGGTGGATCAAACAAGAAAGTACAACTCACTCCACGCGGTCAGTTGCATAATGAGACCATTTACGGAAAGATAAGACAGGCTGTTTTCAAGGAAGAGAAAATCGGTCCTTCCTTCACAGCCGAAAAGATAGCGACAGTTGCAAGAGTTCAATATAGAAATGCCTTGCTGAAGAGACTTGCTGAATTCGGTAATGATCCTAAGAAAGCATTCGGCGGAAAGAATACTATGGAGAAGAATCCTGTCTTTATAGATGAGATTCATTCAGAGCAAGTTTCGGCGAAGGTCAAGACTATAAGGTATGAGGATATATATACCAAACGAGAATCGATAACTCCGGATCTGAAGATTGACAAGGTTATCGACAGACAGGTAAAAAGGATACTTGAAGCAAGATTGGAAGAATTTGGTGGTGATCCGAAAAAAGCATTCGTGAATCTTGATGAGAATCCTATATGGCTGAATAGAGAGAAAGGGATAAGAATAAAGAAAGTTGTGATTAATGCAGAGATTAAAAACATAATTTCTATTCATACCAAAAACAAACATAACGTTAACCAATCGCAACCGAATGATTTCGTAAGTCCTGGAGGCAATCATCATATTGCTGTTTATGAAGATAACAATGGCAATTATCAAGAGAATGTCGTATCGTACTTCGAAGCAGTCGGCAGAGTTATCGAGCAAGGGAATGAACCGATTGACTACCAATTAAATAAGGACATCGGATGGAGATTCAAGTTTACGATGAAAAAGAACGAGTACTTTGTATTTCCTAATCCCCAAACAGGCTTTAATCCTGAAGATATTGACTTAACAAACCCGGATAATTATAATATAATCAGTCCTAATCTTTATAGAGTACAAAAATTATCCTCAAAAAACTATGTGTTCAGACATCATTTAGAGACGTCTGTGGCAAATAATGATGAAAAATTGCGCGACATTACGTGGAAGAACATAAGATCCGCTAATGGGCTCAAAGGAATTGTCAAAGTAAGAATCAACCATTTAGGTCAGATCGTACAAGTCGGCGAATAATTCACATCTGAATCAATTGTTCCCGGATGAAATGACAGCGATTGACAGTAAGCGTGGAAAGATTAAAGCAGCAAATATTCATCTTAATCAGTACATTGTAGAAGTCCTTAAGACAGGCTTATGGAGATTATGATCCTAACTGACAAAGAAAATACAAACAACAATTAATGATCAAGCGCACATTATATTTCGGCAATCCGGCATATCTGTCGCTGAAAATGAAGCAGATGGTAGTCAGGATGCATCAGAAGGATGATGGAGATCTCCCTTCTGGAGACGATGTTGTCAAGACTGTACCGGTTGAAGACCTTGGTGTAATTATTCTCGACAATAAACAGATTACCATTACGCAGGGTTTACTGGAAGCATTGTTGGAAAACAATTGTGCTGTAATCACTTGTGATTCAAAGAGAATGCCCGTGGGACTGATGCTTCCATTATCCGGGAATACCATACAGAATGAAAGGTTCAGGTGCCAGATTGACTCATCACTTCCCTTGCGTAAACAGTTATGGCAACAGACCATCGAAGCCAAAATACGCAACCAGGCAGCAGTACTGAAATACGTCACCGGAGAGGAACACCGCAATATGCTGAAATGGTCAGAATCAGTAAGAAGCGGAGATACAGAAAATATGGAAGCACGCGCTGCTGTATATTATTGGAAAACAGTATTTCCAGACAATCCGTATTTTGTTCGCGAACAAGACGCAGAAGGTCCTAATGCACTTCTCAATTACGGATATGCAATTCTAAGAGCGGTTGTTGCGCGGGCATTAGTCGGCAGCGGCCTACTACCTACATTGGGAATACATCATCATAACAGGTACAATGCCTATTGCCTTGCTGATGATATAATGGAGCCATATCGTCCATATGTTGATAAACTTGTAACTGAAATACTTGATGACGATGCAACCGGAACACTTGACACGAAGTCAAAAGTCAAATTATTGAATATCCCGGTTATAGAAGTGATTATAAACGGTAGAAGAAGTCCTTTGATGATTGCTGTTTCCCAGACAACCTCATCTTTGGTCAAATGCTTCAAAGGTGAGTGCAGAAGGTTGGCTTATCCGGAAATGTGATAAAATGGATCGCTTCAGCGAATACAGAATTATGTGGGTACTCGTTTTCTTTGACCTTCCTACGGATACAAAGAAGGAGAGGAAGGCTGCTGCTGACTTTAGAAAGCAGTTAATACAGGATGGATTCATAATGTTTCAGTTCTCTATCTATATGAGACATTGCCCGAGTGCCGAAAATGCTGAAGTTCACATAAAACGAGTCAAGTCTTTTCTTCCTGCATTAGGCCAGGTCGGAATATTATCGATTACCGACAAGCAGTTCGGAGCGATGGAACTTTTTACTGAAAAGAAGGAAAGAAAGCCTCCGACAGAATATACACAACTCGAACTATTTTAAAGATTGAATTATATTATCACGCTAAATAACAAAAAAATCCGGCTAAACACCGGATTTTTTTAATTCTGACAACAGCACATAATTACCTGTAATTCAATAATTTACATAAAACAAGTTGTTATCAGTTTGTCAAAGATAAAAAATTCGAAAGCAATTCACAACTCGGAGACTATCCTTTTACTTCAGAGTTCAGTTGTTATCAGTTTGTCAAAGATAAAAAATTCGAAAGCAATTCACAACACGGCGTATGAGCGTGAACACGAAGAGGAAGTTGTTATCAGTTTGTCAAAGATAAAAAATTCGAAAGCAATTCACAACGTAATGACAGTACCTATCGCTGAACTCCTGTTGTTATCAGTTTGTCAAAGATAAAAAATTCGAAAGCAATTCACAACTTAAAAATGGCTCTTGGACACTAACATCAGTTGTTATCAGTTTGTCAAAGATAAAAAATTCGAAAGCAATTCACAACAT
>JAGAIM010000166.1 GCA_017626555.1 Bacteroidales bacterium
ATAAGCGTTGATGTCATCCTCACGTTTCTGTTTCTCGGCACGTTTCTTTGCCTCAATCCTGGCCTCAAGTTCAGCCAGCTCAGATGCTGATAATTTGTCTAAATCCATAATGTTTTGTATTAAAGTGTTTCACTTACCAATTCAAATTCTATCGCCCACACGAGGGGATTCTTAAGGCATATCTTCCTGCCCTCGATGTTCATTATCAGGCTTCGGAAGGCTCTCTGCAAGGAGTCGAAGCAGTATTCCTTATCCCTCCAGTCCACATAATAGAACCGCTTGTTATTCTTGACGAACCTCGGGGACATTATCATTATTCCCTCCTTGAGGCATTCGTCATCGTGGATGTCTTTCAGTCTTGTAGCCTTGATCGCAAGGATCCTGATCTGGACGGGCATCAGGTCTGCCCTGACGAACATCTTGTTTCCCCATCCGGCGGTCTGCTCGGCAAAGTCCTTCTTATGAGCCTTTGCCACTTTCGCCCTGTATTCAGCCCTTTCCGACGGTTTAAGTCGTTTCTCCGCCTTGCTGTAGGACATCGCCACTGCCACGATCTCACCGACCTTGAAAGGGCAAGCCTTGGCAAGCTGCTCCATCCTGTAGGCCTCCGTCGCCTTTTCAATGCCCTGCTCAATCAGCACCTTTTCCGGGATGATCCGTCGGGTCATTGTCTTTTCTCCCTCCTCGACTGCTGTGGTCAGGAGGAATTCATCGTTAAACATCAGTTTCTGCATAATATCTTGAGTTTATAGAGTCTGTTAAAAAGGCAGGGGCAACACAGGAAAAACCTGCCTGAAATGACCTGATGCTGCTTGCTTATCAGGTCGGTATGTTAAAGAACTTATCCTGGTCGCATTGGCTATAATGTCTAACATCTATACTACGCTTCACAGCGTTTTGGGGATGGGCGGAGAGTCGAACTCCGCTGATTCGCAAGTGTATCTGTAAATGGAGTATAAATCTGTTAATCGGTTACCACTTACGAACCTCCACGCCACCCGTCTCACTTTACTGCTTCATATAACACCTCCTTTGTGGTCTCTTAAACTTTATGAATTCGTCCAGAACCCAGTATGTTATTGCTTGCATTTGCAGTTACACAGAGGCACCTCGATCTTGTATATGCAGTCTCCTGATCTTGTGGTCGTGCTGGTGATCTCCATACATTCCGCTGACTGTGTCAGAGCCTCTCTCAAGCCATCGTAAAGTTTCGCCAGCACAAGCCTTTCAAGTTCCTCATCGGTGTACAGGGCGATGTCCTTCTTTGGCACTACCATATCGAAATAGACTGTGTTTCGGTAGGTACACTTCGCTGTCTCGCATCCTACGTACTTTGACAGCATCTTGATGATTTTTCTGATAATCTTTTTCATATTAACTCTTGTATTGATTAGTGATCATTGAAATAGGGATTTGCAGTATCCACTGCCTCTGCTGCTGAACCTGGGGCTTCGGCTGCTCCGGCTGCTTCTTTGGTTTTCTCAGTATTGCCTCCAGTTTCGGGATCATCGCCTTCAGTTCGTCGATGGTCAGAAGGACAAACGGCTTTCCTGCTATGCGAGGGTTCTTGCAGAACTCATTGACCTCATCCCAATCAGTGGTGTCGATCCCGAGTTTCTGAAGCCTGTGCAGGACATCTGACCTGCAAGCCTTGAGTCTTGCCTTGTGCTGATCCGGGGTCTCATTCGCTTTCCGTCCGGTCTGGAGGCAGTCGCACATCTCATCGTATTCCTTCTGCTTCATTTCCTTCAGGGATGTTGTGCGTCCGTTGGTGAACTGCGATATCAAGGTCTCCTTGTGAGTCTCGAGGTCTATGCCCTTGGCTTTGGCTATTGCATAGAATCTTGAGTAACTGTATTTTCTCTTTGCCATAGTGTTGTCTCCTTACTTGTGGTTATCATTTTACCCCCCCCAATACTTCTGTGCACCTTCCTCCCAGATTGTGCAGGATCCTTTCGGTCCGATAAATCTGCCTTTGCTGAAAGCCCGGTATCCTTCGACCCATATCTTGAGTCCGGCATCGTACATTATGGACTTCGCAGAACGTCCGGCTGGAACTCTACCGTCGCAGTGGCTGATGATGATGATGAGTTTGTTCTTGTGCCTTTCCTTGAAGGCGAGATACTGTCTGTAATTCATCTGACAGTACTGAATCGAGTCCAGAAGAGCGAAGTCCCAGGAGCGAGGCTTTGACCATTTGCGTTCAAACTCATCCCAGTCCATACCGTTATCAAACTGGAGCTTGCTGCCACACTGTGCTGCGTTCAGTCTTACAAGGGTTTCCTGCATTGAAAGACTGATTCCTTCCTCCTTCGACATATACAGACCTTTCAAGCCCTGCCTGCATAGTTCAATGCAGAATGATACTGCTGCCGAGGTCTTGCCATTGCCTGAATTCCCCCAAAAGAAGACAACCCCTGTACGATCTATCTCACCGACGCAATCGCCCCAAACTCCGCCCATTTTTATTGTCTTGTGCTTCACTTGAAGCACCTGTTTTGCTGATAAAGATCTTCCCATTTGAATGATGGTTTAAGCGGTTTTGAAGGGGTTTTACAACTTCTCTGAGGCTGATATCCTTTTCTGCTTGTGAATGGCCTTCTTGACCCTGCGGAGGTCGAAATTCGCAGTCTTTGTATCCTTGAGTACTGCGTTGATGTCATTATCCTCCGTCAGTCCGTTGTGCCGGCACAAAGCCACAACCTCATAATCAGTCACCGGGGAAATATCTATGAACTTACGGCAGAACCTTGAGTGAAGTTCATCGTATCCCTTTTTGTCAAGCCTCAGGCCTCTTTCCATCCTGCGTTTGATGTAAGGGGTCGAGAGGAACACCATACCGCACTTATCTTCCAGAGCATTGTAGAGGGAAATGTAATAATACATCACCGAGTCACGGAGTTTGTCAGCCTCATCGAAGATGAGCAGAGGACGCTCAATCTTGACCAGCTCTGTAGTGATTGCATTCAGTTTCTCACGGACAGTCAGACCATCAGTGCGGATTCCGATCTTCAT
>JAGAIM010000167.1 GCA_017626555.1 Bacteroidales bacterium
AAAACAAAAGGGAAAAACATAGCATTTTTTACCTTTTAATAGACATAATCAAGTAATATTTAACAATATAGACCTGCAAAAGGTAAGAATTGGACACTTTTTACCTCTTGTCTAACATAACGAAACACAAAATGAAAAGCTATTTAAGATTCCTAGGAAGAAACAAGCTGTACACCGCGATTATGGCGGTGGGATTGAGCATCGCATTGGCATTTGTGCTGCTGATCGGTACATATGTATGGCAGCAATACTCCGTGGCGAGAAACTGCGAGGATTATGAACGCATATTCACTATCGGAAGGAGTGACGAAAATACGAAGGATCTCGGTCTTCGTTTTGATTCGCCGGGAATCCTTAAGGCGAATATACCGGAAATCGAGCAGGCCGGATGCTATTATGATATCTTTGAAAGCCCGACAAGGCTGAATGGTGAAGTCGTGCCCGTCGAGAACATCTGCGTGGACAAGGAGTTTTTCGAGATGTTCGACATCCGATTCATCAGCGGTTCGGCCGATGTGTTCGATGATGTGAACAATGTGGTTGTCAGCGAGAGCTTTGCCAATGCGCACGGAGGAGCAGAAAAGATCATCGGCAGCAGAATCCACAAAAGAGGTCCAGAACAGATTGTCGCCGGAGTGATAGAAGACTTTGATAATGAAATGTTTGCATATTGTGACATAATCCACAACATCAACTTGCGTGGCAGACCGGTTCCATATATCCACGACTCATATACATTCATAAAGCTTTGCGAAGGCGTAAGGATTGAAGATGTGGAAGAGAAAGTCAAGGCTGAAGTGCAGAAGATGTTCGACAGCGCTCCGTTCGATCTGGGATATGAACCTTTCATATTAAGATATGACGAGGTGTTTTTTGCAGGAGATACAGATTACGCCAATTGTCTGAACAATGCGGACAGAAAGACGCTGAAGATCATGCTGGCAGTTGTGCTCATTCTTCTTTTCTCCGCAATGGTGAACTTCATCAACCTCAGCGCAGCGATGTCCGGAAAGAGAGTAAGAGAGATGGCTACCAGAATGGTATCGGGAGCGGACAGGAAGTCGATATTCAGAAGATATGTGGCCGAATCCGTCGGAATCAGCATTTTCTGCACCGTGGCAGCCGTGCTTATCGCCATTGCATTCGAGCCGTCAATCAACAGACTGGTCCAGAGCGACATCCCTATCAGAGTCAGCCTCTCCCCTATCTGCATCATCATCTATCTGGCTACAGGCCTGGCCATCGGTCTGTCTGCCAGCATTCTCCCGGCTTCAATCGGCATATCGATCAGTCCGATGAATGTACTTAAAGGACAGTTCAAGGCCGACAGCAAAAGGGTCTTCGGAAAGATATTCATAGCTCTGCAGAATGCGGTATCGATCGTACTGATCGCCTTGGCGATAATGATGGAACTCCAGATGAAGCATCTGGCGGAAAGGCCTGTAGGTGCGGATATCGACGACCTTTACTATCTCTGGCTGGACGACATCAAGGGTCGTGGCCCGCTTGAAGAGGAAATCAGGAAGATGCCTTTCGTGACAAGGATCGGTCTTTCGGAAGGTTATCCGGGAGGTCTGGTGGAAAGCAGTGTTGAGACTGCCCCAGGAAAGGAGCTGATGTTAGGAATGCTGATATGTGACACAGAGGCATTCGAGATGTACAGTTTCGGAAAGAAGAGCAGCGACGGATATGCCCCGGGTAATTCAGTATGGACAACACAGGGCACATATGACAGCATGTCGGCATTTGCAGCCCAGATGGGCATTCCGGATGTAAACCAGATGATGTGGCTGGCGAATCCGGACAGCCGGTTCGGAGGAATTCTTGAAGATTTTGCAATATTCGATGCCCTTATCGATGACTCCGGCAGCTGGTGCTGGGTAAGAGTGGATGAAACACAGAGTTTCACTCCTTATATGGCTAATGGTGCCGGACTTCTCATCGAAACTACAGGAAATCGCGCCGAGAACAGAAAGGCGATAGAAGAGGCATACAGGAAATACAGCGAAGAGCTTAACGGCATATATATGGAGCCGATGACTGCCGGCTACATTGGAGATCTGCTCACGGAAAAGCTCACCGAAGCCAAGAGCAATATGAGGATAATGGAACTGTTCATGTTCCTCTCCATTCTCCTTTCATTTATGGGACTTGTTGCGATGAGCACATATTTCTCGTCGGAAAGCACATCGGACATCGCCATCAGGAAAGTGTACGGCAGTACGGTGGAAGAAGAAACAGCCGGCAGCATATGGAAATATATGAAGATAGTCTTCATCTCCTGCATCATCGCACTTCCGGTCGCAGTCATCGCCTGCGGACGATACCTCGACGGCTTCGTATATCGGATCGGGAACCATTGGTGGGTCTATGCGCTCGCCATCATCCTTGCACTCCTGATTTCCCTTGCCGCCGTCTTCATTCAGATTTCCCGCGCCGCCCGCACCAACCCGGCCGAGACGCTGAAGAAGGAATGATGCCCGATAGAAGAATACAGGGACAATAATAAATAAACAAAATAACTGATCAAAACAGAAACAATATGAAACCAAGTTTGATTAAAACAATCATCATCCTAATTCTATTGACAATCTCTTATGTGGCAACTGCCCAAATCTACGTAGGAGGCTCTTTAGGTGGCGCATATGAAGATTCGCCAAATACAAGTACAAAGTCATCGGCTATCAATGTCAAGCCAGAAGTGGGGTTTGCATTTAATGAAAACTGGGCAGCAGGTGGGCGCATAGCATATAGCAAGTCCGTGTCAAGGACCGAGACTCCGACCCTCGAAGAAACCGCCACAGACATAAACCTGCTGACAATCAATCCATATGCGGCATATTCCCTGCTGAAATTCAAGAACTTTGCAGTTTGGGGTGAATTTGGAGTCCAGGTGACACCAGAGCAGTATGGAATTGATCATACCACATTTGCAGGATACATAACTCCCGTGCTTACATATAGTATCGGGAAACATATCACTCTGAAGACAGACCTTAATTTCGCCGGACTTTTTCTGACCGGCACAACTGACGGAGGATTTGCCGTAGCCGGCTCATTAGGTGGAGATGACGCAATCAATTTTAACGACGACCTATCCATTGGATTTGTATATAAATTCTAGCATATATACATTGAACAATAATGGGATAAAGATTCTTCGCTGACATTCAGAATGGCAAGAAAAGCATTCAGAATGACAAAGGGGTCAAAAATCAGAACGTCATCCCCGACCTGATCGGGGATCCCAAACAGCTCTAGTGAACACCAACAGGTAAAAGTTCACTAGAACCATAGGAAAAGGAGAAAAGGCAACAGAAAAACATAGTTCCAGTGAAGAATAAAGTAATGAACTTCACTAGAACCCCAAAAGAAACACAAAATGAAAAGCTATTTAAGATTCCTGGGAAGAAACAAGCTGTACACCGCGATTGAGGTCGTGGGATTGAGCCTGGCATTGGCATTCGTGATTGTTTTGAGCTCGTACATCGTGAACGATATGAGCGTGAACAAAGTGTTGAAGAATACGGATGATGTTTACATGGTTCACGGCCTGGAACGTTCGGATTGCTTTAGCGAGGTACCGGCATTATATGAGACTATGCCGGAGATAAAGAGTTCCTGCGGTATGGTGCATAGCGGCAGAAGTCCATATTTGTTCGACAACCTGACCATCGTAAGCTATGGAGACACAAAAATGAACGCTAAAATCCTGGGAGCATCAGACACTTTCTTTGACTTCTTCACATTCCCTTTGCTGGAAGGAGATCCGGAAAATGCATTGTCATCGAAGTTCAGCGTTGTGATATCAGAAGAGATGGCAAACACACTCTTCCCTGACGGGGACGCGCTCGGTAAGGAAATCAATGTATTTGAGAAGAATCCTTTCTGGCAATGGTCTGACGAACCGGTGGAGGATTTAAACGTGAATCTGACCGTCACGGGCATCTTCAAGCCATTTTCGCGTACCGTATTCATCGAGCCGGACATAATAATGAACCTCGACCTCATTTTCGAGAAGCAGGAATCACTGTTCGGAGGCGGAATGAGAATAGCTGAATATAGTTTTGTGAAGCTGGACAAAGAGGCAGACCCTTACAGCCTCTGCAGCACCCTCACCACTGAATTCAAGAAGGTGGCAAGGAATTATGATCCGGATTCCTTCAAGATGGAGCTTGTACTGACACCGTTTGATGATATCAAGAAACAGGACCCGCAGACATTCGGTTATCATTTCGACAATATCCGCCAAGGCAGACTCTTCGGGATATACCTTCTTATGTGCATATTCATAGCCATCGTTTCCCTGCTTGATTACATCGTGCTCACCATTGCCTTCAGCAGATTCAGGATCAAGGAGATAGCGACGCGTCAGCTTCTGGGAACAGACAGAAAGGGCATAATCGGCCGCTGTTTTGCGGAAGCATTCATACTGCTTGCTATATCTTGTATTTTCTCAGTGATCATCGCCCTGGCATTCAAGGACCCTATAGGTCAGATTCTTGGCGCAGAGATCAATCCTCTGTCCCAGCTGAACGAGTACCTGATATTGGCCGGCATCATCGTGATAATGGTCGCAATAGCCAGCGCCGTCCCTTCATTGATCCTTTCGTCCTACAGTGCGGTCAATGTGATCAAAGGTGAGGCAAGATATAAGGACAAGGTCATATTCGGCAAGGTATTCATCGGCCTCGCAGGTCTGCTCAGCATCGGCGCATTGTCAGTTTGCTTCGGCGTGACACGCCAGACACTTCACCTGATCAATCAGCCGTTCGGATATGAATACGATAATATGATTTACACTGAATTCATTGCGGAAGACAACAGGTTC
The DNA here is from genome assembly GCA_017626555.1 of Bacteroidales bacterium. GTDB lineage: Bacteria > Bacteroidota > Bacteroidia > Bacteroidales > UBA932 > Cryptobacteroides. Next base: position 4,832 of record JAGAIM010000167.1, read on the forward strand.
TTCGAAGAACTGGAGTCGCTTCCGTTTGTGGAAAAGGTAGGAGCAACGACATCATTGCCGACCAGCTGGATAATGACTGGATTGAGAGATAATACGACAGGCAGATATGAAAATGTCGCCTTTATCGACGGCAACAGCTCTTTCTTTGAAATGATAGGAGTCGAAATCCTTGAGGACTATGGACAGGGAACCACGATGAGTGAAGACGGAAAGTGGTATATATGCAAAAGTTCCAAGGAAGGAATATCGCAATATATGTCTGACGGAATGCTGAATTTCTTCACTCCGGTCCCTCTTGGCGGTACTATCAGTGACATAAAGATCGGACGGGTGAAAGAAAATGCATACAGCAGAAATGCATTCATCAATGTGATAGATATGCCGGAATGGATTCAGTACGCCTACCCTGTGGCAAAGGTGAACATAAACGAGGACAAGGCAAAGCAGAAGATATATGATTTTTATAGAAGCAAGGGATATGACGACAATATGTTCACTGTATCCACATTACGCGAAATAGTGGAAAAAGAAATAAAGGAGGAGAAGAATATGCTCAAGCTCCTGACAGGATTCTCTCTCATCTGCATCCTGATGACCATTATGACCATCGTCGGACTCAGCAGCTATCACGCGAAGACCGGCGAGAAGGACAATGCAGTGCGTAATGTGTTCGGATGCTCGAGGAAGGAGATGATCCGAAAGATCACCCTCGATTTCACACTTCCGGTGGTCATTTCCGCTGTCGTGGCTATTCCGATTGCATACACCGTCATCGGCCGCTGGCTCGAAGGATATGTAATCCGCGCCGACAACTCCCCTCTCATCTACATCGGAGCCTTCGCGGTAGTCCTGGCAGTTACCCTGACAGCGGTAGTCCTCCAGGCCCTCCGCATGATGCGCACCAACCCGGCCGAGGCGCTGAAGAAGGAATGATGCCCGGTCGGCGCCGGGCATGACGGGAAAGGTCGGCACGAGCATGACGGGCTAAGCCGGGGATGGACGGTCCGAGCACAGCACCGCCTAACTAACTATCAAATAAACACTTACACGAACCTCCTGCCGACAAAAGGGAGCAGGAGCATATAGTAAAACATTGAAACACAGAAATTTAGAGGTCACACACAAAATGAAAAGCTATTTAAGATTCCTGAGCAGAAACAAGCTGTACACCGCGATCGAGGTGGTGGGGTTGAGCTTGGCGCTGGCGTTCCTTATCGTTCTTGGATCGGTTCTGATCGACAAGAGCCAGGTCAATGACAACATCAAGGATGAGGATGAGATTTACGCATTGGCCGATATCGGGGAATACCCCGGCATAGGACAATCAGGAGCGGTAGGAACATTCCTGCAGCAGATTCCGATGGTCAAGGAATGGTGCCGTTTCAGTCCTTGCAGACAAGTGAAGATGAAAAAGGAGAATGGTGACAGCCTGCTCGTCTCTCCTATGGAGGTCACTTCCAACTTCTTCAGTTTCTTCGGGATTGATATGATCCACGGTGATCAGGAACAGGCATTGAAGGTGAATGGAGCCGAAATGCCTTTTGTCAATTCAGGTGGCGGTGCCTTTATGGTGGCAGGTCCTATAGACACGGACAGCAAGCCGCTGGAGCCAAGAGGTCATGTCGTGCTGTCAAAGCATCTTGCCGACGCCGTCTTTCCCGATGAAGATCCGATCGGCAAAAGCATCAGCCTTCACGCAGACTGGGACATAAGGGGTTCATATACGATCACAGGTATAGCGGAGGAACTGGGGAAAAACGTCCTTCCGAATGCTGACCTGTACATAAGTTTTTATGAAGCGCCATATCATAGAGACAGTTATATGTTCAAACCGAATTCGAAGAAGGACATAAAGGCAATTCTGAACCTCATCAGGACTCACAAGACCGAGAACGAATACGACCAACGTGATTTCCAGCAGACCGACATCATTCCGTTCAAGGACATCAAGGACGGAAAGATACCGGCATACAACTATCGCCATATCTCGGACCCGAAGTTCTCCAACGCATTCAGCCTGATATGCATAGTCATACTTGCTTTCGCGCTCCTGAACTACATTTCGCTGACCGTCGCCTTCTCCCGTTTCAGGCTGAAGGAGGCAGCTACAAGGTCTCTGCTGGGCACATCAGGAAGAGAGATCGTGTTGAGAGGATTTGCAGAAGCTTTGATACTTGTCGGAAGCTCCTGCGTTCTGGCTGTCCTGATGATACTTGCATTACAGAATGAATTGAGTTCATTCTTCGGCGTGGAAATCAGACCGTTAGAAAATGCCGCCGTCGTGATTGCAATCATAATAACAGCCTTACTTACAGCTGCCTGTGCAAGCGGCATCAACTTCATGATCAACAGAAGATACCGCCCGATCGATGTGATTCGTGGAGAAAGCCGTTACCACGACAAGGCGGTCATGGGCAAGATATTCATCGGCTTCCAGAGCGCCATCTGCATCGCGACGGTGATTTTCGGCATCGGAATTATGATGCAGACAAAGAAGATGATCGATTATCCGGTCGGATATAATACGGAGAACATCATCCAGATCAACGGAGATGAAAGGTCGTATATGAATTACAAGGATGATCTCCGCAATCTGCATTTTGTGGAAAGCATAGGATGCACAGTAGGAGATTTCATACAATATGCTCATACTCAGCCTCTTGAAGACGGCATCGACTGGTGCATACTGGATTGCGATCA
>JAGAIM010000168.1 GCA_017626555.1 Bacteroidales bacterium
CCTTTACATTGAGTTCAAGAGGAACCCTGTCCTCGTCCGATGGAACATCAGGCTCCGGCAGACGATTGTCACATGATGCCAACATGGCACAGATGGCAGCTGTGCTGAGTACAAGTCTGTAGATGTGAGTATTCATGATATCTGTCATTATGTATTGTTATTCGTCCATGTAAACGAGTGTCCATCCGTAAGATCCGAGGTTTATTCCTGAGCTTACCCAATATGAGTAGTTCGACCCAGTCTTGGCGGCCGCAGGTACGGCCAGAACGCCTCCTGTAGCCACTCTTAGGAAGTTATATCTGTAGTTGCCTCCCAGGTTCGGTGTGATGACCGGCCATGACACGATATGTCGCAGGTTGCTGCAGTCACTGAAGCAGTAGTTACCGACGTATGTGACTCCAGAGGGGATGATGATGGAAGCCAATGAGACGCATCCGTCGAAGGCAAAGTCGCCCAGTTTGGTCACTCCGTCAGGGATGTCGATGACCGTGAGGGATTCGCAGCCTCTGAACATGCTGTCGTATATCTCCGTGAGGTTGTCCGGGAGTATGACGCTTTCCAGTTCCAGACAGTCATAGAGTACTCCGCTTCCGTAGGATGTGACTGTGGCCGGAAGTTCGAAATGCCTTATCGATGTCTTTGCAAATGCGTATCCTCCGATGCCTGTGACTGTGTTCGATACCCGCACTCCGCAGAGGGCCGGGCATTTCTCGAAGATGCTTCCCGGTACGGTCTTGTCTGTGAACGAGTACTTGAGCGTCTTTGTTCCCGACGAGGTGAATGTATTGGTGAATGCGACCGGAATGTCCTTGTCTCCTTCGCGGATCCTCAGGATCTTCGAGAAGTTTGACTGAGAGTAGTAATTATATAGCATTTGTGTCGCTGTTCCAGCTGTAACCTCCCATTCTGTAACCAGATCGTATGTGTATGTTCCAGCGAAAGTGACCGTCACATCTGATTCGATGTTGGAGATGGTGATGGTCCTCACTCCAGTCTCGATATCCGATACCTGCGAGAGTGTAGCGGTTCCAGTGTATGTCACGGGTTCCACCTCTTCGAAGATATCCTTGGTCTTCGGCACAGCCACGATGGTCACAGTGCCGTTACTTACGCTGTTGTAGAAAGCGATGTCATCGATCTCTCCTGTGAGCGTCACTTTGTCGGTCACCTTGACCTCGGTGCTCTTCGAGTCCCCGTAAGTCCATTCGCTCACTGTGATGTCAGAGAGGGACAGCTCGCCGTCGTTCACCGTCAGGTAGAACTGGGTGATCTCTCCCTGATTGAGCGCGATGTCATTGAACACCAGTGTGAATTCCTCTCCATCTATGGTTATCACGATCTTTCCTTTCGTGTCTCCTGTCGGGATGACCAGGATCTCCGTCTCCTGAGGAGTGGAGGAGAGTGTCCTTGCTGTAAAAGGAGGCTCTATGCTTACGCCTTTTCCGGTGAGGTCGAAGAGTGAACCGTCAGTGGCATCAAGGTTAGCTACTGTGGCTATGCAGTCTCCTCCGAAG
>JAGAIM010000169.1 GCA_017626555.1 Bacteroidales bacterium
ACGGCCCTCTAAGGACGAGTCAAGGCCAAGACGAGATTTTTGAAAAATCTCCACCCTCCGGGTAGTATTTTCCAAAAATGCCTTGACACGTCCGGACCGTTTCAAAGGAGGCATCAAAAACAGTTTAAGTTCAACCATTAACAGTGTTTTGCTTATGTCTTATAACATAAAACAGAAACTTCAAGACAACATTGATGCTGTCAGAACGATGTTCAGGCTCGTCGAGGAATGTCGTATATCTGAACCGCCGGAACGGGAAGTGCTTAGTAAGTATTCCGGTTTTGGCGGCATCAAGTGTATCCTGAACTACACGAAAGGCAGTTCGGATATATCACAGTGGGCTAAAGCAGACCAGAGACTTTATCCTTTGGCTATGGAACTCTTCGATCTCATCCGAGAGAAAACATCCAACGAAAATGAATGCAACGAGTTTATATCAAGTCTGAAGTCATCTGTGCTTACGGCCTTCTACACTCCTGCGGAAATCGTTGATGCGATAGCAGAATCATTCAAGTCCAAAGGATATGAGTTCCGTTCGATGCTCGATCCCGCTGCCGGTACAGGTGTCTTCATAGATTCCTTCAGGAAGAGTTTCTCACTTTCAGAAACGGTTGCTTACGAAAAGGACAAGATTACAGGCAACATCCTCGCAGGCATACATCCTTTCATCAATCTCCGGATAGATGGATTTGAGACTGTCGGCAACAGATATGACAACTACTTCGATCTGGTCACGACCAATATCCCGTTCGGAGACATAGCAGTCTTCGACCCGTTCTTCTCTACGAGTCGTAATCCGACACGGAAATCAGTCACGAAGAAAATCCACAACTACTACTTTCTCAAAGCATTGGATGTCACCAGAAATGGTGGCATCATTGCTTTTATAACCTCCCAGGGAGTTATGGATACTTCCGGCAATTCAGATGTCAGGCGTGAAATTATCTCCCACGCAGACCTGATCACAGCTGTAAGGTTTCCGAATAATCTCTTTACCGAAAATGCGAACACACAGGTTGGTAGCGATCTTGTGATACTTCGTAAGAACAGTTCAAAGCAAGCCCTTACAGATGCGGAAGAGGATTTCCTGAATACGGTCAGCGAAGACGGAATCTGCACCAACAGATATTTCATAAGCCGCCCGGATCATATAATCCATACATCAAAACAAATATCTACAGACCAGTACGGCAAACCGGCAATAATCCATCATCACGAAGGTAGAGTGCCGGGAATAGTACAGGACCTTTCAGCCATTCTTCTTGAAGACCTTATTCCCCAAACTCCTGCACCTGTCGATCCGAAAACAGAAAAGAAGCCCTCAAATTCAGTTTTACCCACTGTAAGGACTTCGGCAAGGCAGACCAAACCGGCCTCAAAGCCCCGCAAGCCTAAAGATGAACTTCAACTTTCACTCTTCGACTTCTCTGATGAAGACGAACTTGAAGAATCATTGCCGGACAACGGACCGAGACCTTTCGACGGCATCTTCCGCGACCATCACAAGGACGGCTCGATGGTATATGACAGCGAACGGACAGTCGGCATATTGTCCAACATCAGCGATCCTATCTTCACCCCATTGCAACTGTCTGACTCGGATAACGAGAAGGCATTGCTGTATATAATGATCAGGGATGTCTATCATTCACTATACTCCGCAGAATCTGAATACCATCAGGAGAACAGCAGGGACAGGTCCAGACTGAATTACCTCTACGAAAGGTTCATCGAAAAATACGGATGTCTGAATGCACCTCGCAACAGAAAACTCATTCTTAATGACATCTCAGGTCGTGATACACTGGCTTTGGAACGCGAGGATAATGGCTCGTTCGTGAAGTCAGACATCTTCCATAAGCCGACATCGTTTTCAAATGATGTCCTTGAACACGCAGACACACCGGAAGAGGCTCTGTCATCATCATTGAACCTATACGGAGAAGTGAACCTCTCATATATGGAATCCATCTCCTCCCTTTCAAGATCAGAACTCATCGAGGCACTGCGAGGCAGGATATTCTACAACCCGTTTACCGGATATCAGACCAAAGACCGTTATATTTCAGGCAATGTCATCGAAAAGGCCGAAAGGATCGAGCAGTGGATTGAATGTAATCCGGATGACAGTCATATCGATGAGACCAGATCTGCATTGGATGTTCTGAAGGCTTCGGTTCCTGAACCTATAGCATTTGAAGATCTGGACTTCAATTTCGGAGAAAGATGGATCCCATCAGACATATATGCCAGGTATATGACAGAACTCTACGAGACAGACATCACAATCCGATATGTAGAGGATATTGATGAATTTACCGCAGACAGAGGATGCTACACAGCAAAGATAGGTGACGAGTTCTGTGTGAGAGGATATTACAAGACATACGACGGAATGCATCTTCTTATTCACGCCCTGCACAATACGGTGCCTAATATGATGAAGTGCATCGGAGTCGATGAACACGGCAATGACATCAAGGTCAGAGACAGTGAGGGAATCCAGCTGGCCAGCAGCAAGATCGACGAGATAAGGAACGGCTTCAGCCAGTGGCTTGAGAATCAGTCTCAGGAGTTCAAGACATCTCTTGCCGATATGTACAACCGCAAGTTCAACTGCAATGTACGTCCGGCATTCGACGGCAGTCATCTTACCTTCCCTGGACTTGACCTCGAAAGCCTTTCAGCACGATACGGCATCAACAGCATATATGCAAGCCAGAAGGATTGTGTGTGGATGCTCCTTCAGAACGGTGGCGGAATCTGCGATCACGAAGTCGGAACAGGCAAGACCCTCATTATGTGTATGGCTGCCCACGAGATGAAGCGTCTGCATCTGGCTCAGAAACCGATGATAATAGCACTCAAAGCAAATGTGGCTGAAATAGCATCTACATATATGACCGCATATCCTGATGCGAAAGTGCTGTATGCCGCAGAAAAGGACTTCTCTCCGGCCAACAGGGTCCGCTTCTTCAACGACATCCGCAACAACGACTTCGACTGCGTGATAATGTCTCACGATCAGTTCTGCAAGATACCGCAGTCACAGGAGATACAGCGTGACATCATACAGGCGGAACTTGACAGCGTAGTGACCAGTCTTGAACTCCTGAGAGAGCAAGGCAGGAACATATCAAAGCGAATGCTCAGCGGTCTTGAGAAGCGACTGAAGAACCTTGAGGCGAAACTTAAGGATATCACCTATGCCATAAACTCACGTCGTGACGATGTGGTGGACTTCAAGATGATGGGGATCGATCATATCTTCATCGACGAATCCCATCAGTTCAAGAACCTTATGTTCCATACAAGACACAGCAGGGTCGCAGGTCTTGGAAACCCAGAGGGCAGTCAGAAGGCACTCAATCTCCTCTATGCCATAAGGACTATACAGGAACGTACAGGAAAGGACCTTGGTGCAACATTCCTCTCAGGAACCACCATCAGCAACTCCCTTACAGAACTCTATGTACTGTTCAAGTATCTGCGTCCTAACGAACTGGCAAGACAGCATATCCCTTGCTTTGATGCCTGGGCTGCCATATTCACAAAGAAGACTACGGAATTTGAATTCAATGTCACAAACAATATAGTCCAGAAGGAGAGATTCAGATACTTCATCAAGGTTCCTGAACTGGCAGCGTTCTATAATGAGATAACGGATTACCGCACGGCAGAAGATGTCGGGGTTGACCGCCCACGCAAGAGGGAGATGCTTCACAACATCCCACCGACTCCGGACCAGGAAGCCTTCATTCAGAAACTGATGGAGTTTGCAAATTCCGGAGATGCCACAATACTTGGCAGAGAACCCCTGTCTGAAAGCGAAGAACAGGCGAAGATGCTCATCGCAACGGATTATGCAAGGAAGATGGCTCTTGATATGAGACTCATCGATCCTTCGTATGAAGACCATCCTGACAACAAGGCAAGTCATTGTGCAAGGCTGGTTGCCGAGTATTATCATCGTTACGAAGCTCAGAAGGGAACGCAGTTCATATTCTCTGATCTGGGCACATATCAGCCGGGACAATGGAACATTTATTCAGAAATCAAGCGAAAACTCATTGAGGATTATGGAATACCTGCACAGGAAATCCGTTTCATTCAGGAATGTAAGAACCAGACAGCCAGAAAGGAACTGATTGCTCAGATGAACTCCGGGCAGGTAAGAGTCCTGTTCGGATCGACATCAATGCTCGGCACGGGAGTGAATGCACAGAAACGCTGCGTGGCAATACATCATCTCGATACACCTTGGAGACCTTCTGACCTTCAGCAGCGAGACGGACGAGGTGTCAGAGCTGGAAACGAAATTGCAAAACAATATGCAGACAACACGGTAGATGACATCATATACGCAGTGGAGAAATCTCTCGACAGTTACAAATTCAATCTCCTTCATTGCAAGCAGACCTTCATATCCCAGCTCAAGAGCGGAGCAATGGGAGCAAGAACCATAGATGAGGGCTCGATGGATGAGAAATCCGGAATGAATTACTCTGAATATATGGCTATACTTTCCGGCAACACCGACCTGCTGGACAAGGCGAAACTGGAAAAGCGTATTGCTTCCCTCGAAGGCGAACGCAAATCATTCAACAAGGGACGCAGGGATACGGAAACAAGACTGCGGAAGATACAGCAGGACAGACAGCAGGCACAGGATATCCTTGACAGACTCCTTGCAGATCAGGCTCAGTTCCAGGCAGAGATGAAATGCGATTCGGTAGGAAACATCCTGAACCTTGTCAGGATAGACGGTGTGAATGCAATGGACGAAAAGGTCATCGGAACAAAACTTCAGACCATTGCCAGAACAGCACGGACAGACGGCAGGTTCCAGAAGATAGGAAGCCTGTACGGATTTACGATAGAGGTCATCACCGATGTGTCCTATGAAACAGGTACGCCAGTCTATTCCAACAGGTTCTGTACGAGGGGCCAGTACAGGCACACTTACAACAGTGGAAGGATAGCAATGGCAGACACTCACGCAGCCACCGTCAATTTCCTGAACGCACTTCAGAGGATGCCACAGGTCATTGCCCAGTACCAAGATAGGATAAGCACCTTTGACAAGGATATTCCGGCACTTCAGGAAATCGTATCCAAGACCTGGAAGAAGGAAGACGAACTCCGCACC
>JAGAIM010000170.1 GCA_017626555.1 Bacteroidales bacterium
ACTTTTTCTTCTCCCTCAATCATCTCATGAATGTTATTGCTGAGAGTCTCGTACTTCTTATAGATCTCCGAATCAAAAATATTACTTCTGTAGCCTATCATAAATCCGATTGTTTAAATATCTTCGATTGTCAGTTTGCCGTCATTTCTTTCCAAGGTCCTATTAATAAAATATTGAGATTTCTGACTGAGATGACATTCATACCAGAAAATGAGTTCCGTCAAAGCGGAATTATTGCTGACGGCTATCTCCTGAAGTTTACTATATCCACAGTCAAGAAACCATAACTTGTCGCATTTGGAAATATCCAGTTTTCTTATGTCACAAGAATGTAATTTCAGAATCTCTAAATTCTTATTGTTGCTGAAGTTCATATCAACGCCATCATCTCCGTTAATATCCAATTCCTTAAGATTTGGATTATTCCTGAATGTAACATCTCTGACACACCCGCTCAAGATAAGCTTTTCTAATTCGGGACACCCCTTGAGGTCTAATTTTAATATCTCCATATCAAAACAGCCCGAGTAGAATCCGATTAGATTATCATTATCAGAAGTGAGGCTAATCTCAAAAATGTCTGATGACTTCTTACATCCTCTTGGATAAACATGGTCTGCATATATCATAGATTCATCATTTGTTCGTGATCTGATGGAAGATGTTCTGCCATCTCCCCAATCAATCCGACATGTCCCGTCTCTAAGTGCAACAGCTACATGGCCCACATCCCCTTGAGTCCAGTCAATCGCTTTTACTGTCATTCTTATTGTTCCCATACGTTTTCTGACCTAGATTTGATTATATTGGTCAATGAATTATTTCCTGCCAGTAATTCCGGAAGCATGCTGGACAAGAAATCTTTTATACTATTATAGATAGATGGTCCAGTGTTTCCGTCATCATATTCCCACATGTATTTGGAGTATAGTTCAAACTTACAGGCACCCGTAAAGTATGGATTTGATAAGTTGACATTGAATGCACAGACTATCCCCTTGCAAGTTTCACTGACAGATAACTTGGTCTTAAAATAATCAGACATCACTTTTGTTATAGCTTTCCTAAAAGCAGTGAGATGAGTACCTCCTTGGGGAGTATAATGGCCATTGACATAGCTCCTGATGTCTTCCTCTTGATTGTCCGTATGGGTAAAGACGATTTCAAAGTCGTCATTGTATATATGAATCGGTTCATAAAGTGGAGCAGATGAAATATATTCACTTATCATATCATGAAGTCCATTTTCACATATAAAAGATTCCCCATTCAAGATAATTCTGAGTCCACGCCTTAAATAGCAATACTCTTTAATGATTTCCCTAACTATATCCATCCGATAAGCAAAATTTGCAAACACATCAGAATCTGGCTTGAACATTACTCTAAGACCATCTGTTTCTGTAGTGATCATTCTTTCGCTGCTTATTATCTTTCCTCTGGAAAAACACATTACCTGGCATTCTCCTTCTCGATATGAAACTATGGTGTTGGATTCAGAGAGTGAAGCCACTACCGCAAGTCCTACCGAAGTAAGTCCTATAGATTTACCTTTGTGGTCACATTTCAAATCCACAGCGGAACTTACCATACGAATCATTTGGTCGAACGGGATTCCCCGACCAAAATCCCTTATTGACACTTGGCCATCATAATCTATATCAATGATTATTTCTGTCCCATATCCATCTGTAAATTCATCTACAGAGTTATTGACTATCTCACGGAGTAAAGTGTATATACCATGATCTGGTTCCGCACCATCTCCAATCATTCCGATATACATACCTGGTCGCAACCTGATATGCCCAATAAGTTCCATATTCATATGCTCTTAATTTTAATCATCAAGTGCAAAGAAAGACATTGCCATTGCACAAATCCGGCAGTTGGCAAAAAAGATTAAAATTTCATGGCTGCCGGTTTTATGCAGTGAGACATTGTTATTTTGCCGAAAACAATGAGATATGAAACTGTACGAACTACTATCCAAAGTCTCTTTTGATGGCCTTGTACCGACTCTCAATACACTTGTCATAAAAGAGAATCAGCTTCCTTATTTCAAGATGGCCTTCGATGAATTAAGGATGATGGCACCGACTATTGACGAAGATTATATAGACGTAGATAGCACTGACTCATATATTATCGTTGAAGGATGTCAGGACAGCTGGGCTGATGTACTTGGGAAGAATATCAGACTTGAAAAAGAACTGCCTCTCACTGACCAAGTCCTGGCGGCACATATCCTATGGGAGATTACATTCTTCGGATTCAGCGAGGAAGAAATGAAGGCAAATATTGGACGGGATTATGGAGATGAATCTCACACTCCGGACAACACCTACAGACGCAAGATTCATAAGATTGAAGATAAGCAGTGGAAGAACTACAGCAGAGGTGCCAAGTGGGAGATTTCTGAGGGGCAAAAATTCATATCTTATGACATCGTTATGGAGGTCTTCAAAAGACGAAAGAAACGCAATCGGGCAAAGAGGATGAGGGATGCACGTCAGGAAAGGCAGATGGCCAGGCTCAGGAAACTTGCTGTTAGAGAAGATGGCATCTGTAAGGCCGTGGCAACCGGCTGCATGTCAAGGGAGCAGGTCGAGTATATCATGAAAGTACAATATGGCGATGAACATACTTACAGCTCCCGCACGAATACTTCTGAAGACAGGACACAATACATTATTGGACTTATTGACAAGTACAGTGATATTGATTTCTCGAAGTACGATAGTATAACAGCCATTGCCACGACGTCGCCGGGATATCCTTTCTCTAAAGAGGAGAAAACCCTGTTGCAGGACTATTTCAGTTCAAAGCAGCGATTCAAGCGGATGCAGATAGTATTTGGTAGTGATCCATCTGTCAATTCTCATCAGATGACACTATTGATGATTGTTTCAAAAGACTGACATAATTAAAAGACATGGACGAACAGACGAAGAAAGATATCTATGAGATCATTGAGCAGGGTAAGATACTCGAGGCACTGATGAAAGAATTGGAATCGGCATTGACCGAGAAGCAGAAGAACAATCTGGCTAGTGAAGAATTCTTTATTGATTTAGCGTTGTGTAATGCAGGCTGTATCAGTGATATTATCTCACGCATAGATTCTGCCTTACACCACCCGGAGGAATATCTTTAACAGCTAATGAAAAGATCGTTATCGAGAAAATCATCAAGATGACGAAATGTGCTAATAAGTCATTTATGGAATAATCGGATCTCCACAGAACTTCTTGCGTGAGCAGTCCCTACAGCGGAATCCTGCCCAGACAGAGTCAAAGTGTTCGATGGCGGCATCAATAAGACCTAGTTCATCTGTCAGGATTCCAGCTTCAAAGTTTC
>JAGAIM010000171.1 GCA_017626555.1 Bacteroidales bacterium
CTCCCTACCCGATCTCCTTCGTTCGCTTTCTTCTGCAACCTTCCGCAGTATATCCGCGAGCCATACCGCCGTTTCCTGGAAAACAAGCTCCGCTCGAACTTCGATTTCCTCGGATGTCCGGTACATGTGTTCCTGAGACAGAAATAATATCATGCTGGAAAAGGAGAAGATCATATTGAAAAAGGTCTCTGAGGGCGACGAGGACGCCTTCAGAGAAATTTTTGAATATTACTATCCGAAGACCAGAGTCTTTCTGGAGCAGTTCATCTCCAACGTCGAAGAGGCACAGGACCTGGCCCAGAACATCTTCATCAAGGTCTGGCTGCAAAGAAGTATCCTTGTGGATATCAGGTCGTTCGGTGCATATCTGTACACCGTCACCCGCAACAGCGCAATAGATTACGGACGGACCCGAAAGATAAAGATTCCGCTCACCGACATGGATTCCAGTCATGAGCAGGACGGCTATCAGGCGGAAAACGACTATTTTGCAAAGGAGACCGAACTCCAGGTCGCATCCATCATCGCAAAGCAACCCAAAAAGAGAAAGCAGGTGTTCGTTCTGTCCAGACTTGAAGGCAAGTCCAATGCAGAAATAGCGGAATTGATGGGCATCAGCAAGAAGACGGTGGAAAACCATCTTAATCTTGTATTGAAGGAAATCAGAAAAATAACCAGGGCCATAGCGATTTTTATTTGAAGACATTGGGTGCAACAGACGGCACATTCGTCATAATTCCGTACAAATCAAAGACTTATGCCATCACACACTTTTAAAGGCTGGGAACATATAGACGGTTCGAAAGTAAGCAGGGAAGAGATCGGACTCTCATTTGAACAGGTCATGCAGAAAGCAAGACTGATCGAAGAGTCACACAAAGCCTCTCTCGCCGAAAGGAGGACCATATGGATCAGGAGGGCAATATTCACTGCTGCTGCCATCGTACTGCTTGTCATATCCCCTATTGCCGCGCTCCACATCATCGACAGACAAACCGATGCGGTGATGAACGGATATACAGCGCAGAGGGGCGAGATAGGAGAGGTCATTCTCCCTGACGGTTCGACTGTGACACTCAACTCCGGATCCACTCTGTCATATCCGGAAAAGTTCGGAAGAAGAAGGGTTGTCAGACTTTCCGGAGAGGCCGTATTCACTGTGACCGCAAGCAGAAGACACACATTCACGGTAGAGACAGATGGCATGGATGTCACTGCACACGGTACGGTATTCAACGTCAGGAACTATCCGGAGGAGACGGCAGCAAGCGCCACATTGTGCAGCGGTGTGGTCAAGGTCAGAAAAAGCGGTGGAAAAGGTCACGCCATAACTCTTGAACCCGATCAGGTCCTCACATTGGAAAAGGAGACCGGAGTCATGACGGTAAGCGGAGCCGATGCCTCGGAGATGACATCCTGGAAAGAGGGTGATCTCCGTATAAAATCCCTGCCTCTGGAACAGGTTCTCAAGATTGTAGAACGAAAGTTTGACGTCAATATCCACCTTGCTACAGACAAGTACGACGGAGCCATACTTACCGCAAAATTCATAAATGACGAAGGACTTGAGGAACTGATGGATGCTCTGTGCAAACTTGTTCCCGGAATGCAATATACCATACAGGAAAAGGATATTCACATAAGGTAAGAGTCACAGATGAGAAAGATCACCTTGTGCCTATGGCTTATAAGTGGACTGTTTGCATCATTCACGTCTGATGCGCAGGATAATTCGATACTTCTTCCACAGGAAAAAATCAGATTGTCTGAGGCCTTTGACCTGATCGAAGGTCAGAGCGGATATACTGTCGCATATAACGAAGAACTTCTGAACATCAACAGAAAGGTCCTGCCTCCCCCAACGGAGTCCGGACTGGAGGATACGTTCAGAGCATTGCTGAAGGATACCGACATGAAGGCCTTGATTTACGGCAAGATCATTCTTATCATACCTTTGGACTCTCATGTGGGCGAGGACGGATTACCGGACAGTGACCTGTCAAGGGCCCACAACATAATCGACGAGGCGATAGTTGTCGGCTATGGCAGCATGTCGAAAAAGGACATATCGTCCGCAATCGGCACATATAATCCTATGGAACTTGAATGCACTCTCCTGACAGGGGCGGAAGCGCTGCTGCAGGGCAGGCTGGCCGGTGTGAATGTACAGGCATCTTCCGGAAGTCTGTCCAGCAGGAACAGAGTGAGCATCAGAGGTATCGGTTCTCTTACTGCCGGCAATGAGCCGTTGTATGTGGTTGACGGAATTCCTATAAGCAACACGACATCAGAAGCAGGTGGCTGGGAGGGCGAACAGTTGAATTCCCTTACCGACATCAATCCCGACGACATCGAATCCATTCAGGTGCTTAAGGATGCCGCATCTGCAGCAATCTACGGATCAAGAGCGACAAACGGAGTGATCATCATCACGACCAAACAAGGTGTGAAGGGTGCGCCGAAGGTGAATGCCGATGCCAGCATGAGCCTGTCTCACATTCCGAACCTGCACAAGTTGAAGGTATCGGATGCAGACCTCTATCTTGAGGTACAGAATGAAGCCATAGACAACTACAACCGGCAAACAGGCAAGAGCGTCGCCCATATCACCAACCCATACCCTGAAAGAGGACAGTTCAGTTGGGTGGACCTTGTGTTAAGGACAGCGCTGTCATGGAAAGTCAACACATCTATAGCAGGCGGTTCAGACAGAAGCAAGTATTATATTTCAGCGAATGCACGCCACAACCAGGGAGTCATCATAGGCAGCAAGGCTGAAAAATACGGAATCAGGGCAAATGTCGGGACCGATATCAAGAAGTGGCTTTCGACAGGCATCAACATCAGTGCGAACTACAGTCATACCCATCTTGTGCCGAATGGAAACATGGGTACATCCATACTTACGCATGCTCTGGAACACAGGCCATGGGACATCCCTTACAAGGAAGACGGGACATATACCATCAAGGATGTGGACCTGCTGCACTACAACCTGCTGCAGGCTCTTAATGAGCAGAAGGCATTCAACAAGAACTACCGTATGATAGGCAATGCCTTCGTCCAGATAAAGTTCACCAAAGACCTCTCCCTGAAAAGCAGCGTAGGAGGAGACTTCATGTATGCGGAAGACTATATATACTACGGCTCCAAACACATGTACGGCAACTCTGTGGGTAAACTTACCGATGTCAGAAAGGCCTATACTTCATTGGTGACGGACAATCTGCTCAACTATAAGACGAAGTTCCGGAACGGACTGGCCATTGACATGATGCTCGGACATTCATTCCAGCAGGATATCTCCTCAACGGCATCACAGACAGGCCAGGGTTTCCCTTCAGATGAATTTGACGTAAACTCAGTAGCGGCAGAATACATCGACATGAGTACCGCCAGATCATCCTGGAGCATGCAGTCGTTCATGTTAAGAACAAGCATCAACTATCTTGACAAATATCTGATGACCTTGTCTGCCAGAACTGACGGGTCGTCGAAATTTGCCCCGAAGAACCGATATGGTTTCTTTCCGTCCATATCGGCGGGCTGGAACATTTCCGAAGAATCTTTCTGGAAATGTCATGACCTCGACATGAAGATAAGGGCAAGTGCAGGAATGACCGGCAACCAGGGAGGAATCGGTGCCTACGCATGGCAGGCACTTGCTGCAGGAGGATATAACTACATCACGGACAGCGGAATAGGTCTCATGGTCCAGGGCAACAAGAACCTGAAATGGGAAAAGGCCACCCAATACAATGCAGGATTCGACATGTCCGCATTTGGTGGAAGACTGACTGCGACTGTGGATATATACAGGAAGGATACCAAGGGCCTTCTTTACAACAAGCCGATTTCCGCAACTTCCGGATTCACGAATCAGATATGCAACATAGGAGCAATGAGGAATGAAGGTCTGGAACTTACAGTCGGAAGCGACATAGTCCGCGGAGAGTTCAGATGGCAGGGCAGTTTCAATATATCCTTTGTCAAGAACAGGCTTACAGAGTTGATTGACGATGACGGAATCCTCACCTCCGGTTCTTATCATGCCCTTAAGGTAGGTGAAGAGGTGGGAAGTTTCTATATGATAAAGATGCTCGGAATATATCAGAGCGACGAAGATGTGCCTGCACCGCAGTATAAGCAGGGAGTCAGAGCAGGAGATGTCATATATGAGGACGTCAATGGAGACGGAGACATAGACACGGTCAACGACAGCCAGTTTGTCGGTTCCGCCAATCCCCTGTTCACCGGAGGATTGAGCAGTACCTTCACATGGAAAGGGATTGACATGAGTTTCCTTCTGTCCTTTTCATACGGCAACAGACTCTATCAGACATGGACGGGAGGACTCAGACTGGGAAACGGGCTGTGGCCTGCCCAGGAATCCGAGGCTCTTGCGCGCTGGAAAGGCCCAGGAACAAGCAATTCGGTCCCTAGGGCGATATACGGAATGACATGGAACTCAACCAAGTTCATAAACACACGTTATCTGCACGACGCATCATATCTGAGGTGCAGCACCTTGTCCATCGGATATACACTGCCTGACCTTGCCGTCCGGAAAATCGGAATCGGCAGCATGCGCATATATATACAGGCAGACAACCTGTTTCTGATATCTCCTTACAGATTCATCGACCCGGAGGTAAACAGCAGTCTCGACGCCACAAAGATGGGATTGGACAACATGTGGCTCCCAAAATCAAGGACATGGTCGATGGGTATCAAGATAAAACTCTGATCATGAAGAACATTGGCGTCATATTGCTTTGTCTGGCACTTTCCGTATCCTGCGGAAGGTATCTCGACCAGAGTCCGCACGATGGGATTCCGTCGGGAGAAATAACACACGAGCATGCGGAACTTCTTGTGACAGGATTATATAACATCGTGCAATACAAGCCGACATTCAACGGATGGGCACTCTTTGACCTGATAGGAGGCGACATAGTCAGGACAGGAGCGACAAGCACCAATACTCCCGAACTCATGGTAGAGTCTGCCATTGCCCCGGACATGAGCATCGTAACAAGTCCTTGGAACGGTTATTTTGCAGGGCTTTACCAAATAAACACAGTACTGGATTACGTTAAAAGACTTCCTGATTCGGCTCAGAAGAATTCAATGAAGGGCACATGCCATTTCTTCAGAGGGCTTTATTACTACAATATGGCTGCAAGATGGAGGTCGCTGCCAATAATCAAGACCCCGTCGGGAGGAGAGGAGCAGAAGCAGCAGAGCGAAGAAAATGTATGGGAATTCGTTGCAGAGGAATTTGATAATGCAATGAGACTGTCTCCCGAATTTACAGACAGGAATTATGTTTCAGCAGAGGCTGCAAAAGGGCTTCTGGCGAGGACATATCTTGCTATGGGGAAGAAGTCTGAGGCAGTCGCACTTGCCGAAGAGCTCATCTCTGACAGCAGGTTCGGTCTTTCTGATTTTCAGGACATATTCAGAGGCAATCCTAACAATGAGGAGATATTCTCGTTTGCGAATCTGCTGCAGGAAGGCAAGGTCAACATGAGTTCCTATTATTATACAAAGGATTCGGGAGTGGGCGGTTCCTATAATTTCTGTCCTACACAGGAAGCGATTGAAATGTATAGCGAAAAAGACAAGCGCAGAGATGTCTCTATTGCATATCAGGGAAACAATCCTGTGCTGAACAAATATTGCGGAGGTGATGCCGGTCGTGATCCGATATATGTAGTACGTCTGGCTGAGATGTACCTTATAAGTGCAGAATGCCAGGGTCTGGAGAAGGGATCAGACAGATTGAACGAACTCCGCAGATTCAGAGGCCTTGATGACATCAATCCTTCCGACGAAGAGGAATTTCTTGATGCCGTCCTTGACGAAAGGCGCCTCGAACTCTTCGGTGAAGGATTCAGATGGTATGATCTTGTACGTTGCGGAAAGTACACAAGCGTCGTGGATGTTGATGAAAAATATACGGTCCTGCCGATTCCGGCAAGGGAACTCACCCTGAACGACAACCTTCACCAGCATCTGCTCTGGCAGGCGAGGATGCCCTGAGCCTACCTTATTCCGTACTTTCTGAAGATCTTTCTTATCTTCGGAGATATGCTTTCCAACATATATGTAAATCCCAGGTCTGACGGATGCGATCCATCAACGGTCGCGATATGTTCGTAACCCAGAAAGTCTTCGGATGTAATGAAATAGATGTCCTTGTCCGACTTCATCCTCTCTCTGATGACCTTTGCAGCAGCGCTCTGTTTTTCCGACTCGAACTTCTCCCTTGCAAGGCTGAAATTACGGGTCTCACGACGCTCTGTCTGGAGGAATATCATCGGCACATCAGGATGAGCCTTACGGACTATGTCGACAAAGGCATCGAATCTGTCGTATATTTCCTCCGCCTTAGGATTTGAGAATACGTCGAAGATGAAGGCATCAACATCCTTTATGTCGGCAAGATATGCAGCATATTCAGGCTGAAGTTTGCACTGACCGCTGAAGCCGAGGTTCATGCAGTAAAAGCCGTTATCACGACCGAAACGTGCTGCATAAGTCATTCCAGGCCTTCCTGCAGAAGCGCCATGAGTGATGCTGGAGCCATGGACTACAATATTATATCGGAAAGGATTGTCTATCGGTCTGATGACTGCGCCTTCCTCTATACCTATCTCAAGGGCGTCCACCTTGTCAAAGAGAGGAAGATAGAGAAGGCATTGCCTGGTCCCGTCCGCCATGTCGGCTACAATGGTCCCCTCGTGATTGCAGAACGGTTCCTTGACCATATCCGGCGACCCTACTCCTGCGAACACCCATTTGCCGTCCTTCATGATATAAAGGTCGAGACCCTTCTGACCTATTGCGGTCATATTGGCTCCGGAATTGGATGGACCTGTAGTCCATTTCGTCCTTATCACATGACTGTCAGTCTCAAAAAGCACCGCAAGACCGGTAGAATAACCGGCATATCTGTCGATTGTCCTGTTGGCAAACTTATACTGCGCTGTATCTATCCTTGTAAAGGCCTTGGCAGTGGATATAGGCTTGCCTATGACTGTAAGTTCTACGGCGTCATGCCAGCGCACATTCTGCGCAGCGGCAGTCACACAGACCACCGCCGACAGAATTATTGAAATTATTCGTTTCATCTGAGATGTTTTTCTGCAAAAAATAACAAATTATCTCAAGTTGACACTGGTCTGAAGACGCACGTCGGATACAGAAGCACCTACCATGATGTCAAATGCGCCCGGATTGACCTGCCAACTGTGGCTGTCCACATCATAGAATGCAAATGCAGACTCTGGAAGAAGAACCTTTACCTGTGCTGACTCCCCTGCCTTGATGAAGACCTTTTCATAGCCTTTAAGTTCCTTTGCAGGACGGGCTACAACAGGGCTGACTTCACCCACATATACCTGAGCAACTTCAGAGGCGTCAAAATCACCTGTGTTGACAATAGTGAACGAGACTTCGAAGCCATCCTTTACCGGCTTGGCAGCAAGGTCCGAGTACTCGAAAGTGGTATATGTCAGACCATGACCGAATGGATATGCCGGCTGAACGCCGTTCTTCTCGTAGCCTCTGTAACCCACGAACACACCTTCACCATAAGTGACATTGAGGGTAGAATGACCACGTTTTGTCATCGGCGCCTCAACGTAATAGTTGGTATATGCAGGGTTATCTTCCGGCTTGGCCTCGATACTGAGTGGCAGACGTCCTGATGGAGAAAATTCTCCTGCAAGCATACGGGCGATAGCAAGACCGCCCTCCTGACCTGGATACCAGCCCATGAGTATAGCAGAGACCTTGTCACCCCAACGGCTCATGTCTATGCCGCCTCCGGAATATACGACAACGATCACATTGTCATTATTGGCAAGAGCCAGTTCTATCAACTCATCCTGACCTTCCGGAAGAGAGAATGTCCTGTCGTGGTCTTCTCTTTCGGTCTTCTTATCGAAACCTACGGAAACCACAACTGCATCGGCTGACTTGATGATGTCTTTTGCGGACTTGTCATTTTCATCGACAAGTGTTACCGGAAAGTCTTCACCCAACTTGCCCATACCCTCGTAAAGAGAGATGGAGTATATAGGATCTACGGCACCTGAACCGCCTCCGCAAGGAATGACATCTGCGCGAGGACCCATGAGAGCGATCATACCGCCCTTCTTGAGAGGAAGAGCGCCATCATTCTTGAGAAGCACTGCCGATTCGCAGGAGAGTCTGTAAGCCACTTCGCGTGAATATGGATTGTCCTCCTTGATTGTAGTGTCGAGTTGAGGACGGTCAAGGAAGCCATAGGCGATAAGGCTTGAAAGGATAGCCTCGACTTTTCTGTCGATATCCTTTTCACGGACAACCCCTGTCTCGATGAGAGGCTTTATTGCCTGATAGTTCATGCTGAATCCTTCCGGCATCTCAAGGTCAAGTCCGCTTCGCACACATCCGAGCGTTGAATATGTCGAAGTCCAGTCAGACATGACGAAACCGTCGAATCCCCATTCTTCCTTGAGAGTCTTCTTGAGAAGCCATTCGTTTTCTGCAGCATGGACATTGTTCACAAGATTGTAACTGCTCATCACAGATGCAACACCTGCATCCACAGCAGCCTTGAATGCAGGGAAATAGATCTCGTTTATTGTCCTTTCATCTGCATCTGAACTTACATGATGACGGTTGAACTCCTGATTGTTAAGGGCAAAATGCTTTACTGTGGCCATGACGCCCTGTGACTGGACACCCTTGATGTACTGGACAGCAGTCCTTGAAGAAAGGAGCGGATCCTCACCCATATATTCGAAGTTGCGTCCGCAGAGAGGGCTGCGGTAGATGTTCACTCCTGGACCGAGAAGGATATGTACTCCACGTGCGCGTGAATCCTGACCGAGGGCGACACCCATTTCATAGGTCACATCCTCGTTCCATGTGGCTGCGGCTGCTACGCCGCAGGCAAAGAGGGTACTTTTTGTATTGTTTCGTACACCCTGAGGACCGTCTGCCATACGGATAAGCGGAATACCGAGGCGATCTATCGGACGGATATAGAAGCCGTCCTTGGAGCCTCCGATATAGTCACATTTCTCTTCAAGGGTCATCTGAGAGACCAATGCCGCAGCGCGGTCGCGATGTTCTTGAGTGACCTTGTAGGGATTGTCACTACATGCGGTCTCCTGACAACAACTGCATATAAGACTGACTGCACCTATTATGGCAGGCAGAAAAAAGACGGTTTTTCTCATAAAATCTTGAGTGTTTAATCAAAAAGTGGCCATTCCGGAATGAACGGCCACCATGATGAGTTTTATGTGAATTATTTCACAGGAGACACCTTGCGGATCAGTTGGTTGGTACCATCTGCCACATAGAAGTTTCCATTCTTGTCCATTGTCAAGTCACCCTGAGTCTTGAATGTAGCCTCTGCACCTGCACCATCTGTCTTGCCACCGACGAAGCCCTGACCGGCAATTGTCTTGATCACACCCTTGGTATAATCTCCACCTACGCCAGGAATGAGTACATTCAGAGTCAGAAGTTGGTTATCGTTGTAATACAAATAACCGTTTGCATCACAGTAGAGTCCTGAGACATTACCGACTGTAGCAGAGAGCGGATTTCCAACCTCACCAAGTGTAAACGCATCCTTGAGAGGCTTGACTCTTGATCCTGCAACCACAGAAATGTCACCGGAAGCGATATTGATCTTGAAGATCACCCATGCGTCGGTAGGAGTAGTTGCATTTGTTCCCACAAAGATGTTTTCCTCTTTTGCATCAAGGGCAATACCGTTAGGACGGCAGTCAAGTTTGAACTCCTTTGTGTATGCACCGCCATAAGAGACAACGACACGATTATTGTTTCTGTCTGACAGATACATCACGTCTTTTGAGTCAAACACCAAAGACATAGGGTTATCGATTGTCTGACCCTCGAATGTATATGTGCTATACTCGGAATTAACGAGTTTACCGATTGACTTCTTGTTCTTCAATGAAACATGATACTCACCCTTCGAGTTGAATGCTCCATCCCAAGGATATTGGTCATTTCCAATCACAGACTGATCTGCAACTGTAGAAAGTGTAGCGGTAGCAATATCGATCTTATGGATACCATGACCGCCTGATGCACCTGAACCACCACGTGTCGTCACCCAAAGTGAACCGTCCGGAGCCCATGCAAAACCTTCCGGCAACTGAAGACTTGCCTCAACACCGACGCCAGGGATATTCTTTGCAGTACCATTACCGATGAAGGTAGACACTGTATATTCAGGGAGATAGTAGTATGCGAAAGCATCTGTCTCGAACGGAGCAGCACCCTTCACAGCAACCTTGATCTTATGGTCGCCAAGCGCGAGTTCAGGAACTGATATGATGATACCTTCTGCTGTAGCTGCTGTAACTGTCGCTGCTACATCACCTACTGTAACTGTGATCTCGTCTGTCGCCTCAGGGAAGCCAGCACCGAAGATCTTGATCTCGTCACCCTTAGTGGCGATTGCCGGAGACATTGAAGAATATGTCACCTCTCTTGCAAAAACGTATGTGAACATCACAGGGTCTGAAATCTGGTCGCCAAGGCTTACGATCACTGCCACCTGGCCGCTTCCTTCAGGAACCTCTACTGTGATTGCTGTTGCAGTCACTGATTTAACAGTTGCAACTGCCTCTCCGAAAAGCACCATCACATCATCTGCAGAAGTGCCGAAGTTCTCTCCTGAGATAACGATCTCAGCACCTACAGCACCCTCTGTAGGGTTGATGCCGGTAACGCTCATAGGAAGCACTTCAGGAGCCTTCTCAAGATATGTGAATGAAAGACCTTCTGCAGTCTTTTCACCTACAGTAACCTTTACATCAACCTTTCCGACAGGATTGTCTGGAAGCACTACTGTGAGTGATGTAGCAGTAGCAGCCTTGACCTGTGCTTTTGCATTTCCGAAGAACACGTCATTTTCCGCTGCTGTTGCGGAGAAGTTTTTACCCGTAATGACAGCGTCAT
This sequence comes from Bacteroidales bacterium, assembly GCA_017626555.1. Lineage (GTDB taxonomy): Bacteria > Bacteroidota > Bacteroidia > Bacteroidales > UBA932 > Cryptobacteroides. The sequence continues at coordinate 10,999 of JAGAIM010000171.1, forward strand.
CACCAACATAACCGGATGTAGGATTGATAGATGTCAGTTCCGGAGCCGGTGTCTCCTGTGTCGGAGTCTCATCAGGATTACATCCTGTACTGAAAAGAGCAAGCAGTGCGCCTGCTGCCAAAAGCATGAATTTCTTGTTCATAATAGAATTATTAAAGTTTGTATGTGTTATTTGTTGTATCTTACTGCGATGTACTCGATTGCGCTTGCGTGCATATCACCGTTGACATCTGTTCCCACCACCGCGTCAGCATATTCGGCACCGCTGCTGCAGAGGTCGCTTACAGGGATAAGACGCACATAGACATTTTCCTTGCCCAGCATTTCGAGCGGCAACTTGAAGTCAATGCTCTTGTAACCGACAATTGATGAGTATAGCGTGTTGGCCCAGACAGAGATGTCAGGCACAGTGTATTCTCCGACAAGTTTCCATAAAGAGGCGTCTGACGGACTCATGGAATCTGTTTCAGACCATTCCACCTTCCAGAAACGTGGAGCATACCATTTCTGAGACGTATTCATCACCGATATCTGAAGCGAGAGGCAGTCTGTCGAGATGTCCTTTGTCGAGAAATTGAGCATCCAGGCATATCCCTGATTCAGGTCATAATCCCACCAGTTTCTATGCGACATTGAACAGTAGCAATCTGTAGCGCACCAGCTCTTTCCCTTCATGTTGCCTGCATTCGCAAGACGGATTCCGCTTTCCTCATCGGTTGTACTCGGAGCAAGCCACTCCAGTTCTCCTGCCCTGTTTGTAGCAACCCAGTCGCCCATCTCTTCGTTGTAATATTCCTTTTCAGGATCGATGATGATTCCCAGACCGTTGATGTTACCGTAGTTTACTCCGAACATCGAGTTGCCATCAATACCCATAGGACCGAGGTAAGAGTAGCAGACTTCAGGGTACATATGCTGACCATATGCGTCATTGGTGAAGTTCTTGGTCTCAGAGCCGGTATAACGGGTCTGATAGGTATGGGTAAACCATCCGTTCTGTCCGTAAGTCGGTCTGAGGACTCCGTTTTCGGTGTCCGGATTCCAGAAGCGATACTCTGTAAGAAGTTCCGAGAAACTGTCCTTGAAGTCAGAGTTCATGTCACCCCAGATGTCTTCCTTGCTCTGATGACGGATCTGATAACGTCCGATGTTGCCGAGTTCCTCATCCGAATCTATGTCGAGAAGGTCGGCACCGTTCTTCCAGTTGAAACGCGAGAATCTTTCATGCACAAGCACTCCTGAGAGATTACCGGAACCGTAAGGAAGGCGTGTTCCATCATTTCTATAGACACATACCGTATTCGTATACATATAGAAACTGTCTCCATTGCGGTCACGCACGAGAAGAGGATATTTCGAAATTCGGTTTGCCTTGCCTCCGATAGAGTATCCTTCGTTGATAGGAGTGATAGAGCCTTTTCTTACAGGGAACTCCACATCCTTGACAGCGACATATGTATAGATGTCATCGTCTGTGAGTTCATTATATGCCTTGACCTTCGGTGTCACCCTGTCACCTGCAGTCTGCGAGACGATCATAGTTTTGGTCACACCCTTGATCTCAAAACGCTCAGGGTTTTCGTATGCCACAATCTTGGTACCATGAAGCAGAATCTGCACACGGTCAAACTGATTGAAGACATTGTCGGACAGAGTCTCGGTGATGAGTGCAAATCCATACTTTCCATCCGGAGACTGCACATATACAGTCTTCTTTGAACCGTCATAATCAATAGAGGAAGTGGTACTCTGTTCGTTCTCTCCGGCATTACCTCCCGGTGTGTTGCTGACAACGACTCCCTCAAGTATGATATAATCCTCCACCTTATCGCCGGTTGCATAATCATACCTGATATTATAGAACGGAGTCACCGTACCAAGTTCTTCTCTTGCATTCTTCTGGACGAGGTTGACAAGAAGTTCCGTCAGATCACCCCAGCCATCGATATAAGAAAGAAGAACTGATGCCGTACGCACCTTGGACTGGTCCGCATTAGGCTTGACCGTCACATCCAGAGACCTGTTCAGAGTAGTCTCGTTGGCAGCGGTGATACCTATCGACTCAATCCAGTCCGCATCATCACCGCTATAAGCGGTCTGCACCCTCATATATTCAAATGGAATATTCGTAGTGACATCTGCCGATATCTTTCCTCCCTTTCCATCAAGAATGATTGAAGTGTTTAACATCTGGAGTTTTGCCTCAAGCATTCCTTTCTGCTTGATCAGGATTGTATCCTTTCTCTCGTCCACTTCACTGCAAAGTACCAATGAGGCCATACGTTTGAACTCCTCGTTCATACTTACACTTGCGCTGATCTGACCGTCGCCATTGCCCTCCATTCTGCTGAGGGTCAGCCATGGTGCATCAGACGCATATTCCACACGATATTTTCCGTTAGAAAATATATCAATCTGAATATCCCCGCCATCTGCCTCCAGGATGTATTCATTCTGTGGTGTGCCGAGTTCTACAAAGGGGATCTTTGCCGAGTCATCGACATCGCATGAAGCAGCGCCCAGAACAGCGGCAGCAATCAATAGTTTTCTCATTATTTTCATAGCCTTCATTATTTCTGAGTTATCATGAATGTCGCTTTCACAGTTTCACCCGAATCAGCCACATACTGGATACTGATCTTTCCGACCCTCATCTTTCCGGTTGTATTCTCTGACAGAGAGAACGAAAGTCCCGCCGCAGTCAATCTCACGTTGCTGACCCATTCCTTCACCTGGTCTGTCATCTCATAGAAGATATTGTCTGCATACGGCCAGATATTGTTGAATGACACCTTTACAACGATGTCTTTCTGTGCCTCCGACTCATAAGTACCGGCCACTGTGGTCATAATGAACTTAGGCGAGGCTGTGGTCTGTGTCACCTTAAGGATTGACTTCAACGGACGTCCTGTAGGATCGTCGATAGTGATGACAAGGTCGACGTTTCGGCTTGCTCCTGTGTCATTCGCCAAGGCAGTAAAACTGAAACGGTCATATTTTGTCTGTACCGCTGTCACCCAATGAGCAGGATCAGAAGAGGTGCCGTCAACAGCGACGGTGTCCTTCTTACCTTCCGCATCAGTATAGATGGCAGTGACCTTGAGTGCATCTTCACTGTAATAAAGGTTGCTTGACGCCTTTATCACGGCATCACCTGCAATCTTCGTCAACTCCACAGAACTGCTTTCAAGTTTATAGGTCGCAAGTGTCACAGGGCCCTCCTGAATCATGAATACCGTATCCCGGAGTTCATCCTTGGTGAATACTATACCAACCTTGCGGGCAATACCATAGTTCGCTGAATAAGTGAATACAAGGTCGCTGTTACCGCTGCCTGTAATCTTGTTGAGACTCGCCCATTCCACAGGCTGGGTGAAGGAAGCCTTCCAGTCTCCGTCCGCATACACGAGGACATGAGTGGAACCGGCATCTTTTGAAAGGGTGATCTTGCGCTGAGCCACAGAGAGAGGAAGATCCATCTCGAAAGGCTTGTCACATGCCACCATCAGCAGAAGCGAGGCAATCAATATAATATATCTTTTCATCTTCTTCGTCCTTTTACATTCCGTACATTGCGTACTCATCGTTATCAAGTTTATTCTTGGAATATACTACCTGCGTATCCGGAATAGGATAGTATCTATGACATGGTTTTGCGTTGTTGAGCAAAGTGGTATAGTCATTATAGTCATTTATGGACTCCCACCATATACCCCAACGTACAAGGTCGTATTTACGCTGGAACTCTCCGAAAAGTTCCCTTGCCCTTTCCTTGCGGATCTCATCCTGCAGACGGGCAAATGTCCTGAACGTATAGTCACCTACTCCTGCACGGTTACGTACCATGTTGAGATACCTGACAGCATTTTCGGAATCTTCAAGTTCACAGTAACTTTCAGCCATAAGAAGTACGGCATCTGCATAACGGAACACCTTATAGTTGTTCGAATCGTTGGTCTGCTTCATGTTCGGGCACCAGAACTTAGGTCCCATCCAAGGACGGGTGTTGTTCACGAGGCTTGAAAAAACCTGACCGTTATAATCCCATGCTGTATTGAGTCTGTTTCGTTTATCGGTACTCATCTTCGGCACAAGACCCTGACAATAATAGACTGTCGGACGGGCAGACTGCCATGTTGTGGCTTCATCACCGAGTTCCTCGATTTCAACACCGTCATATACACTGCCTGTCTTTCTTGTAGGCGTACATATGCTTGCCACGTTCGAGCAGTAACTCAGACCGCCCTCCACATAAGAGTGCTGTACCTCAAAAATGGATTCAGGAGTATTCTTGTTTCGGAACATCACGTTGGTCTCAAGGTCATATTCTGCAAGACTACCGTAAATCTTCTCAAGTTCCTTGCACGCATCAATCGCCTCCTGCCACTCATGATTCCATGTTGCAAACTTCGCGATGAGCATCCATGCCATTGATGCACCGACACGCGCTCCAGGATTATCACTCGTCCTTGACTGAGTCACCTTAGGAGCAATATCCTTAAGGTCCTCGATGAGTTTCGCTCTGGTCTGGTCCGCATCCATTCTAGGGAGAACCGCGATACGCTGCAGCGCCTCGTTATCTGAGACATCGTCAAGATAGAACGGTACGTCTCCGAAGAAACATGTAAGTGTCCAGTAATAGAATGCCCGGAGCGCCTTTGCCTCACAAAGCAGTTCATTCCTCTGTTCTTCTGTAAGAGCCTCGCTCCTTTCTATACCGGCAACCGCAAAGTTACTTCTCTGCACACCCAGATAGCACTGCTGCCATACTGTAGCACCAAAACGCGGCTTCACCGGACTGATGTCCAACTGAGCGTCGTATGTTCCCGAAGCACACCATATCACGTCTGTGGCACATTCTGTAGCCAGCATGTAGGTGTAATTGTATATTGACTTGATCGGGATATAGCAACTGTTCACCACGGACTGACACTCCGAATATTTACGGAAGAAATTATCCGGGGTAGACACTGATGAGGTATCTTCCTCTAGCGAACATGACACTCCGGCAAGTGACAGGAAAGCCAATGTCGCAATCATTAATATCTTATTCAAAAAATTCATATCTGCTTGGGTTTAGTATCTCACCTGAATGCTGAATGTGAATGTCCGTGGCTTCGGATATGCTCCAAGGTCCACACGGCGGAGAGTCGAGGATGTTCCTTCACTTGACACGTCCGGATCGAATCCGTTGTAGTTCTTCCAGAGATAAAGGTTCTCTCCGGAAAGAGTGAAGGTCACGTCCCTGATACCGTTCTTCCAGAACTTGGATACGTCCAGAGTATAACCCAGACTGATGTTCTTGAGTCTGATGTAAGAGGCATCGTGAATCATGAAGTCACTTGGCAAAGCGGTGTCAGTATATCCCGCACGAGGGATTTCAGACTTAGGGTTACGCTCCGGATGCCATGAGTTGAGCATGTATCTGTACTGATTGGTATGAATACCTCCGGACTGGTAGAACTCTCCGTAGTTGTATATCTTTCCTCCAAGCGAGTAGGCCAGATATACACCGAGTTTGAAGTTCTTGTAATAGAAGGTATTCTGCATACCACCATAGAGATATGGGTCAGCACTGCCCTGATATACGAGGTCATCCTGATTCAGGACTCCGTCATGGTTTATGTCATAGTATCTTGGAGTACCGTTCTCATTCTTCGCATTGATGCCGACATAGGCCTTGGTCTCGGCATTCCTTTCCCTCTCCGCATCAGACTTCCATACACCGCCATACTTGAATCCCCAAAGAGAGTTGAGAGGATAACCTTCCACATAACCATACATCATGTAACCGTTGTTACCCGGCGACTTGAGAGCGGTCACGAAATCTTCCGATCCGATGTCGATGACCTTCTGCTTGTTGTGTGAGATGGTGAATGAGGTTGTCCACTGGAAATCCTTTGTCTCAATATTGCGAGAGTCGATTGTAAGTTCGACACCTTTGTTTGATATTTCACCGAGATTGCAGAAATGAGACGAGTAACCTGTCTGATTGGCAACCTGTACGGTGAGGAGAAGGTCTGTTGTCCTTGATGTATATGCCTCGGCAGTCAGGGCAAGTCGGCCTGAGAACAGGGTCCAGTCCAATGCAAGATTGTATGAGGCTGTCTTCTCCCAGGTAAGTTCAGGCTGAGACAGACGGCTGCGGTAGAACGCTACCGGCTGGCTTCCGTCAAAGAGGTATCCACCTGTTGTGCTACTAAGGGCAGCAAGTGAATAATATGCGCTGATGGCATCGTTACCGGTCATACCCGCACTGAGACGAAGCGAGAGGTCATCTATCCATGTGACGCCCTGCATGAACGATTCGTTCGAGATATTCCATCTTAAAGCGGCTGACGGGAAGAATGCCCATTTGTTATTGGATGCAAAGTTGGAAGCACCATCGTAACGTCCTGTCGCAGTGATATAATAGCGTGACTTGTAGTTATAGTCGGCACGTGCAAATGCAGACATCTTCTGCTTTGCATTGTATGATGTTCCGGCACTATAGGTCTCTTTGTCAAGCACTGCGTTCATATTGTTCCACATGACCTCGTCATCCATATATCCCTTACCCGTGAGCGAGAGATTATGGGCATTGTAGCGATATGCCGAGAATCCCACCATCGGTTGGAATGTATGTCCGTCCTTCTCAAGTTTGTAGCGGGCTGTGGTCTCACTTGACATGGACATTTCATTATACTCCGCCCTGGTTGCTTCACCACCCTCATTGGCAGTCTTTGCAGGAAGCGTTCCCGGCTTGTACTGATATGTAGAACGGAAATACAGGTAATATGAAAGAGTACTTGCAATTACCAGATTCTTTACAGGAGTGACCTCGACATTGATGGCGTGATTTGTCGAATTACGGTCTGTGTAATATACGTTCTGATCGATCATCGACCTCGGCGTATTGATCTTCTGTCCGAGGTTGTAGAGCGGGTTCTCGGAGTCTGTCGGTTTGATAAGCGGAGACAGGTACTGCGCTCCGTTCCACCAACTTGTACCACCGATGGTAGCCTTGTTCTCGTCGGTATGACGCCATGTATATGAACCGTTGTATGAGGCTTTGAGCCATGGGAATATCTGTCGCTCTCCCTTGATACGTCCGGTGAAGCGCTTCTGTCCGCTGCCGTCGATGATACCTTCAGTATCGTTGTAGCCTAATGAAGCGAAGAAGGAACCCTTGGCATTTCCACTTGTGAGTGAAAGACCGTAGTTCTGTGCCACAGCAAGACGGGTGATTTCCTCGATCCAGTCAGTTCCCTTGCCATATCCGAGCGGATCCGCATATACAGAGCCGGAAAGCGGAGTTGAAGAACCGACATTGGAATGACTGGCATCTGATCCGAAGTAGGCATAATCGTTACGATACTGGGTGAACTCTGCCGCATTCATGATGTCAAGCGACCTTGGGAGGTGTGACAGACCGACGTCCGCCTTGAAGGATATATTCACCTTTCCTTCGTTTCCGCTACCCTTCTTGGTGGTGATGATGATTACGCCGTTCGCACCACGGGAACCGTAGATAGCGGTAGAGGAGGCATCCTTGAGTACCGAGATGCTCGCGATATCGTCTGAGTTGATGTCGTTAAGGTCATGAATCGCATCTATGACTCCATCGACCACAAACAAAGGCTCGTTAGATGCGGAGATCGATCTGGTACCACGGATACGGATTGTGGTGGTCGAACCCGGCGCACCGTCAGTCGACATGAAGTCGGCTCCTGCAATACGTCCCTGAAGAGCATTGTCGATAGAGAGTACAGGTGCATCCTTGATGTCACCCATCTTCACATTTGCCACCGAACCGGTAAGGTCGGATTTCTTTGCGGCACCGTAGGCAATCACCACCACATCCTCCAGGACATTCTTGTCCGGCTGAAGTCTGAAATCAATGACTGTACGGTTTCCTACCGTCTCCGACATAGGCGTGAATCCCATATACTCCGCGGTCAGGACATCTGATGATTTAGCCACAATAGTATAGGCTCCATCCAAATCTGTAATGGATCCTGTCGATGTACCTGAGATTGTCACATACGCTCCAATCAGAGGTTCTCCTGTGTTGTCATAGACATGTCCCTTGATTGTGGACTGAGCCATTGCAGGAAGAGCCGCAAGCATCAGGAAAAGACCTGTCATGACACTTAGTTTCTTTCTTAGTTCCATCTGATTAAGTTTTATTTGTTACGCGCTGCCAGGATCTTATCCTTTCCGCTGCCTTGATTCAACTTGAAATAATCCTCGTCAAGACCGTCAACGAGTCTCATCACGCAGATATCATCGACAAACAGACGCGAAAGGCCTTCGCCAGACTCACCGGAGGTGATCTTGATTCTCGTATTGGTGGTCAGCGGTGATTTTTCCGTTTCCTCGATAAAGACCATGAACCAACTGTCCTCGCCCCACATCTGTGACGGATCTTCTGCATCAATATTGATGTATGGTGCGGTCAGCATGATGCGGGTAGTCTCCTGCGGAAGATTGTCCTTTATGACACCGCCTCCGAGAACCTCCACACTGAATCCGTTTTCATCCTTGGAACCTTCAGGAGTCTGATAGGCCGAGGCTCTGAATGTAACGACAAGTAGAGAGTCATAACGATAGAGTTCATTGTATGGAGTAATGAGCGAACCCTTGTTACCGTTGGAATCTCCGAGTTTCAGATAACCATTCCTGGCATAGCATGCCACAGAGTTTGCAGATCCCACCTTTTCCGAGTCAAAGCCCTTGTTCTTCAGAGTTGTAGACCATTTGTCGATGTTTACCTCACCTTCGTCTATATGAGGATCCGACGAGCCGTATGCAAATGAGTCGAAATGGTCCTGAACCCTGGTTGCCGCTCCCTGATATACAGGAAGGAACATGCCAAGATTCTGTTCTGCCGCTGAAATGGAGAGGGTTCCTCCTCTGCGATAATACAGACAGCCTTCACTACGTGGATTGAACTCGATGCCGACTTTCCACACGCCTGTCCTCGATGTCTTTTCGCACGATGTCACCCTTGCCCATGGAGTCGGTGCGGCATCCTGCCAGAACACATTGAACTGATCCACGTTACTCTTGACATAGAGTTCGGAAGCACCGCCCATGACACCCAGACAACAGGCTGTCAACGGCTCATCACTGCAATCCTCGAGAGCGTGAACCTCGATTGTCTCCTTTCGCGGATCATTAAGTCCCTCATCTGTGCATGACTGCACGGCAAAGAGACCTGCTGATGCAAGAAGAATCATTGCTGATAATGTCTTTTTCATAAGTTTTATTTAATATTGAATTTCACGATTATCGGAAGGTGGTCAGAGGGTACCTGGAAATTCCTGACCTTCTCGTGTCTGACCGGTCTGGTATACTCATCCTCTACTATCCGGGCGTCCGTGACCATATCATTCAAGGCCGGAGAGAGATAGACAAAATCAATCCTCTTCCTTTCAAATGTCGTCGTATGGAAATTTCTCGGACCGCGCTCCCAGATCACATCCACATACGGAGTGTTTTCAAGGATATATCTGTGAGTGAGAAGTTGAGTTGAATTTTCAGGGAGTCTGTAGACCCAGTTGTCTTTAGGGGATACTGCATTGAAATCTCCGGCCATAAGCCAGTAATTATCGGCTGCCTGAGGATCCGTGAGTATGGTATGCCCGCATATCCATTTCATTTCCTGCTCGCGATACATATCGCCCTCCCCCCTTTCCTCACTAGCCTTGAGGACTTCAGGTGCCGCACCCTTGCAGTTGAAATGATTCTTCTGAGGCCATGTGTGCAAGGAAACAAGGTTTATGGTCTTGCCGGCAACCTTGATTCTTGCCCAACCTGCGCCGTGCGTCACCACGGTATCTTCGTCACCTACAATCTTCTCTACATTCTCGATAGGATATCTCGAGGTGATGACCTGAGGGTAGCCGTCGCGATGACCTGCCACATATATATGCCTGTGTCCATATCTCGGAGCCACCTTCTCCCATATGAAGTAGCGGTCCTCGCGAGGCAGACGATCTGAGGTGCCTGTATGATAGATAGTCTCAGCCTCGGCCCATATGCACACATCCGTCTTCTGAGCCTTTACCCATTTCACAAATGAGTCGTAATTATCTTCCTGACCTGCCCACATACCGTTCTGGATATTCCAGAAGATCACCTTCAGTTCTTTGCCTGCTGCACAGGCTGAGGCAGATAGCGCAACAACCGAGAGAAAAACCAGAATAAACCTTTTCATCTTATTTCATTTTAAAGTCGACCAGAATAGGTCTATGATCTGACGATTTACAGAAATATCCTGTCGATACGGATGTATCCTGGGAAAGGGTCGTCCATGAGTCGATGAGTATCACGGCGTTTTCAATACGGCTGTACATATCAGGCGAGACGTACATATAGTCGATGCGCTGCGAATCTCCATTGACGGATGAGAAGAAATCCTTGTCATCATTACGCTCATGGATGACATCAATCATATCCGTATTATCCAGGATATAGTCATGAAGGAGCCATGTGGTTGCAGGAACGCCCGTATAATGTTCCCTGTCAAGACGGGACTTTGAGTTGAAGTCACCCATCATGAGCCAGTTCCTGCAGTTTGAATACTCTGTGCCATTTATGATATTGTCACAGATATATTTTACTTCATGTTCCCTATGGTAGTCACCTTCGTTGTTTGCTGCAGACTGGTCCTTAAGCGACTGGTCCTTGCCCTCATACTGAGGTGCGTACTTCTGAGCATATGCGTGGAATGTTATGAAATTCATTGTCTGGCCAAGATATGATATCTGGAATACTCCGGAGCCATGTACTATCGGCCGGGACGCATCGTCTGTCTCAGAGAACTGTTTGAGGACTGAGATCGGATGCTTGGATGTGATTATCTGCGGATAGTTGTCTACATCCGCACTCTTTGACATATAGTTGTGACCGTAACGGGCAGCGAGTTGTTTCCAACCGTTAGGCAGTGTCCTTTCCGCACCGTAGACTTTCACACCCTGCTTGTTGAAGATTGTCTCTCCCTCGCACCAGATACATACATCCGGATCATATTTCTTCACCCATTCCACGAAATTATTGTAGTTCTTGTCCTGGTCGTACCACATTCCGTTCTGGATGTTCCAGCAAAGGACACGCAAGCCCACAAGCGCGTTCTTCTTACGATCCTTGAGTCTGGTTATCATGAAGTTGTCAAGGTAAAATCCATGACTGCCCTCTCCGGCATCTACTGTGGTAAGTCTGAAACGGGTGTTGTCGTTCACATACTCCACCTCGCAACTTACATGATACCATTTCTTTGCGGCAGATGTCGATGTAGGCACGCTGACCGCATCCTTTCTGAGGACATAGGAGGAGGTGACACCTTTATAATATGTCTGTGTCTCCTCGATCTGGGCAGGTTCTCCGTCGATGGTACATGAAATGATCTTACCACCGTTGATGACCTCAAGCAGGATGTTATCTCTGAAACCGACCTTTGGACAATAGTCGAATGATATCTCCAGGTCTGTAAGGTTCTTGAGATCGGGAATGACCTTCGGCTCGAATATACCTTTGTAAGTGTTTCCTGTTCCCACACCGACAAAACCCTGATATTCCTGGCAGCGATACAGCATTGAATACGAGCCTATATTTCTGCTTCTCACATACGATGGGCTCAACTGACTTGCGGTCTCCACCTTCTTGTTGGAAACGGCAGACCATGTTTCCGGCTGGATGAATCCTGCACCGGCCTTGTCATATGATACCGACGAAAGTGCTGGTTCATAGCCCAGATATTCCTTTCCTCCGCTTACCGTCATCGGCTCCGAAGATGGAGCGAAGCCATATGTCGTACCGCCGCCGACAATGTTGCCACCCCATACGAAGTTGTCGAAGCCTTCAAAGTAAATCAGGTCAGAATCCGGTTTATAGGCATGAGTGACCTTGTGTGTCTTGTCTGACGTCACCTCAAAGGCCTCGATCCTGAAATCGCAGAATCTGTTTTCAGAATCACATACCCTTACATCAAGTCCCTGAGTATAAGAGCCGGCTGCAATCGGTATATATATCTTTGTACCTGCATCTGTAAGTTTCACAAAACTGCCCGAATTAGTATAGTTCACAACCACAAACGGCACACCCTCGGTAATGGAATGGTACTGTTTCGATGCAATGTAATTTCCCTTTCCAGCCATATAATCTCCAGATGGATTCTCTACCTTGACAGAGGCAATCTTTGCATCACCGGTAAGTGTCAGTTCAAGAAGAGAGCAGGCCATAGAGAAAACAAGCCGGTTTCCCGTCTCTTCACTATAGGAAGCATAGAGAGGGAAGGAGGACACCGTATTCTTCAAAGTATGGTATGCCAGTGCATAAGGATGATGCAGTCCTATATACTTGGATGCACCGAAATACGATGATGAAGCCTCTGATGTAAGAACTGCATTGTAGGTACCTGCAGAAGATGCGTCAACATCTGCATATGCCTTTCCTTGGGTATCGACATTTATCTCATATTCCTTGCTGCCTACACTGAGAGTATATGCAGTCCAGTCTGTTATCTGTTTTCCGAAAGCGGACAGAATAGAATTGTCAGGCTCTGCAAGATAGAACCTCGCCTTGCCATCTATAATTTCGAGTTTATCGGAATCCTGAGAGCCATCACCGGGTGTCGGCTGCTCTGTGTCATCACCTGAAGGTGTCTGACCCGGATCTGGTTCTTTTCCACAAGAGATGCAGCAGAGAGACCCTGCCAAAAGAAATGAAACAGCAAAAGCCTTCAGGCCTTGCAAGAATGTTCCTACGTTATTGTCCATTAATAGTGCGGTTAGTTATCGTTGTTTACGGGCACAATCCACCCATACTGAGAAATGACGATAACAAACCGCACTACCCCCAAAGGGGAATAAAGGATTTTATGTCTAATATGACATAGGGAAATCAGTCGGGGATACGATGATGAAATCTGCACTCCCGCGGTTTTCCTTGTCGAGGATATTGATTGAGTCCTGACGGGATGAGCAGATGGTAACGATCTTCTTGCCGGGAAGATACTGTTCCAGATACGGGATTATACCTCCTCTGTTGTCAGAGTGGAAATTGCCGTTGTCGTGAATGAACTTCCTGTCGAAGTTAAGGGATATGAACCAAGCCATGGAAGCGTCCTTTATAGCCTGTGCTTCAGCATAGTATGAATTACCTGCACCTTTGCCTCCCATCATCTGTATGAAGCCGAACATCTCCTGGTCTGCAGCGGACTTCTCAAATGGTATCGGAAGCGGAGCCATCAGGCTCTTCGCCTTGTCCTGGAGTGATTCCAAGGCCTCCAAACCATTATCCTTTACATATGAGACATATCGGCGAGGAACATTGGTAGCGACCAACTTAAGAGAGTTTTCGCGTGCAAGATAGAGAAGTTGAGAGTAGTCGGTCCAGTAATTGTCCCAGAGTTTTGCCTCTGCCTCGAACATTTCTGCTCCGAGGGTCAGGACCTTTGACGACCTGCCTATCATATTCACTTCCGTGATCAACAAGCAGAGGATCATGGACTTGCTCGACGCGGCTGCCCATGTATATGAGAACTACTCAAGAAAGATACCTACATCAAAGCTCAACGAAGTCATGCTTCCGGAGATAGAGAATTACCCTCCACCTGCATGGAAAGGAAAATACATCAAGATCAAGTATGTGACCCAGCTCCCTACCCGATCTCCTTCGTTCGCTTTCTTCTGCAACCTTCCGCAGTATATCCGCGAGCCATACCGCCGTTTCCTGGAAAACAAGCTCCGCTCGAACTTCGATTTC
>JAGAIM010000172.1 GCA_017626555.1 Bacteroidales bacterium
GGGTTGTGAAGGAGCGTCTGGTGAAACTCGGAGTCGAGGAGTCAAGGATTATGACCGCATACAAGGGTGACACAGTTCAGCCTTTCGCAGAGAACGCGAAGAACCGCGTGGTGATCTGCACACTTGAGTAATTCGAAAACCCAATAATATTCACATTACTTTTTAAACATTATTAATTTTATGAAAAAATCATTTGTAAAACTTTTGCTCTCAGGAGCAATTGTGCTTGCAGGATTCGCTTTCACAGGTTGTAATGATCAACTTTCAGATGATCTGACCAACCTCACTGGACGTGTTGACGCTCTCGAGCAGAGTGTTGCTAACCTCCAGAAAGCAATCGACGAAGGTGCAGTCATCACTAAGGTTGAGACTGTTACCGGCGGTGTACAGGTTACTCTCAGCGACGGAAGTACATTCCTCGTTAAGAACGGAGCCGATGGCGCTAAGGGCGACAAAGGTGACAAGGGTGACAAGGGCGACACTGGTGCTACCGGAGCAACTGGCGCTGCTGGTGCTGACGGTAAGGACGGTAAAGACGGTAAGGACGGTGTTGACGGTAAGGACGCAACCGTTTGGACTATCGGAGAAGACGGTTACTGGTACCAGGACGGAAAGAAGACTGACTACAAGGCTGTAGGCGCTGACGGTAAGAACGGCGAGAACGGTAAGGATGGTCAGAACGGTTTCTACTATGTTCCTAACCTTGAGACAGGATGCTTCGACATCTATCAGATCAATGAGAAGGGCGAGCCTGTTCTTGTTGAGGAGACTGAGATCAGTTGGAAGAAGTCAGGCGTGAGCGCAGTTCTCGACGGCGACACTCTTACTCTCACTAACGTAGAGGGTGCAAATGGTCCGGTTGTGATCACTCTCGGTGCTGAACTCAACTCAGTAGCATTTATGCCATCTGTTGTTGACAAGAACTTCACTACTTACCCAACAACTGATAAGCCATTCTATCACATTCCTGCTTATATCACTGAGGCTAAGTATGTTCCTACAACATTCGAGTTCGTAGAGCAGCCAATGGATGCTTCTAACTCTGTAGTTCTCGAGTATCGTGTTAACCCATCAACTGTTGCAAATGTAACTTACGGTGGCTTCCTTGCACGTTCAATCGAGACTCGTGCTGCTGCTGATCAGTATATGAAGAGCATTGTTCACAATGACCTTTTCGCTGGTGAGAAGTATTTCACTCTTGCTGACGGTATCTACACTGTTGACGTTCGTTACAATGTATCAGAGGCTACTGAGAACCACGATGTTGTTGCTCTTGTTCTCAACCAGGGTACAGATGTTACAACTTCTGACTATGTATATGTAACTTCAACAGCAATTGAGGCTGTGATTGCAAATGTTGAGAAGACAAAGGTAGGTCAGACTGCAGTTGAGTTCTACAACAGAACAAAGGCTATTACTGAGACTAACAAGGAGAACGATGCATTCGTTAAGACTTTCGTTCCTCTTACTGCAGATTGCCACTTCCAACTCGTTCACAACGACAAACTCGATCTTAAGCCGCTTGCTGCTCTCTACACTAACGACCTTAAGAACTATCTTGACAAGGTTGATTTCAACGGTATGAGATATGAGTTCTCACTTCCTGAGGAGTATCTTGCTGCTGACAATCAGAAGACTAACCAGCAGTGGTTCGTTGAACTCAATGACGGTGTCCTCACTGTTAACGAGACTAACCTTACAACTGGTACAACTCCAGCAATCGGCCGTACTCCTGTAGTTCGCGTTGACGCTTATCTTTGCGACAATAACGCTAATGAGTATATGGTTGCTTCAGCATACATCAAGGTTGATATCGTTGAGCATAAGGAAACTCCTAAGCCAGAGTACCACGCACCTAAGGTTGAGGCTGATATCGATGCACCTGCATACTTCTACTACCACGATCTTAAGAACACTTGGTCTGAGGTTGGTGTAATGGATTGGAAGAGATTCAACACTGAGGTTTACGGTAAGACTGTTTCTACATCAGTTAACTTCTGGGAGAAGTACTATGGTGGTGCAAACGATGTTTACAACGTTAAACTCACTACTACTCTCAAGGATGGTACAACTCAGAAACTTGCTGAGGTAGATGGCGTTGCAAATGGTACTCCTTATATCATCAATACTGACGGTGTAATGGTAGAGGTTATCCTTAACGCTGCTGATGTAACTACATCTAACATCTCTGTAGGTGTAAATAATGAGGCTAAGACTGACATCACTTATAAGGATGTAAACGGTAAGGGTGCTGAGTATGTTGTAACTCTCACAATCAAGACTGATGACGATACTATCGAGCACAAGGGTGATGTAATCCTTACTCAGAAGTTCTACGTTAAGCAGGATTGCGAGCAACTTCCATTCAACCCACTCGCATACTTCGCTTCTTACACTGATCTTGACGACAATAAGACTTACGCTGACGTAATCAAGATTACTGGTAAGGCATCACAGACTCAGACTTGGAAGATGATCGGTGACGTTAACGACCACTTCAAGAAGGGTCTTAACGACAAGACTATCTTCGATCAGATCGCTGCAGGTGATATCAGCAACGTAACTGCTGTTGAGTTCGATCCAGATGGAAAACTTGCTCTTGAGGATGTTGTTCTCGCAGGTACAGACAACGATATGACTGTTGCTCTTGGACACGAGATCGAGGAGAAGGATGAGGTTTACGTAATGGAGTACATCAAGACTCACGTTAACGGTGAGGAGAAGCTCTTCAAGTACCACATCGTATTCGTTAATCCATTCGTAGGTGCTGCTAACGAGGGTACAAGCCTCTTCCTTAACTCTAAGGTTCAGGAGACTGCTGAGGTTGCTCCATTCGTGAAGGTAACTGAAAGCGTTAAGCCTTACGGCGTAATCTACGCTTGGGATAAGACTCTTGCAACTCCTGCTCTTGCTCTTACTGAACTTGCAACTGGTGAGCCTTACTACATCCTGGATACTCCTACTGCAGTTTCTGTAACTTACGCTTGGGATGAGGACAATGCAGATTACAAGTACCTCACTGCAAATATGGGTGTTAACTCAGAACTTAACCTCGATGCAAATACTGGTACAGTAACTTGGAAGAGAGTTGGTAACGAGTACAACCGTGACCTCGTACTCCCAGTTATCGCTACTGTAACATTCACTGACCTCTCAGTTGTAGAGTGCGTGATCCCAGTTACATTCGCAATGGAATATGTTGCTAAGAACTAGTAATCTATCCATATAATTTGAAGCCGGCCGAAAGGTCGGCTTCTTTTTTATGTGGATTCCGGGTAAACAAGAAAATCGGCTCATTGTTGAATGATTCATCAATGAGCCGATTATGCATTTTGTTCAGACCTGTTATGTCAGATTATCACTCTTTCTATAATAGGTGTCTGGTGACTGTAAGGAATGAATGCAAGCGAAGGAATAGGCTTGGTAATTATCAGATTGGCTTTTTTGCCGATGGTAATTGATCCAAGGATGTCGCTGACTCCCATTGCGTATGCAGAGTTTATAGTGCAGGCATTCAGTGATTGTTCTGGTGTGAGACGCATCCTTATGCATCCTAATGCCATAACGAATCTCATATTTCCGCTCGGACTCGATCCCGGATTGTAGTCGGATGCGAGTGCTACAGGAAGGCCTGCTTCTATATAATCCTTTGCCCTGCCGTATGGCAGACCCAGGAAGAATGAACAGCCCGGAAGCATTGTAGGCATTGTACCGCTTCCACGTAATGCTTCTATTTCAGCATCGGTGGTCTTTTCAAGGTGATCCACAGAGAGGGCGCCATATTTCACGCCCACCTGTACTCCACCTGACACTTCCAGTTCGTTTGCGTGGATTTTAGGACGGATGCCGTATTCTGCCGCTTTTTCGAGGATTCTCGCTGTCTCTTCCACTGTGAAGAAGCCTGAGTCGCAGAACACATCAACGTAGTCTGCAAGGCCTTCTTCTGCCACTTTAGGAAGCATTTCATTACATACGAGATCCACATATTCGCCTTGGCGTCCTCTGTATGCCCTTCCAACTGCGTGTGCGCCGAGAAAGTTGGCTTTCACAGTAATGGGTGCAGTCTCTTTGATCCTTCTAATGACACGCAGCATCTTCAATTCGTCTTCGACTGTAAGGCCGTAGCCGCTCTTGATTTCTACTGCTCCTGTACCCATTGCCATAATCTCCTTCACTCTCTCCATCGACTGTCTGTACAGTTCGTCTTCTGATGTGTTGTGAAGAAGATCGGCCGAATTGAGGATGCCTCCGCCTCTGGCCGCAATCTCCTCGTAACTCAGTCCGGCTATTTTGTCGCGGAATTCACCGTCGCGGCATCCGGCATACACTATGTGCGTGTGGCTGTCGCAAAAACAAGGCAGTACGAATCCTCCCTTGGCATCTATATATTCAATATTTGCCTCGCGGCTGCCGGATACTGTTGTACAGGGAACGACCCCTCCCACTTCGTGGGTCCCTCCCCCTGCGGCCAGGGGGGTAGCACGGTTCCCTGTACAACAGTATCCGGCAGCCTCCCCAAAGTCAGTGATGATTCCGTCTTCGATTACCAGATATGCATTCTCGATGCACTCCACCCGGTTCATCGCCTCACCTTCCAATTTCAGGACTCCCTCCGGCAGTATCCCTGCCAATGTACCTATATTATATATGATCGTCTTCATTATCTGAGGAATTCCACTGACTTTTCAATAAGCGGATGCATATATCTGTCATCATCTATGAACGGAACGACCTTGCGGTATCCTGCAAAGATCTTCTCGATGCTCCAGGATGATCTGAGTGGCCTGCGGAACTCCAATGCCTGAGCGGCATTGAATAGTTCGATTGCAAGTACGCGCTCTGTATTGTCAACAACGCGCACAAGTTTGGTCGCAGCATTTGCTCCCATACTTACGTGGTCTTCCTGACCTTGTGACGACGGTATCGAATCGGCAGAGGCAGGCATACAAAGACCTTTGCTCTGACTTACGATTGATGCAGCAGTATATTGAGGAATCATAAATCCGCTGTTCAGGCCTGGCTTTGCCACGAGGAAATTAGGAAGCCCTCTCTGGCCGGAAATCAACTTGTATATCCTTCTTTCCGAGATGTTGGAGAGTTCCGACAGGGCAAGGGTCAGCATATCGATAGGAATGGCAATCGGTTGGCCGTGGAAGTTTCCTGCAGAAATGATCAGATCCTCGTCAGGGAATACGGTCGGATTGTCTGTCGCACTGTTGATTTCGATCTCAATTACAGATTTCACGTATCTGATAGTGTCCTTGCTTGCTCCGTGCACCTGCGGGATGCATCTGAATGAATATGGATCCTGGACGTGAACCTTTTTCTGCTTTATGATTTCGCTGCCTTCAAGCAATTCCCTGAAGCGTGCAGCAGTCTCGATCTGTCCTTTATGCGCACGCACCTCGTGTACCTGAGGGTAGAAAGGCTCAATACGTCCGTCGTATGCTTCCAATGACATTGCTCCGATCTTGTCAGCCCAGTCTGAAAGTCTTTCAGCCTGGATAAGTGACCAGACGGCGTGTGCACTCATAAACTGGGTTCCGTTGAGAAGAGCCAGTCCTTCTTTTGATTTGAGACGTATCGGTTCCCAGCCCAGTTCCGTCCATAGTTCGCAGGCCTGACGGACTTCTCCTTTGTAGTTTACCTCTCCCATACCGATCAGAGGCAGGCAGAGATGGGCTAATGGAGCGAGGTCGCCTGATGCTCCGAGCGAGCCCTGCTGATATACTACAGGAAGTATATCGTTGTTGAACATATCGATCAGTCTCTGAACTGTCTCAAGTTGCACACCGGAATAGCCGTACGACAGTGACTGAATCTTGAGCAAGAGCATAAGTTTCACGATTTCCGGACGAACCGTTTCGCCTGTGCCGCAGGCGTGCGACATCACCAGATTGTGCTGCAGTTGGGAAAGATCTTCCGCAGGAATGGTAATGTTGCAGAGTGAGCCGAATCCTGTGGTGACTCCATATACAGGACGGCCTATGTCTTCCATCTTGGTGTCCAGGAACTTACGGCATTTTACAATCGCTTCTTCAGCCTCTTTGCCGAGTTCAAGACGTATTCCTCCCGAGAGAAGTGTCTTGACATAGTCGATGGTGAGTTTCTTGTGGGAAATTATGTGGTTCATATCAGTCTGATGTTTGTAAATCACACAAAGATATGAAAATATATCATTATCTTTGCCGCTATGGAAAGAAATAATCGTTTAGCACATATATTGGCTCTGGTGTCGTTCCTGATCATTTCCGCCTCAGCGGATGCGCAGAACGGGTGGACTGCCGGTTGGGAAGGAAAGGCTGTTCTCAATGGTGGAACCGGAGAATATCTGCCCTTCTGGCAGAGAACAGGATATGACGGAGTTATGCCATATACTTCGGCTGCAGTCCTGTCTGCAGGTGCCGATCTGAAATATGAGGCCTCGAACGGGATATATTTCGAGACCGGAACCAATCTTGTCGGATATGTCAATGCGGCGAGTCAATGGAACCTTCCCGGGGCAGGGGGCATAGTTGACAGGCTTTATGTCTCCGGAGGCTGGAAAATGCTCCATCTTGATGTGGGTCTGAAGCCTCGTGTCCGGGAACTGGGCGATCTTTCCATTATGGGTGGAAATCTGGTGCTGACAGGAAACGCACGCAATCTCCCTGGTATAAATGCCTGGTCGGACTGGATATATTTCGAGAAGGGACATTGGTTCGGTATCAGGGGCAATTTCGCTCATTATCAAACTTTTGATACCAGATGGATCCAGGGTGCCAGGATTCACAACAAGTCCTTTGCGTTCAAGGTGGCGTTGGGACGTAAGGTGGATTTCGAAATGGGGCTTGACCATTGGGCTCAGTGGGGAGGTACATCTCCTGCAGCAGGATCGAGACCGGCATCTTTCAAGGATTATGTAAGGGTCATTTTCGGAAAGAGCGGGGGTAGTGATGCGACTGTTTCCGACCAACTCAATGCATTGGGAAACCATCTCGGCAGGGAATATATCCGCCTTGCCTGGAGGGCTTCATCCTTCACTATGCATCTCCAGTATGATATGCCTTTTGAGGACGGTGGTCAGATCATAAAGACCAATCCTATGCCTGACGGAGTTTATACGCTGAAATTGTCATTCAATGACAGGGACAGATTCGTTACGGATGTACTGTATGAATTCATACATACCACCTGGCAGGGTGGAACAGTTCACGACAGACCGGCTACAGAGGAGGAAATGACAAAGGATTATGGTGAATACAAATATTGGCAGGATCCCGATCATCATTATTACGGAAGATATGTCGTAGGAGGACTGGACGATTATTTCAACAACGGTGAATATGGTTCCGGCTGGACTTATTTCGGCAGGACTCTGGGACTCCCGCTGATCATTCCTTCCGCCCCGGGTGAAAATGGTGTGACTATGGGAGTAGCCTGCAACCGTATCCGTGCCCATCATTTCGGAATAAAAGGAGTTGCCTGGACTGTACCTTATTCATTCAAAGCGACTTATAGCAGCAACTGGGGTAGATATTCAGATAGCGTGACAGGATTCTTCGCCGCTCACCCTAAACAATTGTCACTTGCCCTCGAAGTGGAACTTGGAGAACAAGTGACAAATATTCCATTGACTTTCGCCATAGGCGCTTACGGTGATTTCGGCAAGGTATATCGCAACAGTGCCGGCCTGAGTCTCAGAGTATGCTATGGCGGTTCCAAGGCATTGAAGCGTTAGAGCAGTTTTCTGATCATTGCTTCATCCGCGAGGTTAGGCAGAGTGACTTTCAGGCCAGGAGTACGCTCCATTTCACGCTTGATGGCGTGCATTGCGCCTTCGTTGCGTGCCCAACTGCGTCGTGCTATACCGTTGTTCACGTCCCAAAGGAGCATTTCCTGAATGTGTCTGTCGGAATCTACCGAACCATCGATGACCATACCGAAGCCTCCATTCATAACTTCGCCCCATCCGACGCCGCCACCATTATGGATCGATACCCAGGTAGCGCCTCTGAATCCGTCTCCGATCACGTTATGTACTGCCATATCGGCACAGAACTGAGAGCCGTCATATATGTTCGAGGTCTCGCGGAACGGTGAATCAGTTCCTGATACGTCGTGGTGGTCGCGTCCAAGGACGATCGGAGCAGTGATTTCGCCATTGCGGATTGCCTCATTGAATGCAAGCGCTATCTTTGTACGGCCTTCGCAATCGGCATAAAGGATACGGGCCTGCGAGCCAACCACGAGGTTGTTTCTGCCTGCTTCCTCGATCCATCTGATATTGTCCATCATCTGTCCCTGGATTTCCTCCGGTGCTTCTCTCATTATATCTCTTAGCACCTTGGCTGCGATTGCATCGGACTTTGCCAGGTCTTCCGGCTTTTCCGACATACATACCCATCTGAACGGACCGAATCCATAGTCAAAGAAGAGAGGCCCCATAATGTCCTGTACGTATGACGGATAACGGAATCTTCCGTCTTCGCGGAGTACATCTGCGCCTGCTCGTGATGCCTCAAGAAGGAATGCATTGCCATAGTCGAAGAAATACATTCCCTTGTCAGCCAGACGGTTGACTGCAGCAGCGTGTCTGCGGAGCGATTCCTGTACACACTCCCTGAACCTTTCCGGTTCTTCTGCCATCATCCTGTTGGACTCCTCGTATGAATAGCCCACAGGATAGTATCCTCCAGCCCAAGGATTGTGGAGCGATGTCTGGTCTGATCCGAGATCGACGTGTATATTTTCGTCGGCCAGTCTTTCCCAAAGATCCACTACATTGCCCTGATAAGCGATCGAGACTACTTCCTTGTTTTCTACGGCCTTGCGGATACGTGGAATGAGTTCGTCGAGATCTTCGTGTATTTCATCCACCCATCCTTGGCTGTGCCTTTTGTGGGCGGCGTGAGGGTTTACTTCAGCGCATACGCTGACAACACCGGAAATGACACCAGCCTTAGGCTGCGCTCCCGACATACCTCCGAGACCGGCAGTGACGAAAAGCATACCTTTCATATTATCCTCTGTGCCGGCGAGTCCGCGAGCCTTGAGTTGCTTGCGGGCTGCGTTCATTACCGTGATCGTAGTTCCGTGTACGATGCCCTGAGGACCGATGTACATATATGATCCTGCTGTCATCTGTCCGTACTGGGATACTCCGAGTGCATTGAACTTCTCCCAATGATCCGGCTTCGAGTAATTAGGAATCACCATTCCGTTGGTAACGATCACGCGTGGGGCATCCTTGTGGCTTGGGAAGAGTCCCAGAGGATGACCTGAATACATAACCAGAGTCTGTTCGTCAGTCATAGTGGCCAGATACTGCATAACCAGACGGTACTGAGCCCAGTTCTGGAACACCGCTCCGTTACCTCCGTATGTGATGAGTTCGTGAGGGTGCTGTGCCACGCGGTAGTCCAGGTTGTTCTGGATCATAGCCATAATGGCTGCCGCCTGACGTGATTTTGCCGGATATTCGTCGATGGGACGTGCGTACATCTCGTAATCAGGACGGAAACGGTACATATATATACGACCGTAGTCCTTGAGTTCCTGTGCAAACTCGGCAGCAAGTATTTCGTGATGCTCTGCGGGGAAATAACGCAGGGCATTCTTTATTGCCAGCACCTTTTCCTCCGCGCTGAGAATCTCCTTGCGCTTTGGTGCGTGGTTCACTTCTGTAGAGTACGGCTTAGGCTCCGGAAGTACGGCCGGAATACCGTTCAGAATATCTTCGTGAAACTTGTTTATGTTGAGCATAACTAATTGTCTAATAGATATTTATGTGTTCTACGTGCTGCATCAAGTACGGCACGTGGTTTGTGTAATCTGTTGAGGGTTAGAAGGTTAGGCTCCTCCTTAGTTGATCTTGCCGTTTACGATTTTTAGCACCTCGGCCTCTTCTGCAATTGCTTTTGCCGCAATCTCTGCAGCCTCTGCGCAAAGCCTTTCTGCTGCTTCGCGGTCGGCAAGGCCTGCGGCATTGATGCGTACGTTGAGTTGTGCTCCGAGTACTGCGGAACGCGCTGCCAATGCTCCTACGCCTGCATCAGAAACCGAATTAGGATTACCTTCTTCAGCCATTGCGCGTACGATAGGGAATACTTCAAATGCAGTCTTCATAGTCTTGAGCGGAACTTCCGTCGCATAGAGAGTGGCCGCTTCAAGAGCCTCTGCCCTTGCCTTCTTCTCTTCTTCAGATCCCTTAGGCATACCTATGGCAGCCATAATCCTGTCGAATGCTGCAGTGTCCTCATCTACAAGAGCAAGCAGCCTGCGCATAACATCCTGTCCCTGGTCTGCCCAGTCCGAGAACTCCTTCCAGCGGGCATCCCATCCTGCCTTGTGTGACGATAAATTGGCTACCATTGTTCCGAGTGCTGCTCCAAGCGCACCCATATAAGCCGAGATCGAGCCGCCTCCCGGTGCCGGAGACTCTGATGCTGTCTCGTATGCGAATCCCTTGCAGGTCATCCTTACGAGTCTTTCGCGTGCAGCCTCTTCCTTTTCATCCTGGATAAGATATTCTATCACCTTTTCTGCAGGATTGAACGGTTTGAGGTCGTCAAGTCCCATAGACTTCACTGCTATCTTCATTATTTCCTCTTCGGAAATACCGGTCGAACGCTGCTGCTTCTCGAGGAAATATCTTCCAGCCTCGATCAGCGTGCGTTTAGGCACGAGACCTACGATCTCAGTTCCTGTGACGCGAAGTCCTCTTGCCTGGGCGGCTCTGCATACTTCATCAAATGCGATATGGAGTGGGGTAGTGTTGATGTCTGTTATGTTCATTGACACCTGTGCAATGCCGTATTCATCTATGAACCAGCCGATTGCTTTGCATCCCTTCAATGTACCCGGAATCATCACGGTCTTGCCGTTTTCATCCTTAACGATCTTTCCGGTGATAGGGTTGCCTTCTCGTTTCGGACGGCCTTTTTCACGGACGTCGAATGCGATGGCGTTTGCACGACGGGTTGAGGTCGTGTTGAGGTTGTAGTTCACAGCAATCAGGAAGTCACGGGCGCCAACATTTGTCGCGCCAGCCTGGGCAGCACGTTCTGTATAGTGTCCGGGACCGAAATCAGGCTGACGGTCAGGGTCTCCCATCTTCTCCGGAAGAGCCTCATATTCACCGGCGCGGCACACCGCAAGATTCTTGCGTTCAGGCTTCTGTGCAGCAGCCTCATAGCAGTAGCAAGGAATCTCAAGTTCGTTGTAAATCCTTTCTGCAAGTTGTCTGGCCAGTTCGGCGCATTCCTGAAGGGTCATTCCTGAGATCGGAATGAGCGGAAGCACATCAGTAGCACCTGAACGCGGATGGGCACCGTGATGCTGGCGCATATCGATGAGTTCGCCTGCTCTTTTCACACCTTGGAATGCTGCTTCCACGACTGCTTCCGGGCTGCCGACGAAGGTTACTACAGTGCGGTTGGTCGCTTCCCCCGGATCGACATCCAGCACTTTTACTCCGCCGGATTTTTCGATAGCATTGACAATCGAGTCAATGACTTCCTTATTGCGTCCTTCGCTGAAATTAGGCACGCATTCGATGATTCTTTCCATAAATATTTCTTTTCAGTTATCTATTCAATTGTAATTCGTCCGTCCTTGGAGGCAGTGATCTCTCCTTTGCTGTTGTTTGATGCCAGATGACGGAAATATTCTCCATAATAATCCCGGATCATTTCGTGGGAATCTGTCCTGCTGATGGCTTTGTCCAAGCCGTAACTGCCGGAATTCACAAGATAGTCGATGGTGGCTATGGTGTATGTCCTGTCATTTTCTATCTGCTTTCCTCCGACTGTAACAGATTTGACTTTCCCATCGGATATCACCAGTCTTACACCTGCATTGATCGGCAGTCCTCCATTTGCGGCAACATATTCGAACAGATTCCTGAGATCTTTGCCTTTCATTGTGACAAGTGACAATGTGTTGTCGAATGGATAGACAGCATAGATGTCGCCTAATGTCAGATCTCCTTTTGATATTTCAGCCCTGATTCCTCCGCTGTTGTATATGCTGACATCTGCATCGACATTGAAATATTCCTTGGCCATCCATATCAGACCATCTCCGGTAAGATTGCCCAGAGGGCTTTCCGGCTGGCCTTTCCTTATGGCGCGAGGACAATATCCTATCACTTCGCTCATTTTTTCCCTGACAGTGGCGCTGTATGCATCGATCATTGATGAGAAGTCCGGATCAGTCTCGCTGTCCAGCCTGTTGTCCACCGGGATAAGTCTGTATGTAAAGGATGGTTTTCCTGCCTCATCGAGCCTGATCTTGGCATATCCCAGACAAATGCCTTTGCTTCCGGTCTGTACTATCGGGACTTTGTCCCCGTCCAGGTTAGCGACATAATCGGCTGAGTTGAGGAATGTATGTGTGTGTCCTCCGATGATCATATCTATGTGTCTGGTATTCATTGCGATACCACGATCATAGTAGTAGATGTCACTGTCACGGTAATAGCCCAGATGGGATAGGGCTATGATAATGTCCGCTCCTTGTTCCTGCAGTTTTTCCGTCTCTTCGTCGGCGATGTTTATGGCGTTCTGCCATTCCACTCCTTCGCAGGCTGTAGGATCGACCAGATTCTGCAGCCTGACGTTAAGACCGATGAATCCTACCTTTACCTTTCCTGCTTCCAGTATGGTGGATTTGAGGATATATGGAGCGATGCTTGTACTGCTGAAGTCATAGTTGGATGCGACAACGGGGACTTTGCTCATAGCAAGCATATCTCCGAGACCTGTCATTTTCTTATCAAATTCGTGATTACCCAGAGTCCTGACATTGTAACCCAGTTCATCAAGTACCATCATTTCAACGACTCCGTTCAGGAGACTGAAATAATAAGTGCCCTGAACCAGATCTCCCGCATCTGCGAGGAGCACTGCAGGTTCGGCCTTTCTGACACTGTCAACAAGCGCCTTGATTCTTTTGACACCGCCTCTGTCGGCATTGTAAGTCTCATCCTTGCTGAGTGGCTCGATCTGACTGTGGATGTCGTTGGTGAAAAGGATGACGAATTCTTCCGGTCCCTTTTCCGGCTCTGGTTCGGGCTCCGGTTCGGGTTCTGGCTCCGGATTGAGGCCATTATTGTTTTCAATCTCCTCCTCTTGCTTGACTTCTGGTTTTTCGCAAGAAGGCAGTACCACCAATATCAGTGACAATATCAAGATGATGATGCGTTTTGAAAGTGTCATTTCCTGCCAGATAAATTGATACAACATCCAAAGTTAAACATTTTCGTCAAATCTCGCAGTCTTTTTTGATTTTAATGATTTCTGCCTTGGGAATAATTCTATGCCTGTCCCTGGATATATGAAAAAGGACCGGCATTATCTGCCAGTCCTTCATTCATTATTTGGTCTTCAGATTAGAACATTTCCGGTTCGTTGTTCTGCTCTGGAGCCTCAGCCGGACGCTCACGACGTGGACCTCTTGGGCCTCTGTCATCGCGGCGTGGGCCACGGTTGTCATCACGACGTGGTCCGCGGTTGTCGCGACGGTCGTTGTCACGGCGTGGACCTCTGTCACCTCTTGGCTTACGCTCAGGCTCTACATAACCCTCAGGCTTCTCGATGAGTGCCTTGCGTGAAAGTCTCATCTTGCCGGTCTTCTCGTCGATCTCGAGGAGTTTTACATCCACCTCGTCACCTACGTGAAGAACATCCTCTACCTTATCTGTCTTCTTCCAGTCGATCTCTGAAACGTGGAGGAGGCCTTCCTTACCAGGAAGAATCTCAACGAATGCGCCGAATTCAAGGATCGATACGATCTTTCCGTGATATACGGTTCCAACTTCCGGAACTGCGGTGATGCCGTTGATCCAACCCAGAGCCTTGTCCATAGACTCCTTGTCGAGACCGAAGATATCAACAACACCTTCTGATACGCCATTGACCTGCTCCTCTGTGATTGTGATGGTAGTGCCGGTCTCACGCTGGATACGCTGGATAGTCTCGCCACCCTTTCCGATGATAGCACCGATGAATTCGCCTGCAACGCGGATCTGAACCATACGAGGTACAAACTCCTTGTACTCTGCACGAGGCTCGCTGATGGTCTTCATCATCTCGCCCATAATGTGCATACGGCCCTGGCGTGCCTGCTCGAGAGCCTTCTCGAGAACGTCGTATGAAAGACCGTCCACCTTGATGTCCATCTGAGTGGCAGTGATACCGTCCTTAGTACCTGTCACCTTGAAGTCCATATCTCCGAGGTGGTCCTCGTCGCCGAGGATGTCGGTAAGGATTGCATAGCGCTCGTTAGGATTGTCCTTGTCTGTGATAAGACCCATTGCTACACCTGCAACTGGCTTCTTGATCTTCACACCTGCATCCATAAGGGCGAGGCAGCCTGCACATACTGTAGCCATTGAAGATGAACCGTTTGACTCGAGGATATCTGAAACTACGCGAACTGCGTATGGATTCTCCGGAGCCATAGGGATCATAGGCTTGAGTGCCCTGTAGGCAAGGTTTCCGTGTCCGATCTCACGACGGCCTACACCGCGCTGAGGACGTGCCTCACCAGTAGAGAACGGAGGGAAATTATAGTGGAGTACAAACTGGTCTGTGTCCTGGATGAGAACCTCGTCACGCTCCTTCATATCAAGTTTGGTACCGAGGGTAACAGTTGAAAGTGACTGAGTCTCACCACGGGTGAATATCGCTGAACCGTGAGCGCAAGGGAGATAGTCTGTCTCGCACCAGATAGGGCGTACAGTTGTGGTGTCACGGCCGTCGAGGCGTACACCCTCGTCGAGGATCATATTTCTCATCGCTGCCTTCTCGACTGCGTGATAATATCTCTCGATCATCATCCTCTTCTCTTCCTGCTCCTCTTCTGGGAGAGTTGCATAGAACTCTTCCTTGAGTGCTTCGAATGCGTCTGAACGCTCGTGCTTAGCCGATCCTGACTTGGCGATTGCGTAGCATCTGTCGTAGCAGAACTCCTGGATAGCCTTGCGGAGATCCTCGTCGTTCTCCTCGTGGCAGTAAGCCCTCTTCTGAGTCTTGCCTACAGCCTCGGTGAGTTCCATCTGTACCTTGCAGTGCTTCTTGATCTCCTCGTGAGCGAACTTGATAGCCTCAAGCATATCGTGCTCGCTTACTTCGTTCATCTCACCCTCCACCATCATAATGTTGTCGTATGTAGCGGCAACCATAATGTCGAGGTCTGCATCAGCCATTTCGCTGAAGTTAGGATTGATCTTGAGTTCGCCACCGATTCTTGCTACACGTACCTCTGAGATTGGACCCTCGAAAGGAATGTCGCTGACTGCGAGTGCAGATGATGCAGCAAGACCAGCGAGTGCATCCGGCTGGATGTCTTTCTCAGCAGAGATAAGGTTTACGTTTACGAAAACCTCTGCGTGGAAATCCTCAGGGAAAAGTGGTCTGAGGGCACGGTCAACAAGACGTGCGATAAGAATTTCATAATCGGAAGCCTTTCCTTCACGCTTCATAAAGCCTCCTGGGAAACGTCCCGCAGAAGCATATTTCTCCTTGTAGTCCACCTGAAGCGGCATAAAGTCAACGTCCTCTTTTGCGTCTTTTGCGCAAGTGACTGTCGCGAGGAGCATTGTACCGCCCATCTTTACGACTACAGAACCGTCAGCCTGCTTTGCAAGTTTTCCGGTTTCGATTTCAATTATCCTTCCGTCGGATAATTCGATTGTCTTTTTTACGATATTCATTTTTGCGTTTTCAACCTGCCTCCCCCTATGGGAGTCATTATACAAATTGTCATTTTCCGCCCATACGGAACTCATTTTCAAGTTCCTACATACAGTTACGTATTATATATTGTTCTGCTCCATCAGCGCCGCAGGTTGATGTGTTAGCGCCTTGGAAGCGTCTTTGCGTGAAAAAAGGGGGAGTCCCATCTTGTGGGCATTCCCCCTTCGCCGGTTCCTACTATGATGTAGCCTATCGACGGAGACCAAGTTCCTTAACGATAGTTCTGTATCTCTCAATGTCAATTGCCTTGAGATAATCAAGTACACGACGACGCTTACCTACAAGTTTAAGAAGCGAACGACGAGTCACATAATCGTGCTTGTTGCTCTTAAGATGCTCGGTAAGGTGAGCGATACGGTAGGAAAATAAAGCCACCTGGCTCTCTGGAGAACCTGTGTCAGTATTAGACTTTCCGTACTTCTCGAAAAGCTCCTGTTTTTTCTCTGGTGCTAAATATTCAGCCATCTTTTGAAAAAATTAGAGGTTAATTAATAAATTTTCGTGCCCGCACCCGACTAAGGGGTTTTAAGCGGGCGCAAAGATACGCATAAATTCCAAGAAAACAATCGGATGAGATTAAATTTTCCATATAATTTGTATATTCGCTTTTGAAATGATTAATGTGTCGGAGAAAATAATCAATGATCCTCAGATCGGGCTGATTAAGTTTCGCAAAAGTTTGCGGAGCCGAAGCATCAGTATCCGTGTGCATCCTGTAAAAGGCGTGAGCGTCACAGTGCCGTATATCGTGCCGTACGCTGCGGCTCTGGCTTTTTTCAAGGTCCGCCGTGACTGGGTGATGCAGACCATCGCACGACAAAAGGAGAGGGTCGGCAGTGCCGATATGCCTTCCGAGGCCGAAATCGAGGCTCTCCGCCGTCAGGCCAAGGCCGAACTTCCGGGAAGGCTGGCCGAACTGGCGGCGTGCTATGGGTTTTCATATAACAGAGTGACAGTCAAACATAATGCTTCCAACTGGGGGAGTTGCTCGTCAAAGGGAAATATCAACCTCAATCTGAATATTGTCCGTCTTCCGCGCATTCTTCAGGATTATATTCTGCTGCACGAACTCTGCCATCTGAGGCATCAGGATCACGGCCAGGCCTTCCATCTGCTTCTGGAGCACGTCCTTACAGACCATATTCTGAAACTGATGTCCGGGGATATGCCCATTTCTGAAGGTGATCGGGCTCTGGTGGTGGAAATTGCGCGCAAAGGAGCATCCTCAAAGGCACGATATCCGTTGGATTATACCATCACTCGCGCAATCAAGCAATACCCTCTGGTATAGTGGTGGCGCCTAATCGTCTGATTGCTAGTGCTTTACGCGAAATGCCTGCTGCAGAAGTACAGCAGGCATTATACGTAAGTTGTTGATGTACAGTGTTTTGAGCGTCACCGGATCAGATGCTGCGGTTCTTCCAGCGTCCGCTGCGCATATACCACCAACTGCAGATCAGGAGCATACCGGCATATACGTGTTCCGCTGTCCAGCATACCGCTACATCTAGTTTGAGGATTCCGATGATGATGGTACAATATATCATATAAACCGCCAGGGCGATAAGTTCGAGTCTGAATGCGGTTTTGGTGCTTCCTGTGCCGGATACTGCGAGGAAGAATACCTGTCCGCCGACATTTACGAAATATGAGGATGCCATAACGACCATAGCGGGAATCGAGGCCGTAATGAGGTCTGGGATGTCGGTGTATATTCTTGCAATGGCTTCAGGGAAGAGACAGATGATCAGGATCAGCGCACTGACGAGTCCGTATGACAGTTTCAGGATACGTTTGACCAGTGACATCACTTTGTCCTGATGTCCTTCGCCTATCATATTGCTGACCAGTGTGCTGCAGGTTGATGAAAATGCCTGGAGCACGACCCATATCAGTCCGGATACTCCTCTGGTTATGTTTGATATGGCAAGGGCGCGTTCCCCGAGATGCTCGATGTAGAGGAAGAAGATCAACCAGGTCGAGACCGAGATTGTATGCTGGATCATTGTCCATACGCACACGGGCATCATTCCCTTGAGTTCGTCCTTGTCGAACTTTGCCGCTTTGTCCAGACCGTATTTTCTGCGGTCACATCTGAGGACTGTATATACTATGAAGAATATGAGCGAGACCAGTTCGGCGAGGCTTGAGCCTATGGCCGCTCCTGTAATTCCTAAAGCCGGGCATCCGAATTTTCCGAAAATCAGGATCCAGTTGAATAAGATGTTCGATAGCACCATCACTATCGAGTTGAGTGTCAGGGTCTTGGTCTGGGTTGTGCCGACATAGAATGCTCTGAACATTGCGGTTATGAAGGCGAATACCATACCCGGGAGCCTCCACCGGACATAACTCAGTGCTGCATTATACACAGCCGCGGATGATACCATAAATTTCATCATCCACGGACTCAACAGTTCGGACAGCAGGATTATGATTCCGGCAAGCCCGAGCACGAAGTAAAGGCCTGTCCAGAACACCTTTCCGGTCTCCTTGAACCTTCCTTCACCGTTCCGTCGGCCTATGATGATCTGGGCTCCGATGCTGAAGCCGAATCCGATCATAAACAGGACCATATAATATACTATGGCGATGGCGGATGCTCCGAGTTCGATTTCGCCGACTCTGCCAAGGAATGCAGTGTCTGTGAGTCCTATCATCTGCTCCATCACGAGGCTTATCAGGATAGGGTATGCAACCTTCCAGATGTTCCTGTATGAATATGTTCCCATAATCGTTCTTTGATGTTTTCCTATATTGCTGATAGTCAATTCATTCCTGAAACTACGTGCCGTCAAAAGGGGAGCACGTGGTTTTGGTAAGTTGTTGGCTGTCAGGGTGATATGATTTGCGCTGTGCGTGGAACTGATCCTAGGAAAGCAAGGCAATGACCTGCTCTACCGTGAGGGCATTGCTGATGCGGAATATTCCGCTGCAACTGCGCTGAAGGCTGTCCAGGTGGGCTCCGCTGCCAAGCGCCTCTCCGAGGTCACGGGCGAATGCGCGGACGTATGTACCTTTGCTGCAGGCTATTCTTACCACAGCACGCGGCAGACCCAGTTCCGAATTGTCGGTCACATTGATTCTGCTGGAAGCATCCGCTGTTTGAAGGTTGGATGAGGAATCCTGGACGTTCGCTTCGCTCACCCCACCACTTCGCTTCGCTCGTGGTCCCCCCGCTTCCGTGCCGCGGGTGGCACGGTCCTCGATTTCCTCATCCCGACCTTCAAACTCCATCAGTTCCAATTCCGTGATATTGATCCGTGAGACTCTGATCAATTCCTCAGCAACCTCATCAAGAGTCTTGCCTTCCTTATGCAGTTTTCTTGCAAGTTCGTAGGCACGGACTCCATCGACCGATTTGGCGGAGAACAGGGGAGCGATCTGATCCTGCTCGCCTATGAATGATGGTAAGGCCGAGGCCACAGCATCTGCATCGATATGCTGATAGGGGAAGAATCTGTCGATTTCTTTTTCCAGATCGTATGAAGGTGTTGTCGCTCCGAATGTGATGCCGGCTACATATTCCTTATGATGTGACTGAAGCCATTCTGCAAGTTTGGTAGCCTTTCCGATGCATACAAGAAGAACTCCTGTTGCAAGCGGATCCAGAGTGCCGGCGTGCCCGACTTTCAGATTCTTTTTGCCGAAATGACGGATAGCGGCGAACTTGACCTTTCTGATCACGTCCGCCGATGTCCATCTGTATGGTTTGTCTATAGGGATTATTATCCCTTCCGGATAGTCGTTGATGTCCCTTGAAAGGGTTTTGTCTTCCGGAGTAAGAATCTTTGCGCTTATTTCCATCTATTTGTTGTAAGGTATCTTGTCGATGCGGTTCTGATGACGTCCACCTTCGAAGGTCTCTCCAAGCCAGGCGTTGGTAATCTCCTGAACGGTCTCGAAAGAAACGAATCGTGCCGGCATAACCAGGATGTTTGCATTGTTATGCTGCTTGATAAGTTTTCCTATCTCCGCATTCCAGCAGAGACCTGCGCGTATGCCCTGATGTTTGTTCAGAGCCATAGCCATACCGTTGCCTGTACCGCAGAAAGCGATTCCGAGATCGACTTCTCCCTTTTCCACCGCTTCTGCAAGAGGATGCGCTACATCCGGATAGTCCATACTGTCGGTTGTGTCGGTACCGAAATTCACCATCTCATATCCCTTTGACTCCAGATACTCCGCCAGGCGGAATTTATAGTCCACACCAGCGTGGTCGTTGCATATACCTATTTTCATAAAACATTTTTTAGTTTTCGTCTGCAAATTTAATGGATGCAAAATGATAAAAAAAGTTAAATCATCATAAAAAAGAGAAAATGTTCCTGTGGTTTGAACTAAAAACAACAAATAATAGTGTTTTTAGACTTTCCTTTGTATCGTATAAATATTTTGATTGTTCTAAAAATTAGCAGACTTTTGTTATGAGCAGCAAAAAGGTAAAGAAAGAGATTGCAGGGCAAATGATTTGTCATCATCAAAAACGTTGACATATCTGATAGGTAGTTTAGTCTCTGTTGTATCTCTTGTCTGGGGACTTAGATTTTATAAAAACAAATAATATGTGACCATCAGTGATTTTTCTAAGTATAATGCTTATAGTATGTCTGACAGGATTGACAATCCATACTATAAGAGACCGTAAGAGAGAAAAAAGCAAGAGAGCCTCCAAGTAATCAGGGGCTCTCTTGCTGCTTATCAGACTTGTTTTATTTCAGTGTCGATTTTATATATTCGATTCTCTTAGCAAACTCCTTCTTGCCGATCAGGGTTACGATGTCTGCAATACCCAATCCGCTTGATGCTCCTACTAGAGCCAGACGGAGGCAGTTCATCACCTTACCCATAGGCCATTCATTTCCGCGGATGTATTCCTCGAGCGGTCCTTCAAGAGTCTCCTTTGTGAATTCTCCTTTGAAGTCGAGAATGAAATCAGCCACCTGGAGTGCGAGGGAATAGTTCTCTTCCTTCCAGAATTTAGCAGCATCCTTTTCTACAAATGAAGCAGGAGCGATGAACAGGTATGAGGCAATATCCCAGAAATCTGCCACGAATGTCGCTCTTTCCTGGATCAGTGCCACAATTCTCTCTACATACTGACGAGAGAATATCCTGTTTTCGAAATCTGCTCCGGTGACGGTCATTTCGGATCCTGCAGTGAGAGCGCAGGCCGGACAGTCAACAATCTGAATGCCCTTGGATTCGAGTATAGGAATATAAAGGTCGGTCAGTTCTTCTACGCTCTTTGTACGAAGGTACTCTTTGTTGTACCATTTGGCTTTGTCGGCATTGAAGCGTGCTCCAGACTTCACTACTCTTTCAAGAGAGAAGGCTGCTGTAAGTTCTTCAAGAGTGAAGAGTTCCTGATCGTTGCCAGGGTTCCAGCCGAGCATAGCAAGGAGATTGACGAATGCTTCAGGGAAATATCCGTCTTCACGATATCCGCGTGATACTTCACCCTCGGCATTCACCCACTTCAACGGGAATACAGGGAAGCCGAGACGGTCGCCGTCGCGTTTGCTGAGTTTTCCTTTTCCGTCCGGCTTGAGAAGGAGGGAAAGATGGGCGAAACGTGGCTGGGTCTCTGTCCATCCGAATGCCTCGTATAGGAGATAGTGCAGAGGCAGCGAAGGAAGCCATTCCTCACCTCTTATGACTTCTGTGATCTCCATAAGGTGGTCGTCAACGATGTTGGCCAGATGGTATGTAGGGAGTTCGTCAGCCCTTTTCCAAAGCACTTTGTCGTCAAGTGTATCTGTGTTCACTTCCACGTGTCCGCGGATAAGGTCGTCCATCTTCACGACCCTGTTCTCAGGCATCCTGAAGCGAATTGTCCAGTCTGTCCTGGTCTCGAGGAGTTCCTTCCATTCGTTTTCAGGGAGAGAGAGAGAGTTGCGCAGACCCAGTCGGGTGGTCTGGTTGTAGATGAAAGTCTGTCCTGCGGCTTCCATCTCAGCCCTCTTTGCTCCGAGTTCCTCTGCTGTGTCGAATGCATAGTATGCGAAGCCGTTTGCAACGAGTTCCTCTGCATACTTGCGGTATATAGGTTTCCTCTGACTCTGTCTGTATGGTGCGTGAGGATGACGCTCGGATGCAGTCTCTACAACATTGCCGGCAGCGTCAACTCCTTCGTCCGGTATGATTCCGCACCAGTTCAGTGCTTCGATGATATATTTTTCTGCTCCTGGTACAAATCTCTGGGAGTCAGTATCTTCGATCCTTATGATGAAGTCTCCTCCACGCTGCTTTGCGAAGAGGTAATTGTAAAGTGCAGTCCTTACTCCACCCATATGGAGTGGTCCTGTTGGTGAGGGTGCGAATCTGACCCTTGTCTTGCGTTCCATATACTTGTGTTTTAATCGGGCGCAAAAATAATAAAAAAATCCTATTCCCTGCTTCTCCCGGCCGATCTCTTGATTGCAGGAGTGTTCTCGAGTTCACTCTTGTCATCACCTTCACGGATCAGAAGTGCCGGTTTTCTGCCCTCCTCGAAAGAAATCCTTTTCCGGATGGCAGTGTTGTTGTAGCCTATCTTCTGGCTTCTTACTTCAGGAAGTTCTATGCCTTCTTCTGCGATGCCCTGGTTCTTCTTGTAAACGAAGTTGCTGTCGATATTTATATAGTTGCCGAGATTGCCTTCCGTGATTTCGATGATCCTCGCCATCTTGAAGCCTGTCGCTATGACTGTGATGCTGACTTTGTCTCCGAAGTCTGGATTGTCATCGAATACGATTCCTCGCTTGAAATTGTTGGCATTGCCGGTATATTCCTTGATCATCTTGTCGATCTCGTCCAACTGCTTCATCATAAGGCCATCCTTGTTCGAGCCGGAAGTGATGTTGATCAGTACGTTTTTCGCGGTCTTGATGTCGAAGTCGTTCAGGAGAGGGGAGTCCATAGCCATCTTGACGGCGTCCTGGAGCCTGTTCTTTCCTGTTCCGGTACCGCATCCCATCAGAGCCATTCCGCTTCCGGTCATCATAGCCTTGACATCCTTGAAGTCAACGTTGATGAAACCGCGTTTCTTGATGATTTCGGTTATTCCTCTGACGGCTGTGGCAAGAACCTCATCTGCTTTCGGGAATGCATCCTGGATGAGCAGGTCGCCATATTCTTTGTATATCTTCTCGTTGTTGATGATTATAAGGCTGTCAACATTCTTTTCCAGTTCGTTGATGCCGTCTATGGCTTTGGACATAGACTCATTGCCTTCACTCTTGAACGGAATTGTAACTACGCCTACGGTCAGGATGCCTTTTTTCTTTGCCATTGCAGCAATGACAGGAGCCGCTCCTGTGCCGGTTCCGCCTCCCATTCCTGCAGTGATGAAGAGCATATCGGTGTTATTGTTTATCACCTTCTCTGCAATTTCGTCCTGAGAGTTGAGTGCTGCATTGCGGCCTTCGGTAGGGTTGCAACCCGCTCCAAGTCCTTCTCCGAGTTGGATCTTGACAGGAACGTCACAACTGTTCAGTGCCTGGGCATCGGTGTTGCAGACAATGAATGTGCATCCTTCGATGCGCTGGTGATACATATAGTTGACGGCATTGCAACCGCCTCCTCCGACTCCGATCACTTTGATTATAGAATTCTCGGGAATCCAGTCGTTAGGCATTATATCGTTCGTTTCAATAAATTCAGTCATAGCATTGTCCTGTTATACGTTTTACACCTCTTCTTCGCTCAGGATGGTGAGCAGTTCGTCCGTCTTTGCGGCAGCATCTTCCATCTTCTTCTTGGCTTTCCTCCAGATGGCGCTGAATCCGTTTCTCTGTTTTTTCGGTTTTTCCACAACTTGCACATCATCACTGCTGAAAAGTTGTCCGTTGTATTCCGGCTCATCCTTGTGCTCGGTATTCCCTTCTGTTTCAGGTACGTTTTCGGCACAATGTGGGGCGGTCTCTTCATTCTCCACGATCACATTGCTTCCTGTTTTATCCTCGCTGTATGCGCAGTTGACTGCAAGTTCGTCCTTTGCTGCCATAATCAGTCCGACAGATGTCGCTGCTGTGGTGTCTGTGAGTCCATCACATACTCCGTTGGAGAACTGTTGCTTAGGGTATCCGGTCCTTACCCTGTATCCGGAAAGTTCATATAAGAAATTGCAGAGGTTGGCAGTCTGAGCCACGCCACCTGTGATGACTATGCCGCTTCTGAGCATATCGGCAAAACCGCTTTCGTTGATCTCGTACAGCATTGCCATCATTATTTCTTCGATACGTGCTGTTATGATCTCCGACAGATATTTGACTGTGATCTGCTTGTCCGGCTCGGTGTTGTTGCTCCTGATCTGCAGAATCTTTTCACTGAGACTCTGTAGTTTTTCAGGCATACAGGCTCCGTATGCCAGTTTTATGTTTTCTGCGAGTCTCTCGGATATCTGGCATTCGCTCTTTATGTCGTCAGTGATGTTCTTGCCTCCGAACGGAATGGATGCGTAGTGGCGCATAATGTTGCCGTGATATATCGATACGGATGTGCTTCCTCCTCCGAAGTCTATGAGTGCCACTCCGTTCTCCATTTCAGCATCTGTCAGTACGGCCTTGGCAGTGGTGTCGGCGGTGAAATATTTCTTTCTCGCAGATATCCCTGTCTTTGTCATAACTGAGTCTATCTTCTTCAGATCGCTCTTTTTTCCGATGAATATCTTGAAGTTTCCTTCAAGAGTGTCGCTCGCCATACCGATGATGTCGTTCTCTATGATCTGAAAATATTCACCGTCGGAGAAGGACTGGGCCACGGCTCCGTATATGGCCTCCTTTGCAGGGTCGTCAAGAGGATATGAATCTTCTGCATAACTTTTCAGGTCGGCAATATCCTCTGCAGTGATATCGGTGTCCTCACCTCTATCCTTGACAATGGCACTGTTGCTCTCCTGGCGTACCGGATACTTCGGCATACCTATCACTGCCTGTGTTATCTTGATGTCAAGTGCTTCTTCTGCATCGCGGATTATTCTTGACAATGGGTCTGTAACCTGATTGATGTTCCAGACGCTGCTGTATTTGATGCCGGCAGAAGGCATTTCCTTGTAGTATGCTATCTGTACGTCATCGCCGTTTACTTTTGCGACCGTCAGGGCTATTTTCGATGTGCCCAGATCTATCGCCACTATGTTCATCTCTTCCATATATAGTTTCTTATTATCTGCATACTATCTGACCGTCAAACTCAAGGCTGACTCTGCTGTAGCAGGTCTCGCCTTTCTCCGGGACGATGTACCTGTAATACATTTCCATCTTGCGGAATTTTTCTTCAATATTGTCCGGTTGTCCGAAAATGAAAACTTCCTGTCCTACCCTCGGTACCAGAGAAATCCCGCCTCCGTCAGAGACTGTGATCTGCACAATCTTGTCTTTCCACAATCTGCTGTTTTCCATATAGTTGACAACATTCAGGACTTTTTTCAGCCATTCCTTTTCCTTTGGATCTTCGACCGCCCCCTTGTATCCGCTGTTTGCCTTCAAAGGTATGTTTCCGTCAATGACCTGCACTCTTGAGGCATAACTGTTCTGTAGTGGGAATAGGAATCCTTCAGCATCAGCATAAAATCCTCCGTCGCTTTTCTGGAATCTTACAATAGGTGTCCTTTGGGTCACGCTCACGTTCAATTTCCCGTCTCTTGTGGTGTAGGCCTCGCTCTTGAATACAGCACTTCTCGCGTCTATGATTTTTTCCACTTTCGTCAGATCTATGCTGTCGAGGCATACACCTGTATATTCGCCGTACTCCTTCTTGAGATATTTCTCTACTTCAGCCCTGGTGACGAATCTGTTTGTAGCGCTGTCCTTGATTACGACATTCAGTCCTGTGCACTTCAGAGGTGCCCTGCAGGATACGCCAGCCATATATGCAATGACCAGCCCGCTTGCCAGAAGCAACGCTGAAATCAGATTGATTATATTTCTTGCCGTCTTTGACATAGCATTTCAGTTATAGGTTCTATATATCTGTCTATGTTTCCTGCTCCGAATGTTATCAGTGTGTCGATAGGCTCATTGCTGAGGTAGTCCATAAGTTCTTCCTTCTTCATCAGGATCTTTTCCGGTCCGCAGACCTTTTCGAATATGATTTCCGATGTTACTCCCGGTATCGGTTCTTCTCTTGCCGGATATATGTCCAGAAGGATCAGTTTATCGACCTTGCTCAGAGCCTGTGCGAATCCGTCTGCGAAATCTCGTGTCCTTGTGTAAAGATGTGGCTGGAATATGGCAGTGAGCCTTCTTCCCGGGAATATGTCGCGCATCGAACTTATTGCTGCCGCTATTTCCTTGGGATGATGGGCATAATCGTCTATATATGAGCATTCCGGGGTGTTGATGTGTATGTCGAAACGTCTCTTCACTCCCTGGAATGTATTCAATGCTGTCTTTACCTTTCCCGGTTCGAGACCGTATGTGAGTGCTATTGCAGATGCCGCTACAGCGTTTTCCACGTTGACCCATCCCGGTATTCCTACCCTGCAGTCCTTTATCGTACCTCCCGGCCAGTTGAGGTCGAATGTGAAATATCCGCATTCATCGACCTTTATGCTGCTCGCGTAGAAGTCTGCTCTGCAGTCATCGTAGGAATATCTTAGCAGATTTGCTTTTGTGTCTCCGGATCCTATTGGAAGCCCGTATTTGGCTATGACTGTGCCGCTGACCTGCGATGCAAAAGCCTTGAACGCCTCGTGCATATTACTGATGTCGTTATATATGTCAAGGTGGTCGGCATCCATAGAGGTGATTACGGCGATTTCAGGGAACAATTGGAGGAAGGAACGGTCGAATTCATCCGCTTCAGCCACGATGGTGTTGTTGCTGCTCACCAGAAGGTTCGTACCATAGTTCTTTGAAATGCCACCTAGAAATGCCGAACATCCTTCTCCCGTGTCTTGGAAAATGTGCGCCAGAAGTGTGCTGGTGGTCGTTTTGCCGTGTGTTCCTGCCACAGCAAGGCATCTTTGTCCCTGTGCTATTTCTCCGAGCGTTCTGGAACGTTTGATGACCCTGTATCCATTCTCCATAACGAATACAAGTTCACCCATATCCTTTGGTATTGCCGGAGTATATACAACTAAGGTATGTTCGACATCTTCAGGGACGAAACCGATGTTGTCCTCATAGTGTACTTCTATACCCTCGTTCTCGAGGGCGTGCGTCAATTCTGAAGGTGTCTTGTCGTATCCGGACACTTTCAGGCCTTTATGATGATAATAGCGGGCTATCGCACTCATTCCGATGCCGCCGATTCCTATGAAATATACGTTTGTGTACATCATTTGATTATTCTATATACTTCGTCTGCGATAGTTCTTGCTGCATCCGGTCTGGCCAGAACCGCAACGTTCTTTTCCATAAGAGCAATCTGCTCGGGATTTTCTATCAGTCTGCAGGCCGTATCCATAAGTTTTTCCGCAGCCTCGCTGTCTTTTACGATCAATGCGGCCTCCTTTCTCACCAGCGCCATTGCATTATGCGTCTGATGGTCTTCAGTAACATTAGGCGATGGAACGAAGATCGATGCCTTGTGTGCTGCGCAAAGTTCCGAGATGGAACTTGCACCCGAGCGTGAAACAACTACGTCCGCGGCAGCGTATGCCAGATCCATCCTTTTTATGAAGTCGTAGTGGTGGATATGTTTCAGATTTCCTCCACCCAGTCCCTTTTCCTGTGCCTCTTTCATAAAAGCATCTGTGCCGGGCTTGTAGTATTTTCCGCATTGCCAGATCACCTCGATATCGCCGCCTCCGGGACATCCGTCACTGATCCATTTCTTCATAGCATTGTTGAGTGTTCCGCTTCCCAGACTTCCTCCGACAATGAATATATGTTTCTTTTCCGGATCCAGACCGTAATATCGTATGGCTTCTTCTTTGGTTTCATCGGTGGCCGGAACAATGTCTTTTCTGATAGGATTGCCAGTGAAAATGATCCTGTCTGCCGGGAAGAATCTTTCCATCCCCTCGTATGCTACGCAAATGGCTTTTGCCTTCTTGCCCAGAATCTTGTTGGCCAGACCTGCAAAACCGTTCTGCTCCTGAATCAATGTCGGTATCCCGAGACGTTCTGCAGCCCAGAGAAGGGGAGCGCTGGCGTATCCGCCGACTCCTATCGCAA
The DNA here is from genome assembly GCA_017626555.1 of Bacteroidales bacterium. GTDB lineage: Bacteria > Bacteroidota > Bacteroidia > Bacteroidales > UBA932 > Cryptobacteroides. Next base: position 27,845 of record JAGAIM010000172.1, read on the forward strand.
TGTCAGGACGGAATTCCTTTACTACCTTCCTGGCCATTCTGACGCTTCTGATCACTTTGAAAGGCAGTGCGAGATTGGCAAGAGTGAGTTTCCTTTGCAGTCCCGCCATAGGCAGTCCGACAATATCATAACCGGCAGCCGGTACCCTTTCCATCTCCATCCTTCCTTCCGCTCCTACAAACAGTATCTCATTTTCCGGATTGAGTTCCTTCAGTTTCTCGGCAATGGAGAGTGCGGGGAAGATGTGGCCGCCTGTGCCTCCTCCGCTTATTATCGCCTTTATCTTTCTGTATTCTTTCATATCTCTATGATTGCTGTTCGTCGTCGATCTGTTCCAATATCATCATTCTTGCCTGGATGTCATCTGTGCTTCGTAATTCAGATTCCTCGACAGTCTTGATCTTTTTATTTGCCATCCTGCTGATAGATAATATGATACCGAATGCCAGACAGGATATGAGGAATGCACTTGCTCCATCACTTAGCAGAGGCAGGGTCTGTCCCGTCATCGGGATTATGCCTGAGTTCACAAGAATATGGAGAAATGCCTGACCGGTGATCAGGAATGCCAGTCCTCCGATTGCTATCTTTGCGAATTCATTGCTGCATAGTCTCACTATCATCGAACTTCTTGCCAGGAGGCTCAGATATAGGATGATTATGAACAGACCTCCGATAAGTCCGTATTCTTCGATTATGAAACTGAACATATAGTCGGAGTATATATGCGTCACGGAATACTTCTGGGTACTGTTGCCTATACCTTTACCAAGAAGTTTACCTTCGTGTACTGCGACCTTTGCTCCGTATGGCTGTCTGATGGAGTCGAGAGCATTATAGAACTCTGCACTTCCTTCTCTGTATTTCTCAAGTATCTCAGTATCGTAATTCGCTTTCACGCGGCTTTCGAAAGTAGCCATACGGCCCATCACCGCTCCGTCTGTAGCCTTATAGATGCCGAACAATATACCTACCATCACGACCATTGCTGCACCTGCGGCCAGAAGTTCCTTGATCGGGATGCCTCCGATAAGCATAATGCCTATCAATATCAATGCGATGAAAATGGCACTCGAGTTACTTCCGGGCATCACCAGACCGCATACGAGGAGTGAAGGAAGATAGATGTACAGGGCTCTTTTGGAGAAAGGTCTGGCCATAAATTCCAGGCCTTTCTTTTCGGCAAGTCTGTTGGCAATGCTCAATGTAGGACTCTTCAGTCCCTGTTCCAATGCCTCTTTGTCCTGTTTGAGAGCGTGCATAGCCCAGGCAAGATACATCACCATCGCTACCTTCACCACTTCGAATACGTGGATCTGCAGCCCGAACATCTCCAATGTTCTCCAGGCTCCGTTCAGATATTGTGCCCTGATGAAACCGAGATCGGCGTGCCCGTCCAGTATGAGCAGGAGAATCAGGGATACGAAGAATCCGAACTGGGAGAAGAACCGGTATATGCCGATCCTGGTAACGAATTTATACAGTACGAAGATCAGAGCGAGGCCGGACACTGCGACCACCCCGTGGCTCTTCATAATCTCGATCCTGCTTTCGTCGGAAAGAAGGGGAGTCGAAGAGAATATGGCGAGTACTGATATAAGAATGAGAAGGAGAACGATGATCCATATCACCTTATCTCCTTCGATGCTGTCTATGATGCGCCAGAGACCTTTCTTTTCAGTCTCCGGCTCTCTGTAATCCCTGTCCGCCATACACTATAGATTTCTTACGGCTTCCTTGAACTGTCTGCCCCTGTCTTCATAATTCTTGAACAGATCGAAACTTGCGCAGCAAGGTGAGAGCAGAACTACATCTCCCGGAGCCGCCAGTCTGCTTGCGAGTTGTACTGCATCTTTTGCCGATGTTACGTCGTGTATCTCCGGTACTATGTCCGCAAATGACTCGTGGAACTTGGCATTGTCCAGACCCATACATATCATAGCCTTGCATTTTTCCTTTGCCAGCGGAAGGAGGCTTGTGTAGTCATTTCCTTTGTCTGTGCCTCCGACAATCCATACTACAGGTCTTGTCTGACATTCAAGGGCGTACCACGCTGCGTCAACATTCGTCGCTTTCGAGTCATTGATGTACAACACATCCTTGATGCTGAGTACATTCTCAAGACGATGCTCCACTGCCTGGAATGTTGCGAGTCCGTTTCTGATCACCTCATTGTCAATATCCATTGCCTTGGCTGCGATAGCGGCTGCCATAGAGTTGTAAACGTTGTGTTTTCCCCCAAGAGCAAGTTCCTGAAGGTACATATCGCATTCTTCCTCCTTGTAGCGCACTATCATCCTGTCGTCCTTGATGAAGGCACCCTGCTCCACTTCCTCTTTCTGAGTGAAAGGAAGTTTGCGTGCTTTCATAACGATCTGGTCGAGATGTCTTATTGTGATCTCGTCGTCGGAACAGAAGATGAAGCAGTCGTCGCTCGACATATTGCGTGTGATACGGAATTTCGACTTCACATAGTTTTCCATATTGTAGTCGTACCTGTCCAGGTGGTCCGGCGTGATATTGGTTATGATTGCTATGTCGGCCTTGAAATCATATACGTTGTCCAACTGGAAACTGCTCAGTTCCAGTACATAGATGTCGTGTTGTTCTGTAGCCACCTGATATGCATAACTCTTGCCTATGTTACCTCCGAGGCCGACATTGAGGCCGGCATTCTTAAGCAGATGGTAGATAAGAGAAGTAGTGGTGGTCTTGCCATTGCTTCCGGTGATGCATACCTTCTTCGCTGTGTCGAAACGTCCGGCAAACTCGATTTCCGAAATGATACCGATGCCGTTTTCAGCGATCTTTCTCACCATCGGTGCCTTTGGAGGAATACCAGGACTCTTTACTACTTCGTCAGCGTTTAGGATCAGTTCTTCAGAATGTCTGCCCTGCTCGTAAGGAATATCCCATTCTTCGAGCACAGCAGTATATTTCTCCGGTATCTGACCCATATCGGAGAGAAATACATCATAACCCTTGACTTTTGCGAGGACTGCGGATCCCACTCCGCTTTCACCTCCGCCGAGAACTACTAATCTGGACATAACTTATATGGTGCTTTATCTTATTTTCAACAATGCTATGGTTATAACAGCGAGGATCATTCCTACGATCCAGAATCTTGTGACGATCTTTGCCTCCGGGAGAGCCTTTTTCGGCAATTGGATCAATGCCGGCACTCCCTCTTTCTGATAGTGATGGTGAAGAGGTGCCATCTTGAATATTCTTCGGCCTTCTCCGTATTTCTTCTTTGTATATTTGAACCAGAATCTCTGCATAAGTACTGAGAGGCTTTCTACGAAGAATATTCCGCAAAGAATCGGAAGCAGGAGTTCTTTTCTTATCAGTACCGCACATACTCCTATGATGCCGCCAAGCATAAGGCTTCCTGTGTCTCCCATAAATATCTGTGCAGGGAAAGAGTTGTACCATAGGAAGCCTATCAGGGCTCCGACAAAGGCAGACATAAACACGGCTATCTCACCGCTTCCCGGTATGTACATTATATTAAGATACTCCGCGTTAAGGATGTTGCCCGATAGCCAGGCGAATATACCGAGCACCACACCCACTATGGCTGATGATCCTGTGGCAAGGCCGTCCATCCCGTCTGTGAGGTTAACGCCGTTTGAACAAGCCGTAATGACAATGATTATCATCAGCATATATATCGCCCACTTGCAGTACCAGCCGAATTTACCCTTGAAAGGGGACAGCCATTTGTAGTCGAATTCGTGATTCTTGATGAAAGGAATTGTGGTTTTTGTGCTTTTTATCACATCGTGCTTCTCTATCCCTCCTGTGAGTCCGGTTCCTGAGTCGATCGATGTGCTGTCGCTGGTGGCTTCCATTGCGATGTTCTCCTGTATGTTCACCTTCTCTCTCACCACAATGTCGTCGCTGAAACATACGGCCAATGCTATTACAAGACCTAACATTCCCTGGGCAATCAGTTTGCCCTTCTCGCTCATACCTTCCTTATTCTTCTTGAACACTTTTATGTAGTCATCTGCAAATCCGATGAGGAAGAACCATATTGTGCTCACTATCAGCAGAATATTATAGATGTTCGTAAGGTCTGCAAACAGGAGGACCGGCACGATGATGGAAAGGAATATGATTATTCCGCCCATTGTGGGAGTCCCTTTCTTCTGCATCTGTCCTTCCAATCCCAGATCTCTGATCTCTTCTCCGATCTGTTTCTTCTGAATCCATCTTATGATGTGCTTTCCTGCAAAGATGGATATCAGCAGGGCAGTTGTGAAGGATATGATTGCTCTGAAGGACAGGTAGCCGAAAAGGCCCTGTCCCGGGAGATCTATTCCTATTCCCTTCAAATATTCTATGAGGTGGTATATCATATTCTATAATGTTTCAAATATTCCGTTGACGATTTCCTTTTCGTCGAAATGTCTTTTTTCTGTTCCTATGATCTGATAGGTTTCGTGCCCTTTGCCGGCCAGCAGTATTGTCGCTCCCTGACCTGCAATCATTATTGCTGTCCTTATGGCTTCCTCCCTGTCCTCAATGAATAGTGACCTGGCTCTTCCGGCGGTATCCATCCCTGTTTTTATGTCAGCCATAATGTCGGAAGTCTTCTCAGTGCGGCTGTTGTCTGAGGTCACGATTATACGATCTGCATATTTCTGTGCAATCGCTGCCATCTCAGGTCTCTTTGTTCTGTCTCTGTCACCTCCGCAACCGAACAGACAGATCAGTTCGTGGTCAGGTGCTATCTCTCTCAATGTCTTCAGTACGTTTTCAAGAGCATCAGGAGTGTGGGCATAGTCGATTATTACGGATAAGTCCCTCGGGCCTCTTATGTTCTCTAGTCTTCCTGGGGCAGGCCTCAGGCTGCTCAGCGCAACAAGTGCCTCCTGCGGATCTGCTCCGAGTGTAACGGCAGTAGTGTAAACCGCCAGAAGATTATATGCGTTGTGCATACCTATCAGGCAGGTCCAACTTTCTCTGTCATCAATTCTGAGAAGCATCCCTTCGAAACTCTGCTCAATGATGCGGCAGGTGTGGTCGGCAATCTTCCTGCAGGAATATGTAACTGTTTCTGCCTTTGTATTCTGCACCATCACCATACCGTTGCGGTCGTCGATGTTTGTGATCGCGTATGCGTCCTTGCTCAGATTGTCGAAGAATAGTTTCTTGCATCTGAGGTACTCTGCGAAGGTCTTGTGATAGTCCAGATGGTCGTGTGTCAGATTCGAGAATATGCCTGCCTTGAATTCCAACCCGGCAATTCTGTCCTGTTCCACGCCTATCGAACTGACTTCCATAAAGCAGAATCCGCATCCGGCCTTTACCATTTCGTCCAGAAGTGAGTTGATGGTCAGGGGATCCGATGTCGTGTTGACCGCTTCATAGGATCTTGAACCTACATAATTCGCGATGGTTGACAGAAGTCCGCAACTATATCCCATAGCAGTGAACATCCTGTGCAGAAGTGTAACTGTCGTGGTCTTGCCGTTGGTACCTGTGATGCCGACAAGGGTAAGTTTACGCGATGGATTATCATAGAAGTTGGCAGCCATTATCGCCAGTGCGTACCTTGACGATTCTGCCTGCACCATAGTGGTGTCAGAAGCGCCGCAAGCCTGTTTCACGGCTTCCTCTCTGTCTTCAAACACGATTGCTACCGCTCCTTTGGCGATGGCTGCTGCTATGAATCCGTGTCCGTCGCTTGCGAAACCCTTTACAGCCACGAAAAGCGATCCGGGGGTGACTTTCCTCGAATCGCAGCAGATGGCGCTGATCTCTATGTCTCCGTCGCCGGAGATAATTACGCTGCAACTATCCTTTATTATATCGTGTAACTTCATCGCAGTTTTATGCTGATCGTTTCTCCTTTCTTCAGTTTGCTTCCCGGTGCAGGCTGCTGGCTTGCCACGTGGCCTGTTCCGCTGTGGCTGCATCGGTATCCGTTGTTTTCAATGGCATATACGGCGTCTCTCAGTCCTAATCCCTTGAGGTCGGGAACCGGACTGTCGTCCGATCTGGTTGTGCTGATATGCTCGGCAATCATCTGTGGAACCTCTCCTCTTTTCTTCAGTTCATTTCCCCATCCGGGAGTGGATGCCCAAAGTTCATCTGCTATTTCCTTGAATGTCATTGCAGGAATGCTTCCTCCATAGACATTGTGGCTTATAAGGTCGGTATAGACCACGACGATTGCAGTATATTGCGGTTCGTCTGCCGGGAAGAATCCGACGAAAGTGGCTTGATGCTTCTTTCTTCCCTGATCGTCAGAATATGGATCCCTGCTGCCGTTCCTCTCCTCGTTGTTGAGGTGCATTCTTGATGTACCGGTTTTTCCGGCAACAATGCAGCGGCTGTTCTTCAGTTTGCTGGCTGTTCCTTCCAGAGTCACCATCTTCAGGGCTCTTGTCAAGGTGTCAGCCGTCGCTTTCGAGCAGATGGATCCGTTAAGAATCTCAGGCTTGAACTGCTTCTCAATCTTGCCGTTGTGCTCGATGCTTTCAACGATGTACGGCTTCATCATCTTGCCGTCATTCGCAATTGCGTTGTAGAATGTTGCCACTTGGAGAGGCGTCACTCTGGCTGAATATCCGATTGCAACCGATACTAGGTCATATATTGTCCATCCTTTGTCGGAAGGATCCGGAATTCTTGGCTTTGCGCTTCCGACCTCAGTCAGGTCGAATTCGTATGCTTCACCGAAATTATACGCGTGAAGTCTGTCTATGAATTTCTCGGGATCATCGCCGTAATGATCCTTTACAAGTCTTCTGAATACATAGTTGGAAGAAATCTTGAATCCGTCGATTACAGGTATCTCCCTCACTCCGTTTCTGCTCTCGTATGTAGTGATGTACTTGTCCTGGTTGATCTTTGGCATATCGTCCATCAATCCGCGATTCGTCGGGATCTTATCCTCGAGTTCCACTTTGCCGTCTTCCAGCAATGTGGTCAGAGTCACGGCCTTGAATACCGATCCGGGTTCAGCCGGTCTTCCGGCCGCCATATTGAATATTTCCCTGAATTCACCCTTTTTGTCTTTCTGAAGATTGACCATAGCCCTTATCGCTCCGGTTTCCACGTCGAGAACTACTGCACATCCTCCCACGATATCCTCATCGCCGGACATATTCCTTCTCAATGCCCTGTCTGCTATGTCCTGTATGTTGATGTCCAAGGTTGTCCTTATGTCATATCCGTGTTCCACTGCTATTATGCTGCTGTCCACGTCCTTGATCATCACCTTCTTATCAGTGATCTTCTTCCATTCGGCTCCCTTTTTCCCGTGGAGAACATAGTCATATTTCCCCTCGATGCCTATATGGTTGGAATTCGTGTCTTTATTGTGTCTGACGTATCCTATCACTCTCCTCGCCAGTTCATCGTATGGATATTGTCTGGTCTCAACCTTCTCTACGATCAAGCCTCCCTTGTGCTGTTTCTCATTGAACAAAGGCAGCGTCTTGAGTCGGGTGAGCACGTCGTGATCGACGTTCTTTGCTATAGATACGTATCTTCTCTTGTTCTTTCTTCCGTTGAATATAAGCGAACTGTAATATGATTCATTCTTGCCTGCTTCATTCAGGACTTCCGGAAGCATCTTTGCAAGATTTTCTGCCTTCTCGACCCATTCAGCCTCATTCTTCTTTCCGTTTTTCAGATCGGCATCGTGTGCTTCCTTCTGTACGTAACAGTCCATATAGATGTTGTACATAGGAGTGGACATTGCGAGGAGATTGCCGTTGTGATCTATTATGGAGCCTCTGTCCGGATCGATGTCCTGCTTCTTCTTCTTAGGCTGGAAATAAGTAAGATATTTAGGGTCAGGCTCCCAGAAATATTGGGTGATGACGATTTCCGCAACGGACGCGAGAGCCATAAGCAGGAACACGACGTGAAAGGCGCTAAGCACATTGCTCGCCCTTCTTTTTTCTCTGTCTGCCCTGTTTATCATATCCCAATCCTTTTATTTAATTATAATGTCCGCCGGCTTTACCGGTGCCTTGACTTCCGAACCTTTTTCTTCAAGCATAGCCTCTATAGTGCTTATCCTGTCGAGCCCTACATATTCACAGGTCTTCTGAGCGTGATGAATCTTGAGGGTTTCAAGTTCTTTCTTGTTGCGCTCCACCAGTGTCATAGTCTGCTCAGCCTTGTAACTCATCCAGATGCTCACCCATCCCAGGATGAACACATACAGGATGTATGGAAACAGTCTGTGAACCCCCATCAGCAGCAGGATGTCTCCGCTGATGATGGCCTTCAGTATTTTTATTGCAGACATTTTCTCCTTCATCGCCCGTCCCCCTTTTCCGCTATTCTGAGTTTAGCGCTTCTTGCCCTTGTGTTGGCAGCGATTTCGCTTTCCTGAGGCAGGATAGGTTTCCTGTTCACGGCTCTCAGAGGTGCTGTTGCGTTACCGTAGAAATCCTTTTCCATCTTTCCCTCGATGTTGCCTGATTTTATGAAGTTCTTCACCATCCTGTCCTCCAGAGAGTGATATGTGATCACTACAAGTCTGCCTCCGGGTTTAAGGGACTTTGCTGCTCCGCTGAGGAATTTTTCGAGTGACTTCATTTCCTGATTTACCTCGATCCTCAGAGCCTGATATACTTTTGCAAGGAATTTATGCTCGGCAAATTTCGGAAGAGCATTTTCAATCGCCTTACAGAGTTCAGAGGTTGTTCTGATTTCCGCTGTCTCTCTGGCCTTGCATATAAGTTGGGCGATTCTGCGGCTGTTATCCACTTCGCCATACAGCCTGAATATTCTTTCAAGATCTTCCTGGCTGTATGAATTCACGACATCCGCAGCATTCAGAGCGGCTTCCTGATTCATCCTCATATCGAGAGGTGCCTCGTATCTGAAGGAGAATCCTCTTTCCGCTGTGTCGAACTGGTGGGATGATACTCCAAGGTCGGCAAGAACTCCGTCGATCCCGCCGGCATATCCCTGATGTATGATATGGTTGTGGATCCATCGGAAATCGCTTCTGATGAGGGTGAGGCGGTTGTCGTCCGGCTTGTTCTCGATGGCGTCGCTGTCGCGGTCGAAGGCAATGACACGTCCCTCAGGGGAAAGCCTCCTGAGAATTTCGGAAGTGTGTCCTCCGCCGCCGAATGTGGCGTCTGCGTAAATTCCTGATGCTGAGCCGATCAAAGCGGAAACGCTTTCATCAAGCAATACTGAAGTGTGATATTCTGACATCGTCCGGCCCTCCTCTTAAAGATCAGAAAGCATATTGGCAATGTCTGTGAACTCTTCGTTTGAGATGATTCCGGACTCAAAGTTCTCTTTGGCCCAGATTTCAATCTTATGGTCGTTGCCCGAGAAGATTACCTCCTTGGTCACACCGATCAGTTCCAAGAGTTTCTTTGGGATGGAGATGCGGCCGAGTTTTGCGTCTGGCTCGACGATGGCGCTGTTATGCATATATGCTCTCCAGAATTTTGCGTGCTTTTCGTTGAAGGTGATATTGAGTTTCGACCTTACCAGTTCGGACTGACGTTCCCATTCTTCGAATGTGTACATCTCCAGACATTTCTCGAAAACGTCCTTCCTGACCACGAATCTCATATCTCCATCAGCAGGCATAATGCCTTTGAAGGCGGCAGGGAAAATGAGCCTCCCCTTGTCGTCAACCTTAACATTATATTCGCCGATGAATTTGATCATAGTCTTTCACACGTAATTGATGCAAAAGTAAGAATAATTTTCCACTTTCTTACACTTTCTTCCAAAATTTTCCACAAAAAGTTTTATTTTTGCAATCGTTCACTCAATCAGATAATTATGACAGTTTCTAATAAGTGGCTTATAGCGGCTTCTGCAGCCGTTTTCGCCATAATATCCGTTTCTTGCGGCAACGCTGGAAATTCAGAAAAAGTCCTTGATGTTGAGGTTGCCTCAGAGGATAGCGTATGCTGCCCTTTGGGATTCTGCACCGATTCGCTTGAAGTCAGAGAAGGTAAGGTTCGTAAAGGCCAGTTCTTTTCGACCTTGCTTGGAGAACTTGGTATGAGCCAGAAAGAGGCATACGACCTGACCGTCGCCTGTGATTCTGTTTTTGATGTCAGGACTCTCAGAGTCGGTAACGCTTATAAAGCATATTATTCGTCGGAGTTGGAATATCTTGTCTATGAGAGAGATAGGGCAAGCAGTGTGGTCTTTTCCTGTCGTCTTCCATACGGTGCGTGGGAGTATCGTAAACCGGTCACGGTGGAAAGCAGGTATGCGGATGTTACCATAAATACGTCTTTGTGGAATGATATGCTTGCGGCAGATGTTTCTCCGCTTCTGATCTTGAGTCTGTCGGACATTTATGCCTGGACAATAGACTTTTTCGGCCTTCAGAAGGGTGATCGTTTCAGGGTACTTTATGATGAGAAAATGTGTGATGGAGAAGTGCTGGCAGTGGATACTGTGAGATATGCTGTCTTTTCGCACGACGGGGAGGATCTTCCTATGATTATGTTCAATCAGCGTGACAGTGGAAATATATGGTGGAACGAGAAAGGAGAAAGTATGCGAAAGGCCTTCCTTAAGGCTCCACTGCAGTATTCCCGTATAAGTTCCGGATTTTCATACGCAAGGAGACATCCGGTGACCCGAAAGGTTCAGCCACACACAGGTGTTGATTACGCCGCACCGAAAGGTACACCGGTAATGACAATCGGAGACGGAGTCGTTACTAGTGTCAAGTATGAGGGGGCTGGAGGTAATACGGTGAGAATCAGGCATAATTCAGTATATTCCACCGCATATCTCCACTTGTCTAAATATGCCAAGGGGCTTAAGGCCGGGCAGCGTGTCCGTCAGGGAGAGGTTATAGGATATGTTGGCTCTACAGGCCGTTCTACAGGCCCTCATCTCGATTTCCGTGTATGGAAGAACGGCACTCCGATCAATCCTCTCAAAATGGATTCTCCTCCTGCAGAACCGCTTAAGGAGGAACATCGCGCGGCATTTGAAGCAACTGCGGAAAAATGCCGTGCCAGAATAGATACCATCCGGGCACGGCAAGTTATGCGTGAGTTATTGGAAAAACTATGATTCTCAATATCTGTTGAGAGGCATTCCGTTGGTCTTCATACGTACCTGTTTCCTTACATTGGCAAGAACCTCTTCGTATGCCTCACGTCCTTCTTCTGTCTTGCCTGCGATGAGGTCGAGGTTGGCTGCGGCATTTGAGAGAACCTGATCAATGAGGTTGACGATGAATTCCATATCTTTCTCGACGAAACCGCGTGATGTGATGGCAGGTGTTCCTACGCGGATACCTGATGTCTGGAACGGAGTGCGTGAGTCGAACGGAACCATATTCTTGTTGACGGTAATGTCAGCCTTTCCGAGTTCCTTTTCTGCAACTTTTCCTGTGAGTTCAGGGAATTTTGTGCGGAGGTCGATGAGCATAAGATGATTGTCAGTGCCACCAGATACAATCTTGTAACCTCTTGATGCAAAGGCTTCTGCCATTGCTTGGGCATTTGACACGACCTGCTTCTGATATTCCTTGAATTCAGGCTGGAGTGCTTCATAGAATGAAACAGCCTTGGCTGCGATGCAATGCTCAAGAGGGCCGCCCTGTACGCCAGGGAATACACTTGAATTGAGTATCTGCGACATTTTCTTCACCACGCCCTTTGGAGTCTTTAGTCCCCAAGGATTGTCGAAGTCCTTGCCCAGGAGGATGATTCCTCCACGAGGACCACGGAGGGTCTTGTGGGTGGTAGATGTCACAATGTGTGCATACTTGACAGGGTTGCTCAGAAGTCCTGCTGCGATAAGTCCTGCAGTATGTGCCATATCGATCCAAAGAATTGCTCCTACCTTGTCAGCGATTTCGCGCATACGTGCGTAATCCCATTCTCTGGAATATGCCGATGCTCCACCGATGATGAGTTTTGGCTTGAACTCGAGGGCTCTCTGTTCCATCTGGTCATAGTCGATCATTCCTGTCGCCTCGCTGAGCCCATAAGCCACAGCATTGTAAAGGATGCCTGACATATTTACAGGCGAGCCGTGCGTAAGGTGGCCTCCGTGTGCGAGGTCGAGACCCATAAATGTCTCTCCCGGCTTGAGGCAGGCCATCATAACAGCCATATTTGCCTGAGCGCCCGAGTGTGGCTGTACGTTGGCATATTCCGCTTCGTACAGTTCGCAGAGACGGTCGATGGCGAGTTGTTCGATCTGATCGACAACCTCACATCCTCCGTAGTATCTTGCTCCCGGGTATCCTTCTGCGTACTTGTTTGTGCAGATGGAACCAAGTGCGGTAAGAACCTGCTGGCTCACATAGTTCTCAGATGCGATGAGTTCGATTCCGGAGGTCTGTCTTTCCTCTTCCTTCTTGATGAGATTGAAAATCTGTAGATCCTGTTTCATAAACAATGTTTTTAAGGGAATGCAAAAATACTCATTTTTTTATTTTTACTACCTTTGTGTTGATAACTTTTTGGATTTATATGAACAATCGCAAATTATTGAACATAGAACTCGGCAGGGTGACTGCGCAAGAGTACAAGGAATTGCCGGAAACAGGCGTTGTCGTGGTACTTGACAATATCAGAAGCGCGCATAATGTAGGATCGGTCTTCCGCACTTCTGATTCATTCAAGATAGACAAGGTCTGGCTGTGCGGTATATGCGCTGTACCTCCATCTGCGGAGATACATAAGTCCGCATTGGGAGCGGAGGACAGTGTCGCTTGGGAGTATGTGGCAGATACGTTGGATGCCGTCAAGCGTCTGAAGGAGGAGGGATACACCGTAGTATGTGCCGAGCAGACTGTCGGTTCGGTGATGCTTGATACCTTCCGTCCTGAGCCGGGACGCAAATATGCCGTAGTGTTCGGAAATGAGGTGTCCGGAGTCCGTCAGGATGTCGTCGATGCTGCGGATATGTGTCTGGAGATACCTCAGTTCGGCACAAAGCACTCGCTCAATGTATCAGTAAGTGCTGGAGTAATACTATGGCATTTCCGCCTTTTTCTTTAAAATGGAAGCGGCAGGCAGTTGCTCTGCAGGGGATAATGGACAAGAGGTGTGACAAAATGTCAGTCTGACCCGGATGGCACTTCTTTTGCCGATATCCTGACGCAACAGTGCCGGATTGTGCTTCTGAATTTCAAGAAGTGATACGACTCCGATATTAACCGACATAAACAATAAAAATCAAATAAAATGATCAGACCATTAGCAGACAGAGTTGTGATCGAGCCGAAGGCGGCTGAGACACAGACAGCATCAGGACTTTTCATTCCTGATACAGCAAAGGAGAAACCACAGCAGGGAACCGTAGTTGCGGCCGGCCCTGGAAAGAAGGACGAGCCTATGGAAGTGAAAGTGGGTGATGTTGTCATCTACGGAAAATACGCCGGTACCGAGGTGTCGGTTGAGGGTAAGGACTACCTCATAATGAAACAGTCTGACATATTGGCAATACTTTAAAGATCTTATTATGGCAAAAGAAATAAAATTCAATATCGATGCACGCGCCAAGATGAAGGAAGGCGCAGATGCACTTGCAGATGCAGTGAAGGTTACCCTAGGACCTAAGGGACGTAATGTGGTGATTGCAAAGAAGTTCGGTGCGCCTCAGGTTACCAAGGACGGTGTTACCGTGGCAAAGGAGATTCAGTTGGAGGATCAGTTTGCCGATATGGGTGCACAGATGGTGAAGGAAGTGGCTTCCAAGACAAATGACCAGGCTGGTGACGGCACCACCACCGCTACAGTCCTTGCACAGGCTATAATCAATGTGGGCCTGAAGAATGTTACTGCAGGCGCGAATCCTATGGATCTTAAGAGAGGAATCGACAAGGCCGTTGCTGCTGTCGTTGAGAGTCTCCGTGAGCAGAGCCAGGAAGTAGGTGAGGATTATGCTAAGATTGAGCAGGTCGGAACCATCTCTGCCAACAATGACAATTATATCGGAAAACTCATCGCTGACGCTATGTCGAAGGTGAAGAAGGACGGTGTCATTACTGTCGAGGAGGCGAAGGGTACCGAGACCGAGGTCAAGGTTGTAGAGGGTATGCAGTTCGACAGGGGATATATCTCTCCTTATTTTATGACTAACGGTGACAAGATGGAGGCTGTTCTGGATGCTCCATATATTCTTATCACTGACAAGAAGGTTTCTACTATGAAGGATCTTCTTCCAGTTCTTGAGCCGATAGCACGTGAAGGAAAATCTCTTCTTATCATTGCAGAGGATGTCGATGGTGAGGCACTTACTACTCTTGTTGTGAATAAACTCCGCGGTACGCTCAAGATTGCTGCCGTGAAGGCTCCTGGCTTCGGTGACCGTCGTAAGGAGATGCTTCAGGACATCGCAGTCCTCACTGGCGGAATGGTAATCTCGGAGGAAAGGGGATTTACCCTCGAGAATACTACTCCTGATATGCTTGGAAAGGCAGAGAAGGTTGTCGTGACAAAGGATAATACAACTGTTGTTAACGGTGCGGGTTCGGCAGAGGCTATTCAGGAGCGTGCCGACCTCATCCGCAAGCAGATAGAGACTACTACTTCTGATTATGACCGAGAGAAACTTCAGGAACGTCTCGGCAAGTTGGCCGGTGGTGTTGCGGTTCTTTATGTCGGTGCGGCAACAGAGGTTGAGATGAAGGAAAAGAAGGATAGGGTAGAGGATGCTTTGAGCGCTACGCGTGCGGCTGTTGAGGAAGGTATCGTGCCTGGTGGTGGAGTTGCTTACATCCGTGCGTCAGAGGCGATCCGTGACCTCAAGGGCGTGAATGAAGATGAGACTACAGGTATCCATATCGTGGCTCGTGCCATTGAGGAACCTCTCCGTCAGATTGCAGCAAATGCCGGTGTCGAGGGTAGTGTGATCATCAACAAGATCCGCGAAGGCAAGGGTGATTTCGGATATAATGCCCGTACTGATGAGTATGTCAATATGTTCGAGGCCGGTGTCATCGATCCGACAAAGGTTTCACGTGTCGCTCTTGAGAATGCGGCTTCCGTTGCAGGTATGTTCCTTACTACAGAATGCGCTATAGCAGATATTCCTGAGCCTGCGGCGCCAGCAATGCCGGCAGGAGCCGGAATGGGCGGAATGATGTAATCTGTTCCGGATTTATATATTTGACCGGCCGGTTTCCAATGATGGAAGCCGGCCGGTTTTGCTGATGGATCTTTGCAGGGTACAATGAAAAAGCGGCAGTCATTCAGACTACCGCTCCTCTGCTATAAGAAAACCCTTAAAATGGGAACCTTTCTTTATGAAAGTTTATTGATATAAACTGCGATACCGCTCTTGAGGTTTGCAGCCTTGTTCTTGTGAATTACACCGATCTTTGCCAACTTGTCGATCATTGCATAGACCTTAGGAGCGTTAGCCTCGGCTGCTGCCTTGTCGGTTGTGTTACGAATCGCACGGATTGCGTTTCTTGTGGTTTTTGCATAATACTTATTATGCAATCTGCGCCTTTCGCTCTGGCGATAGCGCTTGTCTGCTGATGCGTGATTTGCCATTGTTTTTATTTTTTATATTTCTTGTAGTCGGTAGGGGAATCGAACCCCTCTTGCAAGAATGAAA
>JAGAIM010000173.1 GCA_017626555.1 Bacteroidales bacterium
ACATTCCGCTTCAGCCAGTTGCTGTCGGAGATGCGTTTGCCGTTGTTGTCCACACGATTGAAGATGAGGTGGCAATGGGGATTGGGAGTATTGTGGTGACGGACTATGACATATTGAGTGTCCTTGATTCCCATCTTTTCCATATACTCCTTTGCAATCTGTACCATAAACTCATTGGTCAGACGCGGTTTGTCTTCAGGTTTGAAACTGATGGCTATGTGACCGACGGGTTTGCTGACCTTTGGGTTCAGCTGGGATTGGATTTCGAAGCACTTGGCGGCGATCTTCGGATCGTCGGGGATGATGCCGTCGTGGGCAATCACTTCTGCCTGATCTTTGCCGTAGGCGTATGCGGTGCAGCCTCCGAATGAGGCGCCGGTTATTATTTTTGCTATCATTGTTTGCTGGTTTTATGAATTAAACTATGTGCGAGGGATGCCCGATCGGGTCGGGCATGACGACGGAAAGGTCGAAGATCCCCGATCAGGTCGGGGATGACGATTCGTCGGGCATACGAGTGGATCATTTTTTTCTTTTCATCTCTTTGTGGAGGTGAGTGATGAGGTTCAGGACTTGGGAAAGGAGGTCGAACAGGGCACCTTCGGTCGATTGGAGGCCTTGTGCGTGGGCAAGTCTCGTAAGTTGGTTCAGGTTGTTGCACAGACCCGACAGATCGCGGAAGACGGCGTTATGTTCCTGGATGAAGTTCTGCACGACCTCGGCATTGACGGATGCCTCCCGGACATATTCGGTCAATGTGCGGAATCCCGCCGTCCTCGCCCTGTGACGGACGATGTCATATTGCAGGGCGCTGTATCTTACGGTCACGGCTCGGCTCTTCTTCTGCACCCTGCTCGATCTCGGACGACCGCCTTTGTTCTTTTGTTCCATTGTTCTTTTCTTTATTAGAGATTCCTCGACTCGAGATGCCCGATCAGGTCGGGCATGACGGCTTTATATCTTTGCCACCGGCAAAGCGAGGCGACCGACGGGAGGTTTTCAGCATCTGAAAACACAACCTCGCTAACCTCACTTCCGTTCGGTATGGGTCCGTCTGTCCTGTCGGTTTCCGTCAGTATATTTTCACCGTTCAGACTTACGGATCAGACCAGACTTCCCCCTCTCATTCCCGTGAGCCTTTGAACCATTGGGCCTTTTGAAAGGCTCATAGGCTCAAAAACTCACAGTCTTTTCCGATAGACTCCGTGCTTGATTTTGACCGTAAACGGGTCATCATTATCGCCTCGGATATGTCTGGTGATTGTGCTGCGCGATATGCCGATCCCGTCTCCGACCTGAATTGCCTGTTGCTTTGTGAATGTCTCCGGCAACTGATCGAGCAACATCACGATCCGCGACCCTTCGACATTCCCTCCATATTGGATGCTTTCATAGACATCGACGGCGGTCTTGTAGAAATAATCCGCAAGCCTTATAGCCTTTGCGACCGTCATACTGTCTATCACAGGTGAAACAGGAATATCCTTCGAGTTCTCTCTTATGGAATGAATCAGCAGGCAGAACCGCAGTGCATAATCCTGTATCTTTCGGAATATGGCGATCTGATATTCTTCTCCAGCCTCTGCCAGTTCATCTTCCTTGAGATTCTGCCAAGTCCTGATGATGTCCCAGGCGAGAGGGTTGAAAGTG
>JAGAIM010000174.1 GCA_017626555.1 Bacteroidales bacterium
AGAAGATATATCCTGTCTGGTAAACAGACTTCCTATAGGAGAGAGTACTTAAATTCGAATGCGGCTTTGTAGTCCGCTCTGTTAAAGTTTGTACCTCCTACCTCCGTAACCTAATGCAGATACTTGCGGCATTACTTAATATGTCCGCTTTGGGAAGTTTGTTTACCGAGGATAAATTTAAGTCTCAAAGGTATCGATCGCTACAAGATCGACGGTATATTATTGCCAATAATGAAAATTATTGAAAATTTATTTATTTGATATACAAGAACTTACAAAAATTACCAAAAATATTATGTAGGTTGTGCTTGGATTTCAACTGGGAATTCGGATTTATCGGTCCGTCCTTACACATAGTCTGAAAGAAAAGCCTTGATCTGGTACCAACTTCCAAATCAAGGCTTTTTGCGTGTCAGCAAGTTCCTCTGAATCGAGGATGGCAAAGGCATTTATTGGTGTGATTAGTGTGCCAGAAGTGTTCATTATTATTCATAATGTCAATTTAGAATGAGCATAGAACAATAATTGCAGGGGTTTTCTGTGCATAAGGAGAAAGCAGAAAATCCTTAAAAGAGTATGCATAACCCAAATTATCCAATATGTCAAGAAGAATCAAACTATCGTCACTGTTAATTGTATTAAGTTGTATAATTTCAAATGCTCAAGATAAACTTCCTAATAACAGTATATCGTTTACTGCAGGTATGAATTTCGATGGAGGTTACGAAGTATCTATAGGTACTGAAAATTACTTCAATTCAAACCATACGGCATCCCTTTACGGATTAATCAACTACCATTACGCGGAAGAGAACTGGTACGGTCAGTCTGTTGACTGTAAGAAAGCAATGGGTGAAATTGGAGGAAAATATTATTTCAGAGTCGTAAGGAATAAATTCTATCCATATCTCGGACTCGGAATCATTGCCGGAATACAAGACATAAAGCAGAACACTTTCTACAATAGCGGTGAGAGCGTTGTGGATGAGGAGCGGGATCCGTTTCTTCTGGGAGGTGTAGGGACAGTCGGATTGGAATATCTGTTTACACCTAATGTTGCGATAGAGGTTCTTGGCCGATTCAAGTATGACAGCCATATGCATTACATCATAGGAGGCGGATTGAAGTTCAATTTCTAATGTAATGATTTAAGTCAACTCATAGAGCCGGTGCATAATTCTTTATCCAGGTCTTCATAGACATAGGCTGTACTCTGACTGTATCATACTCATTCCTTTCTCGTTGATGACAGCAATTATGTAACTTACTTTCTTTTCCATAAAATCCACAATTCTATGTCAATCAACAGATATAGCAAATTTCTTACTTGTATGTATCTATCTATAGGATTGAATTATCAGCGATTTATCGGCAAATATCGTCAGGAGTCAGGAGGGGTACGTCCAAAGTTAGGACGATAAGGTGGTGAAGCCCTCAATATTTAGTGACACGGAAAGAATGAAGGCTGTGTAGCAGATTGATATTCAATCAGAAGGATCAAACGCCTTTACAACTATGTGATTCGATTTTCTATAGAACCGGCAGGTGCCACTTGTCTCATAAATCAAACATAGATCCGTAGATGATATCATATCACGACACAAGGAGAACCATTACGGAAGCGAATACAGCGACACGCTTCAACATTACCGCTAAATTTACCTGAATCGACTCGTATCTACCTCTTTCCTCTCCTTATCCTTGTATGCTCCGAAGCGGTATGAGAATGTCAGTTTGAATTCCCTGTATGAAGGATAATGATTATAGACTATCTGCTTGCCACAGTTCATATGAGGGGAGATTCCCTGAGTCTCCAGAACATCATAGCAGCCCACAGTAAGATTTGCCTTTTCCTTGAGGAAACGCCAGGTAAGTGACATATCCAGATTTCCGCTTTGCGGCAGATCGTACAGTCCCTGAATCGCAGCAGTATTATAACTTCCGTTCACATTCATTATCAGGTGCGGCTTGCGTGAAATCGTGAAATTGTTATTCAGTATAACATAAAGATATACCTTGTGCCTGTCAAAGGACATATCATAGAAGTCCGAATCCTTCTCGTGCTGGTACTGACCGGTGACAGTAAGTCTTGAGTCCAGCCACTGTCCTGCCTTGAAAGGTATGGCAAGCTGCAGTCCTGCTGTCTGCTGATAGTCGAAGTTTACCCATTTGAATATGCTTTTCAGACGGTTTGGGTCGAGATATTGTGTCTGTACGAAATAGTCGTCAGTATGACCGAACCAGGCAGCGAGCATATATTTGTTCTTGAAGAGATATATGAACTGAGCGAACCAGGAACTTGCAGGGGAGAGTTCCGGATTTCCGATGATTTCTGAATAACCTCCCGAACTGATGTTTGTAGCACTCTTTACAGCCCAGTATTCCGGATAATCTCTGTTGCCATTGACAACCAACTGGAAAAGGTTATCTTTATTCGGTGTATAAAGTAGGACTGCATTGGGATAGATATCCCACTTTTTCCATACCTCACTCTCGTATCTTTCTCCCGCGAGTGACACATCCATCATCAGTTTGTCGCCAAAACTCTTGTTGAATCCCGCATAGATGTTCAATATGTTCTCTCTCTGCACGGCCGACATATCTCCCGGCAGTTCGCCGGTTCCGGTATATTTCTGCCAACTGTCATCTTTGGCCATATTGAAATTGACTCCGTAATTTATGCCCCAGCCGTTCTTTGTATTGTGTTCCTGCGACACGAATGCCTTCCATCTTGTAATGTGCTGATTGTCATTTGCAGTAAGTATATTGCTTCCGTCAGGATTGTTCAGAGCCTGAATGATCGGGGCCTTGTATGATGTGAATTCCGCCCCTGCAGACAGACCGAATGGAGTATTGTAGTCTATTCGTCCGTTATGCATCTGATTGACTGAAAGCGCATTGTTTACGGCATTATGGAAACCTGTAGTCGTATATACTCCGGTTCCTTTTGCATACGATCCGGTATATACTCCGCTGAGGCTGTGCTTCTGACCGAAATTGTAGTCTGCCCCGACTCTCCAGTTGTGGCGATGACTCTGGCTTTCGGAAGTGGAAGCATCAATGATCTTGTGGACAGTGCCGTCATTCAGACTGTGATGAGCCTCGCTTCCAGTCTCACTGAAACTCTTTCCGTGTGTATGCGAATACAGTATATCTCCGGAGAACTTTCCCTTATTGACAATCAAACTGGCTCTTTCTTGAA
>JAGAIM010000175.1 GCA_017626555.1 Bacteroidales bacterium
CCTTTGTCATTTCTCTATAATTTTGAATTGAGCCGACAAAGATACTCCTTTTATCGGTTCAGCAATCCTGAAACTGTGTTTTTATAAGAGTATGTGTAAAAAATACGCAAATAATTTGCGTGTATGAAAATCTTATACTAACTTTGCGTAAAAATTACACATATAATGAATAAAGGAAGTTATACTTACGAATATCCCAGACCATCTGTCACCACTGATTGTGTCATATTCGGGTTCGACTCGGACGGATTGTCTGTGCTTCTGATTGAGAGGGGAATCGAGCCGTTCAAGGGATGCTGGGCGTTCCCAGGCGGATTCATGCAGATGGATGAGGATGCCGAGACATGCGCCAGAAGGGAACTGGAAGAGGAGACAGGACTGAAGGCAGATTATGTTGAGCAGTTCGGTACATTCTCTGACGTGAACCGTGACCCTCGTGGCAGGACTGTCACCATCGCACATTATGCTCTTGTTAAGAAGTCCGAGGTAAAGGGAGCGGATGATGCCGCTCAGGCACGGTGGTTTCCGATAGGGAACATCCCGCCATTGGCGTTCGACCATGACAGGATCCTCCGTGTGGCTCTCAAGGCTCTTCGAGAGAAGATCCATTTCGAGCCCGTAGGATTTGAGCTGCTACCTCAGGTGTTCACCATGCCGCAGCTCCAGGATCTATATGAGTCGATCCTGGAAGTCAAGTTCGACCGCCGAAACTTTGCCAGCAAGATGCTCAAACTGGGCATCCTTAATGAGGTGGATGACGGAACAGTGCGCAAGGGGACTCGTAACCCTATAAAATACTCCTTCAATCCCGAGAGTTACAGCCAGATGAAGGCGAAGGGATTCAGACTGGAATTCTGATAATGATAACCACTTAAACTATAGCCGTATGTTAGGAGCGATAATAGGAGATATCGTTGGCTCGGTATATGAGTTCAACAATACGAAGAAGACCGATTTCCCTTTCTTCTCTGAAAGGAGTACTTATACAGACGACTCGATTATGACGGTCGCTGTTGCTGCCTGGCTTATAAGCGACAAGATTTATTCTCATTCCGTTCTGGAGAATAAGATGGTTAGCTATGCGGAGGAGTATCCGTTCCCTATGGGAGGTTATGGAGGCGGATTCGCCCAATGGCTCTTCCGTCCGGAAAGGCTGGTGGATTACAGGACCGGAGAGACAGCAGGAAGACGTGTCCCATATAACTCGTGGGGAAACGGAGCAGCGATGAGGGTATCTGCTGTCGGATGGATGTTCGACACACTGGAAGAGACAGAGAGGGTCGCAAAGATCTCGGCAGAGATAACCCATGACCATCCGGAAGGAATCAAAGGGGCGCAGGCAACAGCGGCGGCGATATTCCTTGCACGGACCGGATCATCAAAGACGGAGATCAGAGACTACATTGCCGAGCGTTTCAATTATTCCCTTTACAAGAGTTCAGATGAGATTCGCAGGGAATACGGCTGGGAGGACAGCTGTCAGGGAACCGTCCCGCCAGCCATACGCGCCTTCCTTGACAGTGAAGACTTCGAGAGCGCGATCAGGATTGCAGTCTCACTCGGCGGTGACAGCGACACGCTCGCATGCATAACGGGAGGAATCGCTGAAGCATTCTACGGTTGTATCCCGCCTCAGATTGTGGATGAGGCAAGGAAGAGGCTTCCGGTAAACTTCAGATGTATGCTTGAGTCGTTTGCTGAAGTGAGTTTCTATGGTGATATGAAGCCAAGGACACAGCCTGTTCTTCCTTTCGAGAGGAAATACAGTCCAGAAAGGATTGATTCACTTGCTCCGAGACAGATATTCGTATTCGGAAGCAATGAACATGGGCATCATCATGGAGGAGCTGCCAGAGCAGCATATGAGAAGTTCGGCGCTGTCTGGGGAAAGGGTGTAGGACTCTCCGGACGGACCTATGCCATTCCAACCATGCAGGGAGGAGTGGAGACTATCAGGCCATATGTAG
>JAGAIM010000176.1 GCA_017626555.1 Bacteroidales bacterium
AGATCTCTCAACCTTATATTCCTGGTTCTCTTTTCGGTACGCATCTGCCATTTCGTTCAAATCATTCTTATATCGGTCTATGGTATTCTTCTGGTGGCGAAGCATCCTCCGCATGGAAGCCCGCTGCTTTTCGCTGAGAAACAAATGCTTCTCATAATATTCCGTTTCCGCATCCAATAGCCCGGACCAATCCTTCTCCACCCTGTCCAACGCTTCGGCCACCGATTTATATTTGGCTCCGAAATCCTCCGGCTCGGGTTCGGGCGGTGGTGGAGGACAATCCTCATAGCACATCAAGTGATATTCATAATTATTGATATAAATGGAACGAAGCCCTTTTTTCAACGTATATATTTTATTACGCGGAACTTTGGCATGAAGTATGGCATCATATTTTTTCAGAATACAGCAGTTGGCTTTGTACTTGTCCTTATGCAGATAAAATAATTTACCAGTCTGATCCAGATGTTGATAGTCGGCGGCAAAAATAAGGAGGCGTTCTTTCATCCGGACGCCCTCTACCTGATAATAGTAAGTATCGATGACCTGTATGCCCGGATCGTTCACTTCACGCAAACTGTATTCGGACGACTGTCGCTCTTTCAGTTCTTCCATGTCCTGTTCCAGCCCTTTTATATTCAGCAGATAGCCTTCGGCACTTTTCTGAATGGCAGCGTTCACCATCTCCTCTACAGCCTCCATCTGATCCATCTCACTCCAAAGACAATAAGACAACAATGTACAGTCCGAAAGGCGGATAGTGTCCGATCCATTCAGGAAAGCGGAAGCTTTCAGCAGCTTCACCATTTTCTTCCACCGGCGGTCCGACACATATAGAGGAGACAACACACCCCCTTCATTTTGTATCTGGAGGTTATATTGCTCTATCCGGTCCTTCAAGGCATGGATCACTTCGAAAATGGAGTAATGGATTTTAATGGCAGCCATTTCCTTTTCCCACCGGATGTATTCCTCATCGGTGATTTGCAGCGGCTCGTCCACCACCGGTTCCGTTTCATCTGTAGAGGAAATCATCCGGTCAAATTCCCCCATATCCTCAATGCCGCCCACCAGACAGCGAAGCAGGAAACGATCCCACAAGGCCTCCAGTCCCTGCCCTTGGGCAGGCAGCTCATTGGAAGCGGCAATCAACCCTTTCAGAGGAACCCGGATGGAAAACTGTCCGTTACGGTATATTTTTTCATTGATAATGGTGAGCAATGCATTCTGGATAGCTGGTCCGGCTTTCCATATCTCGTCCAGAAAAGCAATGGTGGCAGAAGGCAGATAGCCATCTACCATACGCTCATACGTATCTTCGTCTTTCAGTTTGGAAATGGAAACAGGGCCGAATATTTCGTCCGGCGTGCTGAATCGTGACATCAGGTATTCAAATGCGGAAGCGTTGCGGAATGCCAGTTTCAACCGGCGTCCTACCATACTTTTAGCTACTCCCGGAGGGCCTAAAAGAAAGATGCTTTCCCCTGCCACAGCCGAAAGCAGGGCCAGGGCCACAATATGCTCCTTTTCAAAAACTCTTTCATTCAGTTGCTGTAACAGAGATGCTATACGAGGTTTCAATGTATTCATTTGTAAAAGTTTGCACAAAGATAAGCATAAAAAAACAAGCAAGCTTTACAGCCTGCTTGTTTTTATACTTTTTCATACTCACCATCCATCTATGTTCCACTCCGGAGACGCTCATAGTTTGATTTCCTTCACCTTGCCGGGGATGATGGTCAGGTGCACCGTGCCGTCGGGTTCTATCTCCACCTTCTGGTAGCGGGCTTCCACCACCACCTTGCCATCCAGTGCCATCACGCCCCACTGGCAGGCGTTTTCTTCAAAGGCACAATAACCGCCCACCGGAGGCAGGATCTTTCTGTACTGGGGAGGAACGATGACACGTTCCCCCAGCTTCAAGCCCCATTTCATCCCCATACGGTAAGGAAGGACATCCCTGATCTCTTCCAGCCTTCGCCGCCTTTTCGCTTCCTCGTCCTGTTGCCGCTTTCTGGCATTTTCCGCCGCACGCCGTCCGGCTTCCGCTTTCAACTTCTTTATCACCGTGTCAAAGTCCTCCTCACCGGGGGTGGGAAGATTGGAGGCTATGTAGCGTTTCCGCGTTCCTTTCTCTGTTTCTTTCCCCACATGGTAATACTTTCCTGCCCCGTCCATCACTATGATGCTCCGGTCGGCCAGGTGGCCGCAGCACCAATACACCTCCTCGTCATCCCCTGCCAGCAGACAGGCGAATATATCAAATACGGTGGACCATTCGGAATCCACCAGCCGGCAGGACTTCGGG
>JAGAIM010000177.1 GCA_017626555.1 Bacteroidales bacterium
CTGGAAACAAATAATGTAAAAGTAAAATTGCCTGCTTCCCTTATAGCCAGTCGGCAATTATAGATTTTGGAGGGGCAAAATTTGTTTTGATCGGTTGAACCATTTGTTTTGCACAATCTGCAGAATCAGACAAAAACACGTTCAATTCTCACTCTTTTTGAAAAAGTGTCTTTATAACTATCGTTGACTCTTGGGATAACTATCATTGCTGTGACATAATCCAAAATGGAATATGTCCTGTAACTTTCACATATCCACAAAAATATCCCTTTATTCCAGTAAAAGATAACTGTGGCGGGGAAGTGCATAGAAAACTATTGGCTTCTTTTCAAAAGGATGGCAAATATGATTTCCTTGATGTTGAAACAAAGGAAGTTTTATCTGAAGAAGAAAAACTTTATGAGTTTTATGAATATGTCGAGGAGTATCAACAAGGCTTTGTTAATATAAGCGAAGAAGAGTATAAATATATAGAGAGTGAGATGCGTGCTGATTTTGAAAGTGAAGAGATAGCTAAGTTGGGACTGGAGAAATATTTCAGACTTTCAAGAAAAGAGATGGTTGAAGTGCATAAAGTGGCATATGAGAAGTCTGAGATTAAAATCAAGAGGATAGTGAAACGAAAGAGTATGACGGAAACCAAATAGCATTTCGGTTTAACAAATAAAACAAAATCGCCCTATTAGACATCTGAGAGGGTGATTAAAGTGATTTGGTTGGGATTCGGCAAAATCGCGCACTTTCCGGCAGAATAGGGTATTTTACTGGGCCTAATAATGTTATATAACATATTGATAATAAAGTATATAAGTTGTTTTGATTTGAATGTACTATCCGTAAACTTACGGAATCGTTTTGAGAGAATTTTAATAGATGTTGTCCAAATGTTGTCCAAGTTTTGAGAAAAATACATACCTTTGTGGAAACTAAAATGAAGGAGTATGACCATAAGATTTGAACTCAGGACAACAAAGAGGACTAAAGGTGCCGAGATGGTTCCTTTGCACATAAGCGTATCAGATGGAAGATCATTCCGGCAGAGACAGGTTACCGGTATAATGATAAATCCGGAATATTGGGATGTCAAAGCCGGTGACTTAAAGAAGAGGATCCTTATTAATGAAGAGGTCAAGCAGAAGCTTATAAAAGATCTTGGTGATCTTAAGTCATATATCCACAAGAAGTATTCTGATGATAAAGAAGCCGGCAAAGTAAAAGATAACTGGCTTGAAAAGGCTTTGAAGGATTATGATCCTGAAGCGAAGGAGGTGGCTCCTAAAAAGAAACTGCCCTCTTTTGATGAACTTTATGATCAGTTTCTTTCAGTAAGAAATCTAGGCGAAGGCCGTCGTCGTCATTATGAGGTTCTGCGTCGAATGATTCACAGATATGAGTCATATATAAGGTGTAGTACAGGTAGAAAGCGCTATGCTTTTGATTTGCTGAAGGTAGATAAGGATGTGCTCGACAGTTTATATGACTACATTGAGAATGAAAACGAGTATGTAGAGAAGTTTCCGAAGATTCTTGAGGATAATCCGGAAGCACGTGAAATAAAGCCTCGTAGTGAGAACTATATGAGTGGTGTATTCAAAGAGGTCCGTGCATTCTTCAATTGGGCATACAAGACTAAGCTGATTGACGCATTCCCTTTCGAGGGCTTTGAGATGCCGTCTGAAAGATATGGATCACCGATTTATCTTACATTGGATGACGTGCAGAGAATATATAATGCCGACCTATCCTCCTTCCCTCATCTTGCAGTGCAACGTGATATTTTTGTATTCCAATGTAATGTCGGCTGTCGTATCGGTGACCTGTTGCGACTGAAAAAATGTGATGTCATCAATGGGGCAATCGAGTACATTCCAACAAAGACTATCAAGGAAAATGCTCGTACAGTTGTTGTGCCTTTGAATACGATTGCAAAAGAGATCGTCAATAGATATGCAGAAATGCCAGGGGAACAACTCTTGCCATTTGAGAGTTCGGAGAGATACAACGATAACATCAAACTTATCTTCGAAAAAGCAGGGATAACCTACCTGGTGACCGAATTGGATGCCCTGACACGCACAGAAAAGAAAGTTCCGATCAACGAAATTGCCAGCAGTCATATGGCTCGTCGTACCTTCATAGGCAACATTTACAAACTTGTCAAGGACCCGAACCTCGTCTCTGCCCTCACCGGCCACGTCGAAGGAAGCCGTGCGTTCACCCGTTACCGCACGATCGACATCGACATGAAGAAGGATCTTGTGAAGATTTTGGAGGGTGGTAAGTAAATTATAATTCCCGAAAAGTGTTAATTTTTTGATGATTTCGGGAATTATAATTATATTGCGGATGTTTTAAAGATTGGTGATATGCTTATAGGAAGAAAAGAGGAATTGCGTGAAATCCGAGAGGCTTATAAATCTGAATATTCTCAGTTTGTAGCGGTATATGGCAGAAGACGCGTGGGAAAGACGTTCTTGATACGCGAGGCATTTGATTATACCTTTACATTTCAGCATACCGGCGTGGCTAAGTTGAAGATGAAGGGGCAACTTGAAGCTTTTCGTCTATCTTTGATTGAACAGGGACACAAGGAATGTCCTATATTGAATTCTTGGCTGGAGGCTTTTAATGAATTGAAGAACATCATTAAGTCTTCGAGAAAGAAGAAAAAGGTAATCTTTATAGATGAAATCTCGTGGATGGATACTCCTAAATCTAATTTTCTTCAGGCTTTTGAGAATTTTTGGAATGGATGGTGTAGTGCAAGAAAGGATGTCCTGTTGATCATTTGTGCTTCCGCGACGTCGTGGATAATCAATAAGGTTTTAAAGGATAGAGGCGGTCTCCATAATAGAGTAAGTGTAAGGATACCATTGGCTCCGTTTACCTTGAAAGAGTGTGAGGAGTATCTTGTCAGTCGGAATTTCCGAATAAGTCGTTATCAGATACTGATGTTGTATATGGTAATGGGTGGCCCTGCATATTATTGGAGTTTGCTTAATAAGAGTAAGTCAGCGGCTCAGAACATAGACTCTCTTTTCTTTGCTGAAAATGGGAAACTGAAGAATGAATACAATGCCCTTTATGAATCGCTGTTCAAACATCCTGAACTATACATTAAAATTGTATCGATACTTGGTAATAAGGCAACTGGATTGACACGTCAGGAACTGGTTGATAAGTATAATCTAGATGCTAGCGGAACTTTGACAAGGTGTTTGGAGGAACTTGAAGAATGCGGATTCATAAGGAGGTATAATGCCTTTGGAAAGGAGTCCAAAGGAGCAGTATATCAGTTGATAGACAATTATACCCTCTTTTATTTCAAGTTTATAAAAGAAGCAGATGGAGATGTTGCATTTTGGACAAATTCATTGAATACATCCCTTCAGAACACGTGGTGCGGCTATGCGTTTGAACGAGTTTGCCTTCAGCATATTGGGCAAATCAAACAAGCGCTTGGTATTGGGGCTGTATCAACTAAGCAGTGCTCATGGCGTGCGGATGTTAACTTGTTGCAGGAAGGAGAACGGGGTGCGCAGATAGATTTGCTGATAGATCGAAAAGATGATACGATCAATATCTGTGAGATGAAGTGGGCATCCGGTCCATTTGTCATCAAGTCGGACTACGATATGGAGCTGAGAAATAAGGTTACTGCCTTTGTTCGAGAAACACAAACTCGTAAAGCAGTACA
>JAGAIM010000178.1 GCA_017626555.1 Bacteroidales bacterium
ATATGGATTCTCCACGGTCAATCGGAATGTAGCAGACTCCTGTGACGTGGTGGTTTTCGTTATAGACCAGTTCCACGCTGTCTGAGTGGCTTATGAGACTGAAATTCTTCATTTTTGTCGAGTTGTTCTGAAAATATTTTTATTTTCCTAAAGTGTTGTGGTATAATCGTTTCGGGGGGGGGTAATTTGCTGAACGGTATCTCAATTTGCTAAACGGTAGTTCATTTTCTTGGGCAAAAATAGAAATATTTCAAATGAAATCACATAAATTTGGAAAAAACCATCTAAAACAACTGAACTATGACCGTAAAAGCGACCTTCCATATGGAATCCGGGGATTTCACGATGACGTTTGAGGGGCAGAAGACATTCCGGAAGATCAATCAGTCCAAATTCAAGACCCTCCTTCTTTTAGAGGCCGAGGAGGATATGAGCGAGGAGTTCAAGGCCTGGCTGGATTATTCTTTCCGCCACGGTAACGGCCCTTCCGTGCCTCGCATCAAGACCACTGTGGCCCAGTATGACGATGAGGGCAACATCATGGAGCATTATTTCTGCACTCAGACCAGCCCTCGCCGCTGGTTCAAGAAATACGACAGGCTCAGGGAGATCGAGCTGGATTATATCACGAAGACGAAGATCAAGGATAACAAATAAAGCACACAACGATATGGACAAGAACAAGAGGAAAGAAAGTTATGAGCCTCCAAAGATGGAGATTCTGGAAATTATGGTCGAGCAGGCCATTCTGCAGATGAGCGGATGGGGACATGACAGTGACGATTCTGAATTCGGAGATCCGTCTCCGACATACTTGAATTGGTAATCTTATTATGATGAGAAGTGAAATCTAAAATCATTTGCTATGAACAGAAGATTATTCAATATACTGATGACAGGTGCAGTTGCAGTGTTTTCTCTTTCCTGCAATCAGGAGGATATTGCACCTGATGTGCCCGACACACCCGCTGAGGGTAAGCTTGTACGACTCACTTTCGGCACTGCCGATGCCGCGGGCACGCGTGCCGTTTGGAAAGATGAGGCCGGCAAAGGGAATCTTATTTTCAATTGGGACTCCCACGCTGACAGTCCGGCAATGGTGGCTGTAATATCAAATGGAGATTATTTTATCCCTAACCATCCGGATCCTGATAATTTGAACGAGTCACAGTACCATACCGGGCTGATTGTTACTCCGCAGGAAGATCCTCACTATGCCACATTCGAGACGGAGCGCTATTATTACGAAAATATAATAAGTACTGATGCAAAGAAAATATTTGTCACGAGTGGTTACAATAATGATATCTCCGGTTATGCGAGTAGTTACAGCAGCTCAATGTTTATGCCAAATCTGTTTACCCAGCAAGCCTCACAGCAGCCTGAGTTCTTGAGAGAGTATATGATGCTATACGGCGAGGCCGAGATGAAGAATGGTAGCGCACAGATTTCATTCAAACATATTCCGGCTACTTTCCGCTTCATCATCACCAACGAAAGACCTGCAGCGACAACCATAAAGAGTGTTCAGGTGTCTCTTGTTGATGCCGCTGGTAATGTCCAGCCTGTAGCAACCCGGGTTTTGGATGTAGAAATCGACCTATATAACAATACCGTTAAACTGCTCTACGGTATTACTTACTACACTCCTTATTATACCTCAATCACCACTCGGTTGGGTCAAAACGGCACTGCTGTAGCGAAGGGAGAACAGTACATAGCATACGCTATGGCACTGCCAGTAGGAAAAGCCGATACTGGAATGCCCGACGAAAACGCCTTCAAGGACAAGAAACTCCAATTCACCATAGAGGCATCGGGTCCGGACAACGAACACCTCTCTTTCGAACTGGATGCAGACAAATTGGCCGCTGCCAATCCGGGCAATGTGTATAACTGGGTAGGCGGCAAGTCCTACACCATCCGTATGAGCCTGGATGATGGACTCTTGGTACAGGATATCACCGTGGACGACTGGGATGAGCAGGAGATTGTGGGCGGCGAGGCAGTCGAGTGGGTGAACGGCTTCAGCGAGACAGGCGATTATGAGCCTGCACAACTGAACGCCAGCGGCTACTACGAGATAGCGAACGGCGGCAACCTCTTCTGGTTTGCCAACCACGTCAACACCGCTGACAGGACCGCCAATGCAGTCCTTACGGCAGACATCGACCTTGAAGGCAGACCGTGGACCCCTATCGGCTCCACAGG
>JAGAIM010000179.1 GCA_017626555.1 Bacteroidales bacterium
AAGGTTACAGGCTTATGAAACCGGAGACTTCCAAGCTTTGTAACAGCTTTGATTACCGGAATATCGTTCCAGTATTGACCCTTCCTTTCCGGACTATCTTCGATATAGAGTTTTTCGATATATAACATAGCCTGTCTGATATTGAGACAAATATAATGCTTTTTGCCGTGTCTGTGCTATTCTTCAACTGGAAAAAACATACTCTTCGGCTGGCCGCAGACAGGGCATTTCCAGGTTGAGGGGAGATTTTCGAATAGGGTTCCGGGCTTGATGCCTCCTTTGGGATCTCCGATTGCGGGGTCGTAGATCCAGCCGCATTTGGCGCATTTGTACTTTTTCATAATCTATCTGTAATTAAGTCCTTACGTAATCAGAGCAACGCCTGTGCCACAAATGGATTTGCAATATTGTGCTTTATGGGCTAACTTTGATGAAAATTTTGTGATTATGAAGATTGCTGTACCAACCAGGGATGGACGCGTGGACGATCATTTCGGTCATTGCGCATATTATACGATATTCAACGTCATAGACGGACGTGTGGAAGGTGTTTCGAAGATGGCTTCTCCGGAGGGATGCGGATGCAAGAGCGGAATTGCTCCTGTGCTGCGTCAGATGGGGGTGACTGTGATGCTGGCCGGAAATATGGGGCAGGGTGCCAAGAATGTGCTTGAGGGACAGAGGATCGAGGTCATCAGAGGTTGTTCGGGAGATGTCGAGGAACTTGTCAAGGCTTATCTTGAAGGAAAAGTAAAGGATAACGGTGAGATCTGCGATCATCACGATTGCCACTAAGATATGCCACCCGTAGATAATGCATATAAACTGAGGAACCAGGAGTTCCTTCAGGAATACGCCCAGAGGCCGGGTGTGAAGATTATGTTCAACGGCGTGATGTACCGTGAGATCACTAAAGGGAAGGGCCCTAAGCCTTCTCCTAAAAGTTTTGTTACGGTCTATTATACGGGCAGACTCATTAACGGGAAGGTCTTTGACCAGACCCAGAAGGGGAGGCCTGCAACTTTCCGTCTGAATGAACTCATAACCGGCTGGATCACGGCTATGAGGGAAATGCCTGTAGGGTCGCGTTGGGAAGTGGTCATCCCATATAATCTGGGGTATGGCTCACGTCCTGCCGGGGCGATAAAGGCTTTCTCTACATTGATATTCGATATCACTCTTCTTGATGTAAGATAAAGGCCGTCAGTTGCCGTGACATCAGTTACAGCGTATTACGGAAATCTTCTATCGTCCTGACTATCTCATCTGCAGAGTCGCTTATCGACAGAAGGAGGTTGTTGTATTTTCCCTTGTCGATCAGATATTGCATCAGCCGATAGACGGGCATTTCCTCTGTCCAGAACTCCTTTCCGAGAAAGACCATAGGACTGGCATATCCGAAACTGAGGTAGTGGTTCTGTACGGCATCCTGGAAGATTTCCTGCATTGTTCCTGCACTTCCGGGAGAATAGATGACTCCTCCCTTTGCTATTGTCAGGATGGTGTCTTCTCGTGTACTGTTGTCAAAATACTTTGCGATGTGCGTCGCGAATGGCGTAGCCGGTTCGTGTCCGTACAGCCAGGTAGGCACTCCAAGGCTTACATATCTTGGGGAAGGGAAGCGTTCCATAACACGGAAGGAACTTTCCAACCAGAGTCTGTCTTTGTAGCCGGGAGCAGCGGAGAGCATCTGAAGCGCTTCTTCAACATCGGATTCGGATCTTCCTGCAAGCCAGGCTCCAAGATGAGTCGCCTCCATAGCGCCTGGGCCACCTCCGCTGACCATCAGGCTTCCTCCCTCTGTGAGTCTTTTGCTGATCATCACTACCTTGCGGTAACTCTCGTCAAGGCGGGACAATCCGTGTCCTCCCATAATTCCCACTACGCTCTTGTCGTCAAATGAGCCGAGAAAGTCATCAAGCCCGTCGTTCATAGAGTGGTCGTGAAGAATCCTGGCAAGAGTCTCCTTTATGTCTCCGGTCTGCTTGCCTGCCTTGATATAATGCTCATATACCTTAGAGTCAAAGCAATCCTTGTACGACTCCGGTTCTCCGAGCCTGTATCCTGCATACAGGCTTCTGGCATTATAAAGCCCGCTCCTGAATACCCTGAACGGAAGATCCTTGAATGGTGGATATACCAGACACTTCTCATCCATCAGCGGTTTCAGTTCATCGACGCCGAAGCCTCCTAAGAATATGCAGTCGGAATATCTGCACTTCAAGGCATATTCCATATAAGGATGGAAGTCTATGCCCTGAAATGCATAATGTCTGAGTACGCCGCCTGCTTCGAGAACTTTACTCAATGCATCGCAGCATTCGATTTCCTTATATCTCATTGTCTGAACATACTTTGAGAAGTTGTGGCTTCAGGACAGAAGTCCAGAGCAGATAGCCGTCTGTGTTGATATGCAGATTGTCGTTTTCAAACAACGCAGGATTGACGTTTCCGTTTTCGTCAAGAAGAAGGGAGTTCACATCCACGAATGTCACTTGAGGCGAAAGGGAAGCATATTCGGCAATGAGGTGATTGACAATACGTTGCTTGTCCCTTAAGCCGGCACGGAGATCGGAGTATTTCCACGACAGGAAGAATACCGGAGTGCCGGGGTAATCCTGTTCCATACGCTGGAAAAGCAGCCTGTAATGATCAAGTACTTCACCGGTAGTCAGGTCGTTGGGGTTTCCGGCAATATCATTGTCGCAGAACACTGCAAAAGCCTTCGGACGGTAATGGGCCATTATGCTGCTGTAATTGTAGTGAATATCCCTTACGGTTGCTCCGCCGTAGCCTCTGTTTACTACCCTCAGAGGACTCATCATATCTTCCAGACCCTTCCAAAGCCTGATCGATGAACTTCCGAAGAATACGACATCGACCTCTGAAACGGAGTCTGCCGCAGCCTTCTCTTCAAGGGCCTTGATCTGATCGGCATATCGGGTTATCCATCCCATATCAGATTCCTTTATGACAGGGATCCTGCCTTCTGCAAGGAATGTGGAGGTGCTGTCGTTTATAGTTATGACTGTGCCTTTGAAATTGTCCGGCTGGTTCTGTGACTGTGCGCAACTGATGATGACCAGTACGGCTGCAGCAATGATTGAGATGTTCTTCATAGAGAGTTGATGTTTAGAAAGTCTGTGCAATGATTCTGCTGGCATATCCGAGGTCTGTATAATCCCTGGTGCCGGCATCGTGAAGATTCAGAGCCATCAGCTCTGCCATATCCTCATCGTCAAGACGGAAGTCGAATATGTCGAAATTTTCCCTCATTCTCTCGATCCTTGTCGTCTTCGGTATTGCCGGAATGCCTTGCTGTACAAGGAATCTCAGACCTACCTGAGTCGAAGTCTTTCCATACTTTTCCCCGATCCTGCCGAGGATTTCGTGCCCGAAGAATCCGTCCTTTCCCTGCGCCATAGGCCCCCAGGCCATTATCTTGGTGTCTGTCTTGGCAAGAAGGGAGCGCATTGCAGTCTGCTGGCTGAAGACGTTTGTCTCCAATTGATCGATTGCTGGTACGATCTTATTATGGCATACAAGGTCGTGGAAGCGGTCTGCATAGAAATTACTTACTCCGATGGCTCTAGTGCGTCCTTCTGCAAGAGCCTTCTCCATAGTCCTGTATGTGCCGTAGTAGTCTCCGAAAGGCTGGTGCACCAGGAGGAGGTCAACATAATCTGTCTGAAGCCTTCTCAGACTTTCTTCGAATGATTCTGCTGCCTTCGCTTCACCGGAATTAGTGAGCCATATCTTTGTTACCAGAAAGAATTCTTCCCTTGGTATTCCGCTGTTTGATATGGCTTTTCCCACGGCTTCTTCGTTTGCATAGAACTGTGCCGTATCAATGAGCCTGTATCCTGTGCTTATGGCATCTGCAACGCATCTTTCACATTCTTGCGGGTCAACTTTAAAGACTCCGTATCCAAGTGCCGGCATTTCTATGCCGTTATTCAATCTTATATATTCCATCACTATCGTATTTTATGTGCAAACTTAAGCAAAATTTGTCGTAATAAGTAAAGGATTATTATTGATCCGGGTTGTTTTTAAATAATGATTCATTAACTTTGTCTCATCGTATGATGACAGATTGTAAATCAAAATATAAAAATTATGGAAGATTGTTTGAAAAACGTTCGTGTTGAAAGCGATTTGATAGGGTCGCTTGAGATTCCGTCTGATGTACTCTATGGTGTTCAGACATTGCGAGGTATCGAGAACTTCCCGATCAGTTCCTTTCATCTGAATGATTACCCCCTGTTCATCAATGGTCTGGCAATGACCAAACTTGCAGCGGCTGAAGCAAACCATCAACTTGGACTTCTGACAGATGAACAGTATGCTGCAATTTCACAGGCTTGCCGTGAGATTCTCGCAGGTCAGCATCACGAGAATTTCCCTGTGGATATGATTCAGGGAGGAGCAGGAACCACTACTAATATGAACGCCAATGAAGTGATTGCAAACAGGGCTTTGCAGATTATGGGCTATCCTCTTGGAAAATACAAGCATTGCTCTCCAAACGACCACGTGAACTGCTCGCAATCTACTAACGATGCCTATCCTACTGCCATTCATCTTGGTCTGTATGCAACTCACCTTGAGTTTATGAAGCATTATGAGCAATTGATAAAGTCATTCGAGGCTAAGGCAGAGGAGTTCAAGGACATTCTCAAGATGGGACGAACCCAACTTGAGGATGCGGTGCCTATGACTCTCGGTCAGACATTCGGAGCGTTTGCGTCAATTCTCCGTGATGAGATCCGTAATATCAATTTTGCGGCAGAGGAGTTCCTGACGGTCAATATGGGTGCTACCGCGATCGGTACAGGAATATGTTCTGAACCAGGATATTCCGAGAAGTGCATTGCAGCACTTCGTGAAATCACAGGATGGGATATGAAACTTGCCGACAATCTTGTGGCCGCAACATCGGATACTTCGTGTATGGTAGGATATTCATCTGCGCTGCGTCGTATTGCTACAAAGATGAACAAGATCTGCAATGACCTTCGCCTGCTTTCTTCAGGCCCTCGCTGCGGATTCCACGAGTTCGACCTTCCTGCTCGTCAGCCAGGTTCGTCAATTATGCCAGGTAAGGTCAATCCTGTGATTCCGGAGGTAATGAACCAGATCTGCTACAAGGTTATCGGAAACGACCTCTGTGTGGCGATGTCTTCCGAGGCTGCTCAGATGGAACTTAATGCTATGGAACCTGTAATGGCGCAGTGCTGCTTTGAGTCTGCTTCGATTATGATGAACGGTTTCGATACTCTTCGCGTGAATTGTGTTGATGGAATCATTGCCAATGTAGAGCAGTGTGACAAATATATCCA
The DNA here is from genome assembly GCA_017626555.1 of Bacteroidales bacterium. GTDB lineage: Bacteria > Bacteroidota > Bacteroidia > Bacteroidales > UBA932 > Cryptobacteroides. Next base: position 5,343 of record JAGAIM010000179.1, read on the forward strand.
TTCGAGTTTCGGAGTTGTAACAGCTTTGAATCCTGTCATCGGATACAAATATTCGACAAGAATCGCCAAGGAAGCAATGGCGACAGGCAAGAGCATATATGATCTTGTTCTTGAGCACGACATTCTTTCAAAGGAGGATCTCGATACCATTTTATCTCCTGAAAATATGATTAAGCCTGTTAAACTTGACATTAAGGTGAAAGAATAGAGTAAAATCCCGAAAAAAAGACGTATCTTCACCATCTGGAACCAAAACTGATTTCCGATGGTGAAGATTTTTTGTGTGAATACTCAGAGCAGTATGATGTTTCCTGAGGGAACGACACTGATGGATATGCTTCCTGCATTTGATTTTGAAAAGCCTTATCCGATTTTGTGTGCAAAAGTCAATAATGTAAGCCAGGGCTTGAAATATCGTGCATTCAACAGCAGGCAGGTGGAATTTCTTGACTATACCTCATATCTTGGCAGAAGTGTTTACAGCAACTCTCTGTGTTTTCTCTTGTGCAAGGCTGCCAGGGATATTTTCCCACAATGTCGTGTTGTGCTCAGAAGACCGATTTCCAAGGGATATTTCTGTTCCATAGACAAGGGAGACGGCACAGAACTTTCAGAGTCGGATCTGACGGTAATCAAAGAACGAATGGCCGGAATAGTCCAGGCTGATATTCCTTTCCGTCGTCACGAGGTGCTTGTAGATGAGGCAATCGAGATCTTCAGAAATCTGGGATACGATGATAAGGTGAAATTGCTGGAGACTTCCGGTGATGTATATGTGAATTATTACACATTGGATAACACACCTGATTATTATTATGAGGCTCTTCTTTCCAGCACGGGACCCCTTAAGGTGTGGAGTCTTGAGATGTATCGTGACGGACTTCTTCTGCGGGTACCCAACAGACATAATCCGGAGGAGTTGGCTCCTTTCACTGAGCAGCCTAAGACCTTTGATGTATTTTCTGAGAATCTCAAATGGAACAGGATAATGGGATTGGAGAATGTCGGGGATGTCAATCTTGCTTGTCAGAGAGGGGAAGCGAGCGATCTCATAAAAATTGCGGAGGCTTTACAGGAAAAGAAGATTGTGCAGATAGCGGAAGAAATCGAACGCAGGGTCTATGACCCCGAAAATCCTGTACGTCTTGTTCTAATAACCGGACCTAGTTCGAGTGGAAAATCCACCTTCTGCAAACGTCTCAGCATACAGTTGAAAGCCTGCGGTATCCGTCCCGTTTCTTTCTCTACAGATGATTATTTCGTAAATCGTCTTGATACTCCGAGATTGCCGAACGGCGATTTTGACTTCGATAATTTCGAGACGGTAGATCATAGATATCTTCAGAGCGATGTTTTGAAACTTCTTGCAGGTGAAACAGTGGATGTGCCTGAGTATAACTTTGTTACAGGACTTCGCGAGTTCAATGGCAAGAAGTTGAAGTTGGAACCAGGCTCGATTCTTCTGATTGAAGGAATCCACGCTCTTAATCCACGCTTGACCGATCAGGTGGCCGAGTCGTCTAAATACAGAATATTCATCAATACGATCACCAGTATTTCATTGGATGACCATAATTGCATCCCGACCAGTGATAACCGACTCCTCAGACGCATAGTGCGCGACTTCAATAAAGGAGCATTCACTGCCCGTGAATCCATAATGCATTGGCCTAATGTACGTCGCTCGGAGGTGCAATGGATTTATCCATATCAGGAAAATGCAGATGTATTGTTCAACTCTGCTTATCTTGTTGAATTTGCCGTTATCCGCGCCCACGCCGAACGTATTCTGATGACAGTGCCCAAAAATTGTCCGGAATACAGTGAGGTGCATCGTTTGAAGAAGTTCCTAAGTTACTTTACTCCTGTATCGGACAAGGATGTTCCATCCACATCATTGCTCCGCAGTTTCATCGGTGGCAGCAGTCTCTGATCAGGACGTAAGAAATATTACAAGACCACTTACCCCTATGTAGGAATATACTATGTAGGGGAATATTTTTGCCGGTATGTGTCTGAATGTCCAGGAACCCATTATGGTTCCTATTCCTACCGCAGCCAGACAGAACAGATAGCAGCGTCCTACAGTCGGAGTTACAAAACCGTTTGAGGCTCTGACTATGGTCATAATCGAGTTACCTATGAGAAAGTAAGTCTGTGCCATTGCCATATAGTGGTTCTTGTCAGGCTCGGATGATATGAAATAAAGAACAGCCGGGGGACCTTGCATCCCGAAGAATCCTCCCATTATTCCACTTAAGGCTCCTGCTCCGATCTGGTAGGGAAGGGTAGTCTTCAATTTTATCTTTCTGCTGAAAAAGGAAAAGTATAATGCGGTGATTATCAACGCAACACCGAGAATCTTTCTAAGCGTCTGATCCTGAATCCGTGCCAACAGGCAGATTGCTCCTGATGATATTATGATGAATGTCAGAAGTATAGGTAAAAGACGTTTCCACGTAATGTACTTCTTCATCCTGAAACTGATGAGTGCGGAGGTCGTCAGTGCAAGGAGGCCGGAAAGTGCTGTTGCTTCACCGTAAGATGGCATTAAAAAAGGAAGCATAGTCATAATGAATATGCCGAATCCGAATCCTGTGGTACGCTGGACAAAACTTGCTCCTGTCGTGAGGAGGAATATATAGAAGATGCTTTCCATCTGCAGATTTCTTTTGCAAAGATAGAATATAATCTTATTTTTGCCGTCTTTATTGCTATGAAAATTGTACTGACATTATTAGGACTGATATCTTTAGGCTTGGGAATAGTCGGAATATTTCTTCCGGTTCTTCCCACCACTCCGCTTCTTCTGCTTGCAGCAGCCCTGTTCCTTAAAAGTAACCGTGGTTTGTATGAATGGTTGCTGAATCATCCGAAATTAGGCCCGTATATCCGCAATTTTATGGAATATAAGGCTATACCATTGAAAATCAAGGTTCTGTCGGTGTCTATGGTATGGATTACATTGCTCTGCTGCGCCATATTTGTTGCAGAGCATTGGGCTCTGCGTACCTTCTTCATATTGCTTGCCGCTGCAATTAGCGTCCATATTCTATCTTACAAGACACTTAAATGAATAACGCCGGACTCAAATGCCCGGCGTTAATATCAATAATCTATTGCTTCAATATCAGTTCCCCGTCTATCCATTCTCCTTCGATCAGTACAGGAGGAGCAGATGGAGTGAATTCATCTACGTATGTGCTTCTTGTAGTCGGGATGTCAATGTCGATTCCGCTGTCGAACTCAATGAACTCATTAAGTGAATTCTTGAATGCTGTCGCTGTCGTCGATCCTGTCAACTTCATCAATCTGTACCATATAGCCCATCGTGAAGCCGCATTGAAGTAATGCCCGTCATCACTGTGCTCGTGTCGCATAATGCTGTTGTCTGTAGGCCTGCAGAAGAATAGATTGTAGGTGTTTGCTCCTACGTATATTCCAAGACCTTCAGTTTCTGTATAACCGTAGCCTCCTGTCAATAACTCACTCCAATAGACATTGCTGTTGTCTGTATCCTCAAAGGACGTTGCTCCAAAACTCCAGCCGGCATTCCTTTCCTCTTGTCCCCAATGCTTGCTCACGTTGCGGAAGATGCCACAAGAGTGCTGAGTGTCCAATGTATTCCAAACCTCGGTACTGAATTGTGTGAACTGGTATTGCTCGTATTCATCACTAAGTTTTCCGAATCCGTGTCCGCCGGCCTCGTGAAGCATAGTCCATCTTCTTCCTTCTTCGTCTGTATGAAGCGCTGTATATGCAACTGAATAACCATCACCATAATCGCTTCCGTTCGTCCATACCATATCGCAGGTGCCGGCGTGGCATTCTACATTGACCATAACGATCATAAGAGCCTTGTTTGCCCTGGAACTTACGTCGTTAGCGGAGCATTCAGTACCTCCTTTGCCTCCCTTGACTCTGATGGCCTGTTCTGCATAAGCGACTACCGCATTGTCGTTGCCCGTAATATTGGTGCTTCCTTCCTTGAATTCTGTATTGAAAACGGTTTTTGCGTCACCCTGCTGCGCTCCGTTGAGGCCTGTCGGTACTGCATCGTGATCTTCTTCGGATACGGCGTTGATGTAATATACATTGAAATACTCCTTCAATGATGCGTATGGCTCGATGCTGAAGAAGTCGTTATATGCCTTCTTCATTATTTTTTCGTAATTGCCGTTCTCGAAGTGGCTTTTTGAGAATCCGTCTCCCATTATGACGATGTCCGTACCCTGGCCTTCAGTGGCCTCCTGAAGTACAACTATGCCTTCTTCCGGATTGTCGAAACCGTCGATGGTTCCGATTTCAGTTTCCTTCCATCCGGCTCCGCTGATCTTATGAAGTTTACCACCCTCTAGAGTCGCATCTGAACGGAGAGTCTTTTCGCAGATATATTTTTTACCTTCATCGCTTTTGACTGATATTCTCAGAGTTCCTCCTGCGTGGAGATCTACAGGATAGTTGGAGAGCATCATATATGCTGTGAGCGAGGTACAAGGGGAGAAGCCTTCGAGTTTAAGGGTCATCTTGTTCGAAGTTTCTGAATTCGGATTACCTGCCCCAGACCACCAGGTTGTCAGATAATTATATGTATGGAAACAATATGAATTTTTACCACTTGGCGCCGAATATTCTATTGAGAGTTCTGCCGGAGTCATCTGTGGCAAGCCAGAAAGGCATAATTTCAGACAGGAAGACTCATTTGCTTGTTCGCCGGAGAAGTCTATGAAAGTATTGTAGAAGCCTGTAGAGGTTTCGATGTCGGTACATACAAGTCTTATAGAGTGATATTTTTCCAGATGTTCCAGACTGTTGTCTCCTGTCTGAACCTGTCCATTATAGGAAAATGCCAGATAGTCCGCCTCATCCTTTATCAGATTGCCGGGATAATATATCGTCCAGGCATTTGAATGGTAATTATGTGGAAGGTATCCGTTGGGAGTAGTCTTGCATTCAAATACTCCTGTTGCTGTGCCTGCTCCGTCTGATAACGTAAAAGTATAGGCATTTTTATTACTGCCTGGTGAAGGATTTGCAGTCAGGATGTCTCCGTATTCCCACAAGGTTTTGATGGCTTTTCCGTCCTCGTAATAGCCTAAACGTGTTTCAGAATCATCTCCTGAAAGACTGGCGGTTATTCGAAGGATGATTTCTTCGTTTTCCGTTGTTTCTGGTATATATTTCTCTTCTATACAGCCGCTTATTACAAATGATATGCATAATATAACGAAGATAGCCGGTTTGATTGTCAATGTTTTCATTTCGCCTTAATCTAAAAGTTCATCAAGATCGGTTCCAGGCTCGAAGCCCGGTGAATTGCTTTCACTCAGGATACATTGTTCCATTTCCAGCATCAGGATTTCCAACGCCGGCGTTTCATAGTAATATTTCATTGTAGAGTTATTTAGACATTGCAAATATATGAAAAGTATTGGAATCGTAGATCAATATTCCAGAATCCTTGCTACCTTTTCAAGCCATATTTTGTCTGACTCGTCAAATGTGGAAAGTAATTCACTGTCAATGTCAAGTACGGCGATGATGTTGTCGGGATTGTGCTTGCTGAATATAGGGACGACAATCTCGCTTTTGGATGCACTGCTGCAGGCAATGTGGCCAGGAAAGAGACTGACATCCTCGACGATAACCGTTTCTTTGTTTTTCCAGGCTGTACCGCAGACTCCCTTTCCATATCCTATTCTGGAACAGGCGAGCGGGCCTTGGAATGGACCAAGTACCAGTTCTTTTCCTATGACCCGATAGAATCCAGTCCACCAGAATCCGAAAGTCTCCTGGATCATAGCTGCAATATTGGCCATATTGGCAATCATATCTTCCTCGTCTTTGATTATGTTTTCAATCTGTTTGACAAGAAGCGCATATTTTTCTTCTTTATTTCCCTCTGAAATCCTTAGATTTTCGGCCATAGACAATGTCATTTAATGTTTTGTAAAGATATGATTATATTTGCAATGAAAAAATATTGTTTGTATGAATATAAGATATTTTACAGGCCTGTTGCTTGCTCTGTTCATTTTTGCTTCCTGCACGCCTGACGATATATTTGATGACATTCCTGCTGATGATGCAGCGGGATATGAGATTATCTCCGACCAGACATACGGATATGAGGAATTCGTCAGCAATATGATAAACGGCTCCTCTATCACTTCAGGCCTGCCTGATATATATAAGACTCTTATAACCGCTGCTGTCTCATCATATCTTGACGGTCTTAAGGCTGATAATGGCTTGAAAGATAGTAAATTGGGCTTTCGCCGCGTGACATATTCTTATCAGAGTGAAGATCAGTACGGCAAGCCTGTAACACTATCCGCAATGGCATTATGGACAGGAGGTATCGATGGGGAAGACTGGAAAGATATTGCTCCCGGCAAGATATGTATGGTGGAACATTTCACAATCACTTCAAATGAGGAATGCCCCAGTGAGGGCTATCCTTTTGAGGCCTTTATAAATGGTAATGCTCTGGTGATAATGCCAGACTATATCGGCTATGGAGTTTCTTCGGATATGATCCATCCATATATGAATCACGGACTATGTGCTCTCAACTCTATCGATGCCCTTTCTGCAGGTGCTGCACTTTTTGATGAATTATCCTCCTCAGGTATGGACAAGGGTTGGAAGTTGTATGTTCTAGGAGCATCGCAAGGAGGCGGCAATGCTCTTGCTGTGCATAAGATGATGGATACTGATGAGCAACTGTCATCAAAATGGAGATTTGCCGGTTCATACTGTGCCGCGGGCCCATACGATCCTTCGCTGACTGTTGACCGATATCTGGAAGCAGGTCGGACAGATCATCCGGTGCTCTTTCCTCTCACTTTATATGCAATGCAGGATTCTTATCCTGAGATTCTTGGCAAGTATGATGATTCGGACCTGTTCTCGGACAAATATATTTCTCATAAAAACGAGATTGATGCTGCGTTGAAGAGTAAGGAATATTCCACCTCGCGATTGAACGGAATGCTTGTGGATTTCCTTCGCAATCCTTCTGGAACTCCAGGGCTTGGCGCAGATGAAATTCTTCTTGACGATATCCTGAACCCTGCTCTGCTGGATAAGGACTCAGAAGTCTGCAAGGCATTGTATAAATGTCTGGAAATGAATGATCTTACCCAGGGATGGACTCCGCAGCACCCCATCAGGTTGTATTACAGCGAAGTGGATAAGGTTGTTCCTTGTGACAATGCACTGGCCGTATATGAGGCTTTCGGTGAGGAGAAGGTTACATTGGTGAAAGGTCTTCCGATGGATCACGGATCAAGTTGTGCGATGTGGATGCTTGATGTGCTCTCTTCAAACTGATATAGACGCGGGAATCTTTCTATATTCTGTCCATAGGAAATTCTACTCCCCATTCCTTTCTCAGAGTATCCATCTGCTTCATTATGTCAATCGTCTCCTGATGCGGCATCAGCGGAGATTCTGCAAGTCCTTCCCGGATGCATCTTCTGGCTTCCTGTACTTGATATCTGTATGCTGAAACCGGATCTTCTCCGCTTGTGTGACGTTCTACAAGTTCGTAATTACGATATACTTCGACAACTTCAGGGCAATTTATGTTGTCAACACGGATATATCCTTCCGTGCCGCTTATTATGCCCTGACGGTCATTCAGGCATAATGCACCTGATTGGAGATTAGCCATTTTGCCGTCGGCAAAACTTAAGGATATGCATTCGTGCAGATCGATGCCTGTATCACCGAGGTGGCAATTGCTGACGGTTCGGACTATATCTGTGCCGAAATACATTCTGGCAAAATTAAGTGCATATACTCCGAGATCCAGCAAGGCTCCTCCACACAGATCAGGCCTTACAATCCTTTCCTTGTTTTCCATCATATAACAAAGCGAAGCGGTAAGAATCCGAGGCACCCCGATGACACCGCTGTCCATAATATCATTGATTTTCAGAGATAGTGGCATATATCTGGTCCAGATGGCCTCGGTGATGAATACGCCTTTTTCGCGAGCCATACTGATGAGTTCTTCCGCCTCCTTCGCATTCGCAGTGAAAGCCTTTTCCACCAGAACAGGCTTGTTGTGCCTTATCGCAAGTGCAGCGTGTCGGAAATGGTGTGAGTGTGGAGTGGCTATATATACAAGATCCACCTCTTCATCCTTTACCAGTTCTTCATAACTGCTATATGCTTTATGTATTTTGTGCTCTGCAGCAAATGCCTTGGCCTTTGCTGCTGACCTGGAGGCGATTGCATATACGCATATATCTTCTAACGGTGACAGGGCAAGGGTCATTTTTCTTGCTATCCATCCAGCACCTATGATTCCTATCTTGAACATTGCTTCTCTGTTTTTTTTACAATTGGTATGGGTATGTGAAGGGCAAATCTCAGTCTGCTGTGATGGGAAGGACGGGTTTGGGGGAGATTGAGACGATTGATGAAATCGTAATCTTTATGTTTTTCATAGAATGGCTGTTTCCCGCAAATATACTATATATCTGGAAAAATCTAACGAATGAGAGGAAATAATGATGCTGGCAATAGTGTTATTTGTCTTAGAGGATTTTTGATGAAAGCCACACCGAGCCAAAGAATCTGATCATCAGAATTATATTTAAGATTGAGACCTGCTATTCTCACGAACGGCAGGTCTCAACTAACGTCTTATATGTAAATATCTATCAAGGGAATGATAGAGTTTCTTTTGTCTATTTAATCATGATGTTTAATATACATCGACATTATCTATTACAACGTTAAGATATTCGTTAGAAAGTTTGCACTTGTTACCCCAAACCTCTGTTCCGATGTTACCATCCTCGACACTACCGTATGCAGCGTTGAAGTCACCGGCACCGGGAACAGTCTGGCTAAAGTCGTACACTTCTGTATTAGTGATAAACACATCGTATGTACGGATAGGAGTATATGTGTTGGTAATCTCGATTGCAGCCTTACCTTCAACAGCAGTATCATCCAAGTCGTAGAACTTACAACCCTTGATATTCACTGTTTGGTGTGTAGTGCCGTTATCGAGGACGTTTGCATATACTAACAATGCCTTACCGTCGCATTTGAACGTACACTCGTTGAAAGTAGCCTCACCGGCACCCCATGTCCATACATTGTAGAAGTTGCCCTCAATAGTGAATGTGCAACGGTTAAACTCGCAAGAGAAATCGAGGCCAATAGTACCATCAATCACGCAGTCGTTGAACGTAGCATACTTCATATCTGCGAAACCCTTATTATAACCTGCGCCATCGGGAGCACTTTGGATAGTCACACCCTCGAAGGTGATGTCTGCACCATTTACGTATGTCAAACTGCTTGTGATATCAATCTTAGTATTCTCCGTACCACTAATAGTCAGAGTTTTATTTTTAGCTTCAACAGGGATAGTGTAAGTACCTTCAGACAATTCGATCTTAGTAACTCCGAATTCAATTACTGAAGCCAAAGCGTTTGTTGAGCTAACAGTTGCAACACCATCAATAATAACCGTTGCGTTAGTTGCAGTGTTCTCAATCTGCTTAGTACCCTCGATTGTTGTATTCTCAATAGTCAATGTAGAATTGTCGGCAGTACCACGGAGAACGATTACTGCATCGTCATCAACATTTACGGACTTCAATGAGCTATTCTTAATAGTATATACCTCAGTTTCTCCTGAGCCACCCGAACTTGCACCGAAACGAACGGCATATTTTTGTACATCAACTGAGCAATTATCAACCGTCACATTGGTACTACTATTAAAGTTCATACCTCTTACAGATTTAATTGTACTATTCTCAATGAGGATACCATCAATACCTGCAACCTGAACCAATGAGTGAGCATTTGCAGTAGCAGTACAACCTGTAATAGTCAAATTCTTATCACCACCTGTGTAAGACTTGATACCGACAGCATCAACAACATCAAAAGTACAGTTTTCAACGGTTACATTGCAAGTGTAACGAGTGTTATTATCACCGCTCTTGCCCAAATTGATACAAGCATCAGCAGAGATAGTTTGAGCATCGAAGACTACATCTTTAATAGTCAAACCTGCAGTTGTATAAGTTGCACTTTTACCATCTACGGTAATCACACCCTTAAAGCTATATCCTTGACCGAGAATAGAAACTTTTACATTTGGTTTCTGAGTTGCGGTAACATCACCTGTAATATCATTTGCAAAGTAGATAACAGCACCATCAGTAGCGTTATTCAAAGCAGTCTGCAATTCAGTTGCATTAGTAACATTAAATACAGCTGTGCTATTATCATCCTTGTCAGGATACATCAGGTTATAGTTGTCATCAAATCTCTGGTCGATTTCGATATTGAACTGAATATCACCTGTCAAGATTTTACCAAGAATATTAGTTCTCCAGTTACGCTGTACAGGAACTGCGTGCAAACCTTCATCGAAAACGATGTCTTCACCATTTTCAGGGCTGAAAGTAAACTGCAAACCGTCTGCCTCCAAAGTGGTTCTTTCTGCGTCATTATCAGTCAAGATATAGCTCATAGAAAGATATTTGTACTTTTCATCATCCTGAATAGTACCATCACGGTTAACATCAACTTCCAATGTTTCTGCAGTAGCAAACTTTGCAGGGATGGTCGCAAAATTATAAGTTACTTCTTCTTCTCCACTAACTGTACCATCAAGTAAGTTGATAGATGTTGCTGCATTCTTGATAACAACCTTTGACTCGGTAATTTCTATACCTGATTCTACTGCTGCTTTCCAATCAGCTTCTGTTACACCCACATTGATTTGAGCAAAAGGACGCTTCAATACAACATCAATTTCTGTATTGCCTGTTACCTTGAAAGTTTCAGCCTTAAAGAATGCGTCACGAGTCTCATCGTTATTGTCGCCATCATAATCTACGGCTACTTTTAGTCCGTCAGTTTCTGCAGTAACTGTGTAAGCAGTGCAACTTGCATCCTGTGCCCAAAATACGGCTGTGTACTCCTGTCCCTTTGCCAATGTCACTTCTACTGCATCTTGCTTACTTCCATTTGGGAAGGCATTTGACTTTGTCAACAAACCATTGGTTGAACCATTGATAGTAGTAATCAACTGCTTGTTTGCATCAAAGATAGCATAGTACAATAAATTTGCACTCTTACCATCACTGATAGCACGGGTAGCGATACCCCCTTCGGCTGCAAGTGAGAACGTCACCTGAGCCTCATCTCCTGACTGAACCACATCCAGTTCGTCATTCGAACACGATGTTGCGAACAGCATACCAGCTACTGCGAACATACCTAAGAATAATTTCTTGTTCATCTTTGAAAAATTTAATTGTTATACAAATAGTTATTTTGATTTTCTTGTTTCTTAATGTTTGCCACATTCCTTGTGAATGTCGCACCCATTGTCGAGGGCTGTTCTGCCTGTGCAGAACCGAGTATTATCATCAATCTGTCGTTGCCTGCTGATGCAGGGTAAAGGTCTCGGAACTGTTCCTCACCTTTGCGGTGTTAGCTTGTTTGTTCTTTTCTGTTCGGCTTTTAACTCGTTATTAGGGTTATACTTAT
>JAGAIM010000180.1 GCA_017626555.1 Bacteroidales bacterium
ATCCTCGCAGATGATTCTGTCGCGGAGGTCCGCCCCTTCATTCATTATGCTGTTGAGTGACAATGACTGAAGCATCCAGTTCTTGAGAGAGTCTGACTCTACATCTTCTTCATTGTTGATGTAGTATCCAAGAGACCGGTCACATTTGATCTCAATGCCAAATGTGTCAAATATCGCGTCCTTGTGATTAAAGAATGTCCTTTCACTCAGTCTTTCACCATTGGGATTCAGTGAACTACGCTGCCATGAGCGGTCGATATCTTCAAATGATATGTGCCCGCTTCTTTGAATCAGGTCAATCAGCCAGATGTACCTGTTGAAATAATTCCTAGCCATAATGTCTGTGATTTATGATTATGATGCAAAGAAAGTTCTTCTCACTGCCAAATATAGGCAGTAAAAAGAACTTTTGCCAGAAATTGGCAGAATTTATTCGCCGCTTCTGAGCTTTCGCTCTATACCCTTACGTATATCTGCAACGATATTGTTCCATAAATGGGAATCCATGAATGCAGAGGCAGGAATATATTCCTTGTACTTCTCAAAAAAGTCGCGGGTAAGAATATCATCATTGTAATAACAACATATGATCTCTTTCCAATCGATCAAGTCCGGATACTTCTCTGCGATGGCTATCGTAAGACTACTTTTCTTTGATAACTCCTTCCAATCGAAGTAATCCTTGAATCGATCTATAATCTCTGGTGTGAGCACATCCTCATCGCATCTTCTGGTGAACTCGGTCCAATTAATACGCCTCTTGAACTTTTCAAGAATATCCATAGTCCATACAATGTTGGTGTTCTCTGAAACCTCTTCCCAGTCAAGGCGGTCCTGATATTTCTCAAGCATCTGAAGAGTGAAGCCGAAACTTCCTGAGAGGTCCTTCCAAGCCTCTTCTTCCATCATCTGGGCCATAAGCCCCTCTGCTAAATTGATCTTTTCCATATGAATACTTTAAGTAATTAAATTTTCATACTGCAAAGAAAGTTACCTAAACTGCATAATAATGGCAGCCCGCAAATGCAGGGAAACATTTTCTGCAAATTATAATATCGGATCGATCTATCAGACTTTCTCGATGTCCATATAAATCTTACTGATTGCATTTGCCTTGACCACATCAACGCCATACTTCGTCATAAAGGCATTCGCAACCATCTTTTTCCCATCGATGGTACCAAAGATGTCTGTTGGAGTAGCCGTGTTGTTGCCCTTTGCGACTTCTACTGTCATTCCTTTCTCAAGACGCACACCGTTGATGCTTCTTGACTGCTTAACTGTAATTCTAAAAAGTGCCATAGTTCTAAATGTTAGTTTAACGTATATGCCAATTGTTCATGGCGCGAAGGTAATGACCTATACTGCATTAAGTTGGCAGTTGATAAAATGATGCAATGTAGTCGTAGCTGCCAATCTTTGACAATATGAGCACATAGATTTGCAACATGATATAATGAATAAAAGAGATGAGCATGGAAGACAGAATAGAATGTAATGTGTTATTGTCAATAATCAATAAGTGTGTGCGGTTGGTCAGAAACAGACATGGAGTGGATATAGATATATATTCATTGTCATTGGATGATGAAAAGGTCTATGAACTCATAAATACTGACATTTCCACTGACGTCTTCGGACTGGAGTCTCATGGGATGCATGGCTGCATCTATATGTTAAAGCCGACAGAATTTCGACATCTTGCAGCACTGCAGGCGATGTGGCGACCGTGCCTGGTTCAAAAGTTCACAGAATATCAAAGGAATAAAGAGAATCCGGGTGAGATTAAATTCCATTCTGATTTAGAGGAAGATATTCTGAAAGAAAGTTATGGGGTAGTGCTGTACTGTGAACAGGTCATTGAGATGATACATCGTTATTCTGGAATACCGGTAGACGTTTCAAAGATAATCGCCAGATACATTCGAAAATCTATGAAAGCAGAGCTTGATGTGTGGAAGTCAGTCTTCATTATCTGCACAAAAAGGAGTGGCTATACGAAGCCTCAGGCAGAGGTAATCTGGGATAGGATCATATCAGAAGGCGAAAGCACAATCTATAGGGTAAGGGCCACATATGATGCTATGCTTACATATCAGTGTTTTTGGCTGAAGACCTATTATCCGGATGAATACAGAGACGCATTGGTGCCACTTGTAAATACTGAAGACTCATGGTGAGGGATGTCGTAAGAATGAGAGATATCCGGTTCGAGAAAGGACTTTTCGAGAACTGGAGGACGGGGAAGATAATGGATGAACTGACGTATGTTTCAAGGATACTTGATGCACACGGAGTCGATGAACAGACGGCGGAAGTAATTTCCCCTTATAGAAGTGATCTGCAGGCATATGCAGATAGCGGACACGACATATCACACGGCAGGGCCAACGAAATAATGTCAAGCAGGAATGTATGGGATGTCTATAATGATCTCACCAGATTCGCAACACACAATGATGTGTGGGAAAAGGAAGACAACCGCAGGGGTTCGCTGAAGGCTGCCGCTGTGAATTTTCTCGGGAGAGAAAGGGATATACGGAAATACGTGGATATTTTCTAACTTTGCCTTATGCCTTACATCAAATACATTTCAGATGTGCAGCATTATAATGAGGTGCTGTCCAAAGTGGCTTCAGTAAAGAAGTCACTTTGGATAGGCACTGCAGATATAAAGGACCTTCATGTCAAGGTG
>JAGAIM010000181.1 GCA_017626555.1 Bacteroidales bacterium
CAGAAGTGCTCTTCAACGATGATGGAAAATCTCGGGTAGTGATGACCAATGGCGAGAGACCGGTTCTGAACAACCCTATGACCACGGTCGTTCCTATCGATGATGATGGTTCATATTCGCTTCTTGTTTCAATAGAAATGCCTTTCAAGGTATTCCTCAGCAGGATGTGGAGGCTCATTGCATCGTCGGTCGCAATCATCATACTTCTCGCGGGCGTACTTATATATCTTGTCAGGACAATGTTCCGTCAGAAGACTCTGGAAGAGATGCGGCGTGACTTTACGCACAACATAACCCACGAACTGAAGACCCCGATATCCGTCGCCGTTACAGCGACTGATGCCTTGAGGAATTTCTCAGCCGATGCGGATCCGGACAGAAGGAGCCGTTACCTTGAAATAGTGGAAACGCAGCTCACTCAACTCTCGACTATGGTCGAACACATCCTTTCTGTGTCTGTAGAGGGTCGTGAATATAAATATAATCCTACCGTAGTGTATCTTCAGGATGTCATTAGTCAACTCACTCAAGGGACCGGGACGAACACAGCTGTCTTCAATATAGACTGTGCTGAGCATATAAAGATCTTGGCTGATGAATTCCACATCAAGAACCTCCTTGCCACTGTCCTTGATAATGCAGTCAAATATACTACAGATCCTATCGTGGATATCAGAGTATCTGATGAGTCTGGAAACGTGACCATTGAGATTGAAGACAACGGCTGCGGAATAGCAAAGGAACATCTGTCACACGTATTTGAGAAGTTCTATAGAGTCCCGACAGGTGATATACACACAGTCAGAGGCTACGGACTTGGCTTATACTATGCAAAACAGGTAGCAGAACTGCATAAAGGCACAATATCAATGAATAGCCGTGTCGGTAAGGGCACAACGGTAACAATCAAACTGCCGAGGAATGAGCAATAATATTAAGATACTTATCGTCGAGGACGAGCAGATGCTTGCCGAGATTCTTTCTGATACTTTGTCGGATAGAAACTTTGATGTGCATCTTGCATATGACGGAGTACAAGCACTGGAGGCTGTCAAAAGGGAGTCATTTGACGTCATCGTCAGCGACATAATGATGCCGAATCTTGACGGCTACTCTTTGGCAAAGAAGCTCAGGGCAGAAGGATATAATACGCCAATACTGTTCCTTACAGCACGTTCAGCGACAGAGGATGTGGTCAAAGGATTCGAGACCGGAGGCAACGACTTCCTTAAGAAACCGTTTGCCATCGATGAACTCATAGTCAGAGTCAAAGCTCTTGCCGGAAGACTCCAGGCACAGGAATCTGCGGAAACAGTCTATATTATCGGCAGATATGAATTTATCCCGGCAAGCAAGATCCTGAGAATGGACAATTGCGAAACTATCCTCCCAGCGAGAGAATCCGAAGTCCTGCTCCGACTTTGCCGTGATGCCGGTAAGACAGTAAATACGTCAGCCCTCCTGAAGGAACTCTGGGGCGACGACAACTACTTCAATCTCCGCAGTCTCAATGTCTATATCACCCGCCTGCGCAACCACTTCAAATCCGATCCAGGTGTGGAGATAGAAAGCATCAGGGGTATAGGCTACAAACTTAAGTATTAAGCATAAAAACTCCGGTCAGAAAACTCACGCCCTCTGACCGGCAATATTTATGTTTAACAAAAGTTATATGTTTTTACCTGAACCTGCTCGTATCTACCTCCTCTCTCTTTTTCTCCTTGTAAGCTCCGAAACGGTATGAGAATGTGACGTTATAACTCCTGTATGAAGGATACCGGTTCTTAACTACCTGATTGCCATAATTGATGTATGGTGAAACGCCTTGGGTTTCGAAGATGTCATAACATCCGACTTTCAGACTTGCTCTGTCTTTATTGAATTTCCAGGTAAGAGACATATCCAAGCCACCTCCCTGAGGAATATCCATTATTCCTTGAATACCACCTGAATGATAATTTCCTGCAATGTTCATAAGGAGGTATGGCTTTCTTGAGATGGTGATGTTGTTGTTCATCCTTGCCTGGACACCGAATCGCCCCCTGTCAAAAGGGATATCATAGAAATCCGAATCCTTCTCACGCTGATAGAGTCCGGTCAGTGTCAGTTTACTGTCAAGCCATTTTCCCACTTTGAACGGAATGCTTAGCTGCATACCGGCAGTGTAGTGAAAATCGAAGTTCATCCACTTGTAGATATTATTAAGACGCTCCGGATGGAGATATTCAGTCTGGATGAAGTAATCATCCGTATAGTTGAACCAGGCAGCAAGGAGATACTTGTTCTTCAGCATATAGACAAACTGACTGTTCCAGGAACTGGATGGCTTCAGATCAGGATTACCTATAATCTGCTGATATCCGCCCATTCCTACATTCGTCGAACTCTTGACCGCCCAATATTCAGGATAGTTCCTTTCGCTGCTCACCGATAACTGAAACAAATGATCCTTATTCGGCACATATACAGCTACAGCATTAGGATACAGATCCCACATCTTCCACATAGGGCTGTGATATCGTTCACCTGCAAGGGAGATATCAACCATAAATTTTCCGTTGAATGTCTTGTTAAATCCTGCATATATATTCAGAATGCTTTCAGTCTGCACAGATGACATATCTTCCGGAACATCCCCGGTGCCCGTGAACTTCTGCCAGCTGTCATCGGTGGAGGTGTTGAAGATGACTCCGTAATTGATTCCCCAGCCGCTTTTGGTATTGTGCTCCTGTGAGACGAAAGCCTTCCATCTGCTGATTCGCTGATTGTCAGTACCGGTCAATATATTGTTTCCGTCGTAATCGCTCATAGTCTGCAAAATTGGAGATTCGTATATTGTTATCTCTGCACCGGCAGACAGACCGAACGGAGCTTGATAGTCCAGTCTGGCATTATGCATCTTCTTGTTGGTGCTGTATTCATTGATCGTATTGTATGTGCCGCTTGATTTCTGCAGGTTGTAATCATCTGACCATAATCCTGTATAGACTCCGTTGATGGAATGGTTTTTATCAATGTTATAATCAGCTCCGACTCTCCAATTATGATTATATCCCTTTCCATTCACTACAGCATCGCTTATGATGTCGTGCACGGTTCCGTCATTGAGTGAATGATGAGACTCTGTGCTGGCCTCCCTGAAATTCTCGCCGTGAGTATGAGAGTACAGTACGTCACCTGAAAATCTGTTCTTGTTGAATATAAGGCTTGCCCTTTCTTCAAATGCATGCCTTTCCTGATATTGCCATTTACCTGTGATTTCTCCCAACACAGGAGACACATCCCCGTCTGCCTTCTTCAATGTGATATTGATCATCGCCCCACGCACTTGATACCTCGCAGGAGCACTATACATCACTTCAGCATTGGCTATGCTTGAAGCCGGGATACTTTTCAGAAGCATATTCAGCTGGTCTGAAGTCATATTCGTGACCTTTCCGTCAATGACAACCTTTGCTCCTCGTCCGGCAAGCGTGAAAGAGCCATTGCTTTCAATGACTCCCGGCAGCTCTTTGATTGCGTCATAAGCATTATCTACAGGTAAATCCTTGATGATATGCGGAAGGTCATAGATAAGCTTTCCCTTGTCAGCCTTGACAATAGGCTTATCACCTGTCACCATCGCTTCCGGCAACGAATAATAGAGACTGTCAAGCTTCTCGTCCTTGGATTGAGCCACAGCATTGAAGCACAATGCAGTAAAAACAATAATGAATAATGTCCGTTTCATACTTCTGTGTCTATTTGTTTCCGCAAAGTTCTCAAACACATTCGTCAAAATATGTTATTCAATGTTAAACAGTGTTAAATAGTGTTAACGTCTGCGAAGACAATGGATATTTGAATAACTTTGCAGATATGAAGAACAACCTGAAACATATAGCAGTTGCGGTCATCATAGTCATGGCCTGTCTGTTTACATACCAGAGCTGGTGGCTCATAAGAATGTATCGCAGCGAGGTGACAAAGACCGAGAATGCAGTCCGTACTGCACTCCGAAACTGCGACTTCAACGAAATGATGGCACGCCTGCAGAAAGCCCGCGATCAAAAGGCAGGAGTGGGTTTCACAGGCGACATCACCGTTGGTGCCGGATATGGATCAGGAGGTATGCTTGTGTCGGAAATCAGCACCACACAATATGAACAGGACACTCTGGGCAGACAGATAAATGGTCAGAAGACAGGAGTGACAAAGAGGGTCAGCCAGACAACCAGCAGCGTGATGCAGACTGACAGCCTCCCTCCAAAGCCAGAGAGGTCAGAACAGGAAAGCATGTTCAAATCTCTGGATAACATGTCCGTTCAGATGATCCGAGGAATGCACACCGGAATAGATGCGATAGACGGTAACCTGAACTTTGGGCTTCTTGATTCGCTGCTGACTGTGTCTTTGAAGGAGGCCGGACTGGATGGCCAACATAAGATAGAACTTATCACTTTCGCAGACTCTCTTGTGAATTTCAATGTTACAATTGTACAGAAAGGAGAGCCTAAAGTCCTTGCTTCGCTTTGCACAGATGGATATGTGCCAAGTGATGATGCTATTTCATTTGAATATGTCTTTGATGTTCAGGAAACAGCAATGTACAGATTGTGGATTGAGCCTGTGGGAAAGGCTGTCCTGAAACAGATGACCGGAATCCTTGTTGCCTCTGTACTGATTCTTATCGTCCTTATCGCAGTCTTCCTGTATCTGATACACGTCATCCGCACTCAGAAGTCTCTCGATGAGATGAAGTCTGACTTCACCAACAATATGACTCACGAACTCAAGACCCCGATATCTGTCGCCTATGCAGCCAATGATGCCCTGCTGAACTTCCCTGATGAAGATTCACCGGAGCAGCGAAGGAAGTATCTTGAGATATCGCAGAGCCAGCTGGAACATCTGAGCGGACTTGTCGAGCAGATCCTCTCCATGAGTATGGAACGCAGGAAAGGCCTGGTTCTTCACCGTGAAGACATCGACCTTGCTGCATTGGTCGATGATATCGTGGAAAAGCACAGGATGAAAGCGGATAAGGATGTGACATTCACGGTTGATATTCCTTCCGATTTCACCGTCAATGCGGACAGGATGCATCTGAGCAATATCCTGAACAACCTGATAGACAATGCCGTGAAGTACTCCGGCGAAAAGGTCGCAATAAACATTGCTGCCGATGGAAACAGACTGACTGTCAGCGATAACGGCATAGGAATGTCGCCATCGGACCTGAAGCATATATTCGAGAAGTTCTATCGCGCCCACACCGGCAATCTTCACGATGTGAAGGGTTACGGCCTCGGACTGTATTATGTCCATAGCATTGTAGAAAAGCACGGCTGGAGCATCAGCGTGGAAAGCGAACCGGGCAAAGGCACCACATTCACATTGTCATTATGAGCGAGTTCCTCCCTGTCATTTCGAGCGAACGCAGCGAGTCGAGAAATCTTATGAACATAGATTGTATTAACATATTATTGGTAGAAGACGAGCCAGATCTCGTCTTGATAATCCGCAATACCCTCACCAGTCAGGGCTTCAATGTCCGCACCGCTATGGATGGAGAGGAAGGACTGCGTAAGTTCTATGCAGAAAAGCCGGATGTCCTGGTCGCAGATGTGATGATGCCGAAGATGGACGGATTCACAATGGTAAGGCAGATAAGGCAGACCGACCAGCAGACTCCAGTACTGTTCCTTACAGCAAGATCTGCCATAGATGATGTTGTGGAAGGCTTTGAACTCGGAGCAAACGACTATCTCAAGAAACCGTTCGGAATGATGGAACTGATCGTCAGGCTGCGCTCATTGGCAGGAAGAAGGCAGGTCCAGACCGCTCCTGCTCCTCAGACATACAAAATCGGTGAATTCACATTCCATCCCGACACCCTCCGTCTCGATCATGCCGGCACATCTGAAGAACTCTCACCACGAGAAGCGAAGATCCTCGAACTTCTATGTGCAAGCAAAGGAGAAACCCTCTACACAAGACCTCTCCTTCTGGAAATCTGGGGCGACGACGACTTTTTCAACTCCCGCAGCCTTCAGGTATTCATCTCCAAACTCCGCCGCCGTCTCGAACCCGACCCACGCATCCGCATCGTGAACGTGAGAGGGGAGGGGTATAAGTTGCTGGTAAACGAATAAGAATTCCGGCCAGAAGACTCACGCCCTCTGACCGGAACAATATTTATGTTTAACAACCTAGGATGTTCATCCTTTAAGATCCCTGATGGCTTCCATAGCCTC
>JAGAIM010000182.1 GCA_017626555.1 Bacteroidales bacterium
ACCGCAGAACAACAGTCCCGTCATCCCCGGCTCCGACCGGGAATCTCCCGTCCTGTCCGACCTTTTCGCCGTCATGCCCGGCTTGACCGGGCATCTCCACCGTCATCCAGCAAGGACACCCGTCCCTGTCCTCCTTGATCGAACAGGAAGACAAGAAGAGCATCCCCACCATCCACATTACAAACAAAAACCTATTCATAACCATATATATCATAACCATCAACCGTATAACCTACATTCATTTCCGCAAGTTCAGTCTCAGACCACTCCGCAATCTCAGTGACCGCACCTTTCACCTCATATTTCTGCTCATACTTGTTCGAATACTCTGACCCAATACTCTTCAGATTGATGTTTCCGACCTTATAAATCATTCCGGCATTAAGTTCATAAAGCGATATGATGTAGAAGTACGGAATGCCATCAATATCCACCTCGATAACCAACTTCTGTGTATCATCCTGATTAGTGATATCTCCATAAAGATATGAGCGGATATATCTTGACACAGGAACAGTATAGAACACCTTATTTACATTTAGACGATGATTCAAATTGGCATTTGACGATGAACACAATATACCTTCATTCTCACCGAACTCGTGTACGGAAGCAGTCAGCTGATCTCCCGTTGCATCGATAATCAATTGACCCTTTGGAGCAAGTCTATTATTGTTGATGATATAGTCATACTGATACGATAATTTACCTTTACCCCCGAACTCCGAAAGATCGAGTATTCCTTCGTCATCATCAAAGTAAGAACTGATCATCTCCCAATTATTACAATCATTGCTCATTTCCAGCAGATTGCCAAAAGCAGGGTCGGTAAACTTTATGCATCCGTTTCCAAGAACATCCTGATAATTACCATAAACTGTAGTCGCTGACTCATCCAGCAATCTCAATGCATTAGGATAATTGATGATTGCAATCCTCTTGATCTGGACGTCCTTATCAAATAAAGACTCATCGTCAAAATCCGCCGTGATGCTTGAAATTTCTATTCTCGTCAGATACCTGTAAAGGGTCACAGTCTTTGTCTCATCTTTCGTAAAGTTGGAATAATTGCACCCACACATAAGAGGCTTATGAAGCCTGAAGTTTCCCGCTTCCAATGGAATTATACCTGTAGGCATTTCGCCTATTTCGTCAGCATTAAGCCCTGCTAGATATTCCGCAGAGTCTTCATCCAGATTGGCCACAAATACCCAAGTATGCTTATTGTAGCTTGAATCATAACTCTTCGGATTAACTGTACTCAGATCAAGTCCGTCAGGATTTTTCCATACATCGTGTCGCAAAAGTTCGCCGGCTTTATTAAATTCATACATATCAATCCTGTCAATGAAGTCATCCGGTTCATCATCATTTATATTCTCTGCCTTGGTCATTGTATATGTCACAGGCTCAATACGCAGATCGAATCCGACTTCAAATAGTTCTTCACTATTCCCGGATGGCATATCAATATCCTTCACACAGGCACTGACCGCCAATGCAATCGCTGCGATTGCCAAAATAAAACGATACCTTTTCATACTCATTGCTCATCATATAGTTCCACTGGTTCACCAGTCAAAGGGTCTGCCCCCACATTCATATTTTCGATAGTCAATTCCGACCATTCCGCCACAGAAATCGTATAATCCACCACATACTTCAAAGGGAAGAAATTAGAATACTCCGACCCATAATCCTTGATCGTAATATTGTCAATCCTGTAAACTGTATTCGGCTGAGGATATATCAGAGGTATCGGATAGAACCAACTCTCTCCATCAATGGATAACTCGATCACAAGTTTCGGATATGTATTCTGACCCTTGAACTCTGAAACTATGCTGTAT
>JAGAIM010000183.1 GCA_017626555.1 Bacteroidales bacterium
ACGGTAAGTTCTATCCTGTAGGCGAATTCCTCAAGATAACGTTCACAGAATACCCATGCTACAGGAACCGCGATCACGCTGGCGCAGACCGTAATGATCATGTATTCGCTGATGTTTCGTCTTGTCTCGCTTGACATTGTGCCTCCATAGACCTTGCGTATGGCAATACCTTTCTCCCTTTCTGAAGCGAAGTATGTGCTCATGGCAACAAGACCGAGGATCGACAGCAGCACAGACAGGATTGTGAAAATCTTCAGCAATGTGATGGTCTGATTATTCTCCCTGATCTCATTCACTATCATATCCTCCACATAACCGAATGTCCAAGGTTCGATATACACTCCGTCATATTCTTCAGTGAACTTTCTGTATATCCTTTCGAAGGCTTCTTTTGCTGCCTCATGATTTTCATCTGTTTCAATGAGAATCTCATTATTGTAGTGTCCGAACTCCTCTCGTGGAAGTACTATAACTGCTACCATGGATTCGTTGACATTTTCATTCATAGCGTTGTCACCAGCAATATTGCCAAGTACTCCACCGAAATTGTCTATTTTCACGCTGTTGAAATTGCCGTTCCATTTCCTGGCCTGATTCTCGGCAGCTTCCTTGGTTTCAAGACAGTTGTAGAAATTCTCCGTGAACCATATTGAATGAGCGAGAGGCGCACCGGTACTCTCCTTTATCTCGAAATCCCACATCTCGAATGCTTCGGTATCGCAGATGAGCAGATTGACCCTTTGCATTTCTGTACTGCTCTCCTGCTGAAATATTGTGCCGAAACTCAATCCTGTCGGGTATCCTCTTGATAAGGCAACATTCTTCACGAACGGCAGTTGGCTGATCTCATCTATCAGAGGTATCACATCACCAGAACTCTCAACCTCTGTAGATATGACAAACTTGTCCTCTATATCCGCTCCTAATGGCATATCGATCATGTGTTTGATCTGCATGTCGAGCACTATGGCAGATGCAATCAGGGTAACAGCAAGTATATTTTGAACAAGTATGAACGCCCTATTTAGACTGACCCTGTTCTTCCTTCTGTATGTGCCATTGACTACACTTATAGGCTTTATCGAGGATATGTTCAATGCCGGAATGAGACCGCACAATCCTCCGACCGCCACAATGAACAAGACATAGATTGCGATGCTTCCAGCGTTAAACGGAATGGCAATGGTCTGTCCGTTGATGATCTGTCCGATATATGGTGCAAGGGATATGGCAATACATACAGCAGCAAGAGCACTGACAGCTGTGAATGCAATAGATTCCAGGATATACTTTACGCATATATGGGTCTTGTCTGCACCTACGAGACTTCTTGTCGCCATTTCCTTTGCCCTCTTGTTTGTCAAGGCAAGATTCAGGTTGATATAGTTTATGACTGCCGATATAACCAGCAGCAAGGCGGCGATTAGAAGTATGATGATCTGACTTTTATCTCCCATGTTGAGATAACTGTCAATATAGTTTCCTGAGAAATAAAGTCTGTCAAATCTCTCAAGTCCGATCAGGCTTGCAAACTGGTTCATTCTGTCTTCCGGCATCTTTTCACCCCACAGTTGCTTGAAGATAGTTACTACTTTTTCTTTCAGGTCTTCCGCTTCAGTCGATTCAGCAACCTGTATGAATGTCACCCCGGACAGAGTGAATATAGGATTCTTCTGAGGACCGTCATTGATAGGGCTTTCACCCTTGCATATGACATCCATGGATTTCCAATAGTTGCAGTCAAAGTCCTTGACCACACCGGTGACGGTATATGCCTGTGAAGTATAATCTATCGGCACGATCTGCATTCCCATTGCTTGTTCGGGCTTTCCGGCCAACTTGGTTGCGTATGATTCGCTGACGATTATGTCGGAGTCGGATTCCAGACATCCTGCATCTCCTATAAGAAACTCATAATCAAAGATATCGAAAAAGTCTCCTCTTACAGCAAGACCACGTGTCGCAAATCTCTCATCTCCGGCCGCCATAATTTCGTCATCAAAGGAATTAATGAATGTGATCTTCTCAATCTCTGGAATCTGCTCCTTCAACGGTTCATATATGCCGTAAGGCAAGGCTTGAGTCGGAACATATATTCTTTCGTAGTCCGGATTCTCACGAGATATGCTGT
Organism: Bacteroidales bacterium; assembly: GCA_017626555.1. Taxonomy (GTDB): domain Bacteria; phylum Bacteroidota; class Bacteroidia; order Bacteroidales; family UBA932; genus Cryptobacteroides. The sequence continues at coordinate 2,132 of JAGAIM010000183.1, forward strand.
ATTCCTGCCACACATAACTGCCTATGATCAGCACGAACGCTAGTGCCACGCTCAAACCCACCACCTCTATGGCGGTGTATAGTTTATTTCTCGATAGGAATCTCAGGTAACTTTTCATCGGTAGTTATAGTTATAAATAATGGTTAATCGTGAATCGGTTATCATACACTGTGCCATAAACGGCAATTCGCTATAGTTCAAGTTTTTATAAAATGTGGTGGTGGGTGTTACTGTAAATTATTCTTACAGAAGTGTAAAGATGGATTACATCGTGTTTACTATATACACGATCTCCTTGCCTGTCACTCTGACAGGAAAACACACAAATTCAGGATAATGTTCGCTATAATGTCTGTTTGTGATCAACATATATTTGGTACAGGATAAGTCCCACGCT
>JAGAIM010000184.1 GCA_017626555.1 Bacteroidales bacterium
TCTGTCATTGGTTGATATACACTTCTGATGATTCTCTCCATTGGGAAAAAGGAACTTTTTATGAGCAGTTCGTTATTCTTTATTGATTCTGCATACCTTCTGATGAAGAGTCCGATTCTGTATGGTAATTCGGGTTTGCATCTACTGTAAATCATATATTTCCTCACATGGTCTTCCTCTAAATCATGAATACATCTGACTCCCAATATCTGTAGATATGCAAAGAAAGTAGCACAACTGGATGCCTCGACACTGATAGTCAGATCCCTAACATGGGCTGCCTTTGCTGCTCGCATGCAGTCATCTAGTAGAAGCCTAAAGTTATCATTCAATTCATAATACGCGGAGTCAGCAATTTTCCTGTTTGATGGAAGCATGTCGTAATAATCATACAGCAGGAGTGATCTTAACTGAAAGTTAAGTTTAGGGTATTCTCTCCTAATCTGGTTGTACTTATCAATATCTCGCTTTGCTCTCCGCCTATAAATATGTCCATAGGCACAGATCATCATATCGACTTCAGAGTCACTATACCCTTTGTCTTTGATGTACTTGAGTAATTTCTCCCACTTCTTATCCAATGGGACTTTTGAGACCTCTGCATCAGGATACTTGAGAATGAATTCCCCATTCCTAATCAAAAGCCGACCTTCCGGTAAGTCCGGATTGATTTTGTCAATGAATGCCATAAGTGATTAGTATTAAGTGAATAAAAAAGGCCCCACATCACAACAGTGATGCGAGGCCAGATAATGTTTCTTGCTAGGTTGGCTACTTCTTGTAGTGCCCGAAAGCAGATAGAACTAGAACTTCAATAACTTCATCATAGATACGATACACAAGTCTGTGCTCATGCGTTATACGGCGCGAATATACATCCCCGTCGTAACCCTTAAGTGGCTCAACCTGACCCGTACCTGTCCTAGGATGCTCCTGGATTTCTTCCAAAAGCTTTGATAGTTTCTTTATAGCCAGAGGCGCTTTCTTGCTCAGTTCCTTAAGGTCCTTCTTTGCGTCGTTAGAAAATACTATTCTATACATCTCAGTCTTCATTAATCATTCGACTAAGGAAGCCATCAACACTCTCCCCTTCCTCCATTCTATGAACTTTTCCCTGTTCATATTCCTCAATTCCGCGTCTGATTTTAGCCTCCAAAGTGGACTGATCAATGAGCGTATCACTTTCTCGCACTGGCACAAGCCTATAGCTGCCGTGAGACCTTGAGGTAATCACGACATCATTTGTAAGGGCTAAGTCAAAGTACTTACGCTGGTTAGCCCTGAATTCTCTGCTACTTACTACAACCATTTTCATGTGTATTTGACTTTACAAATATATGCTTTTTCAAATAAAGTACCAAATTGGTACACATTTATTTTAGTGAGCAGTTGGATTTATATGCTCAATATTATAACTTTACACACAAATCGGGATTTTGCGAATAATTAAAGTAGTATGCTATGAAAAAGTTCATCACTCCTATTCTAGTTATCATTGGTTTCTTCGCATTAATGTATGCGGCCCTTGCATCAACAGACCGCACAACAACAATTGCATTAGTTGGGGCCGGGTATTCAGTACTTCTAGTGGCTATCTATTTGCTAATCCTAGCCATCAAGAATCCTAACTTTAGTATATGGTGGTCACTGCCTGATGATGCAACTCGTGCAGAAATTTTGGCAACATACATTTCCAACTTCCTTGTTTGCGGCGCGATATGCGGATCAGCATTTCAGCTCCCAAAGGAGCATCTCTCAGAAATACCTATTGTATACTTCGCGACAGTGCCAATAGTCGTAGCGGTAATTGCGTGTGTTGTACGCAGGATAATTGTAAAGCATAACAAATAGACAAATCGAAATTTTATGGTCACTTATTTTGATGCATGTGAGATTCTTGAAATGCTGTCTGAAGCATCTGTAAAGGTGTTTCTGGACGGCGGTTGGGGTGTCGATGCACTTATAGGCAGAGAAACAAGAATACATAACGACA
>JAGAIM010000185.1 GCA_017626555.1 Bacteroidales bacterium
TGTCCTTTACATATATAAACGTAAATAATGAAACACATATTTCTGTTCATAGGTCTTTTCGTCAGCATATATTCCTACGCTATAATCCCTGACAGGAAGTATGTCCGGCTGCCTCAGGAGGTGGGGCTGATTTATAAGGAACTGGATGTAACCACAAAGGACGGCTACAGGATCGAGACGTGGTTTTATCCGGCTCAGGATGTTCCTGCGGAGAATACAGGGCAGAGTGAGATGCTGCCATATAAGACTATGGATGACAGCAGAAGGCCTACCTTGATTATATGTAATGGCGATGCCGGCAATATGTCCTATCAGCAGATTTCTCTGGCCTATCTTTATGCTGCGAATGGTATCAACGTAGTCACTTTTGACTGGAGGGGATTCGGAGAAAGTTCGGAGTTTGAGATGAATCCGGATTACCTTTGCTATACGGAAATGCTTACGGACTTTGATGCTGTGATCAAGGCTGTCAGCAAGGAGAAGGTCGTGGACAGGAAAAAGATTTATGTGATGGGATGGTCCACCGGTGCGTATCTGGCTATGATAGCAGCACACAACAATAGGCTTGTGAAAGGATGCATCCTGAGTGGTACCCCTTCGTCGTTTGAGGATGCGATTCCGCATCTTGTGAAAGTTCATCCGAAAGGTAAGACTGAAAAGAATCTGCTTGTTCCGGACGATTTCCCTCGCGATCAGATGCCGGCTCTTGTGGCGCCGAAGTTCAGAAAGGACATTCTGCTGGTTGTCGGCAGCGAGGATAACAGGACACCGCAGTGGATGTCAGAGAAGATCTACAATGCTCTGCCTGCAGGAATCAATAAGAAACTGTCGGTATATGAAGGTGCCGGTCACGGAGGCACTGAGTTCCCTTTCTTTGTGGATTGGGGACGATGGGCAGAGGAAACTGTGGGATTTATGCTGTAGAGATTACACTAGTATAGTATTCGGGCCGGAGTTTACAATATATAGCGTAAAACACTTGCATTTCTGCCCCCCGATTATATGCAAAGGATTTTATCAATATTAGCAGCAATTGCCTGCTTTGCATTTGTAGTGGGTTGTTCCCAAAACGGCCCGTACGCAAATTTTCCAAAGGCTGATTCCTTATACCAGACAATATGGTAAGGTAATATATATGACAAGCAGATCGTATTGCACTTCAATACGGATTCATATGGAATCTGTTATTATAGGATTCATCCGGATGATGATTACATACGATTGAACCGCTTGCCGCATTTGTTGCATCTGTAATTCTTGTTCATCTTCGTTCCGACAACCATAAGGATTATGCTGAGGACAAAGACTGCAACTGCGATCCAGCTGAGCATAGTCCACTCCTTTGAATTGTATATATATACGACAGGAGCGATGAACAGCGGGATGGAGATCAATAATATCGTAGTGGCTGCCCTGGAACGATTGATAGATTCCGTATCTTCACTTCCGCATTTAGGACAGAACGGAGCGAACCTCACTGATGGGCGGTTGATTATCGGATCGGCCAAGGCAGATGCTTCCTGATAGTCCTGTTCCGACACATAGAAGGCCATACCAGGATTAGGGCCATACGCACCATTGCGTTGGTCGGCCGTCTCGTCGTGCATACGATACTCAATAGAATTGACATCAAGGGCATTGGCTACATTAGCTGCAACAATGCTGCTGGTGCATCTGCATAGCAGTTTCTCGTTCATAAGTAAATGGTTTAATACGAATTCATTCAATCAGTTTAGTGTAATGGTTATCGGCCATTCACATTTTTTACCATCTAAAGTCCACTTCTCTTTAACTGAAACGAAAGTCTCGTTAAGTTTTCTTGAATATGTTATAGTGCTCGATTTTCCATTAGGCCATTTAATAGCAAATACCTCTTTGTCAAATTCTTCGTGACCATCAAACTCTCCGAATGATAGGATATTGCCATAATACGAGCCCCAATCTATTTTGAATCCGTTGAGTTCTGCCGGAGCCATCATTTTTGTTTCTGGCGTCAATTCAAGTTCATAATCTATTCCACGATAGGTTAACACTGTTCCTGACAGAACTTGTTCGTATGTATCTTTATCCAGCACATTCATTCCTTCTGAATCTTCAACGATGACATATAAACTCCAAGGTGCCCAATCTATTTCTCGTGCACAACCGCATAAGCATAAGATTGCGGAAAACAAATAAAATATTCGCTTCATAGATAAATCCAGATTTATGTTTGAAAGTTATGGTTTTCAGTGAATCTCTATTCCACTTCCTTAAGGTCAATAAGATATTCAGAAGACTCTAATTTCAGACCATCTGAAGAATGTACTGCCTTGAACCGGATGTCTGCAAAAGTACTGGTGAATGTTATCGACTCCCCTTCTTCAATGACATTACCTTTGCTTGTCGAGCCTTCTCCGACCTTGACAGGAACCCCTGTCGGTGATTGAAAGTCATATAGAATACAAGTATAGGAGGATGATTCTTCAATAGTCAGTTCGATGATATTACTCACAACGAGCATCTTATCGTCACCATCGTCAGCAAACACGTAAACCACACCTTCCCAGTCTCCGACATATTTTTCTGAAACAGAGGGATCCTTTTCACAAGAGCACAGAAAGATCATCATTAGTAACAGCAACCTTTTCATAGCAACTATTATTTAGGGGATAACGTAAAATAATACTTCATAAAATATGATTGAAATATCAAATGAACGCATAAATGAGAATTTATCTGTTGCTCAGAGAATGAAGTTTAAAAGAGAAAAATCCCTTACCGTCCAGATATGCAAGAGCATCGTGCAGTATTGCCGCCTTCCTGTCTTCATCGAGGTCGGAATGAAATAGAATGTCGATAAATGTCTCCAGACCGTGGTCTGAAATCTTCTCAGTTTCCACAATATACCAGACTGGATTCTCCTGTTCAAGCAAAGCATCCAGATCAATTGGGCAGACCGCTTTATCGAATTCATCCTTGACATCCAGCAGGGAATAATCCGGCACAACATCGCCCAGCAGGCCAAGTTTCCGAGCGATCATCAGCAGCATCTCGCCCAGTCGGTCTATTTCTCTGAGTATAAAATCCTCCATATTGTATTGACTATAGGTAGCACAAATCTGCGATTGATCTGATTGAATACAATTAATCAGTCTCGCTGACATCTTACAGAATATCCGTACGCCTGACCAGACATATCGTGAGTATTGATTCTGTCTATGAACAAACGGACGTTAAATGCCAGATCTCCAGAACCTGTGCAGGACCAATAAAAACCTTCACCAAGATTACTCACCGTATTGAAGGCCTCCAAACAATAACGATATCCGGCATACGGATACCAGGCAGTCACCGAATTACCCAGTTCAAGTGAAGTTCCCATTTTCACATCATCATACGGAACTTCATAGGTAAATCCAGCCTTATCCCAGATGTTGTTCTCACCACCATCAGGAACACGCCACCCGGCAGGGCACGGATCATATTTTGTCTTATTGGATTGCCATCGTGTATGATCTTTGACATAATGCCAGTCGCCGCTACCTTTTATATTGCGGTATATGAATGTTGTGGGATTCTTGATCGAAAAGTCTATAGTTCCCACTTCTTCATCACATATCACAGGAGATGGCCAGGACAATGTGGACTGAGCAAGGATAGGCTTGTCAATGTGCATACAATTCAAGAAGGGGTCCTTCCTTCCCCACTGATACAGAAGTCCCAGAGACAGCACGTGTCCTGGACCGGTAGATGTGGCTCCGAGATTACGGTCCATCATCACACCGGCATTGGCAGGATATTCTTGTGCCTGGGGCTCATCTGTCATCCATATATGCCACGACCACAAGATGCTGCCGTCAGCATCCCTGACAGCAATGACTGCATTACCCTCTTTGAATGGCTCTGCCGTCCTGAAATACACTCGGTCGGACTCATATATGACATCCCTGACCAAATCTCCTTTTTGGGGTCGGAGAGAGTAACCGAAGGTCTCCCACAACACCTCTGCCGACGCTACTTGACCGACGTGCTCGCGACTGTTACCTTTTACGGTTTCGAACGAATATGTACCGGCATCCGATACGATATAACAGTTCGCTGTTTCAAGAGGATCAAGAGCAATGGCTGCATCTATCTTGATCCCATCGTCTTGCAGGACTGGCTCGCAAGACAGAAGGACACAAAGCAGAAAAATATAATTTAAATATCGCATATAATGATGAAAGGGCTCCGGATAGTTATAGACTCTCTATGACATTCTCCATCCTGGTCCCACGGGAACCTTTGATCAGGACTGCGGTACCGGAGAGAGGATTTGCGGAAAGCCATTGAGCCAGTCCGGCAGATGTATCGAAAGAATGAGCGGGAGAATCCGGCAAGTTTTGCAATGCCTGACGGAACTCTTTACCGACAAAACACAATGTGCCTATACCTGATTCCAATGCCATTGAAGCAATCCGGATATGCTCTGCCAAAGAATCCTCTCCCAGTTCAAGCATATCTCCTAAAAGAGCAGCCTTCGATTCTGCCTGGAGGTTGGCGAAGTTCTTCAGAGCAGCCTCCATACTGGTAGGATTGGCATTATATGCATCCACAATCAGCGTATTGCGCTCTGTCCGCACCATCTGGGAACGATTGTTTGAAGGAATATAGGCAGATATCGCTGCAGCCGCCTCACCGAATGAAACCCCGAACTGCTGTCCCACAGCAAGAGCAGCCATAACATTATCAGCATTATATGTACCGACCAGATTAGTATCGATAACTCGGTCAAGAGATGGAAAAGACACTCTCAGGAAAGGATGTTCCGGCGATGAAGGTAGAACCTCAGCGCCCTGATAATCAAGCCCGTACGGAATCAGAAGCGAATACGGACGTTCGGGATCGCTCTGCAGGTTACGCTCTGAAGCCATCTGGCACAGATGCGGATTGTCCACATTGATGAAAACTTTGTCCGATGTACGACGCAGATAATCATATAATTCACCCTTGGTTTTCTTTACCCCATCGAATGAGCCGAATCCAAGCAGATGAGCCTTACCGACATTTGTAATCAAACCGTAATTAGGAAGGGCAATATCCACAAGTTCCTTTATATCTCCAGGATGGCTTGCACCCATTTCTATGACAGCGAGTTGAGTTTCAGGAGTGATTTTCAAAAGAGTGAGCGGGACACCTATACTATTATTGAGGTTGCCTTCTGTTGCAGTGACACGATATTTCACGGAGAGAACCTCACGGATAAGTTCCTTAGTCGTGGTCTTTCCGTTGGTACCTGTCAATGCTATGACAGTCAATGGTTTTCCATCAACTATTGTCATCGAACGGTGCCACCTGGCGAGATCCTGCAAAGTCCGAAGAGTATCATCGACCTTGATAAGACGAGGATCGTCGGATGCCGCCGCTTCGGAATCCTTGTTCACGACAGCGTACGCAGCCCCTGCCTCAAGAGCCTTGAAAGCATACTGGTTTCCGTCGAAATTTTCTCCCTTCAGGGCAAAGAACATTTCTCCACCCTTCAATGCACGCGTATCCGTCGATACAGATCCGCACTGCCTGAATTTATTGTATATACCTATTATTTCCATCTTACCTGCCTGTGCTTCCGAATCCACCTTCTCCCCTCTCTGTCTCGTCAAGTACCTCAACCTCGTCCCATTCGACCTTCTCATATCTTGCAACCACCATCTGCGCGATCCTTTCGCCAGGATTCACCACAAAAGGCTCATTTGACAGATTGACCAGAATAACCTTGATTTCACCTCTGTAATCGGCATCGATAGTTCCTGGAGAATTGAGGACGGATATGCCGAATTTGGCCGCAAGACCGCTTCGAGGGCGCACCTGTGCCTCTGTACCGTCAGGAAGAGCGATATAAAGGCCTGTAGGGATCATTGCTCTTTCAAGAGGATTCAACGTTACCGGTTCGGTTATGTTCGCCTTGAGATCCATTCCTGCTGACTTCTCTGTAGCATAGAACGGTGTCGGATAAGATGACCTGTTTACAACCTGTACTTTCATATTTTCAACATTATATATTAATTCAACGATTCATAACTTTTCACATTTTTCGAAGACGTACTGTAATATGAAAATATATTGACTTTTCAACATTATATATTAATTCAACGATTCATAACTTTTCACATTTTTCGAAGACGTGCAGCAATATGAAAAGATTTTCAAATATACATTAATCCGAGTTCTTCTCCTATAGCATCAAAGAAAAAAAAGGCACGAACCCGAATCCGCACCACCTAAGTATTCGACCACTTGTGAGCAAACAGAAACAAGCCCGTGCCTGGCACGCGCCTTCCTGAATAATCCTGCTCATCATATAAAGTGTCGAATTTCCGGTGGTGAGTACAGGAAGATATGTAATGAGTCTTTGTTTAAAACCTTGTTATGCAAATATACGGATATATTCCCACAAAACAATATAAAACCCGACAATTTAAGACAGAAACAGTGCAAAAGAAGGAGTTGCAAACTTTTGCGGCATAGGTCAACACTCCCATCTGATTATCAAATAGTTACAAGATAAAAATATTTAGAATGTCAAACTTTTCATCTTGATTTGATCAAGGGTTTGATTTAACTTTGATATACATACAATTCATTTATCAACCACAAAACATTAGCATTATGAAACGATTTTTTATCTTTGCAGCAATGCTGCTGACCATCGGAGCAAACGCAGGAAACCTTAATGACGATCCGCCTGTGGTCAAACCCGGTTCCGATCATATCGTACTGACTCCAAGGGATATGATGGACAAGGACAGGAGTATGTCCTTCTGCACTTTCATATACAATGCGTCGGAAGACATATTGGAATTTACGTGCTGCAACACTGGCAATTACACAGAGATCCTGCTTCTGGACAGAGACGGGAATGAAATAGGATACGCATCCATCGACTCGGATCTGACCTCTGTCGCAGTCATAGACACTCCAGATGCAGCAGGAACATACTACATCGTGCTTAGTTCCGAGAAGTATTATGGAGAAGCCACATTATATATAAACTAAGCGCAGGCATCACTCCCGGTACCACAAAGTATTCGACCACTTGATGAGCAGACCGGAAAGATCCTGCGCTTGATTCAACCCTACATATACCAATGATGTACCATAGATTTATGGCAGCCATTGTCCTGTGCGTGCTGTACTGCTCATCCTGCACCACACGGACACAAAATCTTGAAAAGATCGCAGACTTTATAAGCACCGAACCTGAAACTGCACTTGAAATGCTTGAAGGCATAGATTCAGACAGGCTCGCTTCAAGAAAGGATAAAGCCTTCCACTCACTGCTTTTATCTATGGCATTGGACAAGAACTGCATTGATATATGCAATGACAGCATAATATCATCCGCTCTTTCATACTATTCCCGCAAAGGTGATCCCCTCGACAGATGCAGAACGTTCTATTATGCTGCAAGAGTATATGAGAACGGAATGAACTATGAAAAATCAATGGAGTATCTGACTAAGGCTGAATCACTGACCGACAATATTGAGGACAACTATCTCAAGGCCTTGATACTATCCGGCAAGGGCAGGTTATACTTTGATAATCTCGAGTATTCAAAGGCTGCTTTGAATTTCAACAAAGCAGCCGGATATAACAAAGAAAACAACAACATTGACCGATGGGTGGCAAACAAGACAAGGGAAGGAGTCTGTCTGCTCCAGGAAAAAAGCACTGCAAGTGCAGACAGCCTGGTCAAGATCATTGAAAACCATCTGGATGGGGTTTCCATCTCGACATTGAACAAATTTTATCAATTAGCCATTACTGTCAGCCTGGAAAGGGAAGATCCTGACTTGAACAGTTGGAAAGCAAGATATCTGGAAGAAATCAGCATTCCGGAAATGACCGACTGGCTTTTATTGGCCAGAGTCAGCCTGAAGGAAGGCAATGCATCCGAAGCATTGGATTATATCGGATTACACAACCTTCATCATCCTTGCGATGCCGGATATCATTATATTGCTGCACAAGCGCTTGAAATGCTTGGTAATTATTCCCAAGCCTTGGCAGAATACAAGAAATATGATATTCTGAGCGGAAAAATAGGCAAAAGCATCCTGACCCAGGACACCAAGTTCATCGAAGAGCGGGAAATGCACCTCAATATCCACGAACAAGAGAAAACAAGACGTGTGACACTTTCACTTATCACAGTCATCGTACTGCTGGCATTGGGATTTGCAACCGCAGTAATCATAGCAGCACGCAAGCAACTGAAAATCAGGGAACTTGAGCAAGAAGACCTCCAAAGACAGATATACGAACTGATGCTTGAACGCGAAGAACTGGCATCCCTGGAAACATCAGGCAAGGAGGGACGGAGAATCATTGCTGAACGTATGCAGATCATTGATGGCTTCGTAATGAGCGATGCCTTCAACGATAAGGTATTTGAACACAAAGCCGCCGAAAGATTGAAAGAAATCATAAGGGACAGATCTGAGTTTGTCAGACAGAACCGTCTTATTTTCAACCAGTCGTCCCCGGAATTCATAGCATATCTCACCGATCACGGGCTGACAGATCTGGAGATCGAGCATTGCTGCCTGTATGCCATCGGTATGAACGGTAAGATGGTCACATCATTTACAAATGTAAAACGTCACTACCATATAGGCAGTGACGTTCGTAAAAAACTAGGGCTGAACGGTCACGACACAAACATCAGCATCTACATCAGGAATCTCTATAAAGAACTCGAATCACATAGACCGGAAGCGTGACCTGAAACCGTTGATCATCAGTCAATATTCGGTTCATCCCAGACTACTGTCTCTACACATCTGAGCATCTGGTTCTGATCACCGACTGAAAGTGCAAACTCGCCCTCTTCAAGTGTCCATTTTCCGTAATAGTTGACAAATGCAAGATCCTTGGCGGTTACCTCCAGTTCAACAGTCTTTGTCTCACCTGGCTCAAGATATATCTTGTCGAATGCACGCAGACGACGCACGTCAGGAGTAGAACTTGCATAGATATCGCTGGAGAAAAGAAGCACACTTTCCTTGCCTGCAACATCTCCGGCATTTGTAACATCTACAGTCACCTTCAGCACATCTCCTGCAGCAAACTCCTTATGCGAAACAGTCATATTGGAATACGTGAACTTTGTATAACTGAGACCGTGTCCGAATGGCCACTGCACATCCATCACAGCATTATAGTTATATACGCCAGACATAGTTCCCTGATTCTCAGCAGGTTTATAATCATACACAGCAAACTTGTTGGTATATTTAGGATATGTGAAAGGCAGTTTAGCACTGAAGTTGGCTTCACCGGCAAGAAGGGTCGCAAGTGCATCTGCTCCATAGTTTCCAGGAAGCATAATATCCACCACTGCAGTAGCAAGAGGCTCGATGTCACGGATGATGCGAGGACGGCCTTCGTTAAGGACAAGTACGATAGGTCTGCCGGTTGCAGCAAGCGCCTTGACAAGTTCCTTCTGGTTCGCAGACAGGTTCAGATCTTCATCGTTGCCAGGAGTCTCGCAATAAGTATTTTCACCCACGCAGGCAATGATTACATCAGACTTACGCGCCGCTGCAACAGCCTCACGCACGCTTGTCGCCTCATCGAATTTCCAGTTAGGGCTCATAAGGTCATATTCCACTCCAGGAACGTATGTCACATTCTCGAACTTGGCATCAATAGCCTCGTAAATGGTATTATATTTATCTGTAAAAGCCGGGATAGATGCTCCGTGGCCCTGCCAGGTATATGACCATCCGCCATTCAAAGTCCTCATTGAGTGAGCATTAGGACCGGTAACAAGGATTCTGAGATCCTTACGGAGAGGAAGCAGTCCGTTGTTCTTGAGAAGTACTTCCGACTCGAGGGCTGCTTCGTATGCAAGTTTCGCGTGAGCCTCACCACCGAATTCAGGATAATCTTCGAGAACAGTATCAGGCTGATCGAACAGACCCAGACGGAACTTCAGACGAAGAATACGGCGGACAGCGTCATCAACACGTGACATCGGCACTTCACCCTCCTCGACAAGTTCCTTAAGATCTATCGCAAACTGGCATTCGTATGGAACCATAGCCATATCGATACCGGCATTGATCGCCATCTTCACAGCCTCCTTCTTAGAAGAAGCCACACGCTCACGAGTGTAAAGATTGTTGATGTCAGCCCAGTCGGTTACGATCATACCATCCCAGTTGAGATCCTCCTTCACCCACTGAGTGAGAAGTTCCGTATTACAGTGGAAAGGCACTCCGTTGTTGCTGGCAGAGTTCACCATAATTGTAAGTGCTCCAGCCTGCATCGCTTCCTTGAATGGTTCGAAATGCTTTTCACGAAGTTCTGAAGCAGCAATTGAAGACGGCGTACGGTCCTGTCCGGTAACAGGCACACCATATCCCATAAAATGTTTTGCACAAGCCGCGATATTGAACGGTCCCACGTGATTAGGGTCATCTCCCTGCATACCGCGAACCTCGGCTACAGCCATCTGTGCATTCACGTATGCATCCTCACCGAAACTTTCCCACATACGGGGCCACTCAGGATTACGTCCGAGATCCATTGTCGGAGAGAATGTCCAAGGAACATTTGCCGCACGGCTTTCGTATGCTGTGACCTTACCCATATTATAGGCGTGCTCGCGATTGAATGACGAAGCAATGTTCACTTCCTGAGGGAAGAGAGTTCCGCCCACCACATAGGTTGTACCGTGGATATGATCCAGACCGTAAAGGGTAGGGATTCCCATTGTCTCAATAGATATGCGGTTCAGTTCTTTGATGAACTTGTCATATCCTTCAGGATCCTGCGCAATATCACCAGGAGTATTCAGCACTGAGCCTATTTTGTAGGTCCTGATGATAGAGTCTCCTGCAGGAGTTATATCAAGTCCGTTCGCAATGGCAGTAGCAGTGATCTGAGTCATCTGACCCACCTTTTCCTCCAGAGTCATATCCTTCAGGATCTTCTCTACCTTGGACTCGATGTCCTTATCCTGCGGTATGGCAGGAGCCACCTTCGGTGCGGTGTTGCAGGATGCAAGGGCAAGTGCTGCCGCTGCAAGAATTAAAAAACTATTCTTTTTCATAATTATGTGGTTTTCAGTTACTTTCTTGATCCCATAAGCAATCTGCCCAATTCCTTTATATCCCTGCATATAAGGTCTGGAGGGAAAAACTCCGGCGCCGGGTTCGTACGGGCATCTTCAGCCACGGCTTCCGCAGTCTCCAGAGTCGTCTCACCCGAAAGCACGAGCACTCCGAATGCTCCGGCATTATGTGCCATAGCGGTATCGGTATATATTCTGTCTCCTACCATAGCAATCTCTTGGGGCTGCAGTCCGTGACGATCCAATATACCTTTCAGCATATTAGGGTCAGGCTTTCCGAGAGTCATATCCGGTCTGCGCCCCGTTGCGTGCTCTATACATTTGCATATCGAACCGCAGTCAACAAGCACGGTACGCTGGTCTGTGGGGCAGACTCTGTCAGGATTGGTGGCGATATATGGAATACCCTGCGAAGCCCACCAGGAAGCCCTGCAAAGTCTCGAATAATCCAAAGTCATATCAAAAGCGGCCACAAGCACATCCGGCACATCATCCGGATCATCTGCACAACTTTCGAATCCAGCCTTCTCGAACTGAGAAATCATACTCGGAGTTCCAAGGAGAAACAGACGTTTTGCAGAAGGATAATTGGCTTTGATATAATCTATTGCAGCCAGAGAGGTAGTGTACATATTTTCCTCATCCGCTTCTATACCGAGCTCTTCCAGTTTCTTCAGATAATCCGCTACAGACTTGGACGGATTATTGGTCAGGAAGGAATAACCTATACCTGCAGCCTTCATTGCCGAGAGAAAATCAATCGTGAAAGGAAAGAGCGTTGTACCCATATAGATGGTTCCGTCCATATCAAGAGCCAGATGCTTGATTCCGGCAAGTCTTTCTCTCATTTCCGGAGAAATATTCTTGTTGTGGTCAGGTTTCATATATCAATAAATTATAGTTCATACATTTGGGAAGGGTACTGTCTTGGCAGACAGCGCAGTGCCACAGTCCCCTTTTCCACTCCAAGTTCGCCCAAGGCTCCTGCTGCACTACGATACGCAAGGTCGTGAGTATTGTTGTTCTCACTTAGATGACACAGGAATATATTTCTGAGTCCAGGATGCCAGAAACGCTTTATCGCGCTTGCGCATTCATCATTGCTCAAATGACCGCACCCCTGTACAATGCGCATCTTCAGTTCGTATGTATATGGGCCGCTCATCAGCATATCCATATCGTAATTCGACTCCACAACCACCGTATCAGCCTGACGCGCAAACTCGACAGCCTCATCCGTCATTCGTCCTATGTCGGTCATTATCACGAATATATGCCCTTCGACCATTATCGCATAACCTACAGTCTGGGTAGCATCGTGCGGAACCACGAAATAGCGTACCTTCATTCCCGCCACCTCGTTCCATTCACCCTCCTCCAATATCCTCCTGCAAGGGCCTATGGTCGGAGCTGTAAAGGTATGACGTGCCAGAGCATCGTGAATGGCCTTGGCAGTGTAAACAGGTTTGCTCAGACGTTTGCAGAACGATCCCAGATGCCGTATATGGTCAAGATGGTCGTGCGTCACAAGCACAGCCGAAAACGAATCCATACCAAGATCATATTCCTGAAGAACCTTCTTCAGTCTGCGCAGGCTGACTCCTGCATCAATGATGATTCCACACTCTTCCGTGCCCAGATAATAGCAGTTGCCGCAACTTCCGCTGGAAAGACTCATAAACTTCACCATCAGCAGTCCCCCTCCAGTACTTTATCCAAAAGTTCCCCCAGATCCGAGCCAGGCCTGTAAAATACGGCAGGAAGTCCTGCAGCCAGAGCCCCGTCCACGTTCTTCTGCGAATCATCGATGAAAAGCATATCCTCCTTCGCAAGTCCTATATCTTCCATAACAGCCTTATAGAATGCCTCGGAAGGCTTCAAGGCCTTCATTTCGAAAGAGAAATAGCACTTCCTGAATATGTCGTCCAGCGGCACGCCTGCATCTGCAAAAATCTCTCTTGACCGTGGCAGACATATTCCGTTGTTATTGCTGAGCATATAAAGTTCGTATGACTCAGATAACCTTTTCAGCAAATCAGCCTTATATGGCTCAATACCGACCAGAATATGCCACATTGCCTTGTCAACATCCTCTGGCAGCGCACCCTGCCTGGACTCATCCAGAACGGCATTTCTAAATTCCTCCGGGCTTATAAGCCCCTCTTCCAGATCGCCGTAAATCCCCTTCTGATGGCAGGGATCGATGATTTCATCTATCCTGTAATAACCAAGATCTTCCTTGAATGCTCTCTTGCAGTCCTCTATATCAAGATCCACAAGCACCCCTCCCATATCGAATATCAATGCTTTCCTATTCATTTTCCTCCTCACAATATTTCTTTATAACGCCGTATGCATCCTGAACGCCCAATTCTCCGGCACGGGAAAGGTCAATGCACCCCTTCTCCTTATCTTTCAGATAGATAAGCACAAGGCCTCTATTGAAATAAGCATCTCCCATATAAGGATACAATTCTATGGCTTTGGTATAATTTTCAATTGAAGTGACGTGTTCAGAAGACAGACAGTACAAGTTGCCAAGGTTGAAATACACGTATGGCAGATCCGGAACTATTTCCGCTGCCCTGTTCATATCATCTATTGCATCTGTATAGTCATACTGGCGTACCACCTGATCCTTGACCCTGGCTCTGGTATTACCGGTATCATCCATAGACAAGACCTGGACATTACTCTCTATAGAAGATATGAAATCTATCATTTCAGCCCTGAGGACTCCTCTGTTCAGATGATAGAAAGCCGTATAAAGAGCATCGAAACCTGCTGCTTCCGCCTCTGCCTTATCTATAGCCTGACCATAATAATTCAAAGCAGAATTGAACTGCTTCCCATCATAGTCGTACAATGCCCTAAGGAACAATTTCTCTGCAGAAGGCTCTCCTTCCCAAGCCGCTGCCTCCACACCATCCATCTGAGAATCGGTAAGTTGTCTATCCGCATTCAACACACTAACTCCGACAGGAAGTTCATTCTCGAAACGGGCGATAAGAGGATTCTCATAACCACGGTTAAGTGCATACACCGTATTATCCTTCTCGCCGGTGAGTACAAATTTATATAGCGACCTCAAACGAATGTCTATGTCACGATGCTGGAGAAGTTCGTCATTGAAATCTTTCTTTGCAAACTCCGCATCAAGGGAAAGAAGTGCACTGTACTTCTTTGTCGTATCGGCAAACGATCCTGCATCAGTCACATTCTTTGCACGATATTCCGCCACCTTCCTCTGTGCCACGTCATAATCCTTTTTAGCCTCCTTATGCCGTCCCAGCAGATTCTTGACATACGAACGGTTCATATATGCCTTGGCAAAATCAGGATACAGATCAATGGCTCTGTCATAATCCTCCAAAGCATTCTGATACAGGCCCATTTCTATGAAGATGGATGCCCTGTTGAAATATGCCAGCACATTGTCCGGATTGATATTCAACACCCTGTCCATATCTTCGAGCGCATCATCGTATGCACCGAGTTGTGCACTGATAAGTCCTCGATTATATAGAGTCAAGGCATTGCCGGGTTCATCCTCGAGTACCCTGTTGAGGTCATCCATAGCCTCCTTGTACTTCTCCTGCTCATAATGCATTATGGCTCTGTTGAAATACGCAAATGTATTGGAAGTGTCCAGTTCTATGGCTTTGTCCATATCTTCCAGAGCAAGATCGTATTTCTTCTGCATCGCATACAGACGTCCTCTGCGGACATATCCTTCAGGATCGAAACGGTCAAGCCTGATGGCTTTATTATAGTCCTGCACTGCCTTCAGAGTATCTCCAAGGAAAAGCCAACTGGCTCCTCTGTTGAGATATGCCGATGGGTCCTTCGGTTCTTTCCTTATATACTTGTCGAAATCACCGATGGCCTTGTCGAACTGCTGCGCAAGGAAATATGTCACACCACGGCTGAAATACAGCCCGATATATCCCGGCCGCAGATCTATGGCCTGCTGAAGATCCTCCAATGCCTTCTCATAGTTACCGAAACGGCTCTCGGTTATACCTCTGTAATGCCAGCCGGAGGTAAAGACAGGATTCAGAGTGACTGAACGGTCGAAATCGCGCTTCGCGCCACGTAGATCCCCCAGATTATACTTTGCTATGCCTCTGAAAAAGAAGGTGTAATAATCAGATGTATCTAGACGCGCAAGGACATTGAAATTCTCAATGGCAAGGGCATATTTCCCGTCGGCAAGCGCTTGTCTTCCACGCATATAGAAGACATCCTTATCGTATTGCGCCGATGCCTCCTGCAGCAGCGCTGACAGAAGGAAGAGCATTACGGCAAGATACCTGACCACTTTATGCATATAGACAAAAAATTTTCCGTTATTGTTGATTTTTCCTAAATTTGGCGCTCCGAAGGCGCATAGCCTTCTCAAGCCAATTTACAAATATAGTCATTTATTGCGCGGATGCAGACAAAAACGTTAAAAAAATATATCATTTCATTCACATTGGCAGTGATTTCATCCTGCCTCTGTCCTCCTGCTCAAGCGCAGAACTCCAGACTCACACTGCATAAGCCGGCCAGAAGCCTCATCACGCAGGATCTGATACAACGTGAAGTCGCATTTCTGACGGACTCACTCTGCGAAGGAAGAGCGACAGGCACCAGAGGAAGCGCAGAGGCTGCGTTCTGGATCGCGAGAAAATTTTCCGAAACCGGACTTCTGAAGATCGGCGGCACCTGGGGCAAGGCTCTGACCACTGAAAACGGAACTTCCGGACACAACATCATCGGCTTCCTGCCTGGAGCATCAAAACAGCATCCGGACAGTTATGTCGTAGTGGGAGCACATTACGACCACCTCGGCACCGTGAACGGCAGATTCCTCCCCGGAGCGGATGCCAATGCATCAGGAGTCGTGGCGATGACATCTGTTGCAGATATGCTCGCAATGACACGTTCCATCGGCCGTTCATTCAGCAGCAATATCATATTCGTAGGTTTTGACGGCAAGGAGATGAATATGGCCGGATCTCAGAAATTGTGGAGTATGATTGAAAACGGTGAACTTACCGATCCGGTGTCAGGCAAAAGGATAACCAAGGATAAAATAGCCTTTATGGTCAATATAGACCAGATCGGCAGCACTCTCGCCCCTTTGGACAAGAGCCGCAAGGACTATATCATTATGCTTGGCAACCCGAGCATCAAAAGGGCATACAACGATATGCTGAAGGTCTGCAACGAATCATACGACATAGGGCTGGATCTCGGTTTCACATACTACGGCAGCGAGAATTTCACAAAACTTTTCTACAGGCTCTCCGATCAGAGAGTCTTTGCAGACAACAGAATTCCTGCCGTTATGTTCACGTCAGGAATAACGATGAACAACAACAAGCCTTACGACACCGTCGAAACACTCGATATGGAAGTGTTGCAGAAAAGGATATATCTTATATACCACTGGATAGAGAAGATGCTTTAAAACAAAAATAACAGTTATTTTTGGAATAATCTCATAATCCGCTAAGAATAAAAAGTTTATGCGGAAAGTTCAAGAACGAGGTAATGAGTTGGCAACTGTTCTGATTTCTACATACTTGCGTGATTTGCATTGATGTACAACTCATCTTGGAACAA
>JAGAIM010000186.1 GCA_017626555.1 Bacteroidales bacterium
AATGCCTATGTGTCTGCCAACCACGTGATCTTATGTTCTGCACCACGCAACTGAGATTTCGAAGTGGACTTCTCCTTCAAGAGACTCTGAGATGGTGCTGAAGATAATGCAGCCGGCCAGCTCTTCCTGTTTCTCGCTGGAGTACAACGAGAGCAAGTGTGCAACTGGTGAGGCGGTGCTGCTCCACACGAACTGTATCGACGAATCGGAAGGGATTGCGGAGACATTCCGTAAGTATGAACGGAGGAATATCAGGACTGAGAACCTGTCGTTCCATATGTCGGTTAATCCGGCCCCGGACGAGCATCTGACAGACGAGCAGGTCAAGGAGTTCATCTCGGATATCATGAAGGGACTCGGCTACGGAAACCAGCCGTATGCGGTCTATCGCCACACGGACATCGACAGGGAGCACTTCCATGTGGTGTCCGTGAGGGTGAATGACCAGGGGAGGAAAATACACGACTTTCAGGAGAACAAGAGATGCTTTCAACTGCTATCTGCCGTGGCTCCGAAGTATTGCCTTCGGGTAGGAAACGGAGACGGAGAACGGTATGCAGCAATGGGCATCGATCCGAGGAGATTCAACCCTGTGGGAGGAAATATCATGGAACAGATAAGGATTATAGCCGAGGAATGCTGCAAGTATCACATGACGTCCTTTGCGCAGTTCAAGCTCATCATGCAGGCGCACGGACTTGAAGTGACTGACCGTATAGGTGACACTTCGCAGGTTGTGGTCCGCGGACTGAATCAGGATGGAATCCCGTGCACGGCTCCTATTACGGAAGAAGAGCTTGGGAAACGGCTCTATTCTGAGTATGAGAGAAGGGCTATGGAATGCGTGGGGCGAAGCGGCATCAAGCAGCGTGAAAGGGCGAGGATATGCGGAATCTCCGCTTCCTGCCTTGAGCACTCCACTTCAGAGAGACACTTCAGGAATATGCTTGCCAGGTTCGATATTGACATTCACCTTCACAGGACACTGGAGGGACGCATCTATGGTGCCACATTCGTGGATCACTCCACAAGAAGTGCATTCAAGTCTTCAGAACTGGGCGCTTTCAAACTGGACGATATCATAACCGCTGATGAAGGCGGACAGTGGCAGAAGAAGTCTTCCTATATCCAGGAACAGAGTGAGGGTAATGACCTGAATCTGATCGGTGCAGCTCTGGCCGGAATCTCCAAAGGTAGCTCAAAGTCTCAGGAGAAGGATATGAAGGATAAAAAGAAAAGAGGTAAACTAAAACGATAAAACACATGAAACAGTTTCTGATTGCGCTGGCCCCTGACGGTGGCTTTGGATATAGGTATGCTGAGGATAGCACCCTTGGGATATTGCTATATGGGACTAATGAAGAGTATAATATCGCAAAGGCTGCAATGATTCTGTGTGGTGACCTTATGGAAAAGCCACTTCATTTGTGTAAGGTCTTCGATTATGCTTGGGATCACATGACTCGCTTGACTGACGGGAGCTATTCTGCTCCAATTGTCAATATCAAGGTTACTCTGAAATTTCTGCTGGGTCTCATCCCTTCTGATGTGTCGGATCCGATGAAGATACTCAGAGACGAGGTGCATTCCATA
Organism: Bacteroidales bacterium; assembly: GCA_017626555.1. Classification (GTDB taxonomy): domain Bacteria; phylum Bacteroidota; class Bacteroidia; order Bacteroidales; family UBA932; genus Cryptobacteroides. Next base: position 1,594 of record JAGAIM010000186.1, read on the forward strand.
AGGAACTTCCTGAATGTGTTAAAACACATGAAGAACGTGATGATATTTGGTTCTCCGGATCCAACAGCTATGCTGCAGTTCATTGAGAACTTCACTTATCTCCTTCTTCAGTTCTTCAGGAGAAACCCGTTAAAGACAGACATTTTTATACTTGATCTGGAAGAACTGAAGAAGGACAAGAGTTTTGAGATTATCAATGAGAAGATAAAAAAGATGAAGGATGTCTAGGAGGAACACTGTCTCGTGGAATAATGCATTCTACGGTGTTGAAATCAAATCAGCAAAGAAGCATTTTATTGTTTCAGCTATGCCGAATATGACTGGCAGATTGGATGCTGCAGTGAAATGCTGCGAGACTATGGGAAACTGGCGACTGCCCACCTTTAAGGAGATGGAGATGATAGCAGACTCCATCCCTAGAATAAATGCCCTTATGGACGAGAACGGTGGTCATAGAATAGACTTGGAAAGTATCTTGTGGCTTGACGGGGACTATGGGCATTCACGCAGCCTCAATGTAGGCGAAGGTCTCTGCTACATACTCCAGTATCGTCAGGATACATTGTCCTGGTGGTGGAACAGGAGGGAGTTTCGGCTGGTCATGTCTCTCTGACGAGACATCCGGTTTTAAGAGAATTAGTTAGTTAAGTAGTTAGTAGTAAGTGTATTTCAAATTTAGGGACAATGCAAAAGCAAGAAAAGAAATCTTCTTGGAACAGTATCTACAAGGGGGTTGAAATCGACTGCGATGGTGTACACATCATCGTCTCCTCTCTTCCGACACGCTCAGCCAAGCTTGATGAAATCCTCCGGATCGAGGCGTCTGG
>JAGAIM010000187.1 GCA_017626555.1 Bacteroidales bacterium
CCAGAGTCTTCTCATTGAATGACATAGCACCATTCAATCTGATGTTGATAGCCGCATTCCTCATTTTCGCCGAGCGAATCCTTGCCTGCATCACTAGATTCTGACGGTAACCGGATTTCAGATAGATATTTCCGACCGATATGTTGACAGGATTTGAGATATCAAGTACGGTATTGAAGTTCTGAGTACCTGACGGGACCTCACTTTTGCCGTTCGTGGATATTAAGAATGATTTTTTCCCCATATCATTGAATGAAATCGAGGCCATCGGGCCAGCACCTATGCTCCAGATATCGGCGTTGTTGCTGATGGCATCCTGTATGGCAGGGTGACTGATTTTGTCTTCATAGACACGTCCTCCGAATTCAATGTTGACCAGTTTATTTCTTCCATTGTTGATCCCGTAATGCAAAACCAGGCTCTGAACGAGATTCAGTTCCCTGTCCCTTGAGTTTTTTGAATAATATTCATTTCGGCTTAAGTCGGCCGCGTTTAGTGCGTCTTTCGTCTCTTTTATGAAATTGAAACCTGCTTCGGCATGCGTACGAACCTCCCAGTGTTTAGCAAACGGCATTTCGTATGAAAATGACCCGTCAAGCTTTATGGCATCAGTCCTGCCATTGAATAAAAGAGCGCGCTGATCTGCGATACCTTTCAGCAATGCAGTGGAAGACTCTGCGCTTTCTCCACGACCACCATCGTATATGACATTTCCTATGAAAGATATTCGATTCTCACCGTCCTTGCCAACGAAATAGCGTCCTCTCATCCCAATTCCTGCTCCAAAGTCATTTGACGTACCTGTCGTCAGCGACTGGCTGCTATTGAGATCTGCAGTTGAATTATTTGTTGTGGAAGACTCCTCCCTGCCTATCTTGCGATTGCTATAGTTCAAGTCCAAGGTGGTTTTAATGCCTTCAGAAGAGAAAGTATTAAGCGGATTTCCAATGGAAAGATGAGCAGCGAGAGAATTATTTATATCATTGTTATTCCGGTGACGGGAAGTTGTCAGACTTTCTCCAGAGGCAAGAAATGACGTGCGGCTGGATACCATTCTGTCATTATTGCTTTTAAAGTCGTATGAAGCAGAACTGTTGAACTCTTGTTCCGGAATCCTGGAGGTGTTGTAGTTCACTCCGAACGTTGCAGTGTTCGACAATCCCGAGGCCGCGCGTTCCAACTGATTTATATTTATATTGTTACCTCCACCAAGTAATGTGGCCTGGTCATCGTCTCCGTAATACGATACATACAGTTTCGCACTATATAACGCACGGCTTCCATCTCCGAACAGGTCGGAATTCTTGTCCTTTATGGAAGCGCCTCCACTGGCTGACGCCTGTCCGAACCATCCGTTGCGAAACTCGTCTTTCAGCCTCACGTCCATCCTTTTCCGTTTCCTTGACATACCGCTTCTGTCCCGGCCATCCTCATCAATGACGTGTATTTTGTTTACGATGAAAGCAGGAAGGTTTTCAAGGGCCTTTGAGACATCGCCTGCAAAGAAGGTCTTCCCTTCAACCGTTATTGTGGATACAGGCTCCCCGTTTACTTTGACCAGGCCTTTCCCGACCTCTATTCCGGGCATCTTCTTAAGCAGATCACCCAGGTTTGCGTTGCTTGACGTCTGGAATGATGTAGCATTGTATATCAGCGTATCTCCTTTCGTGGTGACGAGGTCACCCATAGCCGTTATGGCTGCTCCTTCCAGCTCCTTGATGTCCTCTTCCAGTCTTACAGAGAAACTTGGCATCTTCCGTGCTTCCAACAAGACCTCCTCCTTATGGGGCTTGTATCCGAGCATTTGAACATTCAGAGCGTATCTACCGGCTGGAACTGGAAACAGTTGAGCCAAACCCTTCTTGTCCGTAAATGCAAAGGCGACCGCCACCGTATC
>JAGAIM010000188.1 GCA_017626555.1 Bacteroidales bacterium
CCTGACATTTCGTCGAAGGCGATTGAAGGAACGTACTTCATAGTTTTAAGGTTTAAGGAATTTAACAATATATAGTATCGCGAACACTATCAATATGATGAGGATTCCGAGGAACCAGCCACCCATCTTCATCTTGAAGGATTGCCAGCCGGTCAACTCTTTCTCCACTTCTACGGTTTCATACACGACTACGTCTTTGAAAATCACGCTGTCACGATAAACAATCTTGGTCTGCACTTCCACAGGTTTCTGAACAGGTTTCGTTTCCAGCGAGTGAGAAAGCAATCCTTCTGACACGGAAGCTGCACTCTTGGCAAACTCATTCTCGAGCACTGACACAGTATCTTTCGTAACGATTCTTTCCACGATCTGAGGAACTTCCAAGAACACAGTATCCGTCTGAAAGACTGTTTCAACCCTCGTTTCTGTCACTATCTTTTCTGTTGGTGTGACCTGCCTTATAGAAGAACAGGCCACAGCAACAAAGGAGAAAAGAACGAGTATAAAGTTTTTCATAGGTTAGGTGTCTTGATTATTCGTGTCGGTCTGCCTTCTTAAGCAGCTCTGCTTCAAACTTGTGGAACTTGATGTCATAGGATGCCTTCACACCGAGGATCGCACCACAGAGAACCAGGAGTTCGCTCACAATCGAGATCGCAGAGTATGTAATCTCTCCAAGCGGTTCAATCCAGAACAGGCACACCATCGCAATCAGGACTCCGCAGCTGAAACTCGCCACTGCAAGACCGCCCTGCAGACGTGTGATTTCTATGTGGGACATCTTTGGCATAATTCACTACTCTACTGATTTATCTCTAATGCATACCGCATACAGGAAGTTATCTCTTGGCATTCCGCCCCAGCCAAATACGATATTCTTCACTGTGAGAATGCCATTCTTGATGGTCGCCTGAAGCATATCAACGCCATACGTCTGCCTACTATTACTATTGTCCCCGATGAACGGAAGCTCAATATCAACGTCATTCGGAAATCCTCCCAGTTCAACGATGTCATCGTACGGATCTATCTCACTATTGTAAGCCGAAGTCATCAAGGCGATTGTACACCAATTCTCATCTACATAGCAATGTTGATGGTATCCATAGTTGTTGTTTGAGGTCGTGTTATTCAGAGTCAGTCTTGTCTCCTTTCCCAACTCAAACACACCCCTCTGACCTTTTGGCACATATAAGCTCAGGAGGTAGATTGTGTATTCATCAGTCTGATCAGACCAGTAGTCCAGCTTTTCAATGCAGAGAGTGTTACGGTTCTTTACCCAAGTCTTGAGAGTCGTTCCGTAGAACTTACCCTCTGACTCAAACATTATATAACATCCGCTCATTCCGCTCTTCGGGATTGAGAGTTCCGGCAGATAAATCTCCAGAACCGAAGCTGAAAGGAATGCTTCAGTCTTATTGTTGAATGAGAACTTTCCATTAAGCACGACAAGTTTCTCATTCTGGTAATCTTTCAGCGAGATCTGACCCGCTCCGAAATTATTTCCTATTGCTGTAATCATAGTCGTCAATCATTAGTATTCAATACAAGGTCCTGAGCCGAATACCTCTACGAACTCATTTTCATACTGTCCGCCTCGATGAGCGAATGTACCTTCAGTTTCTTTCTGCCATGTGTGAATCCAGATAGCAAACAGATTTGGTCTTGCCATATAATTCCTATCCGGATTAGAACATCTTGCAAGAGCCCATGCACGAAGATCAGGAAGGGTCTTGTTGGTTTTCTTGAGAACAAATTGACCAGAAGCAACTCCTGTATTATTTGAGTATGTCGCATCTACTGACAAAATTGTAGAGCCGTGTGAAAGTTCAATATCTAAGCTCTCGAATCCTTCACTGTCGGCCACCTCATTCAAGGTTACACGTGCACGTGGAGTGTATTCCTGATTATAAGCTGTGGACCCAGCCTTGCAGATTGCAGATATCCACATGCTTTCTCCCGTAAATCCTGTTTCGGTATCAAGCCACCAACATTCCAGATAATACTTGAGTCCTTCCTGCGGAGCCACACCGATAGTCTCTGTGAAAAGCTTTGTGATATTCGCCTCGCCCCAGTCATCGACAATACCCGGAGCCACGATCACAGTCTTACTCCAGCCCGAAGAAGTTCCAGGACTCTGAGCTGGAGACATCTTCACAACGAGTCTGTAAGTATCTGACGGAACCTCAAGACCGGTAAACACGATCATGTCAGGAGAAATCCAAAGATCTTCGTATAGAACCTCAGGAACATCAGCCAAATACACCGGAGCCTCTTCAAGCGGAGGCATGCCGACCATTGCACGGTTGGAGTTTATACGGACGAATGCATTGTGAGCAGTCAGGCTTGCTGCCTGGCCGAATGTGGATATTCCCTTAAGATGACCAGCCAAGACCTCCCACTGGTTAATTTGGGAATCGGAGAGCTGTCGGAATGTGCGGGAGATCTTGGATAGTCGGTTTCTTGAGACCGCCTGAGCGGGCGTAACTATCTTGGAATGCTGGGCACGTGAAGAGAGGATGTTGCGACCCTTGACATTGCGGGCGGTGACATCCTTCGCTGTGCCGGCGAAGTCATTGAAGGCTATTGAGGGTTTTACGATCATAAGGCTACGGTGCAGCCCCCTCAATTCCAAAGGCAAAGATAAGGATTTATTTAATATGTTGTGCAATAA
>JAGAIM010000189.1 GCA_017626555.1 Bacteroidales bacterium
GCCACAGTCATAGACAATGCCGTCAAATATTCAGCAGACCCGGTCGTAGGCATCAGAGTCTTCAATAAAGACAATGAAGTGACCATAGAGATCGAGGACAACGGATGCGGAATTGCGAAAGAACATCTTGGCCATATCTTCGAGAAGTTCTACCGCGTACCGACCGGAGATGTCCATACTGTCAGAGGATATGGTCTTGGACTGTACTATGCAAAGCAGGTTGTCGAACTGCATAAGGGAACGATATCGATCAGAAGCCGTGTCGGTAAAGGCACGACCATAACCATCAAACTTCCGGGAAATGAGCAATAATATAAAGATACTCATAGTAGAGGACGAGCAGATGCTTGCCGAAATTCTGTCAGACACACTATCGGACAGAAATTTCGATGTGCGCCTTGCATACGACGGCATCCAGGCGTTGGAAGCCGTCAGGAAAGAGTCGTTTGACGTCATCGTCAGCGACATAATGATGCCCAATCTCGACGGATACTCCCTTGCAAAGAAACTCCGTAACGAAGGATGCAGCACTCCGATTCTGTTCCTGACCGCACTCTCCGCGACGGAGGATGTGGTCAAGGGATTCGAGACCGGAGGCAACGACTTCCTGAAGAAGCCCTTTGCCATCGACGAACTGATAGTGCGTATCAAGGCCCTGGCCGGAAGGGTCCAGATGCAGGAGACCTCTGAGACCGTCTATCAGATAGGCCGATATGAATTCTTCCCTACGACAAAGGTCCTGAAGGTGGATCAGTGTGAGATCATACTCCCGGCAAGAGAAGCGGAAGTCCTGCTCAGGCTATGCCGTGATGCCGGCAGGACAGTAAACTCATCAGCCCTCCTGAAGGAACTCTGGGGCGACGACAACTACTTCAACCTCCGCAGCCTCAATGTCTATATCACCCGCCTGCGCAACCACTTCAAGGGTGATCCGACCGTCGAGATCGAAAGCGTCAGGGGTATAGGCTACAAACTGAACTGCGAAAGAAAAATATGATTACCTTTGTTAAAAATAAAGATGAGAATATGAATAAAACATTCAACATCTACTGTGACGAAAGTTGCCACATTGAAAACGACCACAAGAAATATATGTTTCTTGGATCCATCAGCAGTGCCTACCCACAGGTTAAAAGACATACTGAAAGAATAAGCGATCTGAAGAAAAAGCATAATTTCTATGCAGAAATCAAATGGTCGCATGTCTCAATGTCAAAGATTCAGTTCTACCTGGATCTCATTGACTACTTCTTTGACACAGACCTCAGATATGAAGCAATCGGAGTAGAGAAATCTAAAATTCAGTGCGACGACTACGATGACAATTACTATGAAATGTACTATCGTCTGCTGACAAGAAAGAAGGACACGCTATATACATACAATGTGTATCTCGACATCAAAGACACACTCAGCGCATTCAAGGTTCAGCGACTGAAAGAAATTCTGAATGTCAAATACGGAGTATTCCGAAACGTGCAGACTATGTCGTCGAAAGAAAGCACATTACTGCAGCTTGCGGATTTTATTACCGGAGCCCTTTCATATGAGGCGAACGATGACCTCAAACATAATCAGGCGAAAGTGCAGATTATTGAAAAGATCAAAAAGCACTGTAATTCACTTATACCTGAACCCAATACCACATCAAACATATTTTTCATCGACTTAGAATAGACAGTTATGTCACTAAATTTAATCAAGACATATAACGAACTGCTGGAGTTGGCTGCACTGTCTGAGCAACAGCGTAATAAATCTCTCCGTGGGATATTCGACAGAGATATTACAAATAACCCGGATTTTGCATTCCGCCAAAAGAAATTGAATCCAACTCCTGCCGACGGCCAGGACTCAATGGATCGCCTCTTCACCCACCTGACAACTGTTGTAACTGATAAAGCGACCAAGAAGCGTGAGTATGACAGAGGGCGTTCAATGCGACTTCATTGGATAAGATACCATGTCGAAGAAAACAAAAAGGACAATATGCTTGTGTTCAGCGTTAAAGAACCGGAAGGAGTAAGGACTTATATCTACGACAAGGATGAAAAGTATGTAATAGTCCTGGAGCCTCTGAACCACAAGAACGAATACTTCCTGCTGACAGCCTATCATCTTCAGGGTAAAGATGCTGCACGTGACAAAATGGTCAAGAAGTACAAAAGGAAATTGAATGATCTAAAATAAGGATGTCGGGTTCGCTAAACCATATAAAAGGCAAAGGACGCATAGCATCAATGGCTTGCGTCCTTCGATTTCCTTCTCTCAAATGAGAGATGAACTCTGATGCAAAGATACAAATATTTTATAATATCCAAAACAATTTCATGTTTCTACACATAGAAGAGCATCAACATCTCTTGCATCTTCAGCAACATCATTAGCAACATCTATACCTATCAATTAAAATGAAACATCTCTACATAATTGGAAATGGATTTGACCTACACCATCGAATCAATAGTTCATATAGATCCTTCTATGAATATCTCGCTGATTATCATCCAGGGTTGCTAAGTGAGATAAATGAAACATTTATAGATTGCGATGTAGAATGGTGGAGTGACTTTGAAAACAATTTAGGTGAATTAAATATCTATTCGGTTGCGGGAGAAGTTGCATACGAAAACCGTCCAGATTTATTTTCTGAGCATTGCGACAGGACATGGAATGATGCAGAGATTGAAGTAAACAACAAACTAGAAGTTCTATTCAATGACATTATTGAAACATTCCACGAATGGATATTGCAGCTTAACAAGCC
>JAGAIM010000190.1 GCA_017626555.1 Bacteroidales bacterium
AGGATACTTCACGACGGCACAGAAAGCCTTCCTAACAGGGACACAGTGCTGCATCAGGGAGACCATCTTCTGATCGTATGCGCCAGCGATGAGGCTGATGCCATCATAACCTTCATCGGCCGTCAGGTTGAAGCGGACAAGGAATTCGAGGCAGGCCACTCCCCTCTCGTGTCCAAGAGGATACTGGTCACCGAAGAGGATGTGAACGGAAAGACCCTCTCGCAGCTGAGCCTGAGCGGAAAATTCGGAGTCAATGCCACCAGGATCTACCGTACGGGCGTGGAACTGCTCGCCAGACCTGACCAGAGGCTGCAGGTGGGAGACAGGATACGGGTGGTAGGCCCTGCTGATGCCGTCGACCGTCTTGCGGCAAGACTCGGCAACTCACACGAACATCTGGATCACCCTAACATACTCACCATCTTTGTGGGGATCTTCATAGGAATCCTCTTCGGAAGTCTTCCTATCGTAATACCTGGAATGCCCACTCCTGTCAAGCTGGGACTTGCAGGTGGTCCTCTCATCATCTCCATACTGATATCACGTTTCGGTTACAGGATGAAGCTGGTGACATACACCACGGTAAGCGCAAACCTGATGCTCCGTGAGATAGGACTAGCACTGTTCCTTGCCAGTGTAGGCATAAAGGCGGGAGGCAACTTCATCAGCACCGTAGTCGAAGGCGACGGACTTCTCTACGTCCTCTGCGGCTTCCTGATCACGGTCATTCCTATCCTGTGCATAGGCCCTGTTGCCAGATACAGGTACAAGATGAACTACTTCACGCTCATGGGTATGATTGCCGGAACATATACGGATCCGCCCGCATTGGCCTATGCCAACCAGACTGCAGGGAACGATGCTCCGGCGCTCGGCTATACAACTGTCTATCCTCTCGCGATGTTCCTCAGGATCATTACTGCACAGGTGCTTATCCTGATTCTCGGATAATTTGGCCAGATTCTTACTACAGAAACTAATACAGTCCTATATGTTTTATACAGGATATCATCCTACCTTGTCCAGCCGTTCATCCAGCTGCACTCCTTCGCAATATCCTCAAGGGACGCATACCCGAGTGTTGCATTTGACGTGTTTCCATCTGCCACGAACTTGTCATTGGTATAGATGCCTTCCTTACTGTCAAGTGTTCCTGAGATTGCAACTCCACTGAGTCTGGATACCTTCTCGAGAAGGGCATTTTCAGTTTCCGCACTCTCTACAGCCAGAGGCTTGCCCTTGCCTGTAACTTTGGCTGATGTTATCTCCACCTGGGTTCCTCTACGCAGACGGATACCCTGCTTGCCTGCACCATTTCCTACAAGAATGAGGTTGCTCAGTACAGGATGCGACACAGGGGTTGCGGCAAAATTATTCTCGTTGTTGTCTGCCTCGACAAGGCAGTCACAGTCATAACCGAGGACTGATTCAGGCGCCTGGAAAGCTACCAGATTCTCTCCCCTTCCGTTCCAGCCTTCAGTCCAGTCAAAGGAGTCGTCCGAGCAGTTGACCGCTACCATATTCTTTACATTGACGGAGCCGCCGAAGAACTCGAATCCGTCATCCGAACCATGATATGCCTCGCAGTTCTCTACTGTCGTACCGCTTCCTACACCATAGAAGGTGATGCCGTTAGCCTCGTGCTCCTCATCAAAGGCATATCCGGTGTATTCCACACGTACAAATTTCAGGACTCCGCTGTTGTCGTCATCCTTATCTCCGCCATAGGTAGCTCCACCTATCTCCGAACTGCCCTTGCCGCCTTCCGCATTGGTGCGTGCAAATCCGCAGATATGGATACCGCCCCATGCACCCGGCTCTTCCTTCTGAGACGTCATGACAATCGGTGAGGATGCCGTTCCTACTGCATTCATCTTAGCGCCCTGCTCCACAAGAATGTAGTCAACCTTGTCATCATACAGGCTTACAACAGTCACTCCTTCTTCAATATTCAGGGTAGCTCCTGCCTTCACGATCAGCTCCCCATCCAAAGTATAAGTCTTTCCGGACTCAAGTGTCAGGTCGGAAGTGACAGCTCCGTGCAGTGTTGAACTGTCATCCGGATTTACGATCGGATCATCATTGTTGTCGCATGATGCGATTACACACATTCCGGCTATTAAAGCCAATGAACTGAATTTGAAATAATTCTTTTTCATAAAATGTTGATTTAAAATGGTTGTTGTAATGTTTTCTTCTATAGTTTGAATGTAACTCCTATCTCAAGGCATTGGCCATATCTGTGTCGCTCGACTTCTACGGTCTGTCCTGTCAGCGGAACCTCCTGCCTGAAGACTATATCCTGTCCCAAGAGGTCGCTTGCCTGCAGCTTTACAGACCAGTGCCTGTTGAACTGGTAGCTTGCATTGAAGTTGAGAGTATGAACCGCGTCCTGCCTGATGTCTCCCAACTGCGACACGCCCACCGCGTGTATCCTGCTGCCTTGCATGTTGTAGAGCAGGACCATGTTCAAGGCCTTCTCATCACCGAATCTCGGAGACCATGTGATGTCTGCATTGATCAGGATTGGAGATGCTCCCTGAAGCGAACGTTCCTTGTTAGTGTATGCTCCTCCTTCCGGAAGCTTCACATTGGTATACATGTAGCTTGCATTCGCTCCGACATTAAGATCCTTGGCGATCCTCTTGCGGAATTCCACTTCCAGACCTGCAGCAAAACCGTTATCCGCATTTCGGAATGAGTGCAGCGTGGCACCTCCGTTAAGTGCCTGTATCCGTTCGATCGGGCTCTCAAGATATTTGAAGTAGCCTGTAACACTGAGCATGTCACCGTCAGATCCGAAGAGTTCGTATCTGAGATCCAGATTATAGTTGTATGCGTTATTCAGATCCTCGTTACCCC
>JAGAIM010000191.1 GCA_017626555.1 Bacteroidales bacterium
AGAGTATGAAACGGTGCGTTTCTGATATATGAATATGCTATGAGTTTCCATATCTTTTTATGATATCCGAGTTCTATTTTGAGGAATTTGATGTTCTAGAACATAATGCAAATCTACAAATTTCCTTAATTTTGTCAAATGAAGATTGAGGAAGCCATAGTATACTGTCTGGCATCATCCGGCAGGGGAATGCGAACGGAGCAGATAGCCGATATAATAAACAGACAGCGGTTACATTTGCGCAAGGACGGGCAGCCAGTGACCTCTAAGCAGGTGTATGCGGTGGTCTGTCGTTACCCTGATATGTTCGTCAAGGCAGAAGGAAGAATAATGTTGATGATATGAAGAACTTCTACACAATTGAACCCCTGAAGGCATCGCGTTCGTGGAGCTTTGCAGCCATTACAATCATATACCTTATAGCTACAGCATTGGGTGTATGGACTTTTCTTGCACTTGATGAAACGGCGGTCCTGCTTCGCCTTTTCGTGGCTGACTTCGTGGCGACAGTATTCGTATGGCTGTGTGGTGTCATATTCAGGAATTCATCGGTGTACGATCCATATTGGAGCGTTGCACCTCCTCTTATGCTGACCGGCTATGCTGTCTATTGCGGGGCGTATTCTCTCCCTGTAGTTCTGATGCTTGTTGCCGTATGGTACTGGGCGATCCGTCTGACAGGAAACTGGGCATATACTTTTCCGAACCTGAACAAGCAGGATTGGAGATATGATATGTATAAGGAGAAGTTTCCACGTCTGTGGCACATAGTGAACTTCACTGGCATAAACCTTATGCCGACTATCGTGGTATTCCTTGCAATGATTCCGGGATTCCTGCTTATCGGAATGTCGGCAGCATCTCCTCTTCAGGCCAGCATCTGGACATGGCTCGGGTTCTTCGTGTGCATCTCTGCAGCAACCTTGCAGCTCATATCAGATACTCAGGCCCACAGATTCAGGAGAGACCATAGAGGAGAAGTGTGTACTGTAGGATTGTGGAACAGGTCACGTCATCCGAACTATCTGGGTGAGATCCTGATGTGGTGGGGGATATATATTCTTTATCTTACCATTGGGTTATCTGAATACTCACTGGGAGTAGTACTGTTGCCGGCAGTCGGAGCATTGGCCAATACCTGCCTCTTCGTATTCATCAGCATACCGATGATGGAGAAGCGTCAGCTGGCAAACAAGCCAGGATATGCAGATTACAGGAAGAAGGTCAGGATGCTTATCTGATACGGATCGTAAATAAAATGCCCGAAATCGATTCTCATCGATCCGGACACTACACAAAAACTAACTATGAATATCGTATATTTATAGAATCTCGCTATATCTTCTGCCTCTTGCCGAACCACGAAGCTTAGCAAAGAACCTCTTCAATCTATATATGACTTTCTCCCGGATCCTTCTCGGGAACAGATGCAGTGCAATCACGAGGAGAAAGGTAAGTATACTGATTATCATAAAGCACGAACCGTTTTAATGTTAATGAAGTAAACTCTGATGCTCCGGTAAACCGGAAGTTGTAATTATTGCATCAGATATGCAGTCTGGACCTGATCAGAAGACACTTTCACTTCAGTTTTTCTTCCGATTGATGAGAACAGCAGTCCAAGCCACAATACTAACAGGGCAATCCATAAGGCTTTCTGCCATTTCTTCTGGGAAAGCCACCAGTACTTGCACTGAGCACGGAAGACATACCACTTTGCCTGCATCTTCTCTCCGAATGCCTTCATTCTGGTAGATAGCGGAGCTTTTGCCTTTATGCTTTCCTTGCGGTTCCTGATGCGTATTTCGACAG
>JAGAIM010000192.1 GCA_017626555.1 Bacteroidales bacterium
CACTTTCAACCCTCTCGCCTGGGACATCATCAGGACTTGGCAGAATCTCAAGGAAGATGAACTGGCAGAGGCTGGAGAAGAATATCAGATCGCCATATTCCGAAAGATACAGGATTATGCACTGCGGTTCTGCCTGCTGATCCATTCCATAAGAGAGAACTCGAAGGATATTCCTGTTTCACCTGTGATAGACAGTATGACTGTCGCAAAGGCGATAAGGCTTGCGGATTATTTCTACAAGACCGCAGTCGATGTCTATGAAAGCATCCAATATGGAGGGAATGCCGAAGGATCGCGGATCGTTATGCTGCTCGATCAGTTGCCGGAGACATTCACAAAGCAGCAGGCAATTCAGGTCGGAGACCGGATCGGCATATCGCGCAGCACAATCACCAGACATATCCGAGGCGATAATGATGACCCGTTTACGGTCAAAGTCAAGCACGGAGTCTATCGGAAAAGACTATGAGTTTTTGAGCCTATGAGCCTTTCAAAAGGCCCAAAGGTTCAAAGGCTCACGGGAATGAGAGGGGGAAGTATGGTCTGATCCGTAAGTCTGAACGGTGAAAATATACTGACGGAAACGACAGGACAGACGGCCCCATACCGAACGAAAGTGAGGTTAGCGAGGTTGTGTTTTCAGATGCTGAAAACCTCCCGCTGGTCGCCTCGCTTTGCCGGTGGCAAAGATATAAAGCCGTCATGCCCGACCTGATCGGGCATCTCCATCTGTCATTCTTTCGCTTTTGCTCAAGCGACAGTGTCATTCCGAGCGAGCGAAGCGAGTCGAGGAATCTTTGATATGTGCATTTACACAAATACACATTTACGCATTGGCACATTGACACAAATGCACACATACACATTTATACGCGAACAATGAAACAAAAGAACAAAGGCGGTCGCCCGAGAGCGAGCAGGGTGCAGAAGAAGAGCCGGGCCGTGACCGTAAGATACAGCGCCCTGCAATATGACATCGTCCGCCATAGGGCGAGGACGGCGGGATTCCGTACACTGACCGAATATGTCCGGGAGGCATCCGTCAATGCCGAGGTCGTGCAGAACTTCATCCAGGAACATAACGCCGCCTTCCGCAATCTGTCGGGCCTGTGCAACAACCTGAACCAGCTCACGAGACTTGCCCACGCGCAAGGCCTCCAATCAACCGAAGGTGCCCTGTCCGACCTCCTTCCCCAAGTCCTGAACCTCATCACTCACCTCCACAAAGAGATGAAAAGACAAAAATGATCCACTCGGATGCCCGACGGATCGTCATGCCCGACTCGATCGGGCATCCCTCGCACATAGTTTAATCCATAAAACCAGCAAACAATGATAGCAAAAATAGTAACCGGAGCCTCTTTCGGAGGCTGCACCGCATACGCCTACGGCAAGGACCAGGCAGAAGTAATCTCCCACGACGGCATCATCCCCGACGACCCGAAGATTGCCGCCAAGTGCTTCGAAATCCAATCCCAGCTGAACCCAAGAGTCAGCAAACCAGTCGGCCACATAGCCATCAGTTTCAAACCTGAAGACAAACCGCGCCTGACCAATGATTTTATGGTGCAGCTTGTAAAGGAGTATATGGAAAAGATGGGAATCAAGGATACTCAATATGTCATAGTCCGGCATCACAATACTCCCAATCCCCATTGCCACCTCATCTTCAATCGTGTGGACAACAACGGCAAACGCATCTCCGACAGTAATTGGCTGAAGCGGAATGTGCGCGTCTGCAAGGAACTGAAGCAGAAATACGGTCTGACCTTCGGAAAAGGCAAATCCCAGACAAGGACAGAGCGACTCCGCCCCAATGAACGGACAAGATACGAAATGGCCAATGATGTCAGGTCAGCCCTGAAGAGCTCCCATAGTTGGAAAGACTTCGCCAATAACCTGAAGACCTGTAACATCAGAGCCGAAATCAAATTCAGAAGCGGCACTCGCATCCCACAAGGCATATCCTTCACCCGAGACAGCACGACCTTCAAAGGCTCCTCCCTGGACAGAAACCTCAGTTTCTCCAAGATCGACAAAGTCCTCACCGGCGGCGTGAACATCGACGCTGGCGGCCAAGCTCAAGACCATTCTGCCTACGAATCCCGTTCAAACGACCAGGACCACTCCCTGACCACCGACCTCTCAATGCTCGCAGCTGACCTCGCCATCGGTCTCATAGCCTCCGGCCAGGAAAAGAAATCCGAGGAAGAAGACTTCGCACCTCGTAAGAAGCGAGGCCCAAGACTATAGAATTATAAGATTATAAACACATAAATCGCAAATAATTATGGCAAAGCAAAATAACTCACTCACAGAACTCCAAGCTCTGGAAGGCATATATGAACATTTATCCACTATTGATGATCTGTCGAAGGAAGTTGGAACGATCTCCACAAGATTACGGAAGATAGAGGGACAGTTAAACGGACCAGTGGAAATAAAAGATACACCACTTTTGAAGTCTAAGCAGGGGGCATATTCGAGAGATACTTGTATCTCCAGAACATTTATCATTACAAACGATATTTACCATCGTTTGGAGGAGTTTAGTAATGAATTCAATGAAATCAAAAGACAGCAAGGACATATTGATAAGAAGGCTGATAGCCATCATAATGAAATGAACAAACAAGTTGATACAATCATTACAAAACTATTAGATGTAGATAATAATACATATAACTACTTCCGTATAACATTTATAATGATGATTCTGATATCCGTTCTGAATATGATACTATGGCTGGTCATAAAATGAAAAACAATAATTTGTTACAATCAGATACCAATGTATTCGGAATTATTTTTATATTTGTCATCGCTTAGCTAGCCCGATATGGGTTGGGTGGGCATAAATACATACGAAGACGTTACTTGACGTTTATCTTCTGCTATCAAACTTGGCGGTTAGATTTCACTAAGAAGATACGGCAACGGGAACGTCCATATCGGTGATGACGATTCAGTCACTGCGCTTTTGGCGTGGAATTCTGTATATCATCCCTGACGTGGGCTAGCTGCGTTGCTTATCCTTAGTGAAGGCAGCCAAGGCCTGATAGCAGGGTAAGCAAGAGTACAGACTCCCACGTCTTTTTTTGTACCTGTTCGAATCGGGGAGACTTCGAGAAATAGATAGAGAGATTGGTTTCGCCTTTATACTGCAATCAATTTAATAATTCTAACACATATGAACAAAACAAGTATTATTATGAAAATAGCCTGCTGGGTAGGTTATTGTTTATTTGCCGGTTATAGTGCATATATGACGGCAAAATCAGTTGCTATGTCATTTGAAATGACTCAAGTTTGGATGGTATTTATTTTTGTTTTTATTGTTGCTCTGATTGCTGGATATTGCTTGAGTGTAGTTATTGGCGAAATGCAGAACAGTTTTAATCCTAGTAAATCTAAGTTTGCATTAGGATTGATTGGCTTTATTCTTTTTTGGGGAGTAAGTTTCGCTACCAATGTGCATTATATGCTTATGAGTAATGAAGGCTTGAAGGTAGTTAGTACAGAACTCGGAATATATAAAAACTATGTCGAGGAAACCGTACAAGACAATATGGACAGTATCAAGGACAAGGAAGCGGCTGACATTGCCCTTTGTGAGGCTTCAGTTCAAAATCTTATGGACGAGTTCAAGAGGGAATGTGAGTCTTCTATACGTTATGGCTTTGGTGACCGTGCTATAGGCTATCTTAAAGATATTGAAGATTATTTCGCAAGTAGTGGAGGTAAGTTTAACGACCAATACTCATATAAAAATTCGATTTTTGACGATGATAAGGATAGAGGAGATCGAGGCAAAACAGGAGCAAGAGAAGTAAATGCTCTGAAAGAAAAATATTCTTTGAGGGTTGTAGAAAGACTTCTACGGAGGGAAAACGTAATTCGTAATTATTATAAGATGAAGATTCCTCAAACTAAGGATCTAGATCTTATCAGACGCTTTATAAAGGATAGCCTTTATGTTGTAGATATTCCACAAATAACAGAGATTGCAACTCCTGATGTTTACTATCAGTTTTCAAAACTTCAATTAAAAGGAAATGTTTACGATAGGTTGAATCAGAATGCTCAACTTGAACTTGAACGTTCCATGAAAGTTAGTAAGACCGATAATGAAGAGGATATTGAAAAGGGAAAGTATCGCTACAGAAATTATCCATCAGCCAGAATGTTTAGCACTTTCAATGTTTGGGATGATATGATGCATGGAAGATTACCAAATGACATGAAACTGTTTGGCTGGATATTGTTTGCATTGATAGTCGATCTCGTGGCATTTATATTAAGAATATTGGCCAGATAGTAGTAAAGTCTAATCAAAAATGTTATAATATGGGAACTATTGACAACTCAACTGAATTCGATTTCAATGTAGATGAAAATCAGACTGACAATGTGCAGCAACCTGAACCGCAGTCTCCAAGTACTCCGTCATCACCACAGTCGCCTGTTAGGGCTCAGCCTCAAATTCCTGGCGATATGGCACCATTTATTGTGTTGTGCGGACCTCCTGCCAGCGGTAAAAGTATGGTATTGAAGAGTCTGGCAAGTTATCTTTATCAGTCAGGTCTTGGATATACTATAGCGGCAAATACAACATTGTTGAATACTGCAAAATATCAAGAAGATTGTGCATACTTTGATAGTATTATTGGTGATCCAGATACACGTATGCCTAATACAGTCGATTATCTGATGGCCGATATCATAGACAATGGGGGTAACGTAGTAGCTCATTTCTTGGAGGCTCCTGGTGAGGACTTCTTTAGTCTCAATAACGCTGCACAAGAACCAAATATTCAGTTTAAGGGCTATTTGGAGAAAGTTGCTCAGATTTCATCTGACAAGCCGCGCAAGGTAATTTATATTATGCTCCTTGATCTTGATTCTGCTACATCATTTAGAAATAATCCAAGTTTAAGGGATAAGTATGAGAAGAAGATGACAAAACTTTATAATCGTTTTGTGCTTCACCATCCAAGTAGAGTAATCTTGTTGTACAATAAGGTGGATATTCCTCGTCAGGGTTTATGGGCAAACTCAAATGGTTGTTCAAACCCAAAGGCTGTGATCGAAGATGCTCAGCAGAATTATCCTCATCTTTTCTTTAAGAAAAAGTTCTTGTTCTGGGATGTCGAGAATTACTCGTTCTTGCCATTCTGCACTGGGTCGTATCCAGATGATGGTAGTTATACGGCATCTGGTCCAGCATATCCTGCTGCACTTTGGAAGGAAATAACAAAGCAACTCTGGTAAATATGGAAAGATTTGTATTTATACATGGATCATCGGTAGGCCAAAGTGCATTTGTCCCTGCCGGTGCTCCGGAACTAATATGTAACGATATAGCGGTCAAGTACTTTCAGGGACGTACACTTCGACAGAAGGAGTCGGCTGCTAGGAAGGCTATGTTTGTGGATTTGTACCATAGTTCACAGGGTATTTATAGTGTATATTCCTTTGTGAATAATGCATGTTTTGGAGCTAATGGAAGAGAAGGACAGTACTTTGCAATCTCTATTTTGTGTAAGGGAGTCTATATTTATCCGGAGTCCATATATAATATGCTTAATTCAGCTTATGATACTATTTTCAAAAATGGTAAAATCCTTAAGGAAATTGAAAACAACGGATGTCAGTATGTGATTTCACAGTTCAGCGAACAGAAGGATTATCTCGCTGCTTTTCTGAAGAAAGTTGAAGATGTTTTTGACAAGTTGGTCTCCGGAGAAGGGAAGTCCATAAGTCCTAATGTATCAGCAGCGGATTATGATTCTTGGCATGGGTACAAAGTTAGTCTTGATGTTTGTAACTCAACTTCTGCACTGAAGGCCTTGACTGAAGTAGGAAGATTGTATATTTCTGAGGAGTATGAGTCCGCATCTGTGACCATAAACACACTACGTACTCAAGTACAAAGATTGCAAACAGAAAAAGCTGAAATCGAAACTAAGCATATTGAGGCGAAGCGTTCACAGAAATCTAAAGAACGTGATGAAATAGAGGAATTGAATTCTCAAGTTAGGCAGAAGGATATCGAAATCAATACTTTGCAGAGGGAGAATGAAAATTATGAGGCTAGTATTGATGTTGTTCGTAAAGAATTAGATAAATATGCAAAGGTAGGCAAAGCTGTTGCAGATTTTCAGAATAAGAGATCACAGAGTCAGTCTAAAGGCTGGCAGGATATGTTGAAGTGGTGTCTGCTTATTTTGATTTTTGTACTTACCTTATTCACTGCTTTAGCAAATTTTGGCTTTTTTCGCTATCTCTCGCCACTTCCTGAAGAAAAAGAGACGGGCGAGAATAAAGAAGTCGTAGGAAGTAACGATAAGAAAGTAGCACAAGGTATAACCAATTTCGTGGTGTCGCCAGATGATATTTCTTTTAGCGCTACAGGAGGAACTCGCACTGTAATAGTAACATCAGATATTGATTGGACTCTTCCAGAACAACCTCAGGACTGGATATCATTTGAAAAGATTGATAAGACTAGTTTTCAAATTGTTGTCTCTGCCAATAATGGATTAGAACGAAATACGAGATTCACGCTAAATGCAGGAACTCAAGAAAAACAATTGAAGGTGACTCAGGAGGGCGATATTAATGTAAATTCTGGTGCTGATTATGGCGTAATTATTAGAGATAAAGCAACCAATGAAGAATTGATTAATGGATCATCAGTTTTAAGAAGTCAAAAATTAGCAGTTTCTGTAACCAATCCAATTTTTGGTACAAATGTGGGTTGGACATATGTTAATTGTACTGGAAATGAGTCAAATCTGAAAGACGTTAATGTCACAGTAAATGAAAATGCTTCAGGTCCAGTCATAATTACTTATGGCGACAAAAAAGATCCAACAAAACAGCAGAGTTATGTCTTAAATATTCAATAATTTATAAAACAATGAAGAAACTTATTTACATAAGCATTGCATTGTTGATACTTTGCTCTTGCGGAAATAATAAAGTCTATCGTCCGTCAAAATTTCCGGATGAATCAAGCAAACGTAATTTTTCTTTTGCTATTCCATATCAGGAGAAGAATAGTTCTATAATTGTTCGTATTCGTTTGAATGGAGGACCGCAGTTCGAAGGAACTTGGGATTCTGGTTGTAGTGTGCCGTTGAAGATATCTACATTGGAAGCAACAGCTTTGGTTAAGGCTGGTACGCTCTCTGAGAGTGATTATCACTCAAGTCTTCCTATCACAGTCGCTAATGGGGAGACAAGTGAATACGATGTTTACAAACTCAAGTCTATTTCATTTATGGATGAAGACGGAGTTGAGCATACGATTAATGATGTCCCAGCCGTTATTGATGATAATGTTGGTACTGATATTCTTATCGGTCTTCCTGTAATGCAGGCTTTGGGATACTCTCATGAAATTTCGCAGTACGATCAAGCAATATATTTCAAGGAATAGTGATACTAAAAAGCTATATTTTCAGTTATGTTTCCGGTAACTATCAGCAATATACATCTGATCATTCGGAAGCATTCATAAAGCAGTGCTGTATTGACTGCAAGGACACTCATCAGATTGCCATTCATCGCGATGGCAATCTGATGTATTATTCATATTTCTATAAGAAGAATGCGTCTTCTATTTACGGATTAAGTGTTGTTTGTGGTGAGGTATGTCTCAATCTCAAATGGCTGTACGAATACCTGCAGAAGACGTTAGAAGCGTCAGCCAATAAAGGTGTATTGTTTAATTATGATAAGCAAGGACAGATTCGTAAGAATGTTGTCAGTTTTGCAACTGAAGCAGCTGAAATAGACAATATTTTCAGAGATATAAAGGATGATTTGGAAAGACGCCCGTTATTTTGGGAGCAACTTCCACCAGAAGATTTGTCAGTTCCTTTGACTAGCAAGATTGCTCTTGCTTTCAATGATGATGATAACGCGAAGATAACAGAAGCATTGAGACATTATCACAATGTGGTTGTCACGATGGAAAATACTTTACCATCAAGTTTCTCTCAAACCGTACTTAGACTTAATTCTGAGAAAGAACAGTTGTTGGTTCAAAAGAATGGACTGGAGGTAGAAATAGAAGCGCTAAAACGCCAAAAGAAACAATATAAATGGGTGATTATATTGTCCTTGTTGGTTGCTATCGGATTGATTGCTATTGTTTCTTTTAATCAGAATGTAAACCAATTGCGAGGTGTTATCAGGAGCAAAGATCTTTCTATAGATTCTTTAAATGTTGTGGTTGCCAATAAGAATCAAGCTATAACGACTCAAGAGGAGATAATTAATAGGAAAGATAGAGAACTTCGGACTATTAAAACAGAAAAAGAAGTCATTCAAACCGAATTGGCGGAGGCAAAGTCTGTTTTAGATAACGTGGCTCAACAGATACCTGTATATATATCTAGTATGGTACTAAAGACAGGTGATGGTGATTATGGGGATACTATATATAGTAAAAATACCACATATATATATCCTCGTATAGAAGTGTATAGTTTAGTTGAAGGTAATGTCGATTTTTACATTAAGTTCTTTACTCCCAATGGCCTTTCTACATCTTCTACACCTGGCACATCTCCGTCTGGATATTCATATAAAGATGAGGAAACATTATCAAAATATAAAAAACAAACTGTATATTTAAGCGGATGGGGAGGAAAGTCAAAAGGTCATTGGCGTAATGGATCTTACCGAATTGAAGTTTGGCATAAAGGTAAACTTCTTTATGAAAAGAGATTTACAATATATCAGTGATAAAAATATTCATAATGAATAAAGGAATAATGTACGCTATCTGTATACTGATTGTAATTGTCAATATATTGATGGTCGTCGGAGGTTTTGGTTGTTATGATCCAGTACTGGCAGTAGAGTCTGCTGTGGATAATGCTGAAAATAAATCTCACTCCTTATGTGCTAAGTATGTGAGAGAGGCTCTGCAAGATGCTGGAATTCGTATCGTTGTTAAGCCATCTTGTGCATACCTTTACAAAGATTTTTTACCAATCTTGGGATATTCTGTCGTAGAGAGTCCATATAAGCCGGGAGATGTGGTTGTCTTCATGCCTACAGGAAACAGAAAGTATGGTCATATTGCTATCTATACCGGTGAAGGATGGGTCTCTGATTTTAAGCAGAAGTCATTCTATGTCCATAGTGATTATTTGAAATCAAAAGATTACGTCGTGTTTCGTAAAGAAAAGGGAATATTTTACAATAATTTATACAAACAAATTCCTTTTGCTTTCAAATAATGTGCAATTAGCCAATGATTATTTACAATGAGAGAATATTGGACAATATTGTTTCTACTTCTATTCAGTGTGTATTCTGCTTCAGCACAGGATGACTATTACCGGAAAAGGGCAGAAAGTTACACAAGGGAAGCAGAATACTATCAGAAAAAGGCAGATGGATACCGTCGCGAGGCGGAATATTATCTGAAGAAGGCAGAAGGCTATCAGAGAGAAGCCGCTTATTATACAAAGAAGGGTAAGATTGATAGTGCAAAGACATATACCAGATATGCAGATTCTGCAATGGATAAATACAAGACTCAGATGAGATATGCAGCTCAGGCAGATGAAAAGGCAGCGCAGTATCTTAAATGGGCTGCTGATGCGTTAAGTAAATATTGAAGGAAAGCATAATATGATTGTCTAATAAAAATCTAAAACTGTGTAAAGATCTGTTTGCACAGGCAAATAAGATCTAAGGACGATTCATAACATTTAATGTAAATTCAAGAATGCTATAGGAGTGGCAAAAGATTAATGGCAGCATTATGCTACTGCAATGAATCTTACCAGACAGATGTTGTCCAAATGTTGTCCAAGTTGTAAAAAATAAGCCTCTCAGATATCTGAGAGGCTTATTCGTGTGATTCGGTTGGGATTCGAACCCAAGACCCACAGCTTAGAAGGCTGTTGCTCTATCCAACTGAGCTACCGAACCGATCCGTGTTTTCTTTCGTGGTCAGATGGGCTGACGCGGAAAGTGGCTGCAAATATAAGTCAATTTCTTGGAATTGGCAAATAAAAATTATTTTTCTCCTTTTCTGGCGGCTTGGGCTGGTGCGTCCGTAGAAGCAGTAATATCACGGACGGTGTACTTCGGTAATGCTGACTTGTCCGTAAATTTAGGGCTTTTATGGAGGAGTTACGAGTTTTCGCCAGCACAAGGTGCTCTTATAGTTCATCCGAAAGAAAGGGAGCCTTCCTTTTGATAGTTATTCCGGGTAGTCCGAGAGGCGGAGCATTTTCGTTGAGGATGAGTCGGGGGATCCTTCGAAGTGCCAGGATATCAGCATCTGGTCGTCATCGGTACGGTGGGCTTCTTCGATCAGAACAGTGCCTTGGTCGAGGATAAGGTGGAGGCCGGTGAAGTAGGCTGTGGAGCCGTCGGGGGAGTAGGTGCCGAATGAGCCGGCGGCGTTGTGGGCTTGGGCGGATATTGCTCCGCCGCATAGGAATTCTATTGTGAGGCCATCGAATGGGGATTCGGAGGAGATCCAGAGTGTGCGGTAGAAGTTGTCTCCTGCCGGGCGGTCATAGATGCAGGAAGTGCAGAGGAATGCTGCAGCCATAAGGGAAAGGATGGCGGTGCAGCTGCAGTTGAATCGTTTCATAAAGCAGTCTGTTTGAGTTCGTTTACAGACTGCTTTTCAATGATTATGCCGATTTTTTGTTTGCGATCTTCTTTCCGGCGAGTTCGATGCCCGTTACCAGGAAGAATCCTATCAGGGCAAATGCGAAGGCACTGGTGGTATGCGGATTTATATGTTCTGCATATTGTGCTACGATTTCTGCCGGAAGAGTCCCGCCAAGGCTTTCCGAGAGCGATGCGACGTTTGGAAACTGGGATGTGACGATGGCTTCCATATTGTTCCAAGGCCACACTTTCACCAGTGATCCGATGATGAAGCCGGCAAGGACGATCATTGTCTCTTTCTGCCAGCGTGCAAGCAGCCAGTGCAGGAATTTCGAGAATCCCAGTATGCCCACGATGGCTCCGATGCCGAAGATGCAGAGAATCAGAAAGTTCTGAGCGAAATTAACGCCTGAAACCAGGTCGGAGATGCATCCCATAATATATTGGTATTTCCCCAGAATCAGAAGGATGAAACTGCCTGAGATGCCAGGGAGGATCATAGCGCAGATGGCGAGGGCTCCGCTGAGGAATATGAACCAGAGGCCGTCAGGGGTCTGAGTCGGCGACAATGTGCAGATTACGATTCCGAGAATGATGCCCAGCACCAGAAGCAGGACTTCGCGCAGTGCCCAGCCGGATATGCCGCGGAGAATGAATATCGAAGATGCTACGATGAGTCCGAAGAAGAACGCCCAGGTCTGGATCGGGAAGTCGCTCAGCAGCATCTGCATCAGGCCTGCGAGGGAAACGACGCTGATGCCGATTCCGATGACCAGTGAGAGCAGGAACGAACCGTTTATATGTTTCCAGAAGGCTTTGAACTGCCCTTTGAGCAGCATCCTTATCGCTTCACTGTTTATTGATGCCAGTGAACCTACAAATTCGTCATAAATGCCCATAATGAAGGCGATTGTGCCTCCGGATACTCCTGGAATGACGTCAGCCGCACCCATACAGGCTCCTTTGATGGTGACTGTTATATTTTTGAGAAATCCTTTCATATTTTCTAACCTTATACCTTAAATTCTACGTTACTCAACTTATCCCAACTTTCGAGGGCGATGCCTGAATATGAAAATATTTCAACGTTACCCTCCTCCTAAATCCTCCTCCTCGGGAGAAGGACTTGCTATCGCTTCGCTCCAAGTTTTCTAACCTTATACCTTAAATTCTACGTTACTCAACTTATCCCAACTTTCGAGGGCGATGCCTGAATATGAAAATATCTCAACGTTACCCTCCTCCTAAATCCTCCTCCTCGGGAGGAGGACTTACTATCGCTTCGCTCCAAGTTTTCTAACCTTATACCTTAAATTCTACGTTACTCAACTTATCCCTTCACCCTATCTTATCTTTGTCAGAAATTCTTTTGTTGCAGCAAAAATATGTCTTGCGTCTGAATGCAGGTCTTCTGTCGGGGTGCCGGATATTATCATATCGTAAGCGTGTCCTTTGAATGCCCGCCTGCCGATCTTGAATCTGGCCTTTGCGCATTTACTCACGAATTCGATCGGAAAGTCACCGTTGTCAACCATAGAGATGAAGAGGTCGCTCGGTTCATAAAGCAAATTACCTATCTTGCTGATGCTAGGCATACCGATCCAGTCGAGTTCCTTTCTTATTATGGTCGTCTGTATGCTGGTCAGCAGGAGTTCGTCTTTCCCGATCTTCCTGAAGTCGAAGAAATAGATATTCACTTTCAGCCCGACCTGTCTGCCCCAGGAAAGGATGTCGTCCTTAAGTTTGTCGAAATCAGGCTCTTCTACGTCAATTACCACATTGACAGAGGAAATCGCCGACAGCGGCAGCAGGCTGGTCTGCACATTGCTTGCAAATCTGGCCAGTCTTTTTTTACGGAATATTTTCAGAATGCTTTCGAACATATTGCTTTATTCTGGGGTGTTGGCTGCGATGAGTTCGCGTATCTCCTTTTTAGCCGCCTTCCAGCGTGGAATGTCAATCTTCGTACCTACGATCTCCACCACTTTTGCAGCGATTATCGATCCGATTTCTCCGCACACCTTCAAAGGCATACCGAGAGAATGTGCATATAGGAATCCGGCTGCGTATGTGTCTCCGGCACCGGTTGCATCGACCGGTGTCGCTGGCCAGGCTTCTATGAAATGATATTCATCTCCGCTCTTGACCATAGAACCGTCCTTGCCTACCTTCACCACGGCGATCTTGCACACTTTTGCAATCTCGTCCAGAGCCTCGCGTGGTTCCATTTTGGTGAATGCCTTGGCTTCAGTTTCATTCGCAAACACGATGTCCACGTATTTTTCAACGAGATCGTGCAGGAAGGCATTGTTGGATTCCACAACGTTGTAGGAAGCCATATCGAGCGATATTATGCACCCTGCATCCTTTGCGAGTTCCACGGCACGTCGGATAGTAGCCTGATTCTGAACAAGATATCCCTCGATGTGGAAATAGTCGTATCCTTCGAAATACTCGAGTTTCAGGTCTTCCGGTACGAGTTCGAGTGCTGCACCGAGATACACAGCGAAAGTCCTTTCGGCATTAGGAGCGGTGATGAACACCATAGCCCTTCCGGATGAATGTACTCCCTTGAGAAGCATCGACTTTATGCCGTACTGCTCCTGGTCGCTCTTGAACAGGTGTCCCAGGTCGTCATCGCCCACTTTGCCGATGAAGCCTGAATCCATCCCGAATATTGCAGTGCCTGTGATGGTGTTGGCAGCCGAGCCTCCTGCCACGAGTTGTACGCCCATCGGCTTGAGAGTCTGCCATATCTTATCACCGGTTTCCATATCCACGTGCTGCATACTGCCTCTTGGGAGATGGAACTCCTTGAGAAACTTATCGTCAGGCAGAACAGCCAGAATGTCTGTCAGTGCGTTGCCTATTCCTAATATTGATGCCATAAATGCTCATTTTAGTTGTAAACCGGACAAAGTTAGCAAATAATTGGATAACTTTGCCGCCAATCTTCCATACCCATTGAATATATGAAGGAAAAGTTATCGAAAATATTGAAATACGCTCTTTCGGCCGCCTTGGCAGCAGTTCTCCTTTATTTCTCGTTCAGAGAGGTGGAATGGGCTGATTTTGTCGAAGGGCTCAGAGACTGCCGATGGGGTTATATAATCCTGTCGATGGCTGCAGGAGCCTTTGCATTCTGGCTCAGAGGACTTCGCTGGCGCAGACTGCTTCTTCCTATTGATGACAGCATCAGCCGCGTCACGTCCTTCAATGGCGTAAACATCGGTAATATATCCAATTTTGTGTTTCCTCGTATAGGGGAATTCGTACGTTGCGGAGTCATCACGCGAAGGTCGCAGCCTGCTGACCCGGCAAATCCGGAGCGCAAGAAGGCTTCATACGACAAGGTCTTGGGTACGGTAGTGCTTGAACGCAGTTGGGAACTCCTTGTTATGCTCCTCCTTCTGGCTGTTGTCATTGTGGGGGGATTTAACCGTTTCGGAAGTTTCTTCATTGAGCAGATATGGAATCCGATGGCCGCAAGACTGGATTTCAGCCTATGGTGGATTGTGGCCGCTCTTGCAGTATCCGGCATCGCCGCTCTCTATGCGTTATGGCATTTCCGTGATACAAATGTCTTCTGCAGGAAGGTCTGGGGCGTATTCCAAGGCATATTGCAGGGTTTCGCAAGTTGCCTGAAGATGGAGAAGAAATGGCTGTTCTTTGCATATACTGCCCTGGTATGGCTGACCTATTGGCTTATGGCGGCCAGCACAATGTGGGCTGCTCCTTTTCTGGAAGGACTTAACTTGATTGACGCTCTCTTCCTTTCACTCGTAGGCGGACTCGGCTTTGCTGTGCCGGTTCCAGGAGGTATCGGGGCGTTCCATTTCATAATCAGCCTGGCACTCTCCGGTATCTATGGCATTCCTATGGAAATGGGAATCATCTATGCGACTATCTCCCACACATCGCAGGCCATCACCCAGATTCTTTTCGGAGCAGGTTCATACGCATACGAGGCTCTCAAGAAATAAATGATGGCATCTGTTTTGAATCTTCTGTCTGCAAAAAGTGCTTATGAAAATTAATCATCTCAAGGAAGCCAACCGCTTCGAGGCTTACATTGATGGACACACCGCATTTGTCGAATATGTTGTCCGTGAAGGGGCTCTTGTTGTGATCCATACCTTCGTTCCAGCACCGCTCAAGGGGCGTGGGATCGCAAGCGAACTGGTGAAGGAAGCATACAGTTATGCCGACCGTGAGGGCCTTGGCTGCAAGGCTACTTGTTCGTATGCCCTGGCTTGGCTCGAAAAACACGGTTATTGACAATTTTCCAAAAGAAAACTCAACTTTGGCACGCGCTTTGCAAAATCCTAAGTCAAGGTTAGTTTAGTTGTTAATAATAGGGTTATGGTTCAATAATGGGACATCGATATCTTCGGTGTCCCATTATTGATTTACTTTGTCTGTCCGTATTGTGTTGTACCACAATTACTTACGATGACTGCGTGCTCCCCTTTGCCCTGCACGTAAACTGCGTAATCCTTTGATCTGTAGTGATTTACCCTCTGCTGGCTCTAGCGCTTCAGCAGAAGTTCCACCGGGCAATGGTCCGAACCGAAAATCTCGGTGTGGATCTTTGCTCCTTCAAGTCTGTCGCGCAGATTTTCGCTGACTACGAAATAGTCGATACGCCACCCGGCATTCTTCTGACGTGCCTGGAACCGGTATGACCACCAGGAATATATATCAGTCTGGTCGGGGTAGAAGTGTCTGAAGGTGTCTATGAATCCGGCTTCCAGAAGGTTGGTGAACTGTGCGCGTTCCTCATCAGTGAATCCGGCGTTCATACGGTTGGTCTTAGGATTCTTCAGGTCGATCTCCTTATGCGCAACGTTGAGGTCGCCGCAGACGATCACTCCCTTGGTCTTCATTTTTCCGTCCCCGGCCACATATTCCTTTGAGGCCAGCCCACACAGGTATGCTCTGAAGTCATTCTCCCATTTCATCCTGTAATCCAGCCTCTTGAGGCCGTCCTGCGAATTAGGAGTATATACGCAGACAAGATAGAAATCTTCCATTTCCAGAGTCACCACACGGCCTTCGTGGTCGTGCTCATCTATCCCGATGCCGTAATTTACCGATACCGGTTCGTGTCTGGTATAGATGGCAGTTCCCGAATATCCCTTCTTGTCGGCATAGTTCCAATACGACTTATAGCCGGGAAATTCCAGGTCGATCTGCCCCTCCTGCAGTTTGGTCTCCTGCAGACAGAAGAAATCCGCATCCAGTTCCGCAAAAATATCCGCGAATCCCTTCCCGCATACGGCCCTCAGGCCGTTCACATTCCAAGAAATGAATTTATACATAAATTGACGTTTTTCTGATTGGTCAGGTGCCTCCCGCACCTCGCTTTCCGCTAAGATAACGCTTTTCTCTCAATTCTTACCGAGGTCTAGTGCAAAAAACTAACGAAAACGCTCGCGGTATCCTCTTTTTTCGGGGTACCGCGAGCATTTTTACTATAAAACTGCACTAGGTCTATACTTTCGAATGCCATTAAAATAAATTTTAACATCATTAAAAAAGATTATATAAGCATAAAAAAGAGAAAAATGTGAAGAATCTTTTTTAAGATCTGCCGCTACATCCCGAAAAACGGTTTATCTTCCGGCAAAAAATGAAAAGTTATTACCACATAAGCAGTCACGGACTGGAGAGAAATGACATCTTTAAGAAAAGAGAAGATTTCATAGCGGGAATGAATGATATCGCGATTTGTGTTTTAGGTTTTGACGTGAGCATTTTGTGCTTCTGTCTTATGAGCAATCATTTCCATTTTGTCCTTTATGGTACTTTGGCAGAATGTCGTAAATTCTCAGAGGAATACAAAAGAAGATGTGCGATGAGAATGAGGCTTGCCGGAGGAGAGGTGCGGGGGATGCGTGATGTGGAGGTGCAGATTTCTCTTGTTGACAGCCAGGAGTATCTGGAGAATGTAATCGCGTATGTTCTTCGTAATCCTCTTTCTGCCGGGATTCTGCTAATGCCTCATCATTATCCGTGGTCTTCTGCTGCATTGTATTTCAATGGTGGGATTCAACAGACAGGGGAGAGATTAAATGAAATGAGTGAGAGGAAACGTTTCAGGATACTGAAGTCTCGAGTAGTGGTTCCTGATCGTTATCTTGTAGATGGTCGAGGAATGATCCTGCCGTCGTGCTATGTTGATTCGAATGCTGTGGAACAGGTCTTCCGTCATCCTTCCAGATTAATGATGTATCTCGCAAGAAAGGTTGAGAATGATGTCGAGATTCAACTTGGCGTAGCAGAGCAGATATCTATGACGGATCAGGAGATTCTGACTCAGTTGGGGGACTTGATAAGGAATGAATTCCGAAAGGAGTCCCTGTCGGAACTTTCTATGGAACAGCGTATCAGACTTTGCTTGTTGCTGAAAAGAAATTTCAGAGCAGGAATCAAACAGATTGCGAGGATTACACGCCTTGATTCCGAGACTGTGGCAAAAGTGGTTTAGACCTAGTGCAAAAACCCAAAGAAAACGCTCGCGGTACCCCGAAAATGAAGGGTACCGCGAGCATTTTTACTATAAAACTGCACTAGGTATCTAAGAATTTACTCCAAAGTCCATTCGGTTCCGTCCTTAGTGTCCTTGATTAGGACGCCCAGAGCCTTGAGGTCGTCGCGGATGCGGTCGCTGGTAGCCCAGTCCTTGGCTGCCTTTGCTGCCTTGCGCTGTTCCAGCACCATATTCACGAGTCCGTCGATAGTCCTGACAGCCTTGCTGCCCTCGGAAGCCTCTTCGTCACGCAGGCCGAGAACTCCGAAGACGATATTGTCGAAAAGATCCACAAGTGCCTTGTAATCAGATGCATCAAGAGTGATCTTCCTGTCTTTTGCCGTGTTGATGATACGTACGGCATCGAAGATGTGCGAGAGTGCAATCGGTGTGTTGAGGTCGTCGCAGAGAGCCTCATAGACGTTTTCCACCAGCGAACGTACTTCTGCATTTGAAGCCGTAACGGAATCTGGTGCGACAGCCGAAACGAATTCTCCGTATGCAAGAGCCGGAGCACCGGCAACACCGGCAGCCGCAGCAAGTGAACGAAGATCCTTCGCGGCCAGCATAATCCTCCTCAGACCCTTCTCTGCGGCCTGCAGCGCCTCATTGCTGAAGTCGAGGGTTCCGCGGTAATGTGCCTGGAGAATGAAGAAACGCACGGTCATAGGAGTATATGCCTGAGCCAGTTTCTCGTGACGGCCTGCGAAAAGTTCAGGAAGGGTGATGAAGTTGCCGAGCGACTTGCCCATCTTCTTGCCCTCGATGGTGATCATATTGTTATGCATCCAATATTTCACACCGCTGCATCCGCGTGATGCGGTGTTCTGAGCGATCTCGCATTCGTGGTGCGGGAAGAGAAGGTCCATTCCGCCACCGTGGATGTCGAATTCCTTGCCGAGGTATTTCTCGCTCATTGCCGAGCATTCGAGGTGCCAGCCGGGGAATCCGTCGCTCCAAGGGGAAGGCCAGCGCATTATATGCTCCGGTGAAGCCTTCTTCCAGAGTGCGAAGTCATACGAAGCGCGCTTGTCCTGCTGTCCGTCGAGGTCGCGGGTTCCTTCCTTCACTTCATCCAGTGTACGTCCCGAAAGGATACCATATTTGTGGTCCTTGTCGTATTTCAATACATCGAAATAAATAGATCCGTTGCTTTCGTAGGCATATCCTGCATCCAGAATCTTCTTCACGAGGTCGATCTGTTCGATGATATGTCCCGATGCACGCGGCTCGATCGAAGGCGGAGCCACGTTGAGCATCCTCATAGCCTCGTGGTATGCGAGGGTACATCTCTGCACCACTTCCATCGGCTCGAGTTGCTCCAGACGTGCCTTCTTTGCAATCTTGTCCTCACCCTCGTCCGCATCGTGCTCAAGATGTCCCACATCTGTGATGTTGCGGACATAGCGTACCTTATAGCCCAGATGTTTGAGCAATTTTACGAATACATCATACGTAACTCCAGGACGGGCGTGTCCGAGATGGGCATCACCATAAACAGTCGGACCGCAGACATAGAGTCCGACGTGACCTTCGTTGATCGGCTTGAAAATCTCCTTCTTTCTCGAAAGAGAATTGGTTATATAAAGTTCTCTCATAATCATTATTTTGACACAACCTGCAAATATAACAAAAATATGGCTATGTGCGGATTTCCTTAGGCTTATTCTTCTCCATTCTGCTCATCAGTCCCGGAAAAAGCACGTGCCTCGTCGAACTTTGCCTTCATAGTCGGATTCTTATAAGTAAGTTTCTTGATAGTCAGTCCTTCGGCTTTTTCGTTTGCCAGACGGAGATTGTTCTCGGAACTCAGCAATGCCTCCTTGGTCTTCTGCAGTGCCTTGATGGACTTGTCAATCTCGTCGATGGCATCCTTGAACTTCCTGCTGGCCAGTTCGTAATTCCTTCCGAATTTCTCCTTGAATTCCAGCAGTCTCGCCTCGAAATTGGTTACATCCACAGACTGGCTGCGGGCGATTGCAAGTTCGCGCTGGTACTGTATCGATTTCTTCGATGCGTTCACAAGCAATGTGATTATAGGCATAAAGAATTGCGGGCGTATCACGTACATCTTCGGATATCGGTACGATACATCCACGATGCCGTTGTTATATAGTTCGTTCTCCGGTTCAAGAAGGGATACCAGCACGGCATATTCGCATTTCTTTGAATTTCTGTCGGCATCCAGTTTCTTGAAGAAATCTTCGTTTCTATGCTTGTGCGCGGTATCGTCGAGTTCATTCTTCATCTCGAACATAATGGAGACATACTCGATACCGTCTTCATAGTCGCGGAAAATGAAGTCGCCTTTGCTTCCCCCGGACGCGTCGTTGTCCTTTTCGAAAAAAGCGTTAGGGAACATCGGACGCATAGTCCCGTTGAATATGGTAGAGCAATGAACTTCAAGACTTTCCCCGACCATTTTGGTTGACATCCTGATTTTCATATCCTTGTAATAGTCAACCTGTTCCTGGGCCATTTTCAATTTGGCTTCATACTCTTCTCTTATAGCCTTCTTCTCCAATTCGGACTGACTCTTGGCCAGGGTGCCGGAACTCTTCAGTTCAGCAATCTGCCTGTCCTTGATGCCAAGGGCTTCTTTCATTTCGTCCTTTGCCTTTAGCACTGCATTCTCTTTGTCAGCCGCGCTCCTGCTTATGTCGCTTTTAAGTCCGGTGATGATCAGTTCCTTCGCAGCCAGAGCGTTGGAAAGTTCAAGCGATTTCTTCTCCTCGATACCTTTCAACTCTGTGCGGAGCCTGTCGATTTCCTGTTCCCGGTGGCTGATTTCCAGGTCTTTAGCCTGGAGTCTCTTTCCGAAGTCCTCTCTGGCTATTGCCTCTCTTGCCTTCTGCTCGGCCTCTTGTCTTCCTCTCATTTCGCCTAACCTCATCTGAAGTTCGGATTCGAATTCAGCATTCTTTACCTGGCTGACGATGGAGGCGTAATCTGCCTCGTCAACAGAGAATAAATTTCCGCATTTTGGACATTTAAGTTCTTTCATTATTCAATTGTTTTCAACTCCCACAAAAATAGTGATTTTTTCACTATCTTTGTCGTTTATTAATATTGAAGTGTATCGTTAACATTGACATATTTTCATCTATGTCCACCATTGAAAAGGGGAACGGAGTTATTGAAGTGGAAATCAAGTAATATCGTTAACGTTGACATATTTTCATATTATGCACGTCGCCGACAGAAGCAAATAGTTGTTAAAGAAGAAATTAAGTAATATCGTTGAAAATATGAAAGTAGCAATCATTATGGGATCGACCAGCGACTACGAGATAATGTCGCAGGCAGTAACTGTTCTTGAGGATCTCGGAGTAGAGATCGTAAAGAAGGTCATCAGCGCACATAGAACACCTGACCTTATGTGCGAATTCGCAAAATCAGCAAAGCAGAACGGAATCGGAGTAATCATCGCCGGAGCAGGTGGAGCCGCTCACGTTGCCGGAGTCGTGGCTGGAATGACCACTGTGCCAGTGATCGGAGTTCCGATCCAGACCAAGGCTCTTGGTGGAATGGACTCACTTCTTTCCATCGTTCAGATGCCGGCAGGAATCCCGGTTGCTACGATGGCTATCAACGGATCAAAGAACGCAGGCCTTTACGCTGCTCAGATCCTTGCCCTTTCGGACGAGGCCCTCTCAGCAAGACTTGACGAATTCAGAAGGAACCAGACACAGAAAGTTTTAGACGCAACAATCTGATATATGAACAATTATCGTATTTTTGTAGAGAAATATCCTGAATTTCAGGTGGAGGCACGCAGCCTTCTGAGCGAGTTGAACGAGAATCTCCAACTCGATCTTGCCAGCCTGCGTCTTCTTAATGTTTATGATCTTTTCGGCTTCTCGCAGGAACTCCTCGAGAAGAGCCGCTACAGCGTTTTCGGAGAGATCGTGACCGACAGCGTGACTGATGAGTGCGACCTTTCAGGTGCGAAGTACATTGCTGTGGAATATCTTCCGGGACAGTTCGACCAGCGTGCGGCTTCGGCTGTCGATTGCGTCCGTCTTATCGACCCTTCAGCAAAGGTGAGCATCAAGAGTTCGAAACTCATAATTCTTCCGGCCGATACTTCCGATGAGGTCATAGCAAGAATCAAGAAATATTATATAAACGCAGTGGAGTCCCGCGAGAAAGACCTTGCGAAACTTACTGCAATGGAGCAGCCTGAAGTGACTCCGGTTCCTGTGCTCGAAGGCCTTACCGCCTTGACTGAGGAGGAACTTGCGCCTTACTGCAAGAAGATGGGTCTGGCGATGAATGCCGACGATCTGCGCGAAGTGGTGAATTATTTCAAGGCTGAGGGACGTGATCCGTCCGAGACGGAACTCCGTATCCTCGATACATACTGGAGCGACCACTGCCGTCACACCACCTTCACTACAGAACTTGAAGATATAAATGTCGAAGAGTCTTTCCTCAAGGAAGAAATCGACGGCACACTGAATCTTTATATGAAGATCCGTCAGGAACTGGGACGTGAGCACAAGGGTGTGAATCTTATGGATATGGCCACTGTGGGAGCCCGTTATCTCAAGGCAAAAGGCCTTCTTGACGATATGGAGGTCAGCGAGGAGAATAATGCCTGCAGCATCTTCGTGGACGTGGACATCGTGAATGACGAGGGGGAGATGACAACAGAGAAATGGCTTCTCCAGTTCAAGAACGAGACACATAACCACCCGACCGAGATCGAGCCTTTCGGAGGTGCCGCTACCTGTCTTGGAGGTGCGATCCGTGACCCTCTCTCAGGACGTGCATACGTTTATCAGGCTATGCGAGTTACCGGCGCAGGCGATATCTATCTTCCTGTGTCTGAGACGATGGCCGGTAAACTTCCTCAGAGCATAATCAGCCGCAAGGCAGCCCACGGATATTCAAGTTACGGCAACCAGATCGGTCTTGCCACTACACACGTGCGTGAGGTTTATCACGAGGATTACGTTGCCAAGCGTCTTGAAGTAGGTGCGGTTGTCGGAGCAGTCAAGGCAGACAGCGTGCGCCGCGAGAGCCCTGCTCCAGGAGATGTGGTTCTGCTTCTTGGAGGCCGTACAGGCCGTGACGGAGTCGGCGGAGCGACAGGTTCATCCAAGGAACATACAGAGGAGTCGCTCGAGACTTGCGGCAGTGAGGTACAGAAGGGTAACGCACCTGAGGAGAGAAAACTCCAGAGGCTTTTCCGCCGTCCTGAGGTGACAAGACTCATCAAGAAATCAAACGACTTCGGTGCCGGTGGTGTCAGCGTAGCGATCGGTGAACTTACTGACGGTCTTGACATATATCTCGACAGGGTACCGGTGAAATACAATGGCCTTAATT
This sequence comes from Bacteroidales bacterium, assembly GCA_017626555.1. Taxonomy (GTDB): domain Bacteria; phylum Bacteroidota; class Bacteroidia; order Bacteroidales; family UBA932; genus Cryptobacteroides. The sequence goes on from JAGAIM010000192.1 coordinate 22,520, forward strand.
CTACCGAACTTGCAATAAGCGAGTCTCAGGAGCGTATGTCAGTGGTCATCGAGGCCAAGGACAAGGATGCTATGATGGCTTACTGCGCGAGCGAGAATGTGGAGGTGACATACGTGGCCGATGTAACAGACAGAAAGCGTATGCGTATGTTCTACGGTGACAAGGTGATCGTGGATCTTTCGCGCGAGTTCATCGACAGTGCCGGTGCAAAGCATTATGCAAAGGCTACAGTAGGTGCTGTGGAACAGAAGAATCCTTTCGAACGCACAGTGGAGGGAGAGACTCTGAAGGAGAAGGTGTTCAACAATCTTCAGGATCCTAACGTGACATCACAGAAGGGTCTTATGGAGATGTTCGACTCCACAATCGGCCGTTCTACAGTGCTTATGCCGTTCGGAGGTATGCTCCAGACAACAGAGACACAGGTGTCTGTGCAGAAACTTCCAACCGACGGATATACCGACACGGCATCCATAATGGCATTCGGATATAATCCGTACATCGCTTCCTGGAGCCCATATCACGGTGCAGCATACGCCGTAGTGGAGGCTTGCGCAAAGGTTGTGGCAGCCGGAGCGGACTATGAAAGGATGCGCTTCTCATATCAGGAATATTTCGAGCGTATGACTGACCGCAAGTCTTGGGGCAAGCCGCTTTCTGCTCTTCTCGGAGCACTTAAGATGCAGGTAGAGTTCGGGCTTCCTTCAATCGGAGGCAAGGACTCGATGAGCGGAACATTCGAGAACATCAATGTCCCTCCTATGCTTATGGCATTCGGTATCACGACAGTCGATGCAGAGAAGGTCATTTCTCCTGAACTCAAGTACGAAGGCAATAGACTCTATCTGATCAAGCATACTCCGCTTGCGAATTATATGCCTGATGTAGAGCAACTTAAGTCTAATTGGAAATATGTCACAGAGCAGATCGAGGCTGAAAATATCGTTTCAGGATATGCTCTTGGATTCGGAGGCCTTGCAGAGGCAATCTGCAAAATGTCATTCGGTAACGGTCTTGATGCAAAGATCGAATACGACGAGAAGGAACTGTTCAACTACGGATACGGATCCATCCTCGTCGAGGCGGAAGGTGAACTTGATTATCCGAACGCAATCCTTATCGGAGAGGTTACAGACGGTGAGGAAAGCGAACTCGTCATCAACGGCAAGAAGTTCGATATCTTTGAACTTATGGACGTGAACTCGGCAAGATTCGCTCAGGTTTATCCTGATACAGCAGAGGCTTACAACAAGAAGATCGCTCCAGCAGGCCTGGAGGGCGTGAAGCCGTTCAAGGCGAAGAAGGCTGACCTTAAATATAAGGGTGAGCCTGTCGAGAAGCCTATTGCATATCTCCCAGTTTTCCCTGGTACAAACTGTGACTATGACTCTGCAAAGGCTTGGCGCAATGCCGGTGCCGAGGTACGTATGAGCGTATTCTGCAATCTGACGGAAGATGATATCTTCAGGTCTATTGCCGAAATGAAGAAGAATATCGACGAGTGCCATATCCTTATGCTCTGCGGTGGATTCTCTGCGGGAGATGAGCCTGACGGAAGCGGTAAGTTCATTGCCAACGTGCTGAACAACAAGGATATAGCGGATGCTATCCACGCGCTTATCGACCGTGGTGGTCTTATTCTCGGCATCTGCAACGGATTCCAGGCTCTTGTGAAGTCGGGTCTTCTTCCATACGGCCGTCTCGGTCAGGTGACAAAGGACAGCCCTACACTCTTCCGTAACGACATCAACCGTCATATCTCGCAGATGGTGACTACCAGGGTTTCCACAACCAATTCTCCTTGGCTCAAGGGCTTTGCCGTGGGAGACCTTCATACAATAGCAGTAAGCCACGGTGAGGGTAAATTTGTTGTGAATGAGGAACTTGCGAAGGAACTCTTTTCTAACGGACAGGTGGCTTTCCAGTATGTCGATCCTATCGAGGAGGAGGTTACAATGGAGTCACCATACAACCCTAACGGTTCTTATTATGCCATCGAGGGTATCATCAGCCGTAACGGTCAGATCCTCGGTAAGATGGGACATACGGAGCGTTTTGAGGGCAATCTGTTCAAGAATATAATGGACGAGGGCCTTGAGCAGCCGTTGTTTGACAATGCAGTAGAGTATTTTAGAGGGCTCTAAAATACTCTACTGCAAAGCAGTACACCCCCAGTCGGCTTCGCCGACAGCCCCGAGGGGCATACCGTCTCACTTGCGTTCGACGGGCGACATCGCTGCTTCGATGTTTTGCAAACATCTCGCTGACGCGAATGTCGCGGCGCTGAAGCGCCTTGTTAAAAGGATAGATAGTGTTAAATATGTGTAAGTGTAGTAATAATAGTTTTAGAGACGATAAGTTGCATCACGAGTGTGGTGTACTTGGAATATATGGTGTAGAGGATGCTGCAGGCCTGGCCTATTATGGCCTGCACGCCCTCCAGCACAGGGGACAGCAGGGATGTGGAATCGTTACTGTCGGCCCGACCGGTGAATTTCACAGGGTAAAAGGAGACGGGCTTGTAAGCGAGGTCTTCAATGAACAGAAGATGTCGATTCTTCCGGGAAAGATGGCTATAGGACACGTTCGTTACAGCAATGCAGGCTGCAAGGGTACGGAGAATATCCAGCCATTCCTTTTCCATCACAATTCCGGTGATTTTGCGATGGCTAACAACGGCCAGATTGTCAATTATACTCAACTTCGCAATGAACTTGAAGACAGGGGGAGTCTTTTCCAGTCTTCCTCTGACGCGGAAGTTCTGGCGCATCTTATCAAAAAGCAGGGGACAGATAGAACTCTGCCGCGAATCTTTGCGATAAAGGATGCTCTTAATCAGATTGATGGTGCATTCGCATTCGTGATTATGACCGGCCGACGTATATATGCCTGCCGTGACAAGTATGGTTTCCATCCGCTTGCCATCGGAAAACTGGGTGACGGCTATGTGGTTGCCAGCGAAACCTGTGCATTCGATGTGCTCGGTGCTGAATATATCAGGGATGTGGAGCCTGGCGAGATCGTCACTCTCGACCATCACGGCATCCGCAGCCAGTTCTATGCCGAGCCTCAGCGCCACGCGATGTGTGCGATGGAATATATATATTTCGCACGTCCTGACAGTGATATAGAGGGCTGCAATGTGCATAACTACCGCAAGGAGTCCGGAAAGATCCTTTTCTGTGAATCTCCTGCCGATGCCGACATCGTTATCGGTGTCCCAGATTCAAGCCTTAGTGCCGCTCAGGGATATGCCGAGGCCAGCGGACTTCCGTACGAGATGGGACTTATAAAGAGCAAGTATGTGGGACGTACATTCATTCTTCCGACTCAGTCTCTCCGAGAGAAGGGTGTGAAGATGAAGTTATCTCCGGTCAAATCTATCGTGAAAGGCAAGAGGGTAGTGCTCGTGGATGATTCAATCGTGCGCGGAACTACTTCCCTGAAGATCGTGAAGATGCTTCGCGAGGCCGGTGCATCCGAAGTTCACGTCCGTATAGCAAGTGCTCCATTGAAATACACTTGCTATTATGGAGTGGATGTGCATACGCCTCAGGAACTTATAAGCAACAGCAACAGTGTGGAAGAGGTGTGCAGGCTCATTGATGCGGATTCTCTTGCGTTTCTTTCACACGAGGGGATGCTGGCAGCCGGCAGACGTGACGACTTATGCCTTGCCTGCTTCAACCATAAGTATCCTACAGAACTGTACGAAGAATAATGTGAGAATCTTTAAAATAATAAAGGAATGGATGCTGCCCATCGCTATGCTGACGGGAGCATCCGTTTATATATTGTACTATCTGATGCCTGAGCCAGTGCATCAGGCAGGCCCTTTTCTTAATTCGCTGATAGGGATAGTGCAGCCTCTGCTTATATTTGCAATGCTCTTTCTGACTTTCTGCCGCATCGAACCGAAGGACCTGAAGCCGCACAGATGGCATTGGTGGCTGCTTCTGATACAAGGAGGATCATTTGTCGCTCTCGGTCTGCTGGCATTGTGGATGCTGCGGTGCCTTCCGGGTGAAAGTCACGGTAAGATAGTGCTTATAGAAAGTGCAATGCTGTGCCTGATATGCCCTACAGCCACTGCAGCAGCCGTGGTCACACGGAAATTGGGTGGGGATGTGGCTGGAATCACTACATACACGGTGCTGATAAACATTGTGACCGCTATTCTTGTCCCTCTGATCGTCCCTTTGATCCAGCCGATGGCCGGGATGGATTTCTGGACGGCATTCAGTCTGATCGTCGCCAGAATATTCCCTCTTCTGATAATGCCTTGCCTTGCGGCCTGGCTGGTTCGCTATCTGATGCCCAAAGTGCACAGAAGGCTTCTGGAGTATCCTGATCTTGCCTTTTATCTTTGGGCTGTGGCTTTGACGCTGGCTATCGCTGTAACGACAAAATCCATAGTCCGCAGCGAAATGCCCTTGGGCTTGTTGCTTATGATCGCACTCATCTCTCTCGTATGCTGCATCCTGCAATTCGCTCTTGGACGCTATGTCGGCAGCCGCTACCGTCCTCGACGTTCTGCCTTGAAGGCAGAAGAAAGGGGCCGTCAGGTGCGTAAGGTCACGGCAGGCCAGTCTCTCGGCCAGAAAAACACAGTCTTTGCCATCTGGATGGGATACACCTTTATGACTCCTGAGACAGCCATCGTCGGCGGACTCTACAGCATCTGGCACAATCTCTACAACTCCTGGCAACTTCGTCGTAGCGGAAACGGTGATTAGAAAATTATTCCTATGTGCAGACAGATGGTGCTTAGTATTTCGTCTATGAATTCGTGTTCCCACTCTCCTGTTCCCGGATATCTGTTGGTATGACGAGCGTGCTGGAAGCGCGGACCTACCGATGCGAACAGACGGATGTCGTCGTGGACTTTCAAGTCGATTCCGAATCGAATACTTGACATTAAGCCATATATGGCTCTTTTGGATATGCCTTGGTCATCTTCTCCACCGAAGTTGAATACCCAGCCGGCATCCAGCAGCAGGTATGGTGACGGGTTCCTGCTTGAGTGGAAATTGTATTTGAATTCAGCATAAAGAGGAAGCATATATTGAGGACAGTACATATCATCCCTCAGTCCGGTCCTGTACAGGGCGTTTGAATATTCAAATCCGATGCCTGCTCCCAGGAATATTGATGGAGTTATACGCCATCCGTTTATCATACTGACTCCGAATAACGATTTGTTATAGTCGGTCAATCCTGCAAAGGCATATGCCTCGACTCTTTTTTCATATCCTTTTTCAAATGCCAGAGCGGATGGAACCGTAATCAGGCATAGAGAAATCGCTAGAATAAAAATTTTTTTCATATCCCCCGTAATTATAGATGCAGTTCCCAAATATAGTTAAAATTTTCCATAATGATATTTGTACTTATCCAAGTGCTTTCATATCTGTCATTCCTTACGCATTCGCTTCAGCGATTCCGTAGATTACGAGCGAGCGTAGCGAGTCGAGAAATCTATCCTCTCAGGATTATTCCGTTGTGAAAACATTCAAGGCGGGGCTCTGAGTCTCGCTTTCTTTATGGGAAATTACGTAGGAATTTGTAACTTTGTGCTGCAAAATTAAAACCGATCCCAATATGAGCAACCAAAGGTATATGCAGCGTGGTGTGTCGGCATCGAAGGAAGATGTGCACAACGCTATCAAGAACATCGACAAGGGTATCTTTCCAAAGGCATTCTGCAAGATAATCCCTGACATTCTGGGCGGCGACCCGGAGTACTGCAACATTATGCACGCTGACGGAGCCGGCACAAAGTCCTCTCTGGCATATCTCTATTGGAAGGAGACAGGAGACCTGAGTGTCTGGAAAGGTATTGCGCAGGATGCGCTCATTATGAACATTGACGACCTTCTCTGTGTAGGTGCTGTTGACAATATCCTCGTTTCATCTACCATCGGACGCAACAAACTTCTTGTTCCTGGCGAGGTGATCAGTGCCATCATCAACGGCACGGACGAACTTCTTGCAGAACTTCGTGAGATGGGCGTAGGAGTATATGCAACCGGAGGTGAGACCGCAGATGTAGGTGACCTGGTACGCACGATCATTGTGGATTCCACTGTGACCTGCCGTATGAAGCGCAGCGATGTTATCGACAATGCAAACATCCGTCCAGGTGATGTGATCGTGGGCCTCGCATCCTACGGCCAGGCTACATACGAGAAGGAATACAACGGAGGTATGGGCAGCAATGGTCTTACCAGTGCACGCCACGACGTATTCTCGAAATACCTTGCCGAGAAATATCCTGAAAGTTACGATAAGGCTGTTCCTGAAGATCTTGTTTATAGCGGAGGCCTTAAATTGACAGATTCGGTTGATGGTTCACCTCTTGACGCTGGCAAACTCGTACTTTCTCCTACACGCACATACGCACCGGTAGTCAAGAAACTTCTCGATGCCCTCAGACCTCAGATCCACGGTATGGTTCATTGTTCAGGTGGTGCCCAGACCAAGATCCTCCACTTTGTAGGCGACAATATCCGTGTGATAAAGGACAATCTCTTCCCTGTGCCTCCTCTCTTCAGGACAATCCACGAGCAGAGCGGTACGGACTGGGCTGAGATGTACAAGGTCTTCAATATGGGACATCGTCTGGAGGTTTATCTCTCTCCTGAACACGCCGATCAGGTCATTGCTATTTCGAAGGACTTCGGCATAGATGCTCAGATTGTCGGACGCGTAGAAGAGTGTGACCATAAGGAACTCATCATCAGATCGGAATTCGGAGAATTTATTTATTAATCAATAGACCGAGTGCATTTTATGGCGATTTTGCACTTGATACCCTGAAAAAATGGGGTACCAAGCGCAATTTACGGGAAAAATGCTCTAGGTCAAATATACAAAAGTTATGAGAGCATTATTCAGTGTAAGTGATAAGACCGGCGTGGTAGAATTCGCCAGTCAGTTAACAGAACTCGGTTGGGAGATCATCGCGACCGGTGGAACAATGAAACTTCTGCAGGATGCAGGACTCAAGGTAATCAATATCAGTGAGATAACAGGATTTCCTGAGATCTGCGACGGACGTGTCAAGACCCTTCATCCTAAGGTGCACGGAGGCCTTTTGGGCCGTCGCGACCTCGACAGCCACATCGCTCAACTCAAGGAGAACGGCATCGAGTTCATAGATATGGTGTGCGTGAACCTGTATCCTTTCAAGCAGACCATTGCAAAGCCTGATGTGACAATGGAGGATGCCATCGAGAACATCGACATCGGAGGCCCTTCAATGCTCCGCTCTGCAGCCAAGAACTGGAGTGCCGTGACTGTAGTCTGCAATCCAGATAACTACGCAAGGATCATCTCGGAGATCCGTGAGTACGGCAACACTACCAAGGAAACCCGTCTCCAACTTTCTGCTGAGGCATATACCCACACTGCAGAGTACGATATGATGATCGCTACCTATATGCGTAAGGCGGCAGGGCTTAATGAGAAACTTTTCCTTGAGTACGACCTTAAGCAGAGCCTCCGCTACGGAGAGAATCCTCATCAGAGCGCGAAGTTCTATGCTACCCTTGACAAGGTTCCGTTCTCTCTTGCAACTGCAGAGCAACTCAACGGCAAGGAACTTTCGTACAACAATATCCAGGATGCAAATGCAGCCCTTAATATCGTCCGTGAGTTCGATGCTCCATTCTGCGTAGGACTCAAGCATATGAATCCTTGCGGAGCAGCAATCGGAACGGACGTGGTTGATGCGTGGAAGAAGGCATACGAGGCAGACAAGGTCAGCATATTCGGTGGTATCGTGGCAGTGAACCGTGAGGTCAACAAGGAAGTGGCTGAATTGATGAAGCCTATCTTCCTCGAGATCATTATGGCTCCAAGTTTTACTGCGGAGGCGCTTGAAGTACTTTGCACAAAGAAGAATCTCCGTCTTCTCAAGGTTGATATGAGTAAGGAAGAAGGCGGTCACAACCAGTATGTAAGTATGAACGGAGGTATCCTCGTCCAGGAGCAGGATATCGATACCAAGACTGTCGTGGCCGATATGTGCGTTACAGAGGCAAAGCCTTCAGATGCTCAACTTACCGACCTTGACTTCGCCTGGAGGATCGTAAAGCACGTGAAGTCGAATGCCATCGTTGTGGTGAAGGACGGTGCGACCCTTGGTGTCGGTGCTGGCCAGATGAACCGTGTCGGCTCTGCAAAGATCGCCCTTGAGCAGGCAGAGGCGGCCTTGAAGGAGGCCGGTAAGGACATCAGGACCGAGGGACTTGTCCTCGGCTCAGACGGCTTCTTCCCATTCGATGACACCGTCACTCTCGCCGCTGAGTATGGAGTGAAGGCCATCGTACAGCCTGGCGGAAGTGTCCGCGACGAGGACTCTGTAAAGAAAGCAAACGAGTGTGGCATCACAATGCTCTGCACCGGAATGCGCCACTTCAAACACTAGTATCCGGTGGCACGCAATCCGCTGATTACAAGTGATTTATATAATATGCCTGCTGCATCAATGCAGCAGGCATATTGTGTAAAAGGTTGAGTGATAGTCGGTTAGGTGTCTCAGTATTCTTACTGCTTGTTCAGATGGAGCACATAGTTCTGAGGTGCCACGTAGAAGCGCTCAAAGTCTGACCAGTCCTGTGCATAGCCCGGAACATTAGGCTCTGTATAGTTGAGGTCGAAATCAAGGGCGAATGTTGCGATCACTTCGTGATTCTCGCCCTGGAAGTCGTGTGAGCCAGGCACGAGGAGGTTGGCAACGCAGGTCTCTTTCTCTGAAATGAATGTTACAGTGCAGTCAGTCTTGTTGTAGATATACTGAGACTTGCCCTGAGCTATCTTTCCGTAGAATGGTGAGAGGTCAAGGTCGCCGTATCCGTCCTTCTTATGGTAGCTTGCCGGCATTATATAGTCCCAATATCCGTCAGCACCACCCTGATAATCAACTTCTCCGGTTTCATTTCCGTTTGCATCTGTGCCTGTTGCAGTGAATACGTAAATGTCATCCTGCAGACACCAGATTGAACCGCTGAATGCCCAAGATTTCTCCACGAGTCCTACGAATGCAGGATCTATTCCACCGAAGCAGAGAGCGTTTGCGTACTTGTATGTTCCCGCGATTGTCGGAGGCACTTCGCTTGGATCAGGAGGAAGGGTAGGTACGAATACAGGCTCGCTGGTCTTGGCTTCAGCTGGGACCTCGTCAACCTTAGCCACCTCGATGAAGTAGTTGCGAGGCTTGTAGTATACCTTGTCTATGTCATTATAGATGGCATTCCAGTTGTCTGTACCGTTGAGCTTGGTGTGGAATGTCTCATTTGTGAACTCGTGTCCGTTTGCGGTATGAGGAGCAAGAAGCTCGAGCACAGTCACCTTTCCTTCAGAGTCTGTGAATGTAACCGTATTTGGCTCTACGCTGTAGTCACGTACCCAGGTACTCTCTCCGACAGGAATCTGGCGGTAGAAGTGCGTGAGGTCAGCCTTATTCCAAGGCACTTCGCTCTGCTTGTACCAGCAGCTCCAGTTCTTGCTGTCGATACCAGCCCAGTTGATGCACTTTCCGGTAGTCTTGTTACCATCGTCGATAAGGTCGGTAAGTGTAAATTCGAGGTAGTTGTCCATTTCGGCAGTCACACCGTGGCCAGCCTCCTCGTCGAAGAGCCAGTTCTTGTTGTGCATATCGACGAATCCGCCTCCGCCATACTCAGGGCCTGTTCCTCCGTAAACCCAGAGACCCTTGATCTGATAAGCTCCTACGAGGCTTTCCTGGAAGTCGATGGTATAGTAGGTAACGTCTATTGACGTAGTCTGTCCTGGGACGAAGTTAAGGTTTTCAGTGAACTCGAGAGCGTTCTCGACTCCATTGATGCTGATGGTGAGTCCGTCAACCGGAGTAGCAGTGAACGGTTTTACTGCAAGATAGAACTTTGCAGACTGGCCTTTCTCCAATCCTGCGCCACCAGTTACGCTGAGAACTGCGGTATTGCTGGTCTGACCATCAGCAGGTACGATTGTGCCCTCTACGAAGTCAACGATGAATGAACCTGCGATTGCCTGTGCGGCAGTGACCTTGATCTCCGACACATTCAGGATCGGGCTGACACCGTTTAATACGTTCACCTCGATGATGGATGCAAGATGCTGAAGTTCGGCCGTAGGAGTCTTGTCATTCTCCACACCCATAGCGGTACCGTAAAGTGGCATAGATCCTCCAGCCAGATGTGCTCTGCTGTCATTACCGTTCTGCACCTGTACGCCTGATGCAGTCGCACCGATGGTCACGGTAGCGGCATTACCGAGCAGTTCGAGGTTGTCGGTGTATGGATAGAACATATACCAGTCGTATGAATATCCCTCCTTCAGGGCCTTGGCAAGAGTTCCTTTGAAAAGGCCTTTGCCGGCATCTTCGAGTTCCACCTTTCCGTCATTGATGATTGTAGTCGTGCTGGCGGTAGCGTGGAAGACATTGAGAGCGTCTCCTGCAGCCCATACGATATCTTCTCCATCAGTGACAGTCTTTGTCTGTGCTACCGATGCAACAACGTTGAAAGGTACATTCTTCTGCTCTCCCGGACCCGGTGTTCCCGGGTCGCCGGTATTCTCAGACGGCTGCGGCTCCCAGTCCTGGAAAGTACAGTTTGTGAAAAGAAACGCGGACATAGCCAGCGTCAATCCTAAATACAAGATTCTTCTCATAGTGTTTGATATTTTAATGTGGTTTTGAATTCTTCTGCTGTCGAATCGGTCCTGACGGTTATCCTACGTGCAAATCCCGGTACCAGATCCATATAGTTGTCTTCAAAAATGTCATTGTCATTATCCGTATAAAGATACAGACCTCTTGCCAGCCTGTCGGATGATACGGTAAGTTCCAGTCCCTCAGCCCTTTCCTTCACTTCAATCCTGACCTTCGGCTCACCATACTCATAGTCGTTCGGGAAACGGGTCCAGAAAGTGTTTTCTGACACCTCATTGCCTTCTTCCAGAAGCCTGACATAAAGGAATCTGTTTCCTTCCAGCAGTTCAGAATCTATGGATATCATATCCTTGACTCCGTCACTTTCCAGCCTGCATCCGACAGTCCTGTCCCATAACACGTTTCCTTCGAAATCCATCACGAGAACTTCCAGAGTGCCTGTAAATTCCCTTGTCAGATCGGAAATTACTTTGACTGACACCGTATCACCATTCATATAAGGTGAGGCCATTACCGGTGAATATGCTCTCCGTGAATAATGCTGCAGAGCCTTCCATCTGCCGTAATAGTCTATGCTTGACCAGGATACGACAGGCCAGCAGTCGTTAAGTTGCCAGAAAAGCGTGCCCATACAGTACGGTTTGGCCCTTCTGTGAGCCTCCATCGCCACCTTCACCGCCTCGGCCTGGAACCATTGTGTCATATATACATATTCCTCGAAATCCTCCGGAACCCAGGCATATCTTGACATATATCTGCCGATCATCTTGTTTGAAAACTCCGGATCGCGTGTCACATCGTCGTATGCACGGTGATGAGCCAGTATCGATGGTGAATCTGCACGCATATCCCAGTCCGGAATGAACCGTTTCAGGGATGCCATCTCAGGATATGCTATGAATCCGTATTCGCTCATAAAGCGGGCTATGTTGCCGGGCTTAAGATATTCTTCTACCCATCCACCTTTCCATACGCTCCAGAAATGTGCGTCTCCCATAGAATAAGGCACTCCGCTGTGTCCTGCCGATGGAGATGAAGGATGGTAGTATCTGGTATCGTCTTCCATACCTATAGCCTCAGGAATCACCTCATAGAAAAGCCTGTGCAGTCCGGATTCATACTCCTTCTGCTGCTCTTGGGTCAAAGTCCTGTTCCATCCCCATTCGAAATATGAAATCTCGTTTTCATTGTTTCCGCACCACAGCACTATAGAAGGATGGTTGCGGAGTCTGCGAATATTGTCGCTAACTTCTGCAGAAACATTTGCCAGATAAGCGCTGTCCGAAGGGAACATACCGCAGGCGAATGCCATATCCTGCCATACCATAATTCCCAGACTGTCGCAGGCGGCATAGAAATCTTCACTTTCATAAAGACCGCCTCCCCATACCCTGAGCATATTCATATTGCATAAGGTGGCATCACCTATGAGCCTGTCGTAGTCATTGCGGCTTCTGCGGTGAGGAAAATTATCTATAGGAATCCAGTTGGCTCCCTTGCAGAACACATCAAAGCCGTTGAGCCGTACTGTGAAACTTCTGCCCCACTGATCGTCCTCCCTTACGACTTCCGCAGTTCTGATGCCTGTCTCTTCCTTGAACGATGCTTCCGAGCCTTCTGCCCGCACCTTGATTTCGAAACTGTGCATAACGGCTTTCCCCATACCGTTGCTCCACCACAATCCGGTGTTTTTCAGAGTGAAAGGACAAGCGATGCTGTTTTCTCCCTCATTCAGCCTTACCTTCCGTACGGCTACCTTCTTTCCATCGCACAGGACCGTTATCTCAGCCTCTGCGTCAATCTCCGATATGATGTCCACATCCGCCTGCATCCTTGCTTTTGCCGCCTTGCCGGATTTCACCGATACACCCTCGAGCGAAATTGTCTTGAACCGGGCTGATTCTATCTTCCAATCATCCCAGGCCATTATATAAGCAGGTTTCCAGATACCGCAGGTTATGAGTCTCGGGCCCCAGTCCCAGCCATAATGATATCCTGCCTTACGAGCATATAGACTCAGCCAGATGTCGCTCTGGTCATTGTTAGGCCAGGCCTGAAGTTTATATGGAGCATCCAGGTATTTAGGCATATCCCTCTTGAAGACCGACTCGAAACTTATCCTGATTTCGTTTTCTCCTTCACGGATCATATCCCTTATATCTGTCTTCCAGGTGCGGAACATATTGTCGGTACTACACACAGGAAGACCGTTGACACTTACAGTGGCATAAGTGTCAACGCCTTCCAGCACTAACCAAACATTACTAACCGCATACGAATCTTTCCCTATATGGAAGGTCTTCCTGTATTCCCAGTTCTTTTCTCCTATCCACTGAAGTGCTTTCTCGTTGCGCCCGTAGAAAGGGTCTTCGATCAGACCCTGACAGAGAAGGTCTGTATGGATGCAGCCCGGCACCTTCGCTTCCCTCCATACTGAATCGCCTGCCTGCCTGAATTCCCACTCACCGGACAGATCTATACGCACAGGCTCACCGGCCCTGAGTTCCAGAGCGGCCAGAAGAATTGACATTATTGCCAGATATGTGCGTATCTTTCCCATCATCTTATTATTATGGTTTCAGCCACATTGTAGCCCTCTACCGAGATGCTTCCTTCTGAAGGCGCGGATAATTCCACAGTACGTTTTTCTCCTGGAAGGAGATGGAAATATCCTTCGCTGAAATATGCCGGCAGGATTATCTCTCCGCTCTGTCTGTCGCGGAGATTGAGTTTCAGATTCAGAGCAATTCCGTCGGATGGATTGGAAATCTCGAATCTGATTCTGCCTTCTGCCGAAGGCTTGAGACTGCGTGCCTTGAGCCTGGCCTGAGGAATGGAGTTGAGAGCCTGATAGTCCGGTATATCCTTGCCTCTCATTATATAATCGTTGACCGAAATCGTCCTGCCCTTTCTGTCGCTGAGCCTCAGTCTCAGGATATATGTGCCGGCAAGTCCTTCTGTGTCAGCCTTGAACAGGTCGTTTCTTGAGTTTGCTCCTGCGCTAACCCCTTTCTGCGTGTAACTATATGTCTTCCTGCCCTGAAGGTCGTAGCAGTCAAGGGATGCGGTCATTCCTTCGAAAACTTCAAGCGTAGTGTTGATGATGACCACATAATTGTCGTCAAGGTTCATCTGGATGTGGACAGGTTCGCAGGCCTTCTTCGATCCGTAATATGAGCCGAAGGTCTCGTAATCCCACGAATATGTCTGCCATTCCACGCTCGGCCAGGCCGGGTGGCTCATCCATAGGAGTACTCCGGAGGTATTGCTCCAAAGATTACTGTTCCAGGCTTCGAACATTGCTCTGTAACTGTCATAGTTTATGAACTGCACCTTGCGGCAGAAGTCATCTATGCTTTCGGCTTGTCCATATAGTCTGTCAACGGCAGATACATATTCCTTGAGGCCGTTGAGCAGGTCGTGGTAATGCCAGGTGTCCGAAATAGGCCATAGATCGGCTTCAGGCATCATCTTCCTCATAGAGGCTGCTGTAGGTACTGATGGAGATCCTATTTCTGTATTGAAACCCTGGGCATCATAACTGAAATAGACGGATGCATCCTTGTAATAATGCCAAGGACCGCTCGGACGAAGGTTGCAATAACGTGAATTCGGATGATATCGTCTTGTACAGTCCTCCTCCACAATCATTGCAGCAAGTCTCCTCTCGAGTGTCTCGGTTGCATAGCCTTCGTTTCGAGGACACCATATCGCGATGGACGGATGGTTCCTGAACCGCCGTACTGCATCGGTCGCATTCCTCATAAACAGGTCTTCGTCAAGAGGGTTGAGGTTGAAGCCTTCGGTAGAGATCCAGAAGTCGTTCCATACGAGCATTCCGTATTCGTCGCACAGGGTGTAGAATGTCTCTGATGTGCTGGCTCCTGTCCAGTTGCGTATCATATTGAAGTTTGCATCCTTATGAAGTTGGAAATAAGGCTCCAGGTGCTCTCTGGATACGTCCTTCATCATATCGTCCATTCCCCAGTTTCCTCCGCGGCAGAATATTCTCACGCCGTTGACCTTGATGACCAGATACGGTCCCATCCCGTCTTCCGGAATTACAGTAAGCCTGTCAACATCTGTCTCAGGATAAAGAGAGGTTACGTGTACACCCGGCGCAGGACTGCTGATCATCCTGTTGTCGAAGATGTTTCCCAAGTGGTTGTCCTTTATAGGGTTGTATTCTATTCTCAGCCCTTTCTTCTGTGGAGAATCGACAGTGAGTTCGTATGAAAGTTCCCTGATGCCGAAGCGGATATCCTTGCTGTCGGATACTTCCGAGCCGACGCAGCAATCGATATGCAGGTCGTACATATTCTGCTCTCCGTATCCGTTAGGCATCCAGAGTTCGGGATTTTCGACCCTGAGTCCGCTGAACTCCACGGATGTTTCCGATAATGCTGGAACTACTACCTCTCTGGAGAAATCTACTCCGGCAGCAGTTCCTGTAAGTTTTATGTGTCTGTCAGAATCAAGCATATTCCTGATACTTGTCCTGACAGTGATGTCTGCGTATGAGACATCCGGCAGAGGCAGGTCTGTGATCACCTGGGTGTCTCCGATCACGACACCTTCTGATGCGAGGATCTGCACGTCCTGCCATATTCCTATGTTCCTGTCTCTTACTCCCGGCATCCAGTCCCATCCTTCGGAACAGATGAATGTAGGACCGTCAAGACAGAGGGCTCCTCCGTTCCATCCTCCTCCTGCCGAAGGGGACTGCTCGTGAGGAATTCCCGGATTAGCCGGCGGATAGATGTGTACGGCCAGTTTGTTTTCCTTCCTGGCCAGAGAAGTGATGTCGAATCGTCCTCTGATGAATGCTCCTGCTATGCTTCCTACTTTGGTGTCGTTGAACCATATATCAGCCTTGTAGTTGATACCGTTGAACAGAAGTTCGAGAGTCTTTCCGTCCAGCATCTCATCAGTGAGGGTGACATCGGTGCAGTACCACCAGTCTTTCCTGCACAGATCGTCAGGAATCGCCAGATTGTTCAGACCGAACTTAGGGTCGGGATAGACTCCCTGCTGCACCAGCGTGGTCAATACCGTTCCGGGAACGGTTGCATTGTACCACTCGTCTGAAAATACCTTGTCTCCCTCGTAGAGTTTCCAGCCTGAGGTTATTTCCCAGGCATTATCTGAAACTTGCTTGAGGATGGTGACAGCCGGTTGTCTCTCCACTCTCTGGGGCATAACCACAGGTACAGCGGAAACAGGAAGAGTTTCCTCTGGCTGACGTGTGGGCAGACCGAAGTTCTTGGACAGTTCCTGTTTGTGGGGGCTCTGTGCATAGAGTCCGGAAGCGCAGGTGGCTGCAAGTACGAGGGAGGCAATGATATTTCGGATTTTCATAGTTTATTCTATTACAAAGATTGCTTCTTCGAGAGGAGCGAGTCCAAGGCCCGAAAGCGTAAGAGAGCCGTTTGCGGCCATCCTGACAGCCTTGGTGAGCTTTACATTTTCGGTATCGAGTCCGGATACCTTCACGTTTGCGGTTCTTCCAAGATCAATGCTGGTAGAGTCAAGGACTTCGTCGCTGCCGTTATAGACATATACGAATGTCTTCTTGCCGCAGCGTACGGTATATGTTTCTGCCTTGCCGTTTCTTACAGTCTCGAGGAACTCGAAACTGCCGTCTCCTGCCTCAAGCATCATATCGCTGATCAGGCGTGCGTTTCTGATGTACGGTATCATACCGTTCTCATCGAACCATTCCCACCACCAACTCATCGGTGTGACAGGGGTCGGGCAGAAGAGTCCATACCATAGACCTCTGCGGAAGTCCATCTTCATACCGTCTGCGAAGTCGTCGAAATTCTTGGACCAGTCCCACTCATAACCTACTTCGCCGATGACGTACGGCTTGCCGAATTTCCTGCTGTAGTTTTCGATGTTGCCGGGTACGGAATGTGTGGCATTGTAGATATGCTTCTGGTTGATGTCCAGATTCCTGACGGAGTTCAGTCCTTCGAGGTCTCTATGCGAAATCGAGGTGGTCCTGATATGCTGGAACGGATCGATTTCCTTGAGGTATGTGCTCATCTGATCGTGCCAGGCCACGATCTCGGCTGCAGGAATCACTCCGTTGCGGTCGCGGTGCTGTACATTGTCGATCTCGTTGAAGAACTCCCACATTCCGATTGCCGGGCTGTATCCCCATCTTGCGACGATGTAGCGGAGATAATTCCTGTAACGTACCTTTGCATCTTCGTCATTGAAGAATCCGCGGTCGGCACGTACATCTCCCTGGCCCATACAGAGCATTATCTTGATGTCGAGATCCTCGGCAAGAGCAATCACTTCGTCCAGATGCTCTACTGCACTTGGATTCATATATTCTGAAGTGGCGGTGTACCTGTGATTGTTGAACCTGTCCTTCCTGTTGATAGGGAAGTTCCACGAACACATCCACATTCTGGTGAAGTTTCCTCCGTTTGCGGCAAAGTCAGGCAGCATAACGTCGTAATTGAATCTTTCGTGCTCTTCGTGGAGCGCCTTGAAGAATTTTGAATCGTCGTTGGTGCGTGACTCCCAGCAGAGGTTGATGCCCACTCCTCTGAAAGGTTCGCCGTTATCATAGACAAGAGTGCTGTTGTCAGCGGTGTGCAGTATGCCTTTCCCTTTTCCCTTGGCAGTCTTGAAAGTAGTTTCGGCTGTCTCGGATGCAGTCTTTCCGTCTTCCTTATAACGGAAAATGTATGAGTATGTTCCTTTCTCCTGAGGTGTGAACCTTGCCTCCCAGATGCTTGCAGAGCCGCTTTCGCCACTCTTGAAGAAACAAGGGAGAGTGAGTTCCTTTCCCGATGGAGATGTAAGAATCATATCCAGTGCAGCATCTTCCTGCAGGAACGGATTATCCCAGTTACCCGTCAGAGTGATTTCGAAGAATACCGGGTCATATTGTCTTGCCTTCTGATCCTTACGCTGTACATCGGTGATCTGTGCGCTCATCATAACGGCAGAAAGTCCGAGTATCAGTGCAGAAATGACTCGTTTCATTGTTTCATTCTTTTTAAATTTGGCCGCTGCTGTATCGATTGTCAACGGCAGCGGCCGTAACAACAAGTTATATTCAGCACTAAATGCTGTTTATCAATGCGTCAACGTCAACAAGGACTGTAACTACTGTTCCGTTTTCGGAAAGTTCGTATTTTGAAGGATTAGCCAATCCGATGCAAAGCACGAGTTTCTTACCTGCCTGTGATGCAAGGGCCTGCCTGTTGAGCGCAAGATCGAATGATGCGCTGTTCTGTCCTGCTTCTACCTTTACATTTGATGGCAGAGTATAGACAGATGACGGCATTGCTTCTGCGCCGAGTGCAGTTGCCTGAGTTGCTGACTGCTCATCACTTACCTGGATGTCAACAGTGAATGCATCTCCTGCTGCCTTGCCTGAGCGGAGAACTCCGAGGTGTACGTTGATGTTGTCCCCGTCAACCTCAAAGTTGGTCGTGTATTCTCCTCCGCCGGCAGGCACATTGTAGATGTTGTTGATTCCGCCTCCGGCCATAGCCTGTGGAATATATATCTTCATCAGGCCATAATCCAGGTCGCCGTCACCTTCTGCGCACGATGTGAGCGCAATGGCGCATACGGAAAGTATTGCAAATAAAAATTTTCTCATAATCAATTAGTATTGAGGATTCTGCTCCAATGTGTTGTTTGAATTCTCGATCTCGGAACGAAGGAACGGAAGGTAGTAGTTCCTTTCGTGGAATGTACGTGTGGCAACTTCTGCAACTTCGTAACTCCAGCCTTCTCCGTTTCTTGCGATCTTGACTCCAAGTACCGGTCTGTTGAGTACTTCCATAGCATCCTTCCAGCGGAGAAGATCCCAGTAACGGTGATCCTCAAAAGCCAGTTCGATGCGTCTCTCGTGCTTGACAGCATCGCGGAATGCATCCTTGTCGGCGGCAGTGACAGCCGGAAGATTTACGCTTGCACGGTCTCTTACCTGCTGGAGAGCCTGACGGGCAGACATTGTGTATCCTGCAGGAACTGCGTCCGGACCGAATGCCTCGTTCATAGCCTCGGCATAGTTCAGAAGCACTTCAGCCCATCTGTAGGCCACCCAGTTATGCTGGGCAGTCTGACCCTGTGTGAGATTGAGACCGTCTGTGAGGAACTTCTTGAGATAGTATCCTGTGCGGCTTGCGTTTGTTCTGGCCATATCGTCGCTTCCTCCAGCCGACTGGTCGATCACGCGTCCGTTCCAGGTGCTTCCGTTGGTCACGATGGATGCGGCAAGACGTGGGTCGCGGTTGACGTAAGGGTCGGTAGGATCAGGTGTTCCGACATACTCGTATGCCGATACAAGGTTGTGGGTCGGTGTTGCGCCGCTCTTTCCACCCTGTGTGGCGATAGGATAGTTGTTGGCCTCCATTGCATTGGCACTGTAACTGCGAATTGCATAAATGGTTTCGCTGCTTGAAAGAGGAGCTCCACCTATGAAATATGAGCCGTAGTCAGATGCTAGTGAATAATTGAGGTCAGGATTGCTGAGCAGTTCGTTGGCAGCTGCAGCAGCTCTCTCCCATTTTGCAGGATCGTTGCTCTCGTTGTGAAGAGGTGAGGCTGCATAAAGGAGGACGCGTGCCTTGATAGCAAGGGCTGCTCCAAGAGTGAAGCGGCCTTCACGGTCGAGGTAATCGTTCCAGTTGAGTGCAAGGGCTCCCTTGTGGTCGTCGATTTCCTTGACGATGTACTCTACCACTTCTTCGTAAGAAGAGCGTTTCACCATCTCACCGTTGTCCACTGCCGATTCGATTACAGGAACACCGCCGTACATCTTGATGAGTTCTGCATAGTAATATGCCTTTGCAACGTGTGCTTCCGCCTTGTACCACGCAAGTGACTCAAGGTCACGCTTGTAGTTGGTGGCATCCGTCACAAGGTTACGGTTCTCGGCGAGGAGCGCCTCTCCCTTGCCGTCGGCTACATAGTCGAGGAAGAAGTTGGCTGCACGGATACCTTCGTAATAGTTTCTGTAGTATGTGAAGAGAGGGTTTACATTCTCGTTGATCATACCTTTGTTGAAGTAACTGACATTGGATGATGCCAAGGTCTGCTGTGCTTCGTCTGAGGCTGTCGCGAAGATATTGTTGTCTATCACCGAGTATCCGTATCCGAGCGGAGAATAGAACGCATTGCCGAATGCCCAGATTGTACCTCTGTTGGTGGCAATGGTTTCTTCTGTCTGATTGCGGTCAAGGCTTGTGTCGAGGAAGTCGCTGCAGGCCGATGACATCAATGCAATCGCAAAAGCTGAAATAATATATCTGATCTTCATAATCTGCAATTTTTAGAAAGTGATTGATACGCCGACATTGTACGATCTTACTGTAGGATAACCGCTGATTCTCTCAGGGTCAAGGTTGTAGTGCTTGAGAAGTCCGCTGAATGTAGCTAGGTTCTGTCCGCTCAGATAGATTCTGAGGTTCTCGATACCAGCCTTCTGCAACTTGACTGTATTGAAGTTGTAGCCAAACTCAAGGTTGCGGAGTTTGAGATAATCAGCGCTCTTGATCCACATTGAACTGGTCTGATAGTTGTTCTCGTTGCTCTGGGTAGTCAGACGAGGGTAGCGTGCAGTTGCGCGGGTGTCAATTCCTTCTGTAGGATAATATGCCCAGGCGCCCTTTGCGATCTCGTATGCATTTCCGTTGTCCACGAATGCTACAGTCTGGTTCCAGTTGTCAAGGAGATTCACTGATGCTCCGGCTGCTCCCTGGAAGAGAACTTCGAGGTCGAAGCCTTTCCAGCCGATCTTTCCGCCGAAACTGTAGTACCATTCTGGATATACGGACTTTCCGATCTGGGTGATATCGTTCTGGTCAACAACTCCATTCTCGTCAAGGTCGCTGTACTTCACGTCACCTGGCTGAACCGAACCGAAGGATGGAGTAGGGATTCCTTCCTTGAGATTACCTGCATTGTCGAAGTCGCTGATGTCATAGAATCTTTCGGCAACAAGTCCGATGTATGTGCCGTATGGACGTCCTGTCTGTGCACTGAACTCATTTGCTGGAGTGACCTCGGCCATATAGTCTATCCTGTTCTTAGCGTATGAAGCCATACCGTTGATTCTGTAGGAGAAGTCTCCGCTCTTGCCTGCATAGATAGCAGATACTTCGAATCCCTTGTTGGTCATTTCACCTACGTTGGCAAAACTGTACTGCTTTCCGTAGTAGCCCATCTTTGAGTTGTCGAGTGTGAGGATGTCGCTTCTCTTGTCGAGGAATGCGTCAGCTGTGATGCTGAGACCCTTGAAGAGGGTAGCATCGATGCCGATATTGTACTTCACGCTTCTCTCAGGCACGATATTGTCGCTCTTTACGAACATAGGCACGAGAGTGCTCTGCCAACTTCCACCGTTCGTTCCCATATAGAATGATCCGATGTAACTGTTTGTATAATAGTCCTTGAAGAGGAAACGTCCGTTTGAAGAGAAGTCTGCGAGAACTGATGTGGCGCCTGAGTCAGATGCTCCGGCAACGCCTACAGAAGCGCGTACCTTGAGATAGTCGATCCAAGAACTGTTCTTCAGGAATTCCTCGTTTGAAGCGACCCAGGCAAATGAAGCCGACGGATAGAAATGCCATCTGTGTCCAGGAGCGAAAGAGTCGTTTCCGAAATACGAGAATGCTACTTGAGCGACATATCTGTCGTCATAACTGTAGTCAACGATTCCGTTGAGGTTCAGGTAGTTGTACTTGTATGAGAAGTAACCGTCACCCTTGTATGCGGAAATGTTGTAGTTAACGGCTGCTGACAGTGAGTTCTTGCCGAAATCACGGTCATATCCGATGGTGAGACGTCCCTGCTTCCAGTCCTGCATTCCGCCTGAGCCGTAGCCGCTGGCAGTGATTGATGTGGTCTGGTTGGTAGTAGTCGTGTTGCCGCCGAAGTAACGTGCATAGTCCTTGGTCTTGCTGTAGGTACTCAAGGTGTAACTGTAGAAAGAGAACGCTTCTTCGAGGTAAAGTCCAGGAGTGATGATGTCAAGTTTCTCCTTGATAGCGAAATTACCCTGGAGACTTCTGGCCTTCTGTGAGTACCATCCGAGTTCGTTTATCGAACCGTAAGGGTTGTTAGGATAGATGGCTGTACCTGAAAGATGGTCAAGTTCCTTGTCATCATATATATTATATATGTTCGAAGGATAGCGTGCGAGATCGTTGAAGAGGTCTGTTACGCCGTAGTTAGGTCTTCTGCGCATTTCGATCCTTCCGCCGAAGTCCACCTTGAACTCGAAGATCTTCATAATGTTGAAGTCGAGGTTCGCGCGGATATTGTACTTCTCGTAACCGAGATTCTTGGTCACGTCGGTATTTCTGGTGTTGAGCAGACCGCTTGTGTTGAGGTAGCCGAGATTTACATTGTAGCGTGCATTCTCGTTGCCTCCGTTGAAGATGATGTCTCCGTCAACGTATGAGCCTGAGTCCCTCATAACCTCGTCATACCAGTCAATATCGATTCCTGTACCGTTCTTGTACGCAGCAAGTTGCTCGGCAGAATATGCAGGAGTCCATACCATTCCGTTGTCGTTTGAGACGGCTTGATTGTAGAGGTTCGCATAGTCGTATGAGTTCAGCGGCTTGTTCACTATGTTAGGAGTCTGTGCACCGTAACGAACCTTTGCTGTCACAGTAGCAGGACCGATCTTTCCTCTTTTGGTCTCGATCCGGATGACTCCGTTTGCTCCGCGGTCTCCATAAATCGCAAGGGCTGCTCCGTCCTTGAGGACAGAGATGCTCTCGATTTCTGAAGGAGAGAGTGAAACGAGATACTCCGAATTGACTTCAAAGCCATCGACGAAGATCTTGGCTGAATTCCAAGTGCCTGAGCCGTAACTGTTTACGCCACGGATAAGCCACTGGGCATTGTCATATCCCACGGCACCGTTGCCCTGGATAACTGTGAGTCCCGGAAGCATACCCGCCCAAGTGTTGGAAAGGTTGGATGTCTGTATGTGGTACAGGTCATCTCCGGTCACAGTCGATACAGCGGCAGTTGACAGCGTATCGGCTTTCTCCTGTGCTGTCACACCTGTGGAAATCAGTATTGATGCACCCAGTAAAGTGATACATCTGAATATATTCTGTTTTCTCATATCTTCTGAATTTTAGTATCCTGGATTCTGAGTGATGGTTCCCTTGTTCACCTCGCTCTGAGGGAATGGCTCGAGGAACATTGCAGGTGACCAGAATGCCGAGTAGATCTCAGCCTCCCAGTATGTTTCCACCCAATCAGCGGCGTATGGCCAGGTCGCTGCGTCATCATTCTTGATGTTGAATGTGAATGAGCGCATAGAGCCTCCGCAGATTGATGTTCCGATGTCGGCACGTTTCCAGTGCTTTGCATCATAGTATCTGTGGTTCTCCTGGAAGAACTCGATGGCCTTCTCTCTCTGGATGATCTCTCTGAGCTTCGCCTGGTCGGTCTCTGTGATTGAAGGGAGACCTGCGCGGTTGTGTACCATATTGAGGTTCTCGAGGGCCTTGCTGCTGTTGCCGGCCTCGTTGTAAGCCTCTGCGAGGTTCAGATAAGTCTCCGCAAGACGGAAGAGAGGAGCCTCGAACCATACGCGTGAGCCTGCCTTGTAATAGAACTTGCTTCTTTCTCCACAGCCCTGTCCGGTTGCACCTACTCTGTTAGGGAATGCGTTGGCTTTGTTCTTGTCAGCATCGTATCCGCCGCGTCCCCAGCCATTGTTCTGCCATCCTGAGTCTCCTGCGTTGTTCTTGGCGTCGAATCCTCCGAACTTGATGTCGGCAAGAGCTCTCGGCTCGAGTGAGTTCACATTTGCGATATACTCTGCTCCTGAACGTGGTGCTGATTCTCCTACAGAAGGCCAGTCGATTTCGCTTCCGTCGTTCTTGTAATAGAGTTTCACGTGGTTTGAAAGAACGCCTGACTCGTCAGAGTCCCAACGGTTGTTGTCCCAGTAAGGAGAGCAGTTGGTGTAGTAGAACAAAGCATTTGCAGGCCAACTCCACTTGTCTGAACTGTTGCACTTGTAGGCAAGGATGATCTCCTTGTTGCCCGGAGTCGATGTTGCAGTAGCATAGTCATCGAAGGCATTTGTGTTTGCAGTACCGGTGCCGCCGCCTGTGTTGATGAGGCTGACTCCGTTTGCAGCTGCCCAGGAGAGGACTGCCTCGTTTGCATCTATGGCATCCTGCCAGCGTTTGCTGTCAGCGCTTCCGAAGCATATAAGGTTGTTGAGCTCGCCGTTATCGAGGTAAGGAGTGGCGCTGTTGAAGAGAGGACGCGCTGCAAACATAAGGGCTCTTGCCTTGATTGCAAGTACTGCTCCCTGAGTCATACGGCCTGTGTTTGCAGCATCCCATTTTGCAGGAAGCGCTGCGTGAGCCTCGTCGCAGAGATCAAGGATATACTGAAGCATCTCCTCGAGTGTAGCACGTCCCGCAGTGAGGTCGTCGCTTGCCTCGAATGACTTGGTCACGATAGGAACGCCGCCATAACGGTAGAACATACCCATATATCTGTAGGCGATGAGTGCGGTAGCCTCTGCCTTGATCACATCCTTCGTGCTCTGATCCATATCAGCCACCTTGTCGATGTTTTCCTTTACAATGAAGCACTGACGGATGTATCTCCAGTTGTTGCCATAGTTGTCGGCTCCTGCATCGGAACCGTCCACTCCGTTCACGCTGAGACCCTGCTGGGCAACCACGTATGTACCGTGCCAGTTGTAGCCTCTGTTGACTTCACCGGAGATGGCACCGAGAGTTCCGTGTCCGATTCCGATTCCGCCTGGCCAGCCGTGGATGAGGGCGTTTCCATAGCAGGACATCAATGCGGCCTCAGCATTCTTCTTGCTGCCGAATACCGCCTCAAGGTCAACAGTACCGGTTGTGTCCGGCTTCTGAAGGAAGACGTCACAGGATGTCAGGACTGCAAGACCGAGAACTGCCAATATTGTTGTAAATCTTTTCATCTTTTTCATTCTTTTAGTTTAGAAACGCAGGTTCACACCGAATGTGAATACTCTTGTGAGAGGATAGACGTAAGTGCTTCCGTCTGTAGTCTCAGGATCGATTCCGTAAGGGGTGAGTGCATTCTTGAATGTATAGACATTGTTCGCGTTCATAAACAGTCTGAGTGACTGTACGTGAAGCTGGTTGAGGACTCCCTTCTTGACATTGAATGTATATCCGAGTTCCACGTTCTTGAGTTTGAAGTGGTTTGTAGATATCATCCAGTAGTCGCTGGTGAGGTAGTTGTTGTGTGACGATGTAGCCGCATACGCTGCACGTGGATAAGTGATTTCCTCACCTGCTGCATACTTCTCCGGAGTCCAGCGTCCGTCATACTGCCATTTCCAGGCGTTACCTGCGTTCTTGAAGAACGGAATGGTGTAGCCGCTGTTGAGGTAGTATGAACCGTTTGCCGATCCTGTGAAGAGGAGACGCAGGTCGAGGCCCTTGTAAACGAAGTGCATCTTCAGGTTGAAATGATACTGCGCATAGTTAGGGAAGCCTATAGGGGCTACGTCATTCTGGTTGATCAGACCGTCACCGTCGAGATCCTTGTAGCGGATGTCTCCGAGAGTCGCCTGATTCGAAGTGTAGGTGTTGTAAGGACGGTTTGCAAGTTCTTCCGGAGTGTTGAAGAGTCCGTCGCTCACAAGACCGAAACGCTGACCGATGGCGTGGCCTGTCTGGTTCATCCAAGGGTAAGGGTTATTGGCCTCGGCCTTGTAGATGATCTTGTTGCGTGACCAACTGAGGTCTCCGCCGATAGTGTATGTGAAGTCACCTACTGTGTCGGTCCATCCGAGTACGAGTTCATAACCCTTGTTCTCGGTGATACCAACGTTTGCTGGAGGTACGTCTCCTGATGATACGCCATAGATGGCTGGAATTGTTCCCAGAGTGGTGAGGATGTTGTCTCGCTTCTCGTAGAAGTAGTCAAAATCCAGCGAAAGCCTGTCAGAGAAGAACTTGGTCTCGACACCGATATCATACTTTCTTGATCTTTCCCAAGTGATGTCAGGATTACCGAGAACACCTTCGGTCGCTCCTGAGAAATATGCATTGGCAGAAGAACCGTTGCCGTTTCCGAGATAATATCCTCCTTGATTGAGGTTGTATGTATTAGGAAGGTAATAGTATCTTCTTGCACCTCCGAGACGATCGTTACCGACCTCTCCGTAAGATGCTCGGATCTTCATAAATGTGAAGACGTTGTTCTGCGGGAACCACTTTTCGGATGTAGGCACCCAACCAGCCGATATTGCAGGGAAGAGACCGAAGCGCTTTCCTTCTGCGAACTGCTCTGTACCGTTGTAACCGACGTTCACTTCGGCCATATACCTGTCATCGTAGTTGTATGTTACGCGTCCTACGAATCCCATAATACCGGATGGAACGTGGTATGAGTCTCCAGGCATAGTGTAGCGTGATGCCTTTCCGAGGAGAAGGGCAGAAACGTTGTGCTTGCCGTATGATTCGAACCAGTCGATTCCTGCATCCATATAAAGTTTGTTCCAGTTGCTGTAGCCCCACGAATCGAATGATCCGCTTCCCATAGAACCTCCGAAGAACTCGAGTACGTTAGGATTCTCGAGACTGCGCTGCACTGTGTATGAAGGAATGGACGGAGTATATTTCACATATCTGTTGTAGTTGTCCTGATATGATACCGTAGCGTAGGCCCTGAGGTTAGGGAGGAGGTAGTCCATCGTATGCTCAAGTTTGATGGAGTTGTCCAGGAGGCTGTTGAAGATGGTTCCTGAACCGCTTATGAGCAGGTTGTAGAGTGCGTTCTGTTCTCCGATGCTGCTGTTGGTCTTGCCTGAGATAGGATTCTGCACCGAACCTGAGATGCCGGCGAATCCGCGGATGAGGCGGCCGTCAACGATACCTGGAGAGATGAACGGGTTGGCATCATAGATATACTGCATTATGATCTTGTAACGTGAAGACAGATCGTATGGGTCGGCGCTGTTGCCGGGACCTGTTGTCTCTCCGAACTGACCTGCAGAGTTGATGGTCACCTTGAGGTTCTTTGTCACCTCGATGTCAAAGTTGCTTCGGAAGTTGTAGCGGTTGAATACTGAACCGGTGTTGGATCCGTAATATTCCACTGCATTGGTGATACCTTCCTGACGGAAATATCCGAATGATACGAAGTATTTCACTCTGTCTGTACCTCCGCTGATGTTGATGTTCGCCTGATACTGGGGAGCCACTTTGTTGAACTGCTCCTTGTAGAGGTTGCGTGAAGCATAGTAGAGAGCCGGAGAATTCTTGAGCATTTCCTTCTGCTCCGGAGTGAGTTGGGTCATAGCATCAACTTCCTGAGGAGTGAAGTCACGGTTGTTCTTGAATTTCCAGAGGTCATAATCATCATAGATATAAGCGCTGAGACCTTCGTTTCCGGCATAACTGCGCTGCTCGTTGCGGATAGCCTCGTTTCTGAAGAGAGCATATTCGTAAGCAGTGGTTCCTTCCTGAAGTTGCGTAGCCGAGGTGAGACCGAAGTTGGCCGATGCGCTGATGGTAGGTTTGCCGACCTGTCCGCGCTTTGTTGTCACGATGATGACACCATTCGCACCCCTGACACCGTAAACTGCTGTCGATGACGCATCCTTGAGGACGGAGATGCTGGCGATTTCATTGGCATCCATTGCGTTGAATGCGCTGAAAGCCTGCTCTGAAGCCTGCTCGACGCCGTCGATGATGATCAGCGGAGTGGATTCTCCGTAAGTCGAGACTCCTCGAACGTAAAGGTTGGTGGAGTTTCGTCCAGGCTCTCCTGAAGTCTGAAGACCGCTTACACCCGGAGTGTTACCGATGAGGGCATTGGAAATGTTGGCAACCGGAGCGGCAACAAGTTCCGTTCCGTTCACAGCAGAGATCGCACCTGTCACATTGATCTTCTTCTGAGTGGCGAAAGCCGTCACTACGACTTCTTCCATCAGGTTGGTGTCGGCCTCCATCTGTACTACAAGAAGTTGCTGGCCGGCAGCGACTTGTATTTCCTGAGTCTTGAATCCGATGAACTGGAATTCGAGTACGGTGTTGCCTGCAGGAACAACGATGCTGAACTTACCGTCCATATCGGTCGATACTCCGTTATTCGTACCCTGCTGTACTACAAATGCACCATACAACGGATCCCCGTTATCGTCCTGCACTACACCATTGACTGTCCTGCTCTGGCCATAGAGAGGACCGGCAATGACTCCACAAAGCAGCATAATGCCGCTGAGCAGAAATAATTTTAGTGATCTGGTCATTGTGGTTATGTTTTGTTGTTGATATTCTTTACTATAGGAATATGCGGCTACCTGACTTCATAATTCTCCGGCATAGAATACATATCCGGAAGGTCTTTGCTGAAGAATGTAGTTTCATCCTTGTAGAATGTCCTGAAATCCTCTTCTGACGGATGTCCCGGATATACCGAGTAGAAGTGCCTGTCGTTTTCGTTGCTGCCGACATATTTGTTCCTCCACATCACGATCATACTTACTCTCTGGCCTTTGGCGCAATCGAGTATGTGGTCGGTCCAGTAGTTGTTCCAACTGAATCCTTCAGGTCCGGTCTCGGTGACTCCGCAAGGCTTCTTCTTTTCGAGTGAAAGGGCTGACATCGCTGTGAGATTGCTTCTGAAAGCATTCTTGTTGTCCCAGTGATAGCAGTCCATACCTATGAAGTCAACAAAGTCATCGCCAGGCCATCTGTGAAGCAATCTTGCCTTCGCTCCGTCGCCATAATCAGCATCCATCTGCGGTGAGATCGCATAGATGAAGTTCCTGACTCCCTTGACATCCCTCAGATATGTGACAGTGAACTGCCAGAATCTGATGAATTCTTCCTGAGTCGTACACTTTGAACTCCACCAGGACCAGACCTGGGTGTGTTCGTGGTAAGGTCGGAAGATGACAGGAATGAGTTTGCCGTCGGAACCTCTAAGATTGTTGGCGAATTCGGCGCATCTGTCAAGCCACTGGAGATATTTCGTGCGTGTGGCGTGTCCTTCGGTAAGGATGCTTTTCACGACCTCGTTGCTTGAGTTGTCCCAGGAGTCTCCTCCGGTGTGAGGATTGTTCAGGTGGCAGCAGGCTGTGATGACCTCGCCTCTGTCGTATGCCTCGATGATGACCCTGCGACGTATCTGATTTGCCTCGTTCTGGTGTCTGTCGTCCATAATCTCGGCGAAATCGACGCTGAATACTCCAGGGTAGTCACCGCATACGGCTTTCGTATCGGAGTTGCCGGGTTCATTGTACCAGTATCTTCCATACCAGAGATCATCGTGATGACCGAACATAAATCCGTCCTGCGCGAGTTTCCAGAGGTTGGCGTACAGCGCCTTGGTCTCTGCGGTGGCATTCTTATCGACCATACTGAGGGTTACATCAGGTGCAGGGTTTTCCGCCTGGGTGACGGTCACCATCTTATAATAGTATCTGTCATTTACATCGACTATACTGATCTTGCCCTCACGTGAACTGCTGAAGATGTTCCTTTCTGCAGTGAAGAAGACCTTGTCCCCTTCTGTCCTTTCGTATGATATCCAGTCGGTCTGCGGCTGTGCTTCAAATGAGAAGTTGGCCTTTACCTCCACCTGGAATTCACCTCCGTTATGTGAGACTTCGACAGATTCCTGCACGCTCAGCGATCTTGTGTCTGAAGGCGCAGGCTGCGGAGTGTCCGTATTTTCTGAGCAGGACAGCATAGCCATCAGCGAGGCTGCGGCTGTAATGACATATATACCCATATTCCTATACATATATTAATATTATTGCTCAAGAAGTTCGGAATGATTCTCAAGTGGTGTGTCCGTATCCTGCTGCATAAGCCAGAATGTGTTGCGGACATTGTCGGTGAACCATCTTGAGTCAGGCCAGTTCCAGTCGATAATGTCGAACGGTCCTTCGTGTGAACGTCCGAAAGCGATCACAGGAACGTTGACTGTCACAGCCGAGAATGCGTGCTCGCCGGCTCCATACAGACTGACAGTATATAGAGGGTCGGAGTAATCGTCATCCTCGTATGCATAAACGACTATGCTGCCGTCGCCAGGCTTGCCCCAGCGGCTCTTTCCGATAGGGAAGATACGGTACTTGCCGTTCATATCGTTCCAGTTCTGGTACATATAGTTGGCATATTTGCCGTCAGGACCCGGAGTGTTGACGAGTGTTCCGAAAGTGGCTCCGGTTTCAGGGTCAGCATCTTCGAGAAGGAAACTGAGGATATTATCGTCCTCATCTGTAGGCATATAGCCGTCTCCCCAGTGCCACCACTTGTCCATAACTGTCGAACATACCTCGGCGTCGTCCCATCCTCCGTGGATGATGAATGCGCTCTTAGGGGCGCTTCCGTCAAGGATACCGCCGATAGGAGTGAAACTGTAAGTACCCTCGAGAGGGTCCTTGAACTGTGTGTAGCTTACGGTGTAGGTACGTGTCTCGCCGTTGTAGGCTGTCACGGTAAACTCCGCAGGGCCGTTGCTGAAGTCAAGAGTACTGCCGGGGGCTATGCTTGCAGTAGGGCAGAATTCGCTGTCCGGATACTTGAAATCCAGTGCGACCACCTTTACTGCAGACATATCAAGTCCTCCGGTAATGAGACTGACTGCGACTGATCCTTCTTCATCGTTACGCCAGTTGTCTGTGATGACAGCCGCTCCGATCTGTGACTCGAGTCTCAGATTTATCGGAGTACGCTCGCGAAGCCAAGGATCGACCAGTTCTTCAGTGTTGCGCGGCTCTTCCGTACAGGAAACAAGTGCCATTGACGCAACCGCTGCAAGAAACAGATGTCTGTAGATCTTCTTCATAACGTGGTTCTTTAGTTTATAATTTTGGTTAATAGTTTCCGCCTTTATGGCATTTAGCAAGACAAATGTAGTTTTTGTATAAAACAAGCAAGTTGAATGTTATGTCAAATCATTATACATTTTTGAGCGGTTGAAAGATTATATAATGAATGAGCGGAAAAGTACAATCCCTTTAGGCGCATTTATGGGTATCTTTGAAGGCATAAGAAAGAAAACCTTCACGGATATGAAAAGATTTCCATTGCTATGCCTTCTGGCCGCAGCGGTCACGGCATCCTGTTCAGGAGACGGACAGCGTTTTTATCCTGCTTCCAGACAGCAGGTCTATATCGGAGAAGATATTGCTGTCGCAGAGACGGAATACGGAAAGATCCGCGGTTATATGCTCCACGATGTGTATTGCTTCCACGGCATCCCGTACGGTGCTCCGACATCGGGAGAGAACCGTTTTATGCCGCCTCAGCCTCCTGAACCTTGGGACGGAGTGCGTGCTGCAGTAGCATTCGGAGAGTCGGCTCCGCAGGAGTATTATGACCGCCGTCCGGAGTCGTACTATATGTTCACGGACCATTGGAACTATGATGTGATGGGTGAGGACTGTCTCAGGCTCAACGTGTGGACATCGGGACTCAAGGACGGAGGAAAGCGTCCTGTGCTGGTGTGGCTTCACGGAGGAGGTTTTGCAAAGGGCAACGGCATCGAGCAGGACGGCTACAACGGTGAGAACATAGCACGTAGGAGAGATATAGTTTTCTGCTCGATTAATCACAGACTGAATGCCTTCGGATTTACCGATCTTTCTTCTGTGGGTGGCGAAAGATACAAGCATTCGGCTAATGTCGGAATGCTCGATATCGTGGCCGCACTTGAGTGGATACGAGACAATATCGAGAACTTCGGAGGTGACCCTTCGAATGTGACGATTATGGGTCAGTCGGGAGGTGGCTCCAAGGTGTGTATGCTTGCTGCAATGCCTTCTGCCAGAGGGCTTTTCCATAAGGCGGTGGCGCTCAGCGGTGATGCTGTAAGAGCAAATGATGCGACATATTCCGCAGAACTCGGAGAGGCGATCCTGGCTGAGGCAGGACTTGACGCATCCCAGGTGGATTCTCTCCAGAGGATGCCTTGGGAGGATTATCTTGAACTTGCTATGAGGGCTCAGAGGAAGTTCCGCGGATCTTCCGGATATCGTGCCGGATTTGCTCCTGTGGGCAATGATATAGACATCCCTTCAGGATACTTTTTTGAAGGCTGGGAGTCTGATGTGCCAATGCTTCTGTGCAGCACTTTCCACGAGTGGAACCCGAACAGGGACAATCCGGAATATGAAGACATCACCTTTGAAGGAGTGGCGGAGAAACTGGCTTCTACATACAGGGATCCTATGGCGGTCATCAATGGTTACAGGGAAGTCTTCCCTGATGCCCGTCCGATAGAGATCTGGGCATACGCCGTGTCGCACAGATATGGAATGATCCAGACCGCCAATGCCCGTTGTGCGCAGGGAGCCCCTGTATATATGGGCTGGTTCGCCTGGGAGTCTCCTCTGTTTGACGGAAGACACAGGGCCTTCCATTGCATAGATATCTCTTTCTGGCTTATGAATACCGACCGTATGGTGACGCATAATGGCGGAGGAAATGCTCCATACAGGCTCTCGATGAAGATGTCCGAGGCTCTGGTCAACTTTATGAAGACCGGGGTGCCGTCATCAAGGAGGCTTCCTGAGTGGGAGGCATATACTCCTGAGAACGGCAATGTTATGATTCTGAATACAAAGTCATATATGACTTCAGATCCGGATAAGAAAGCACGTGAAATAGTAGAAAACAATTGGTTATGAGAAAATTATTCCTTATTGCCGGCTTCTGTTCGCTGATGGCGGCACCGGCTTACGCACAGACGGTTTCCGCTTGGGAGACCAAGGCTGACAGGTCGCAACTTTTCACTCTCCAGGAAGAGACCGTGGATTTTGATTACAGAAGGAATGAAAGGGCAGCCTATATAGTTGTGGATCCGGCTCAGTCTTATCAGACTATGGAAGGCTTCGGATTCGCCCTTACGGGAGGAAGCGCCGAGCATCTGATAAAGATGACTCCGTCTGCCCGTCACGAGATACTGCAGGAGATGTTCAATCCCAGGGAAGGCGTAGGCTTCAGTTATATCAGATTGACTCTGGGTTCATCGGATCTCAACAGTTTCACCTTCTCATATAATGATATCGAAGAGGGAAAGGAAGACTTCAATCTCAAGAAATTCTCTCTGTCTCAGGATCTTAAGGATGTCGTGCCAGTGATGCAGGAGATACTGGGAATCAATCCTGACATCCCGGTGATGTCTTCGCCTTGGTCGGCACCCGTGTGGATGAAGGAGAGCGGAAACATCCGCGGAGGAAGGCTCAGGAAGGACTGCTACCAGGTGTATGCGGAATATTTCGTGAAATATATCCAGGCTATGGAAAAGGAAGGCATCCATATCGATGCTGTGACCATCCAGAACGAGCCTCTCAATTCACGCAACACCCCAAGTATGCCGTGGGATCCGGCAGACCAGATCGAGTTCGTCAAGAATCATCTGGGTCCTGAATTCGAGAAGGCAGGCCTTGATACTGAAATAGTCGTCTTCGACCACAACTGTGACCGTCCGGACTATGCTCTGGCTGTGTATAACGACCCTGAGGCAGCAAGATATGTGGCCGGATCGGCATATCATCATTACAGGGGCGACCTCAGCGCTATGAAATATGTATATGAGGCTCGTCCGGACAAAAAGATATACTTTACGGAGCAGATGACTACGGAACGTCCGGGAATGGACAGAATAGATATCGCTGCCCCTGTAAAGAGACTTATCATAGGTGTTACGCGCAACTGGAGCAGCAATGTCATCCTTTGGAATCTTGCTGCCGACCCTCTTAACGATCCGCATACTGACAACGGAGGCTGCTCGATGTGCCAGGGTGCGATCACCATCGATGGCGACAAGGTGACCAGAAACCTTGCCTACTATGTCATTGCTCACGCTTCAAAACTTGTCCCTCCAGGCTCGAAACGCATATTTTCGACGGCACCGGGTGAAAGGGTCATCTCCCTCTGTGAGGACGAACAGCATCCTCAGATGTGGCGTACGAATGTCATTGAAAAGGCAGATGTTCCCGATAATGTGACCTTCCTGACTCCTCAGGGGAAGATAGTTATGATAGTTTCCAACGATTCCTGGTCAAGACGTGAGGTAAATATCCAATATAATGGTAAATTTGCAAGATTAAGACTTGCACCCGGCTCTGTCGTCACATACGTGTGGGATGCTGAATGATCTGTACTATGGAAGGCTTTTCAATAGGAGTATTTGACATTATTATAATATGCCTCTACCTCGTGTTCATCACCTGGTGGGGGCTTCGTCACGGGAAAAGCGGTGATGCCGGCTCATATTTCCTTGCCGGAAGGACGATGCCCTGGTGGGTTGTCGGCCTGTCTCTGTTTGCAGCCAGCATCTCCAGCACTACACTTATAGGTCAGTCCGGTGACGCTTATCATACCGGAATAGCGGTTTTCAACTACAATCTCACCGGAGGAGTGGTGGTGATGGTCTTCTTTGCCATCTTCCTGCTTCCTCTCTATATCAGATCCGGTATATTCACCATACCTGAGTTTCTGGAAAAACGCTATGACAGAAGTTCCAGATACTATTTTTCAGCCATCAGCATCATCGGAAACGTCTTCCTTGATGCAGCAGGAGCCCTTTATGCGGCAGCACTGATCATCAAACTTATCTTTCCTGAGGCGGACCTGGGACTGGTGATATGCATTTTCGCCCTGCTTGCGGCTTCATACACAATCCCCGGGGGACTTTCATCCGCCATCAGTGCGGAACTTATCCAGGCCATCATCCTGATTGCAGGTTCTGTGATACTTACCGTGGTGTGCTTTGCTTCCGGAGGAGGGGAATACATCGCCGGACTTATGCAGGACGGGGATCAGGCTGTAAAACTTGTACGTTCTATGGATGACTCTGCCACTCCTTGGCTCGGACTTTTCATAGGAATGCCTATATCCGGTCTGTATTTCTGGGCGAACAACCAGACTCTTGTGCAGAGGGTGCTCAGTGCGAAAAGTGTCAATGAGGGACGTAAGGGCGTGATGTTCTGCGGATTCCTCACCCTTCTCACCCTTTTCATCATCATCTTTCCAGGAGTCATCGCACGTAAATTCTTCCCAGGCATAGAGAATCCTGATATGGTTTATCCTACAATGGTGATGAAACTTCTGCCGGCCGGTCTTCTGGGAGTCCTGCTCTCCGCTATGCTCGCGGCACTGATGTCCACCTTGAGTGCGATCCTCAATTCGGCATCGACTCTTTTCACAATGGACTTCTATGCCCAGATGAACCCCGGCGCAGATCCTAAGAAGCTTGTGAGAGTGGGTAAGGTCGCAACAGTGGTCATACTCATTATTGCGGCTGTGTGGGCACCGAACATAAGCAGATTCGATTCTCTTCTGAAATATTACCAGGAGATGATATCTTATATAGCACCTCCTGTCGTGGCGGCGTTCCTTACCGGAATATTCTCCAGACGCACCAATGCCAACGGTGCCTTTGCCGGACTGATTTCCGGCCTTGTGATGGCTGTGGTGCTGCTGTTCTTCCGTGAAGATATATTCGGAAATCTGCATT
Organism: Bacteroidales bacterium; assembly: GCA_017626555.1. Lineage (GTDB taxonomy): Bacteria > Bacteroidota > Bacteroidia > Bacteroidales > UBA932 > Cryptobacteroides. Next base: position 57,699 of record JAGAIM010000192.1, read on the forward strand.
TCCTCTTTATGATACCGATATTGTTTGCATTCAGCGTTGCTGTGATACTTGTGGTAAGCCGTTTCTATCCGGCTCCGGATGCCGAAAGGCTGGAGAATACCGTATTCTCATACGCTGATTTCAAGGCAGAAGGACAATCATTGAGAGAAGTGCCGTTCTGGAACAACTACCGCGCGTGGGGCGTGGGTCTTATTGTCTTAACCGCTTTGCTGCTTTTAATCTTCAGTTGATTTATGCGACTTCAGAAATTTGCGAACAATCCAATCATCTCCCCGAATCCCGATAATCAATGGGAAAACCTTGTGACCTGTAATCCAGGTGTGATATATGACGACGGCACCTTCTATATGCTCTATAGAGCGGCCGGAGACGAGCCTGAACATATTATCCGATTTGGTCTCGCAGTAAGTACGGATGGCTTCAATTTCACCCGTGTGGGAGACAGTCCGGTGTTCAGTCCCAGCCTTGACGGACCTGACAGCGGCTGTGTGGAGGATCCTCGCATCGTGAAGTTAGGGGACGAATTCTACATCACATACGCCTATCGCATCCATCCGCCGGGACAGTACTGGACCTTCCCTCACGATGTCGTCCTTCTCCCTGAGTGCGGCAGCGATGCTCCGGCAGCCCTGAAGGAGAATATCGGCAATACCGGTCTGGCAGTGACCAGGGATTTCAAGACATTCAGACGTCTGGGCAGGATCACATCTCCGGTCCTGGATGACAGGGATGTCATACTTTTCCCTGAGAAGATAGGCGGGAAATATGCGCTTCTCCACCGCCCTAAACAGTATATAGGCGAGAAGTATGGAGTGATGTTCCCTTCTATATGGATAAAGTTCTCGGACGACCTGCTCAGTTGGGAAGACAAGCAGAGCCATTGTCTCATTACTGGAAGGCCCGGCACCTGGGAGGAAAAGATAGGAGGCAGTACGCCTCCGATCCTTACCGATGACGGATGGCTCGTGCTGTATCACGGAGTGGCTGACGGCGGAAAGGCTGAGTACAATGTAGGAGCCCTGCTGCTGGACAAGGACGACCCTCTGAAGGTCATCGCCCGGACCAAGGAGCCTATATTGTCTCCGGAACATCATTATGAAACGGACGGATTCTACAGCAGATGCATCTTCCCTTGCGGAAATGTAGTTGTAGATGGTGTCCTGTACGTATATTATGGGGCTGCAGACAGGTTTGTCGGAGTCGCAACCTGTCAGTTGCAGGAACTTCTGGACCATCTTAAAGAGAATTGCTTATGTTGAGAATATTGTTGTGTGTGACGATGTGCCTGATGATGGTATGCTGTCAGAAGGCTGATATTGTCATCAAGGTCACCGATAAGGTCATCAATTCCGATTATATCGGAAACGGAGCAGAGTGGGATCCGTATGATGAGGCTATATCCTGGGGTTCCGACATATCTGAGGAAGACTGGAATGTGCTTTTTGAAAGGATAGACCCTATGGGAATGGGGTATGTCCGTTGTATGGTCAACAGCCCGTTCCTGTATTGGGATGCCGCCTCCGGGACCTATGACAAGACACGTAATGTGGAGAAGATCAGCAGGATACTTCAGTATTGCAAGGATAATGACATCACTGTGGTCTATGGCGAATTCAATCCTCCGGAACCATCTATGAAGGATTCTCAGCGGTGGGTCGAGATGTCGGTGAATTATCTTGATTATCTTGTCAATGAACTTGGCTTCGATTGTATAAAGCATTTCGTGATATTCAATGAACCTGACGGAGACTGGGCTACGACGGATGGAGACTATGAACTTTGGAAGGAGATGGCATTGAGGTTTGATGCCGAGATGGGACGGTATCCGGGCCTTAAGGACAAGGTGTCCATAGCGGCTCCTGATGCAGTGGTGCATTGGGTACATCCTGATACGGGTATGAATGCCGCTGACTGGATGAGCAGGACAGCATCGGAAATAGACGATATCGTCGGAATCTATGACGTGCACGCATATCCCGGCCAGACAGAGGTGCGTGACGGCTCGTATGCTCAGAAACTCAGGGCCCTCAGGGCTTTTGTACCTGAAGGTAAGAGAATCATCCTTGGTGAAGCAGGCTTCAAGTATGAGAATCCTGAAGACTCCCTGATGCTCAAGGAGAATTTCCGTCGTGCTGACGAGCACCCTTTTGCAGGAGGAATAGACAGCAATATGATGGTATATGACCATTTCTACGGCTTGGATATGGCTCTCCTTGCGATGGACGTTATGAATGAGGGATATTCTGGTATGGCTGTCTGGATGCTTGATGATGCTGCTCATTCCGTGGGAGATACAGGACGGAAAGATAATATAAAGGTCTGGGGATTCTGGAATATCCTTGGGGAAGAGGCTTTCGGCATTCCATCGGAGGAGAATATCCGACCTTGGTATTGGGCCTGGTCCCTTATGTGCCGTTATTTCCCGAAAGGATGTCATATCAATGCCGTTGAAGTCACAGGCTCAGGTGAGATGCGCGTCTGTGCGGCAGAAAACGGGGAAGGGCATACGGTTGCGGTGGTGAACTGGTCTTCTGAAGATCTGGACCTTTCTGTGAAACTTCCATATACTTTTTCTGATGCATCAGTATATGTTTATGAAGAGTCTGCCAGCTATCTTGATGTTCAGGGCAATATGGTTCCTTCTGAGACCGGGATATCAGGTAATGCTGTCTTTATCAATGCTCCTGCTAATAGTTTGATAGTTATTACCGATATGCAATAAGGGTATATTAGCAAGGCAATTGATTATACTTTTTTGAACACCTTGTGTCTTATTGTTGAATTTTTCATTATGTTTGCAGAGCCTATGGTTCTTAAATATGAATGATATTCAGCAGGAAATAGTACCGATCACGCAGGATGACCTCTTTGTAGTAAAGAATCATCCAAATGCTAAATTCGATTATCCGATACATTGTCACCCGGAGTATGAGATCAATCTGGTGATGAATACTTCCGGTACAAGGGTTGTCGGAGATGATGAAGAGGCATTCGGTGATTTTGACCTTGTTATGACCGGGCCTTTCGTGCCTCACGTCTGGAAGTCCGAACTGGTGACCAACCACGTCATCACGATACAGTTCTCCAGTGATCTTCTCAGTTTCCAGATGATCAACAAGCGTCTGTTTATGCCGATAAAGCAGTTGCTGATAGACTCTATGCAAGGCTTGTGTTTCTATGGATCGGAGGCTGAACATATCAGGAATGAGATTGTGGAGATCACCAGGATGCAGGGATTCCAGACAGCGACAAAGTTTCTGAATATCCTGAATCTTCTGGCATACGCACCCAGACGCAAGTTGGTAAGCAATATGTATGAGTCCGAGAACCTGGTCAATTCCTCCAAATCGCGTCGGATAACCAAGGCCTGCAAATATATCGAGGAGAATATATCCCGGAAGATAAGCCTTTCAGATGTGGCTATGCTGGTGAATATGTCGGAATCGGCGTTCAGCCACTTCTTCAAGAAGAAGACAGGTATCTCGTTCATTACCTACGTCAATAACCTGAGGGTTGCAAAGGCCTGCGACCTTCTGGCCAGCACATCTCTGAGCGCTTCTGAGATATGCTATGATTGCGGCTTCAATAATAAGTCAAATTTCATCCGCATATTTACAAAGCGTAAGAATATGACTCCTATCGAGTACAGGAACCATATTTCTCAGATTCTTATAAAATACTGATTATCATAGCCTTCGTTTTCAGTATAGCCTTCTAGTCTGTCCAGGATAGGAAGAATGAGACTGTATTTTCCAGGCAATATGCCATATACCGGTGCTGAATTGGCAAAAATTGACGGAAAAGTCGTATCTTCGCAAGTCTGAATGGAATAAATTATAAATGATATGAAGAAAGTTTTGGTAATCGGTGGAGGCGGACGTGAGCACGCTATTGTGGATGCTCTCAGCCGTTCTCCTCAGGTAGGAAAGATTTATTGCGCACCGGGCAATGCCGGAATCTCAGCACAGGCCGAGTGTGTTCCTTTGAAAGATACTGATGTAGAGGGACTTAAGGCTTTTGCGTTGGCAAATGACATTGATCTTGCTGTGGTAGGTCCTGAAGTGGCTCTCGCAGCTGGAGTGGTCGATGCGTTCAAGGAGGCCGGACTCCGTATTTTCGGTCCTTCCAAGGCTGCTGCCGTAATTGAGGCAAGTAAGGATTTTGCCAAGCAGTTGATGGCAAAATATGATGTCCCTACTGCTGCTTTCGAGACTTTCGAAGATTATGGGCAGGCTCTGGAATATGTAAAGAAGTGCTCGTTTCCTGTAGTCCTCAAGTATGACGGACTTGCAGCAGGCAAGGGTGTTGTGATTCCAGAGACTTTAGAGGAGGCTGACGAGACTCTCAAGGATATGCTTCTGGATGACAAGTTCGGCAAGGGAAAGGTTGTGGTCGAGGAGTTTCTTACAGGTCCGGAATTTTCTTTTATGTGCTTTGTGGACGGTACGGAGGTCTATCCGATGACCCTTTCACAGGATCATAAACGTGCATACGAGGGAGACAAGGGCCCGAATACAGGTGGAATGGGTGCATATTCTCCTGTGCCTATCATCACTGATGAGGATGTCGATTATGCGATGGAGAAGATAATGAAGCCGGTTGCTGCCGCTATGGTCGCTGAGGGATGTCCTTTTACCGGAGTCCTTTACGGTGGTCTTATGAAGACACCGTCCGGGGTGAAGGTCATCGAGTTCAACTGCCGTTTCGGCGATCCTGAGACAGAGGTAGTGCTTCCTCGCCTTGCATCGGACATATATGATATTTTCTCTGCCGTTGCAGATCATACTCCTATGCCTCAGATAAAGTGGAAAGAGGAGGTTACTATGGGCTTTGTGATGGCTTCAAAGGGCTATCCGGGCGGCTACGACAAAGGTTTTGAAATTACCGGTCTTGACACACTTCCGGAGGATATCCGTGTGTTCCATATGGGAACTTCAGTCAAGGATGGGAAATATTACACATCAGGAGGCCGCGTACTTATGGTAGTAGGTTTCGGTGCAGACCTCCAGGATGCGCACGACAAGGCACTGGCAGCAGTGGAATCCATCGGGTGCGACAATCTTTTCTATCGTCGCGACATCGGATGGAGAGTTCTTTAGGAAATGTATATTCTTGTGGCGCTCAAACCATTGGTAACCAATGATTTATGTAAAATGCCTGCTGTATGAGTGCAGCAGGCATCTGAAGTAAATGCTTGAGCGACAGGAGTTTGCGTGCCACCGCACGCGAACATAGAGATAAAACAATATAAATATGGCAACAATAATATCAGGAAAGGAACTTTCAGCACAACTGAAAGAGGAAATGAAGGCTCAGGTGGCCACATTTCCAGATAAATACGGCCGTGTACCACATTTGGTGGTGATTCTTGTTGGAGAAGATCCCGGCAGTGTCTCTTACGTTACCGGTAAGGCTAAGGCTTCAGAAGTAGTAGGCATAAAGAATACTACCATACGCAAGCCTGATACCATATCGGAGGCTGAACTTCTTGCTCTCATAGAGGAACTTAATGCAGACGAAAGCGTTGACGGTATTCTTGTTCAACTTCCTCTGCCTAAGCATATAAGCGAGGATAAAGTCATCGCTACGATTGCGAAGGAAAAGGATGTGGACGGTTTCCATCCTCTTAATGTCGCTGCTTTATGGCAGAAGCAAGATTGTGTACTTCCTTGCACACCTAAGGGCATCATCAAAATGCTGAAGAGGGCTGGAGTGGAGATAAAGGGCAAGAGAGCAGTAGTTATCGGCCGCAGCAATATTGTAGGTCTTCCTGTATCAAAACTTCTTCTTGACGAGAATGCTACTGTGACCATCGCTCACAGCCGTACAGTCGATCTTCCATCTGTGACGCGTAATGCTGAAATTCTTGTCGTAGCCATCGGACGTCCGAAATTCGTGACAGCCGATATGGTTTCAGAAGGAGCAGTTGTGATAGACGTGGGAGTGAACCGCGACCCTGAGACAGGTAAACTTTGTGGAGATGTCGATTATGCTGCGGTTGAGCCGAAGGCATCTGTGATCACTCCTGTACCTGGCGGAGTCGGTCCTATGACTATATGTTGCCTGATGGAAAACACTATCGAGTGTTTTCTTCGCAAAATGTCCCGATAGTCATCTTGATATTCTGAAATCGGACAGCCTGACTAAAAGTGGAAGCGACGTGCCACCCCCGGCTAGGGGGTGCCTCCCATCGGGAGGCGGGGGTCGCTGGAACTTTAGTCAGGCTGTCCGATTTTCATAGATGATAATCTATATGAACAACAGAGGATGGCCGTATGACCATCCTCTGTCAGTATATGTACGATCTGTTAGAGATCTGCAAGATTCTTCTGCATATCGGCAGCAGGAGCGACCAGGATTTCCTGGAATTCCTTCTGACCTGTACCTGCAGGGATCGGATGTCCGCAGATGACATTTTCCTTAAGACCTTCAAGAGTATCGACGCGGCCGCGGATTGCTGCCTCGCTGAGTACCTTTGTTGTCTCCTGGAATGATGCAGCAGAGATGAAACTGTTGGTCTTCAATGCTGCTCTTGTAATACCCTGGAGTACCTGGCTTGCAGTTGCAGGTTTAGCCTCGCGGAGTACCATCATCTTCAGACCCTGACGCTCAAGTGAGGCATTCTCACCTCTCATTTCGCGTGCAGTGATGATGTCACCTTCAGAGTAAATCTCTGAATCACCTGGATCAAGTACGAAGAACTTGCCGTAGATGTTGTCGTTTGTATCCATAAACAACCACTTGTCAACGAGTTCCTCTGGGAGGAATTCTGTGTCGCCTGGATCGTTTATCTGTACCTTTCTCATCATCTGACGTACGATGATCTCGAAGTGCTTGTCGTTGATCTTCACACCCTGGAGACGGTAAACCTCCTGGATCTCGTTCACAATATATTCCTGAACCTTGATAGGACCGAGGATTGTGAGAATATCTGTAGGGGATACTGCACCGTCAGAGAGTCTTGTACCTGCCTTCACGTAGTCATTCTCCTGTACAAGGATCTGCTTTGTAAGAGGAACGAGGTAGTGCTTCTCCATACCGGATCTGTGCTTGATGATAATCTCGCGGTTACCTCTCTTGATCTTACCCATAATGACTTCACCGTTGATCTCAGATACGATGGCAGGGTTCGATGGATTACGTGCCTCGAAGAGTTCTGTAACTCGTGGGAGACCTCCTGTAATATCCGATGCCTTACCGATTGCACGTGGAATCTTGATGATGATGTCGCCGACCTTGACATCGTCTCCATCTTCAACCATTACGTGTGCTCCGACAGGGAGGTTGTAATGCTTGAGACTCTCACCGTTTTCGTCAGTGATGATGATGGTAGGGTTCTTTGACTTGTCACGTGACTCGATGATGACCTTGTCTCTGTTGAGTGAGTATTCATCTGCCATTTCTTCACGGAATGTCACACCATCAATCATACTGTCAAAGCGAACCTTACCGGCAGCCTCGATGATAGTGATTGCGTTATATGCATCCCATTCGCAGATAAGATCACCCTTCGATACTGTCGCTCCGTCCTTCTTGTAGAGGATAGAACCGTAAGGTACATCATACTGTGAGTATGTGATTCCGGTGTTCTCGTCAACGATGCGGACTTCTGTCGTACGGCTGACAACAACATCCTGAACGCCATCCTCTGTGATTCTCTCGATGGTTCTGAGTTCCTCGAATTCAAGTTTACCGTTGTATTTTGAGGTAATCGAGTTCTCGGAAGCAGTACTTGAAGCGGTACCACCGACGTGGAATGTACGGAGGGTCAACTGAGTACCTGGCTCACCGATAGACTGTGCTGCGATTACGCCGACAACCTCTCCCTTCTCGACCATACGGCCTGATGCGAGGTTACGTCCGTAACATTTTGCGCAGACACCCTTACGAGACTCGCAAGTGAGTACTGAACGGATCTCTACCTGCTCGATTGGAAGTGACTCGATGAGGTTTGCGATGTCCTCAGTAATCTCTTCTCCTGCAGGAATGATGAGTTCTCCGGTAAGAGGATTGAATATGTCGTGAACAGATGTTCGTCCGAGGATACGCTCTCCAAGTGACTCCACGATTTCATCCTTGCTCTTGATTGCAGTAGCAACGAGTCCGCGAAGTGTACCGCAGTCTTCCTCATTGATGATCACGTCGTGTGATACGTCAACGAGACGACGGGTAAGGTAACCTGCATCGGCAGTCTTGAGGGCTGTATCGGCAAGACCCTTACGTGCACCGTGGGTAGAGATGAAGTACTCGAGCACTGACATACCTTCCTTAAGGTTGGATATGATCGGGTTCTCGATAATCTCTGCTCCCTGTCCACCGGATTTCTGAGGCTTGGCCATCAAACCACGCATACCGCACAACTGTTTGATCTGCGCTGTAGAACCACGGGCTCCTGAATCCAGCATCATATATACAGGGTTGAATCCCTGCTGGTCGCTTGAGATCTGTTTCTCCACGATACCGGTGATCTGGTTGTCGATTGAAGACCAGAGGTCGATAACCTTGTTGTAACGCTCGTTGTTGGTGATGAAACCCATTGCGAAGTTAGCCTTGATCGACTCAACCGTATTGTATCCGTTCTCAATGAGTGACTTCTTTTCTTCTGGGATGATGACATCGCCAAGGTTGAATGAAAGTCCTCCCTTGAATGCCATTGTGTAACCAAGATCCTTGATATCATCGAGGAAGAGGGCAGTACGTGCCACTCCTGTATATTTGATTACATTCGAAATGATCTTACGGAGAGACTTCTTTCCGAGTACTTCATTGATATATGGAACCTGCTGCGGAACGAGTTGGTTAACGATGATACGTCCTGGTGTGGTCTCGACCATCTGTGTGCCTGCTTCAAGATTCTGCTTGTCTTTAGGAAGCCTTACCTTGATCTTGGCGTGGATGTCTATTGCCTTTTCATTAAGTGCGATGATCACTTCTTCAGGACCATAGAAACTCATTCCTTCTCCCTTTACACCTGGACGTGCCTTTGTGATGTAGTACAGTCCGAGCACCATATCCTGAGATGGGACTGTGATAGGAGTTCCGTTTGCTGGGTTGAGGATGTTATGCGATCCGAGCATAAGGAGTTGAGCCTCAAGGATAGCCGCGTTGCCAAGTGGGAGGTGAACCGCCATCTGGTCACCGTCGAAGTCGGCGTTGAACGCTGTACAAGCAAGAGGATGCAACTGGATAGCCTTACCCTCGATCATCTTAGGCTGGAATGCCTGGATACCGAGACGGTGAAGTGTAGGTGCACGGTTCAGAAGTACCGGATGACCCTTCATCACATTCTCAAGGATATCCCAGATAACGGCATCCTTTCTGTCAACGATCTTCTTTGCAGACTTAACGGTCTTTACGATACCACGTTCAATCAATTTCCTGATGATGAATGGTTTGTAAAGTTCCGCAGCCATAAACTTAGGAAGACCGCACTCGTGCATCTTGAGTTCAGGACCTACGACGATAACTGAACGTGCAGAATAATCGACACGCTTACCGAGGAGGTTCTGACGGAAACGTCCCTGCTTACCCTTGAGTGAGTCAGAGAGAGACTTGAGTGTACGGTTTGCCTCGCTCTTAACTGCATTTGACTTCTTAGAGTTGTCAAAGAGTGAATCGACTGCCTCCTGGAGCATACGCTTCTCGTTTCTGAGGATTACCTCAGGAGCCTTGATCTCGATGAGTCTCTTCAGACGGTTGTTACGGATGATGACTCTTCTGTAGAGGTCATTAAGATCCGAAGTCGCGAATCGGCCACCGTCAAGTGGAACGAGAGGACGGAGATCTGGTGGAATCACAGGAATCACCTTGAGGATCATCCATTCAGGACGGTTGATACCCTTTGAATCCTGGAACCATTTCACGATGCTGAGTCTCTTGAGAGCCTCTGCCTTTCTCTGCTGGGAAGTCTCCTTCACCATCTTCTGGCGGAGGTCCTTTGCCAGAGCATCTATGTCGATTTCCTTGAGGAGTTCGTAGATAGCCTCAGCACCCATTCCTGCAACGAATTTATCAGGATCGTCGGCAGGCATATTGTACTGTTCCGGCTGCTGTGCATAGAATTCGAGATATTCGTCCTCAGAGAGCAGGTCAAGTTTCTGGAAACCTGATGTACCCGGCTTGATGACGATATATTTCTCGTAATATATTACTGATTCGAGTTTCTTTGCAGCGATTCCAAGAAGAGCCGCGATCTTGTTAGGAGCAGACTTGAAGTACCAGATATGAGCCACAGGAACTGTGAGTTCGATGTGTCCCATTCTTTCCCTGCGCACTTTCTTTTCTGTCACCTCCACGCCACAACGGTCGCAGACAATGCCACGGTAGCGGATTCTCTTGTACTTACCGCAATGACATTCGTAATCCTTTGTAGGACCGAAGATCTTCTCGCAGAAGAGACCGTCACGTTCAGGCTTGTAAGTCCTGTAGTTGACGGTTTCTGGCTTCAGTACTTCTCCAGAAGACCTTTCTTTGATGTCTTCTGGAGAAGCAAGAGCGATGCTGATCCTTTCGAAATTGCTTTTAACCTTGTTTTCTTTATTAAAAGTCGGCATATTTCTATAATTTCAATTGTCAGTAATTAGTCCAAAGTCACTTTAAGTCCGAGACCTC
>JAGAIM010000193.1 GCA_017626555.1 Bacteroidales bacterium
CCAGAGTCATCGCACTGTAATATTTGTCGTACTCACTTCTGTGAGCCATTCGGATCAGTTAACAGTCCTAACCAGACGGAAGTCCCTCTCGATACGCCACCAGTTCCAGCAGCAGATGCCGAACCTTACAGAGAATATCCTTCCCTGCACGTCACCCAGTTTTTCGGCTGTGCCGTAATTGCCATGAAGCCAGAGTGTCGCCCTATGGGATATCTTGTTTCCTCCGTTCATCTGCATCAACTGATTGATTCGCAGTATGAACCTTCTCATGATGTGGGCTTCCTTTTCGGTCGGAAGTCTCCAGCCGCTGCCCGACGCCTCGATCCGGAGGATCTCATCAAGCTTGGCTGAGCGTGTCGGAAGAGAGGAGACGATGATGTGTACACCATCGCAGTCGATTTCAACCCCCTTGTAGATACTGTTCCAAGAGGATTTCTTTTCTTGCTTTTGCATTGTCCCTAAATTTGAAATACACTTACTACTAACTACTTAACTAACTATTTCTCTTAAAGCCGGATTCTCGTCAAAGAGGCATGACCATCCGAAACTCCCTCCTGCCCCACCAGGAACGTACAAGCGCTTATCGTTTAAGCTTTCTTTTCCGTTTCTTTTCCTTCATGTCCTTCTCCTGAGACTTGGAGCTGCCTTTGGAGATTCCGGCCAGAGCTGCACCGATCAGATTCAGCTCGTGACCCTCACTCTGTTCCTGGATATTGGAAGACTTCTTCAGCCACTGTCCGTTTTCATCCGCGGTTACGATATCGTCCAGTCTGAAAGCACCCAGTTCTGAAGACTTAAATGCGCATCTTGTGGAGTGATCCACGAATGTTGCACCATAGATGCGTCCCTCCCGTGTCCTGTGAAGATGAATGTCAATATCGAACCTGGCAAGCATATTCCTGAAGTGCCTCTCTGAAGTGGAGTGCTCAAGGCAGGAAGCGGAGATTCCGCATATCCTCGCCCTTTCACGCTGCTTGATGCCGCTTCGCCCCACGCATTCCATAGCTCTTCTCTCATACTCCGAATAGAGCTGTTTCCCGAGCTCATCTTCCGTAATAGGAGCCATGCACGGAATACCGTCCTGGTTCAGTCCGCGGACCACAACCTGCGAAGTGTCACCTGTACGGTCAGTCACTTCAAGTCCGTGCGCCTGCATGATGAGCTTGAACTGCGCAAAGGACGTCATGTGATACTTGCAGCATTCCTCGGCTATGATCCTTATCTGTTCCATGATGTTTCCTCCCACCGGGTTGAATCTCCTCGGATCGATGCCCATTGCTGCATACCGTTCTCCGTCTCCGTTTCCTACCCGAAGGCCATACTTCGGAGCCACGGCAGATAGCAGTTGAAAGCATCTCTTGTTTTCCTGAAAGTCGTGTATCTTCCTCCCCTGGTCATTCACCCTCACGGACACCACATGGAAGTGCTCCCTGTCGATGTCCGTGTGGCGATAGACCGCATACGGCTGGTTTCCGTAGCCGAGTCCCTTCATGATATCCGAGATGAACTCCTTGACCTGCTCTTCTGTCAGATGCTCGTCAGGAGCCGGATTAACTGACATGTGGAACGACAGGTTCTCTGTCCTGATGTTCCTCCTTTCATACTTCCGGAATGTCTCCGCAATCCCTTCCGATTCGTCGATACAGTTCGTGTGGAGCAGCACCGCCTCACCAGTTGCACACTTGCTCTCGTTGTATTCCAGCGAGAA
>JAGAIM010000194.1 GCA_017626555.1 Bacteroidales bacterium
AATAGAATAGAAATATGTTGGAACTTTGATAGCGGTTTCTTTGACTTGGAAACTATGCACAAGTGCGGTTGATATACGGACTTGTGCAGAAATCAAAAAAATTAAAATTTTTTTTAGTCCTTACTTGACAGAAGAACAGACGATATCAAATTGGGAAAACGATAAAAATTATCCGGATATTAAAAGTCTTGTGCTGATGAGTGAAGTCTTTCAGGTGTCTCTTGACAATTTAATCAAAGGAGATCTGGAAAAAATGAAGAAAGAAATCGATGCACAGGAGTTTGAAAAATTCCAAAAAGACGGCAATGTTTTTACCGTATTATTTATTATTCTGCTGATAGCCCCCGTACCGCTTGTTTTGTTATGGAAGTGGGCAGGACTTGCGATCTACCTGGCGCTATTTGGAATCACGATGATTTATGCTGTCAGGATTGAGAAGTACAAGAAGAAATACGATATTCAGACCTATAAAGAAATCGTAGCATTTACGGATGGAAAAAGTCTGGATGAAATCGAAAAAACAAGAGAAGAAGCGAAGCGGCCTTATCAAAAAGTGCTTCTGGCAGCAGGTGCAGGGTTGCTTGTGGTTGTCATAGCGGTTATTATGACGGCAGTGATGAAATGGTTTATGTAAGGTTTGCGGGTTAAGATGTACGATAGTAGCGGGGAACATAGAAGAGGTAATTGAAATGGGAAAGCAAGAAGTGGATGTAGAAAAATATTTTGAAGAGTTGTATGAATCTACTCTAAATCATATTAATAAAGTATATGAGAAGATAAAGTCTAATAAAAGAATAAGTATGGATTATGTGATATATTCATTAGAAAGTGACTTTAATTGTCTGGGAATTTTAGAATTATGCTATAGAAAGGATTTGAAAGCAGGAAGGGAGTGTTTTTATAAGGCAACACTGGCAAGAGAATGGTTTTTTGAACAGATCAGGAAGAAGGAGTATGAAGTCTCACTGGATAATGTGGATTGTTATACATTTCCTCATTTATATGATGCCATATTAAGCGGAAATAAAGAACGTGCAATTTATATGGCAGAATTGTTTGGAAGTATAGAAGTGTCGGAGAAAATTAAGCCTGCAGTCTTAATGCTGGGATATGGTCTGAAATATACGATTCTGGATGATAAGGAAAAGACATTAGAATATGTGAAAATGATGGAAGAGAATAAGACTAAATCCGGAATGAAACAATATGTTGCAGGAGAAGCACGTGCCTTTAGAGGGCTGGTAGAACGTGATGAAGTAGAGTTTAATGAAGGACTTGAATATATGCTCACACATCACATAGGCAGAATGAGAAGAGAGGGAAGCGATTTGGATGAATATTTCGCAACCGGTAGCGTTGCACTGGCTATGCTGGCGAAGGACAGGGGGATAAACATTACAGTAAAACATAACCTTCTGCGTGAGGAATATTTACAAGAGGTAGAGGTTGATTATTCCGGATTAAAGTTGTATTAAGATGGCGTCATTTATTTGACTGCAGGAAATATACAACGATTTGTGCGAAGGGAGGATTTCGCTTTGTGAGGCAGAAAATATTATAAAAATCAGTTGATATTTTAAGGTAAACAACATATAATATTTTTACAGATATGAATCTGTTGCACGAAGTGCATTATTATTGGGGCTGACCGTAAGGTCCTGGTCCACCGGCTGGCGGGGATTTACCCCGCCGTTTTTTTTCATAAAGGGACGGTTATATGAAAGAAAAAGTACTTAGTGTTTTTATAGATGAATCGGGAGATTTTGGACAATACAATCCAGTTTCACCGAACTACTATGTTGCAATGGTTTTACAT
>JAGAIM010000195.1 GCA_017626555.1 Bacteroidales bacterium
AGTGAATTTGCAAAGCAAGTTCAAATTTTTCGTCACGATCCCGCAGATATCGCAAGATATTTCCGGGATCATTTCTCTTTCAGCGAAGTGGGTACATCCAAAATGTGGGTACAATGTGGGTACATTTTGACCCTCCCAAAACGAAAAACCCACTCAGAAGGGTCTCTGAGTGGGTTGCTGGTGGAGATAGTCGGAGTCGAACCGACGACCCCCTGCTTGCAAAGCAGGTGCTCTAGCCAACTGAGCTATACCCCCGAAAGCGGATGCAAAGATGCAACCTTTTTTTGAATTATCAAAGAAAAATCGAATATTTGCATCACTTTTTTTATTTAAAACACCAAGCCGTAGACAGACTGGCCCTTAAGTTCATCTTCAATCTCCAGAAGTCTGTTGTATTTGGCAGTCCTCTCCGATCTGCTCAATGATCCCGTCTTTATCTGTCCGCTGTTGGTTGCAACCGCAAGATCCGCGATGAATGTATCTTCAGTTTCACCTGAACGATGCGAAATCACAGCCTTGTATCCATGCCTCTGGGCCATCGCAATAGCCTCCAGCGTTTCCGTCAAAGTCCCTATCTGATTGAGCTTCACAAGAATGGAATTTGCGCAGCCTGACCTGATTCCTTTTGACAGATAATTGATGTTCGTCACGAAAAGATCGTCTCCCACGAGCTGGCAATGCCCGCCCAATTCCTTTGTGAGCAGTTCCCATCCTTCCCAATCGTCTTCAGCCATACCGTCTTCGATCGAATCAATCGGGAAATTATCTACAAGATAGCTCAAATACCTGATCTGTGAATCCCTGTCCAATCTGCTGCCTCTATGTCCCTCAAAGACAGTATAGTCATATATCCCTTCTCTATAGAATTCCGAGGAGGCACAGTCCAGTGCCAGAGAAACATCCTTTCCGGGGACATAACCGGCCTTTTCAATTGCATTCATCATCAGTTCCAGAGCTTCAGCCGTACTTTTGAGTCCGGGCGCGAATCCACCTTCATCCCCCACCGCCGTACTCAAACCCTTTTCCTTCAGGATTCCCTTCAAACAATGAAAAACCTCCGCTCCCATCCTGATGCCTTCTCTGAAGGATCCGGCTCCGACCGGCCTGATCATGAATTCCTGAAATGCAATCGGAGAATCGCTGTGGGAACCTCCGTTGATTATGTTCATCATCGGTACCGGAAGGACATTGGAATTAGGTGCCCCGAGATAATGATACAATGGGGCATTCATATATGCCGCTGCCGCCTTCGCCACAGCAAGAGAAACAGCCAGAATGGCATTCGCGCCAAGTCTCGATTTGTTTTCTGTCCCGTCGACCGAACACATGGTCCTGTCAATGGCCATCTGTTCAAACACACATCTTCCTGTCAGTTCAGGAGCTATGATCTTATTGACGTTTTCAACTGCCTTCAGGACTCCCTTACCAAAATATCGGGACTGATCATTGTCCCGGAGTTCGAGCGCCTCATGACGCCCGGTCGAAGCCCCGGAAGGGACCGCAGCTATGCCTCTGTGACCTGATTCCAGCACGACTTCTGCCGAAACCGTCGGATTTCCACGTGAATCCAGAATCTCACGTGCCTTGATATTCTTTATCTTCATATTATCTGACATTTAAAACAAGGACATTCAATCTCAAAAACGATTCCAATATGGCTATCTGACGGGGAGAAGAATTCTCGAAGGCTTATCCTGCTGATGATAAACGGTTATTTCTGACTTGACATAGTCTTTTTCATCAGCTTCATAGATATTATCCATGAAAGTCTGAGGATTCATGTTCACAAGCGGGAACCATGAGCTCTGGATCTGCACCATAAGCCTATGACCCGGAAGGACCCAATGAGCGATATCATTCATTGTGAAATCCACTCTGAACGGCTTTACGGGCTCTACCGGCTGAGGGTCTGAAAGACTGTAACGATACCTTGCCGGGAACACTTCTCCCCTGACGAGCATCTGATATCCGTCGGGATGGACATCGATAAGCTTTACGATGACATCGGCATCGGTAGAGGATATTTCCATTTCGAGTTCAGCCTTGAGAGGGCCTTCCAGCTTGAGGGTTTCTTCAAGCTCATCACTCACAAATGTAAGGACATCATTTCTGGCTGACGCAAACGACTGGTCTGCAACCATATATGATTTATCTCTCCTTGATGCATCCTCCATGAACGGCACAGGATCATGAGGATCAGAAACATAGCATGAGCTTGATTCCTCTTCAGAAGGAGCATCGGTTGAAAGCGATTTTCCACCTGACAGATACATTGGCGTGAATGCAATATCATCTGAAGGCCATACATCCATGGTCTGCCACTCATCTGAACCAGACGCAAATACATAAACAGGTTCAGGCCTTTTTCCTTTATTCTCAAGATAATATCTGAAAAACGGATACTCGATATTCTTCATGAAATATGTCGACAGTCCTTCACCGAACTTACGGGTTCCAAGTCCCTGATAGTCAGACTCATGCCATCCACCATGCGTCCATGGTCCATACACAAGGTGAAGATCTGTTTCCGGAGAATTTTCATGTATCAGCTTATATGTATTCAGTGCTCCATAGCAATCGTCGGTATCAAACTCACCTCCGACAACAAGGATAGCCGGACTGATGTCCTTGAGATGTGGTTCAAGAGAACGTTCCTGCCAAAAGTCGTCATAATCAGGGTGCAGAAGAACTTCATTCCAGAATGCCAGGGTATCGGGAAGAGCAGCGGTCAAGGCCGCCGGAGTCTTCTTTTCCAGAAACCATTCATAAGCATCCTCACCTATCGGTGAAGGCAGACCATGATCCTCCGTTACAGGGTTGTCATGTTTCTTGAACATATAAGGTGCGAAAGAATAAAGATCCATAAGCATGAATGCCCCGTTATGGTGAACATCATCACCCTTGAACCAGTCGAGGATCGGAGCCTGAGGAGAAACGGCCTTCAATGCCGGATGGCCTGACAAAGCAGCCATAGTCGCATAGAATCCGGGATATGACATACCTGTCACGCCAACCGCTCCGTTATTATCAGTATTATTTACGATCCATTCGATTGAATCGTATGTATCCGAAGCTTCATCTATATCAGAACCTGACTTATGAGGATTGAAGGGACGGACATTGACAAATTCACCTTCACTCATATATCGTCCCCTGACGTCCTGAAATACGATTATATAATCATTGCGAAGAAATTCTGACATATATCCTGTAAGGTCATGAGACCATCCTTCTCCATATGGTGCACATGAATATGGTGTCCTCACCATCAGGACAGGACGAGATTCAGCCTCAAGAGGTTCATAGAGGACAGTATGCAGCATGACTCCATCGCGCATCTCTATCATCACTTCCCTCTTCGCATAATTATCCTCAAGCCATTGCTCATCAATAACTTCCACATTACCGCAAGATCCGAAAACAAGAACTGCCATCAAAATAAAAAAGATTCTTCGCATAGTATTAGATTTGAATTTTAACAAAGATACGAAATATTAGATCCATATGCACAAAAACAAAACACCCCGTCATCTGTTGATGACAGGGTGTCGTATAAGAAAGTGGCAGCTACCTACTCTCCCACCTGGTGGGGCAGTACCATCGGCGATGGTGAGCTTAACTTCTCTGTTCGGAATGGGAAGAGGTGGATC
>JAGAIM010000196.1 GCA_017626555.1 Bacteroidales bacterium
TCTGTCCGGCAACAGTTCAAAGTTCCCGTCGTGCCTTATCACGAACATCCTGGTATTCTCCCCGTCATTCATAAACCGGAACCCCTTGATGCTTCCGTATCCTTCCACAGGCTTCTGAAAGTCAAAGCTCCTGGTCCACTCGGCATCCTTCCCGAACACCTCTGCAGCCTGACCTCTGACCCTCTCCCTCGCATCCACCGACACCCTCCAGGCGGCATCATACAACTCTCGATAGCCATTTTTCATAACCTATCCGAGATTAATGAAGATGTCATTTTCGATCCAGCCACTGCCAGCAGAATTCCCCTCCTTTTCAGGCAACTGATACACACCCTCCTGAACAAAGTCCGCTTCAATCTTGAAGTTTATATAATCAGGCTCACCCCAATCAGCATCGTCAAGAATTCCGTCAATGATGATATATGGACTGCTCAGTTTGAACACAAATTCCATAGTCACTCCGTGCGGACCATACCACAGTTTATCACCATTCTTATCGGTAATCGGAGCCATAGAATACAACTGGTTCAATGCCGGTTCTACATCCACGAGTCCCGACCAATCAGCTTCCTCATACAACTCTACCTCATCTCTCCAGCTTACAGGATCAGCATAGACCATATTGCCTCTGTCATTGCCCGGCCAGCCATAGAACTGCATATCTACAGTCACTTCTGCCGTCACCGGTTCAAAGCCATAATCAATCACTCTGAACCCTGCTGTGCCATACGAATGATCAAACTCAGCATCCAGCATAATATGCCCGAACACCACAAACTCATACTCGTAGCGATATACTTCAGAATCATTCTCTACGACAAGTGTCAGCACGGCCTTTCCCGGTGCATCTGCACAAAGATTCCAGTTACCGTCACCAACAGCCTCCACAAAAGCAACAGACTCATCAGAAGACTCTATTCTGCTGGTAAATCCATCTCTGCTGCACGCAAGAGACAATACGAACACATCATTGACCTTCGCTGCATAAATGTCAGAATACACCTCTGTCACATTCATATTTTCCGCATCGGTAATCTCCAGCTTAACCTCAGGAGCAACGACCTCAGGAACCACCACATCAACTACTTTTTCAAAGCAGGACGCCATTGCAACCATCGCTGCGACAGCTGCAAGAAATCTAAATCCAATCTTCCTCATATCTTCAACAGTTTAGAATATCCACACAAGAGAAACGAGCAGTTCATTCGAAGCCATAAACCACTCCTGCCCCGAATCTGTCACCTTTCCACACGAAGGGCAGGCATAAGTGGTATATGTCCTGTAACCGCCCCAGAGTCCAAGACCGAACTCCATATTGAAATGCTCGCTGAGCATTAAAGAATATCCGGCATTCACGCCAAGTCCGTATGAGTCACCTTCCTCGGCTTCATCATTGATGATACCTCCTCTGTTGTATTCACGATACTGCAATTTGCCTCCGGTCCACCATCCGGAATATGTGTTCCACCACCAGTAACGCACTCCGGCGTGATAAGCCTGCTTGCGGTTCTGCAACTGATCTGCAGTTCCCTTATTGAATGTCCAGGGATTCAATTCCGCCCCGACATTAACAGTCAGATGCTGACTCACGGCATATGACGCGTCCACGTCCATTGTACCGAAATCCAATGCATCTGCTGCATTGACGGCAACGGCCCATCGCTGAGCCGAAGCCGTACCGCAGCACAAAATGCCACACAAAAGCATTAAGAATGAAAGTCTTTGAAGTCTCATATATCAATAGTTTAAGTAGTTCTCTTTCAAAAGGAAGAGCATCTCACGACGGTCTTCCTTAACAAGGGGTATTACCATAATAGCCAGATAACAGATGATTTACGGAAAAGCCATCTATAGTAAGGCTCCGATAGTGTGTGTAGCTGTCTAACTAAAAGAATTACCGTGATTACGGGACAAGAAGAATCTGACCACTACAGTAAACGCCCTTCAGATTACGATAAATGGAGCGGCTCTCCTCGAACTGCATTTCTCTCTCACCATAACCAACCCCACTGCAGCCTGAGCCGCACGGCCCTCGAAGAGAGCATCTCCACATCCAAGTTTTTCTAGTTCAAGTAATCTCATCACTAACAAACCAACATTCACATTATTAACCCATTTCTTCATTTATGAAATCCGCTCCCGTATCAGAGCATTACCTTCAAACCCAAACCAAAATCATAGTTCAGCATCCTTATTCCCGATGAGAAGTTAAGCGGAACAAGAGCACTAGCCATTACAGCTACTTTCTCAACTATGAAGAACTCGGCAGACAGCCCCGCATATACTCCATACAGGAATGCAGTTTTACCGATGCCTAACACTGTGTCCTTCGGTAGCCTGCTCATCGGATCGAGCACTTCTGCACCCATAAACACCCCACCGCCGCCATACAGATTGACACTGCGTCTTCTTGTACCGGCAAGACGGTGCATATAACCACCGAAAGCATAACAATGGGTATATTCTAAACGATACTCCGAACTGGTAGCAGTATCATAAAGATGACCGTTAGCGCCCACCATCCAGAAACCACCTAAAGTATACTGTCCGTATTCAGCCATAGCACCAAAGTTCTCAAAGTCATACAGACCACCAGCAGACAGAAATCCCTGTCCTGCCATAGTCCTCTGCGCAGTAGCATTCGACATAAAACTCACCTCACAAACGAGGATAAGCAAAGAGATCTTTAATGCTGTCTTACCTTTCATTTTGGTCTTATTTTTCAACTTTGTGGTATTTTAAAAACACCGCTTGGTATTGTTTCGTTACCACAAAGGAAAATCTTTTCTTTGGAAATTCCAAATAAATCCGATACTTTTGTCACACATTTTTTGCAGGGTAATGAGAGAAAAGGGCAAGAAAAATCACATAAAGACCAGACGATCTGAAAGTCATCCGAAGGATGAAATTTATCAGGTCAACGGAATCGCGTATCTTGAAAGCGATCTGAAACTTGCCCACCTCAGAATACTAATGGCTATTATCAGTCACCTCCAAAGCGCCATACACTACAAAATATCAAGAGGCAAAAGGAATACTCCCATACCATCGGCTTATCTTCCTCCCAAAGGTGAAATCGGTCAGTATGGACCAACAAGAACAATCGAAATTCCGGTGAGAGACTTCCATATGGGACGAAACAACGGAGCAAGACTCAGATTATATCTTTCCGAACTTCAGACAACCCACTGTATCTTTCCAGAGCGATGCAGATATCCTGGGCTGATTGCAGGATTCACATTCCCAGCATATTCGACCACCGTACAGATACATATTCTTGACAAGATGATCCACCGCCTCCTCCTGACAGAAGAAGGCTACAGCTACTATTCGCATAGTTCTGCATTATCGCTCACAAACAAATACACCGTAAGGCTGTACTGGATGATATGTTCCTGGAGAGGCAAAGGGGGCTTTGTCATCACACTGGAAAACTTCAAAAGGATCCTTTCATTAACTGAAGGATACGACAGGTACGACAATATCGTCAACAGAGTCATCAGACCGGCACAACAGGAACTCCAGGAAAGATTTCCTATATGGTTCCAGTTCCGCTCATACGACACGTCCGGGTACAAAAGGCTTGTATTCAAAATCAAGATAAGGCTCACGGAAGAGGAACGAAACCAAAAGACCATTGAAGCACGGGACATCTGTTTCGGGCTTTTAAGCGAAATGGGTGCTCAGACTGATACCATATCAGGCATATTTCTCCGGCTCGAATACGAAGACCTCAGGCCATTTATGGAAAAACTGGTGAGATTGTCCGGATACATCAAAAACAATCCATCTATAAAGGATAGGGATAGCTACATCAGCGCCTCACTAAATCAATGGTTTGACGATTGGTCACTGCGTTATCAGGAGCTTTCCGAAGACCACGAAAAGTAATCTTCTCACATACATAGTTAGTCAATCTGTAGGGTCTTAAATTTCAGGTTAGTCAAAAAGTAGGCGCTCACTATCAACATATTACACATATATCTAACGCTGATTATATTCCAACAGACTCTTATTTATCTTGTTTTTCATCATAGTTAGTCAAAATGTAGTAAGCAATCATCAGAGTTAGTCAAAATGTAGTAACAAGTTAGTCATTTTATAGTGACAGGTTAGTCATTTCGTAGTAGTAGAGTAACAAAAGTTATTCAAATTGTAGTAAGACCTCGGCTTGCAACAACTCTTAACATTTTGTCAGACAAGTCATTATAGACACCCATTCACATCTCTACAAATAGATATCTACTATAGATACATACAAACTATCTACTATGCACATTCCTGTGCACACTGGTGAAA
The DNA here is from genome assembly GCA_017626555.1 of Bacteroidales bacterium. Taxonomy (GTDB): domain Bacteria; phylum Bacteroidota; class Bacteroidia; order Bacteroidales; family UBA932; genus Cryptobacteroides. The sequence continues at coordinate 4,300 of JAGAIM010000196.1, forward strand.
AGAAAAACGCTCCAATTATTCAGAAAGAGAAAGTTCCGCTAAAGAAAAAGACTGGATTCAGATTGCATTCAAAGAGGGTTTATGATCATTGCAAAGGTATAATCAGTTGACCGATGGTGTTACCCTCCGGCAAGAACCGCCCTTACAGGGCTATTTTGAAAAAATCTCCACCTTCGCCGCTCATTCTTCGCGGACTCAGGTAGTATTTTTCCAAAATTTCTTGACACCATCGGCACAACCGATTAAAAGAAAAAGCAATAATCATAAACCCTTTAAATTCAATCATTATGGAAGCAAAGAAACTCAACAGACTCGGATTCAGATTCTCAGAAGACCAAGACATCAATCTTCTCTCACTCATCACAGAAAAGCCAGACCTCATAGATGACTTATCGTACAGTCAGAAGGAGAAAATCAGAATACTGCACGACATCATTCAAGAATACTACACCTCGATCGACACCTCGAAGAAAACATACATCAGCGACTCGGAAGATGTAGTCAAACTGTTATACCCGATAGTCAAAGGACTGGACCAGACAGAATGTCGCATCATCTATCTAAACCGTCAAAACAGAGTAATAACGAAAGAAGTACACACCAGCGGCTCCTATGACTCATACATCATTGATCTCAAGACAATCCTCCGCAGAAGTCTGGAAACAAAAGCCTCAGGAATCATCATAGTCACAAACCGCCCTGATGATAATGTGGAACCATACAATTACGACATCGAAATCACCACCAGAATAAGCAAAGCCACAAAACTCCTCGGCATCAACCTCCTCGACCACGTAATCATCTCCGCCTCCTCCTACCACTCAATCTCCGACCACCAAACCCACACCCTCACCACAGAATTCCTGACAACTCTCCAAGAGAAATAATCACATACCCCATCTACCAACAGTTCAGGCTGAAGCATCCGCTCCAGCCTGAACTATATTTACCTTATCTTTGAAGAACGACCCAATATCCCGTATTCTCATCACCTTCTCGATCCAATTTATGATCTTTTCTAAGAGCATCAATATCACGGAATATTGTTCTTGGTGTGACACCTAAAGCTTCAGCTAATTGAGATGCCGAAACATATTTATTATCGAACATATATTGAAGAATAGCATGTCGTCTTTCGTTAACCTTAAGTTTTTTACCTGTGACACCACCTATGACATTACCTATGACATTATCTATGACATCACCTGTGACATCAGCATCTTTTGAGTCATAATCAGAACTATATACTACAACCTTAAAGGTCGTATAGTCATCCAAGATATACTCTGCCTGCTTACAATCGTAATGCGCCAGAGTCTCCCTTGCCGTTTTAAGACCCATTCCGAACTGATTTACATAGCCGAGAATTTTCATCGCGGATGCAATCAAAGGATTACGGTAGTCTGTCTCATTCGGAAAGTTCTCAATATTCACCCGACCATAAAGGTTGCCTGGATTATCAATCTCTATCCTGTCGCTGTATTCATAGAAACGTATAGGAGAATTGGTCCCTTCGAAACTACGGTGCATAATGGAGTTCATTACAATCTCTCGCATAGCCCTATAAGGATAATTGATCTTCATATCCTCTCTCATCATCGTCACATATACGGGACGTTGATTCTCTATGGTGTAATGTACGAATACATCAATATCCTCAAGAGTCTTCAGAAGGTTGCCCTTGAAAGCGACTTCTTTCAGTACCTTTGTTGCTCTATGTGTTCCTTCAAACTTCACATACTGAACATATGCACCTCCGATAAACAATGTCGGAGCTTTACCCAAGAGCAGCATACCAAAATTAGTCGGACAATCTTCTGACTTATCGTACAGTCGAAGAGAAGCAAGCTGTGACTTGACATCTCGGTTGTCGTTCTTGAGAAGTTCTGGATCTATTGCCTTAGGCAAATACTTAATCTTGAATGCATCGAGATCCAAATCATCTATTGTTGAGCCATAACAAGGCTGAGTCTCAAAAGGAAGGAAGTTGGCAACACGCTTCTCCATCAGTATTCTTTCATCATCCTCATTCGCAATTGCCTTTCTTGGACCCACCCTTATCCAAATTCTTCCCTTATACCTGACCGGTGTCAATTTAGATGGTTGCACCTCGATAACTGCCACATCCCCTTCTGGAAACGAGACTGTATAGACACTCATAGACGGAGCCGGAAGTATATTGCCCTCACTGCGTAAACTTGAAAGGTTCTTCAATAGTCTATCTGTAGCTTTCAGCCTACTCAAAGTACCATTATCATATGCACCGATAAACAGATAGCCTGGCAGGCCAGTACTGCAAACATCATTTGCAAACGCACATATCGCCTGTGAGAACTTTTCTGTATTGTCTGTTGAAATAGTCCTCTCAACCCTTTCATTCTCGAGATCGAGTAATAATTCTTTTACCTCCTCTGCTGTCAGCATAGACCTTCGTTTTATGTATTTCATACAAAGTTAATTGTTTTATCGATACCTGATACAATTACTTCTTCCCAATCATACTTTTGGCTTTCGGGTACTTAGTCTCTACATAACACTCCAGCATATCATCCACGATATCGCTCACAGAAGGAGACTGCATTACGCCATTCTGGTCAAGCCATATCCCAAGCAACCGTATCTTCCTATGCACCGTGCTTGATATACGGATAGACTTAGCATAGTCATTACCGCTCTGTCGCTTCACGTGCTTCAGTCTTTCCTGACTGTCCTGTTCCTTTTCCTTTTTCACCTGAGCCCTTGAAGAGGAGTCACTTTGTTCTACCGATTCTTTCGGAGTATCAGCATCAAGTCCTAATACCTGTCTGAAATTGTCAATCTGATTCATAATTCAAGTCTATATCACCATTATACCATATTATAACTTTACCATTATACCATACATCCACATTACAATTAATGGTAAATACTATGTTCCCACAATACCACTTTACCACAAATGGTAATTACCACAACTCCACTATACTATGTTACCACGTTACCATATAACCATATTACAACGCTGCAAATATACAACTTTGGTATAATTTACAAACCAATAGGTTTATTTTTATTTCCAATGTCAATATTTTTTAGCAACTTTGTCCCAGACTTAGGAAACCCATCCATTTTAGATCTTGGGTCTAAAAGCAAGATGTGCGTTCGTCAGACAAAGTCTTCCGATCGCTCCGCCCCGCAGGGGCTCATCTTGCCCACTACAGGGTACGCTCCGAAGTCGCTCCTGTCAGACAATAGTCAGGAGGTTGTGATAGAGACATAGTTAAACTGTTAGAGGAGGAGAGCATTGTGAGAAAGAACAAAACAGTCAGAATTACATTCCGTATTACCGATGAGGAAGCCATCGATCTTGCGACAATGATGTCGCTTGAAGGCTTCAGATCAAGATCAAAATTCATCAGAAAACGCCTGTTCGGAAGAAAGATACAGAGGCGTAAACTTGTCAGTTCCGATGCGAATATCTGCAAACAAATTGAGATTCTAAGGGCAGATATCAAGAAGATCGGAGTAAACTACAATCAAGTCGTAAAGGCAGTCAATACAGCCGTCAAGCTCAAAGGGAGCAACGGCAGACCTGTCGTATCCACTCGTTCAATGGAATACAAGCTCAGTGGAATGAAGACACTGATGGAAGGTATACTTGCCAAGGTATGCGAAATCAAGGAAGAACTTTCATAAACTTAAACTATTATGCAGACAATCATTATTTCGGGACATCTCGCAGCAGACTGTGAGACGTTCCAAATCAAAGGAGACCTTGAAATGGTCAGATTTACAGTTGCAGTGAACTCACCAAAGATTGGAAGTGAGGACAGCAAGCCAACCTACTACAGCTGCCGGATGAAGAAAAACGGCTCATCAGAACTCCTGAAGAAAGGCAGACACGTATCGGTCACCGGAGAACTACGTGTATCCCTGAATGTCACAGAGACGAAGACCCATCTCAATCTTGATGTCAGGGTCTATAGTCTTGACATATCACCAGGAGTGAAGGATAACTGAATAGAACACACTTATCATATCGATATGGATTCATTACTATGGTAATAGTCATTGCAGATGCTGCATCAAGCGTTTCTGTCACGGTAGGATACAATGAGCAGAAGGTCTCCGGGGGAACAGCCTCGGTGGCCTATTGCTCTAACATAGAAGATAAGAGTGACCCGATGAAGACATTTCAGCAATATGAGAATGCAAGTGTCCGTACCGAAAAGCTGTCATTTCACGCCAGTATAAATCCAGCCCCAGGAGAGAAACTTGACAAAGACAAGATGATTGAGTTTGTCAAGGAGTATATGGAGGGAATGGGTTACGGTGATCAGCCATATATCTTATACAAGCATAACGACATTGATCGGGAGCATTACCATATCGTGTCGGTCAGAGTTGATAAGAACGGCAAGAAGATCAACGACAGTTTTGAAGGTCGGAGAAGTGCAAAATTACTGAAGGAACTGGCAAAGAAGTATGGGTTTACTGTAGGTAAGGCAAACGACTTTAGAAAGAGCGACGCAATCAATGTAAGACGTTTTGATCCGAAAAAGCCAAACTACTCAGGTCAGATTGAATCGCTGATGAGAGATGTGATGAAATACCATTTCACTACAGTCAATCAGTTTGAAGCGGCTATGAGAAGTCTTGGCGTGGAGATGGTTCTGAAAAGTCGCTGCGGTCGTATTGAAATCAGTTTCTATGGACTTGATCCTGCTACAGGCAAGCGTTGTACCGGTCGGATAAAGGAGAAGAATCTTGACACTCCCGTTTACGAACAGATACTTCTGCGTTCCTTCGATTGCGGAAAAAGCAAGTGCAACGACGAACGGCAGCGCACAGGCAAGGTCGTGCAGTTCTGTTTCGAGAATGCGACATCGGAGAGGCATTTCCGAAGCCTGTTGGCAAAGTTCGGCATATCTGTGGAGTTCTCGAGAAATTCGGAAGGGCGTATCTTCGGTGCGACGTTCATCGATCACGAACAGCAGTGCTGCTTCAAGGCAAGTGAATTGAAGGGCATCACTGCGAACGACCTTGACTGTGCCGATCAGCGGTGGCAGGAAAATGATGGTGAAAAGGGGAATGCAGCTTCCGCTGCAGATAATCTGGCAGCCATCGTGATGGCTGCGATAGGAACGGAAAGGAACCGCAGGAGAGATGATGAGGTGTATATGAAACAAGGACGCAATAGTCAAGGCCCGAAGCTGTAACGGAGGGAGTTATCTACATATTGTAAGGTTTGTTTGAGAAAAGGATTGAGGAGATGGATGCAAGAACAAAACCTATGTTTTCGATGTTCCTGATGTTGTCAGGAGTCATCTTGATTGTTATTCTATACTATTATGCTTATCCGTTCTGGGTAAGTATCGGGGTGTCATCGACGATGACTGACACGCTGATGATACAGATTTACAGGTCAGGTGTTATGAGTTCACAGATGGCTGCAAGAGGCATCTGTCTGTTCTTCTGTCTGTTGTCATTTGTAGTCCGTTCCGGAAACTCGAAGGACTCAAGTTGGACGGAGATACTTCTGCCTCTGCTGTCCGGACTCGCGGTATTTATGGCATCTACATTTCTCGGCAATAGGGGGATGTTTCTGCTGGCTTCTTTTACCGGATATGTGATGTTTCTGGCAGGGTCAGTACTTCTCGGTAGGAAGTTCCGTAGTTTCAATGCCAATCTGCCGGATTATTGGGATACATTCGAGCAATGTGAAGAGCTGATCGAGAATGATCTGAGTGTGAACATTCCGTTCCGGTATCAGTATAAAGGAAAGATCCGTGACGGTTATGCCAATGTAGTCTCGCCACAGCGTGCCACCTTGATTCTCGGAATTCCCGGAAGTGGCAAGACCGCAGCCATATACCGCCATTTCATCCGACAGATGCTGAGTAAGGGATATGCCTTGTTCGTGTACGATTACAAATACCCGGATCTTACGAAAATTGTCCTTAACGAACTGCTGGATCATTACGACTGCTTCAAGGTAAAGCCGAAGTTTTACACGGTAAACTTTGATGATCCTCTCCATTCGCACCGTTTCAACCCGATACACCCACGTTATCTTACGGATCCTATCGATAGCACGGAAGTCGCTGAGATCATAATGAGCAACGTAAGCAGAGGCAAGGAAAAGAAGGAGGATTTCTTCTCTACTTCTGCTGTATGCTACGTGGATCTCCTTATATGGTTTCTGAGGATATACGACGAAGGTAAGTACTGCACATTTCCCCATCTGATCGAGCTGATGGGTCAGGATTACAGAGATGTATTTGAAGTGCTGAAGCAGTTTGACGAACTGGAAGTTAAGAGAAACACGTTTGCTGATGCCATCAAAGACAAGGCTTTCGAACAACTTCAGGGACAGATCGCTTCAGCCAGAGTCCCTTTGAACAGATTCGCATCAAAGACACTATACTGGACTCTGTCGGGAGATGATTTCAGCCTGGACATCAATAATCCGGATGACCCTAAGATTATCTGCATCGGTAACAATCCGATGAGACAGTCAATCTATGGAACAACGCTGGCTATACTGACCTCACGACTGTTCAAGATGATCAACAAGCCTGGCAGGATGCATAGTGCCGTACTGATAGATGAGCTTCCAACCATCCTTCTCAAAGGACTTGATCATCTGATAAACACGGCAAGGTCGAATATGGTTGCCACAGTTCTCGGAGCACAGGACAAGACGCAGCTCGTAAAGGATTACGACAAGAAAGAATCCGATGTTATATTCAACACTGTCGGGAACGTCTTTGCCGGAGCAGTCAAGGGCAGTACTGCCGAGACTCTGTCAAAGTCATTCGGCAAGGAAGAGAGGGAGACAAGGTCATACCAGGAAAGCGACATCAGCGATCACGTGACGTACTCCTACCAACTCAAGGACGTATTGCCGGCTCATAAGATAGAATCTTTATCGCAGGGAACCTTCTGCGGTTACGTCGCTGATACCTTCAAGCAGAAAGTCAATCCGAAGATATTCTGCGGAGAAGTGATATTGCCTCCTCCAGCAGAACATAACGAGGACATACCAAAAATCCTCAACCTGCCCGAGGACAAGATTGAGGAAGAAATCACAAATAACTACCTCCGTATCAAGAGGGAGATAGTCAATCTTATAAGAGATGAATTATCAAAATCCAGGAGTTAGATTCTATTCATCCTCCTTTACCCAGCGCCATTCGAATTTATATCCTGCAGCTTTGGCCATCTTCTCCATCTCTGACATCTTGCAGTCATCTGATTGGAACCAGCGTCTCATTATATGACGGTCAACATTGCACATCGCAGCCAGCTGAGCACCTGTGATGCCCAGTTCAGCCAGATACTTACGGATTCCGCTGAGTCTCGGTCCAGTCTGCATCTCGATAGGAGTCCTCTGCCTCTGTGGTATCACAACAGATGATTTCTTTGCCACATCCGGGGTCTCTTGGTTCAATTTATCAGACATAATTATCTCGTAATTTGGTTTTCTAAAATATAATTCTTTTCTTTGCGTGGTATTATTTCATTACCAATAGGTATAATATAATAACCAACAAAGAAACCATTATCACCAATAGGTTAGTGATACAGCACAAAGTTATATAAAATTCGATTAAATGCGATAGAATTAGACGAAATTTCATCAAAATGTTCGATAATCCAATATATAACTACCCGATTGACCTTCTTCTTGAGCACCTTGGATGCAAGGAGGAAGGCAAAGGAATGTACTATTCTCCATTAAGAAATGAGACGACACCATCATTGCACGTGAACAAACGTGACAATGTATGGTACGATCACGGAGCCGGCATCGGAGGAACAAACGTACAGCTGATAATGGCCGTCAAGAAATGCAGTAAAGAAGAAGCGGAGTCATACATCAAAACACTTGATCCTGCTGCAGCCAGCAGAACAGAATCAATCTCAAAACCCGAATCTGCTCCGACCACAGAAATCATAAAGGTAAAGCCCATCTGTAGCTATTACCTCAAGAAGTACCTTGAAGAGAGGAAGATTCCTATAAGCATAGCTGACAAATACTGCAAAGAAGTCATCCTAAGAAACCACGTAAAAGGGAAAGATTACACGACTTTGGGGTTTGAGAATAATGCTGGAGGCTATAATCTCAGTGCACCGTATGGATTCAAATCGTGCAGCAAAGGAGGTATAACAACCATAAATACCGAAGGCAAACGGACGGTAATGCCGTCAACCAGAGCCGTGTCGATCTTTGAGGGTAGTTTCGACTTCCTTTCGTGGCAAGTACTCCAGAATGCCAAGACGCCCACCACAGACATACTCGTTCTTAATTCAGTCAACAACCTTGACAAAGCAACCGGCTATCTCAGACTGCACGACTCATACATCTGCTTCCTCGACAACGACCAGGCAGGACGCAAATGTCTCGAAGACATCAGAAAGATGTTTCCCGGCAAGGAAGTCAAAGATATGTCATCACTATATGCCCAGCACAAGGACCTTAATGAAATGCTGCAGAACTGCCGGGGATACGACATCAACGAGATATCAATCAAAAAATCACTATAAACTATGGAAGAGAAACTCGACTACAGACTCACATATCTGACAGAAACCATCGAAGATATGAAAAGAGAGATGGTACGCATCAGAATGATCTTATCCAACAGCAGGAAAACCCACTACTCAAACCAGGAGGTGATAGACCTGCTTGAAATTTCTTCTGCAACATTGAAGAAATGGAGAGATCAGAAGCTGATCGGATACTCAGCAGTAGGTAACACATACTACTACACAGATGAAGACATCGAGAGCTTCTTCAGGAACAATCACAAGAAGTCAGTATTCGAGACTGGAATGGACGACTAAACACTAATGTTATGAATGAAAAAATTGTCATACTCAGCCAAGCAGAGCTTGAAGATACTGTGATAAAGGCTGTAGAGAAAGCAATGTCCGGATATATGCACAATACGGCTGAAATCCCCGAATATATGACTAGAAACGAGGCTGCACTTCTCTTTAAAATTTCACTTTCAACACTACATAGGAATGTTAAGGCAGGGAAACTAAAGATATACAAGTTTGGAAGACGCTCATTATTGAAAACATCAGAAGTACAAAATGCTGTAGAAGAGAAACTTATAATCAAATATGCAAGAAGAAAGGAACAAAGATAAATGTTCCTAAAGTTCATGAAAAAATGTTCCTATAATGTTCCTAAATCAGCTTAAAATAGGGTTGTTTTAGGGGCATTATTTTTAATGATTCCATTTTATAAAGATAAAAAGATCCACGATTTCGGACAAGAAAGACCAAAAATGTTCCTATTCACACTACAGAAATGTTCCTATGATGTTCCTATCAGCTCTCAAAAACAAGTCAAAAATTCTGTTGGATTTTATTAAATGACTCTTTAACTTTGCAAAAGTTCTGTCAAAAAGGACAGATTTTTAATTCCACCGACCCCCGTCCTGAGCAATCTAGACGGGGGTCCTTGGGTATATTTCAGAAACTATTTGAAAAATAGGAACATTTTAGGAACATTTATACAGATAAACCCCTCCACAGATACCTGTAGAGGGGTTTTCAGTGCTCCCCCAGGGGGAATAGTCTATTATGTAATGTACTGATAATCAAACACCGTTAAAAGCCTCACAACAGAAAACCCAACAGTCAGGACTGATTAAAGTTTTCAGTTCGATAGAGTTCGATACAGTACAAAATTAGTCA
>JAGAIM010000197.1 GCA_017626555.1 Bacteroidales bacterium
CCAGCCTTATATCGTTTACAAGCATTCGGATATTGATCGTGTGCATTATCATATCGTCTCGGTGCGTGTGGACAAGGAAGGCCGGAAGATAAATGACTCCAATGAGCGGAAGCGGTGTCATCAGATATTGAAGGACCTTGCTGCCGAGTTCGGTTATAAGGTCGGAAACGGGCAGAAGAAGGACAGCCGTGCGGAGGAGTTCGGGGTGTACAAGGGCTTTACTTCGAAGGCGGGAAACTACTCCCGTCAGATCGAGATGCTTGTCTCTCACGCAATGAGGTATCATTTCACGACGGAACCGCAGTTCCGGATGCTTATGAATACGCTGAATGTGGACTTCGACTACAAGAAACGCGGAGGAAAGGAGTATCTCGTATTCTATGGCCTTGACCCGAAGAGCGGAAGGCGTTGTACCGGGGGCATATCCGGAAAGAGACTGGCAGTGCCGTCGGTGGAGGAAATACGCAAGTATACGCAGGATTGCAAGGGGGAAGCGTTGAAGAAGGAAAAGGGGCGTGTGGGAAGTATCGTAAGGTCGCTTTTGCCTCACTCTGCGAGTGAGGAACATTTTCGCCGTATGTTGGAGAAGACCGGTATCTCGGTGTATTTTTCAAAGACGGAGGATGGCAGGATCTTCGGTGCGACTTTCATCGACCATACGGCGAAATGTTGTTTCAAGGCGAGCGAACTGCCGAATGTCAAGGCAGCAATGTTCGAGGAGCAGCGGCTCACGCACTGGCCCGGAGATGAGAAGCAAAAAGTGCAATGGCTGTCGCCACTTTTAGATACGGCTCTTGACGTGACTGATCTGGCGATGAAGATGTTGAATGAGGATTCAACGAATCAGAATGAGGATGAGGAGATGATGAGGCGTGGCAGGAGGCGGCGCTGATGATGTTTGATTTGAGGAGAGAGATATGGAGGCGAGTACGAAGCCGATGTTTTCGGCGTTTCTGATGTTGTCAGGGGCTTTATGCCTGTTGATTGTGTATTATTATGCTTATCCGTTCTGGTGCAGGATGGGGATGAGCGGGGCTTTTACTGATACGCTGATGCTGGAGGTGTATCGGTCCGGTCTGTTAGGCGTTCAGTGGCCGGTGAGGATGGTTTGTCTGTTTTTCTGTCTGCTTTCGTTTGTGGTGCGGAGCGGTCAGTCGAAGGATTCGACCTGGGTGGAGATTCTTGTGCCGTTGTGTTCAGGTGGTGTCCTGTTTATGGTGTCCCAGTGGTTCGGTAATGGAATGTTCTTTGTCTTATGTACGGTTGTCGGATATGTCCTGTTCACAATCGGGGCTGTGCTGCTTGGCAGGAAGTATCGGTGTTTCGATGCCAATCTTATGGAGTACTGGGATACGTTTCCGCAGTGTGAGGAACTCATCGAGAACCGCTATAGTGTGAACATTCCCATCAAGTACCAGTATGATGGAAAACTTCACGACGGGTACTGCAATGTGGTTTCTCCGGAGAGGGCAGTGATGATCCTGGGAATTCCTGGCAGCGGTAAGTCGGCTGCTATCTATGGCCATTTCATCCGGCAGATGCTTCAGAAGGGGTATGCGATGTTTGTTTACGACTACAAGTATCCTGACCTGACCCGGAAGGTCTTCAATGAACTGCTGGATAGTTATGACTGCTTTGATAAGAAGCCGACATTCTATGCGGTGAATTTTGATGATCCTTTGTATTCCCACCGTTTCAATCCTATCCATCCGAGGTATCTGAAGGATCCTATCGACTCGACCGAGATCGCAGAGGTCATAATGCTGAATGCAAACCGAGGCGGTGAGGAGGATGAGGATTTCTTCTCGATGTCGGCCAAGTGTTATCTCGATCTTCTGATATGGTTCCTGCGTATCTATGAGGATGGAAAGTATTGCACTTTTCCTCATCTTATAGAACTCCTGGGACAGGATTACAGGGATGTTTTCGCAGTACTGAAGAAGTTCGATGAACTGGAGGTAAA
>JAGAIM010000198.1 GCA_017626555.1 Bacteroidales bacterium
AACCTCGAGTTCCTGGACGCCGTGGAATATCTCGCAGAAAAGCATGGCATCGAATATGAAAAAAAAGAGCCGACAGCCGAAGAGAGAGAAGCAAGATTCAGGCAAGAGCAGCTTCTTATCGTCAACAAGGCAGCTCAGGACTTCTTCTCCAGCAGAATGGAAGCGCCTGCAGCGGTAGAGTACTGCAAGAAGAGGGACTGGGACAAAGACCTAATCGATGTCTTCCATATTGGATTTGCTCCTGGTGCTAACCAGCTCCTGAAGACGCTGACCAAGGCCGGATATAAGAAGGAAATCCTTCTGAAGGCAGGACTGATCAAGCAGAACCAGGACAACGGCGACTATTATGACACCTTCAGGAACAGGATCGTCTTCCCTATCACGGACAAGTCCGGAAGAATACTCGGCTTTTCTGGTCGAGATATAACCGGGAAGAATGACACTCCGAAATATCTGAACACGGCCGAAACGGAGATATTCACAAAGGGAAAGCAGCTGTTCGGCTACTACCAGGCATACAGGGAAATCGCGAACACGGAAACAGTCTTCCTGGTCGAAGGTAATCCGGACGTAGTAAGAATGTATGAGGTCGGAGCGGAAAATACTGTCGCACCTCTCGGTACCGCATTGACGGATGACCAGGTTAAGGAGCTGGCCAAGAAGGCCAGGACCTTCGTACTGGTCGGAGATAATGACAAATCCGGAGTCGAAGCAGTGATCGATCATGGCAAGAAGATCATCCAGATGGGACTGAGCTGCCGCATCATGCCGATCATCGAAGGAAAGGATCCGGACGAATACTTCAGCATAAGGAAAGGAGAGTTCAAGGAATACTACAGGAACGAAGTCCAGGACTTCATCCCTTGGCTGACCAGCAGGCTGATGGACGGCAAGCGCAGCCAATCCGAGATAATGCCCGTGATTACCGAGATTACGGGATTGATGGCCTACTGCAGGGATGAGAACATAGTGAAGATGTACCTCGAGCAGTTCACTCGCCAGTACAAGAATGGATCCATCTGGAGAAGCGAATACAACAAGGCCAAGAACACGATCGAGAGAATGGCTGCCAAGGAGAAAGGCACCATGGACATGGTCGCGAACTTCAACTTCTTCGTAAGGAATAACTGCTACTTTGGAGTAGGAGCCAATGGCGGAGACAAAATCTGGAGCAATTTCATATTTAAGCCGATCCTCCATGTCAAGGACGAGAAGAATGCACGAAGGATCTTCCTGATGGTGAACAACCTCGGGCAAGAGGTCGTCATCAAGCTCAAGCAGTCGGAGCTCGTATCCTTCACGGACTTCAAGACCAGGGTAGAGTCAGCCGGAAACTTCATCTGGGAAGCCGGTCAGCCGGAACTCCAGCAGCTCAAGAAATATCTGTATTCGGAGACGGATTCTGCAGACGAGATCAAGCAGCTGGGATGGCAGAAGAGATTCGGATTCTTCGCATGGGGAAACGGAGGAATGGACGCAGGAATATTCGAGAAGGCCAACAAATTCGGAGTCGTCACAATTCAGGACCGGAAATACTACATTCCGGGCAATGCACTCGACACCATTGACAACACGCAAGGATATCAGCTTATGAGGCGTTTCGTATATGCCGAGACCAGCAGCATCACACTGAATGAGTTCGCCGCCAAGCTTATCGGTGTGTTTGGCGATAATGCCAAGGTCGGACTGTGCTTCCTGCTGGCCACACTGTTCAAGGATATCGTGACATCCGTCACCACATCATTCCCTATCCTTAATCTGTTCGGACCTAAGGGAACAGGAAAGTCGGAAATGGGACACGCCCTCGTATCATTCTTCATGCCGAACTACGAAGCGCCGAATATCAACAGCTCGACGAAGGCTGCACTTGCAGAAGTCGTGGCCGAGGTATCGAACGCAATAGTCCACCTTGACGAATACAAGAACAACCTGGATCTCGACAAGAGAGAGTTCCTCAAGGGAATCTGGGACGGCACCGGAAGATCCAGAATCAACCTCGACAATGACAAGAAGCGTGAGACCACAGCTGTGGACTCCGGAGTCATCATGTCCGGACAGGAAATGCCGACTGCAGATATCGCACT
>JAGAIM010000199.1 GCA_017626555.1 Bacteroidales bacterium
CAATTTTTACAATTTTTACAAAGAAAGTGAAAAAATCATTCGTTGACCAAAAGCTTGTAGCCTTCGCCTCGTACATTGACGATGCGGATGCGTGGGTCTGATTCGAGACGGCGGCGAAGCTTGGAGATGAAGACCTGGAGGCTACGGGAGTTGAAGAAGTCGTCGTCTCCCCAGAGTTCCAGCAGGAGCGGTTTCATATATAAGGTCTCTCCTTTGCTTGTGCATAGGAGTTCCAGAATTCGGGCTTCTCTTGGGGATAGTTCCTGAGATGTTCCGGCAAAGTCCAGGCGCATCGTTTCCGGATTGAAGGTGTAATTGCCGATGTTGTATGAAACTGCTTCTGAAGGTTTCTGCACAGGTCTTCTGCCAGCCAATGCACGGATACGGACAATCAGCTCCTTCATTCCGAATGGTTTCTTAAGGTAGTCATTGGCTCCTATTTCGAATCCTTCCACGACATCATCGATGGCTGATCTCGCTGTCAGGAAGAGTACAGGAGTCAGAATGTCTGTCTGCCTTATCTGACATACCATTGTGAAGCCGTCCATCTTCGGCATCATAACATCTGCGACCAGCACATCTGGCTTCTGTGCATAGAACATCCGAAGGCCTTCCTCCCCGTCACGTGCTGTTCTGACATCAAAGCCCTGTCCGGTGAGGGTGTTGCGGATTATCAGTGAAAGGTCAGCTTCATCTTCGACCAGAAGTATGTTTATCTTATCGCTCATATTGACAGGGTGAATCTTGTTCCTTTTCCTGGTTCGCTTTCTGCTGTGATGGTCCAGCCATGCTTTTCTACTATGCTTTTCACATAGTACAGTCCGAGACCGTAGCCCTTGACATCGTGGATATTGCCGGTATGCGCCCTATAGAACTTCTCGAATATATGCTTGAGGTCAGCCTCTGAGATTCCGATTCCATTATCCTTGATCGAGATATGTCTTTCGTCTGCCTTGATGCTTATGGTGACTGCCTCACCTGAGTATTTGATCGCATTGTCTATGAGATTGTTCAGAATGTTGCCAAGATGCATTCTGTCTGCATTTATGGTTGTTCCTTCAACGATCTCGACATCGAATATTACGGGCTTTTCAGACTTCATCTTCTGCTTATTAGTCAGGTCAGCAACCATGTCAGCCAAACATATATCCTCCTTGCGTAATACGAGTCCTTTCCTTCTTTCCATACTCATGGACAGGATCTGCTCGACAAGTCCGCTCAGGTGTTCCAGCTGGCTCTGAGATATCTCAAGATATTTCCTTCGCTGCTCCGGAGAGTCTTCATCAGGGAAGTTCAGGAGGGCATCATTGGCTGCATACGCGACAGATATCGGGGTCTTGAGTTCGTGAGTCATATTGTTGGTGAAGTCAGACTTCATCTCATCGAGAGACTTCTGAGTGCGGATGACGTGTATTAGATACAGGAAGACAGCAACAAGGACGATAAGAATCAGTACAGAGGCGACAAGGATTCCCGTCATCTGCTTCAGGACAGCCTTTCCTACAGGCTCGATCCACAATCTGTACATTGCTGTTTCCTGAACATCGAAAACATATTCAAATGAGATGGCCTTGTCGCTTGGTTCATAATCTTCCGTGCAAAGTGAAGCAAGGACTTTGGGTTCTCCTTTCTCCACTACAGTGACATTGAGATTCACAAGAGAGTCAGCGAAAGTAATCAGTTCTATCTTATGTTGGCCGTCCAGTCCGGCCTCCTTCAAAGACACTGTCAGCAGCGAATCAAGAAGTCCAAAGTTCAGATTACCGTCTATCGCATCTATTCCGGTGTGCATTCCTCGAATCATCTGAACGGACATATTATCCAGAGATTCGAACATACTTTCCTGGTCGGATGTCTCCGGCTTCGGAGGGAGGCTGTCGGTCTGGACCACGCTGCTGGTTGTCTGGCTGATCCTCTTTGTCACTCCGGTTATCTGACCGTTTATCTGTCTGCCCAAAGTGTCCTGTTCATATTGCGTCGTGTTGATCTGTGACACAAGTGTACCTCCAGATCCATATCCGGCACCGACCGTGATATCTCCGGTAAACCCGATTCCTGAC
>JAGAIM010000200.1 GCA_017626555.1 Bacteroidales bacterium
AGCAGAAGTAGAGCATCTCCTGGTTTTATGTCATACTGTTTGCGTGCATCACGAGGAATTACGATTTGTCCTTTGTCACCCACCTTCACTACTCCGAAGATGTATTTACCGTCTTTTTCTTGCATAAAAGTTAGATTAGTTGGAAATTTCCCACAAATATAACAAAACCTACATTAAATACAAGTACTAACAGAAAGTATTATATCATAACTAATTCCCTTAAAGACCGGAGTCATGAGGGGAATGGTTTTGTTAGAATCTCCGGTAGGTATATCAGATAAAAACGATTTTACCAGATAAAAGGGATTACCTTATACTTTACACGCTTCATATATTCCTTGTAGCCGTCCAGACCTTCTGAAAGGACTATCTCCTCATTCCAGATCCTCTTCGCAATTACGGGAATATATCCGAGCATGATCATGAATGATATCGGGGAACCGAGGACCAATGGCATAGATAGGAACATGATGACTGTTGTCATATACATCGGGTGACGGACTATGCCATATAACCCAGTATCGATGACCTTCTGTCCCTCCTGGACTTCGATGGTTCTGGAAAGATATTCGTTTTCTCTCAATACTTCCGCATATAATATGTACGACAGAATAAAGAGGGCAGCGGCTATCCAGACTGCCCAGTCCGGTAATATCCACCAATTCAATCTCCAGTTCAGTCCTGCAGTGACAAATGATATTATGAACAATAATCCGCTCAGTGCAACGACTGTTTTCTGAGCGCTTTCCTTTTCCTTGGCATTCAATCTCTTGCTGAGCAGGTCCGGACTCTTGACCACCATCACAATTCCTGCAAGGAACATCGGTATAAACAGAATGCCCATCAGGAGCCATCCCTGCCAATAAGCAAATGATCCAGCAGGAAGAAACACCAGTAATCCTGTCAATATGATTCCGGCAAGAAATTTAATCAATGCTTGTGTCAATAAGTTTCTGTTCATATAGTATTCGTGTTATTCTGTCCGCCACTTCTTCCGGATGATCGATAAGAAGCTGGCCGTGATTCATTCCATTGAAGATTTCAATCTTTGTGTCTGGATGTATAGCCCTCAGATGCCTGATCTGCGGTTTAGCAACGAAGGATTCCTTTGTCCCGTACCAGAAGTGTATGTCCTTTCCTGAGATGCTTTCAAGTCTGGTTGTATAGACCGATGTATATCCGTCAAGAACAGCCTTGCTGCCTCCGAAAGGATACACTTTCCTGCACTCGTCAAGCAGGACATCGAAATAATGCGAATGGAAGACCCATCTCCAGAATTCTGTCCAGTGATAGCACGACCATACATTTGCACACTGGAGATATTTCAATGGTCCCACAAGCCAACGGGGAAGTGGCAGCAGGGGAGCAGCATCCATTATCGAATTGTCTATGGTGATTTCATTCCTCTCAAGAATCTGTGACAGGATTTTGCCTCCGAGTGAAAGGCCATAAGCAATGTCAAGTTTTCCTCCCAGATTGTCGTTGACATATCTGATGACCTGTGCAGCCTGATCATCCACTGATGTGAACTCGGTATGCCGGCCAAGCGTGAAACCATCGACCTGAGCCGCAATGATATGAAACCTATCTTCCAGCATGCTGATAAGAGGCAGGAAAATCTCGTATGAGACTCCCAGGCCCGGGATCAGAAGCAGGGTTGGTGATCCGATATTGCCGAAGGTCTTAAAATCCATAGAGTTCTATAAATCCCGATTTAACTGTGTAAATATATCTCTTTTTTATAGATATTACGACTCAAGAAATTATAAATGTGTACCAATATGGAGGAAGGGGAGAGTGTTGATGGCTTCCTTAGTCGAATGATTAATGAAGACTGAAATGTATGGAATAGTATTTTCTGACGACGCAAAGAAGGACCTCAAGGAACTGAGCAAGAAAGCACCTCAGGCAGTAAAGCATGAGCACAGACTTGTGTATCGTATCTATTAATAGTTCCTATTTCTTTTCTATTCTGAAGCAATTTCAGTATGCACAAGTTCTAAATATATATAGCCATTTGCCGCAAAAATGTTACGGGTATAATATTACATTGATAGGATTATATGAAAGATGCCTGACACGATAGTTTGTGCCAGGCATCATTCTCACAGGGGAATTGGTATTTTACATAAATGCTTTCTGTCGCCCGAGAATCAGACCCAGGGCAATAGCACATCCAGCAACAGGCAGCAGCAAGAACTGTTTGTAAGATTCCATGAAGACTCTGATGTCTGAAATGAGGCTATCATTGATTGCAGATGGATCAATAGGGTAGAGGTAGGCTAGTGACACTGCTAATGCTCCTGCAATCAGCCCTAATACCAATGCGACTACAATAGCTGATCTTCCATATCTCCTTTGCCTGTCGACCTCGTTCTTGATTCCTTCCACGGCACGCATCTTCTGCTGGACCTCCAGCAGAAATGTAGGATTGTCCTTTACCTGAGGTTTGCTGTCCCTGAGGATTGATTCTATATCGTTGTTTTTCATTGCAGTATGGATTTAAGATGGTTGCGTCCTGTGGAGAGATAGTATTTAACTGTGCCTTGAGGAACCTGAAGTATGGAGGAAATTTCCTTTATGCTGCGATCCTCGAAGTAATGAAGGACAATTGAGGCTTTTTCCTTTTCAGACAATGATTCCAAAGCTTGATAGAGCCTTTGGTGTTTGAATCTGGAATCAGTCTCTTCGGTTGCTGGAATAGATAATGCTTGCTGAGTATCAGAAGATACTGTTTCCAACCTTGGCTTTCTATGATAATCTACATAACAGTTATATGCGATCCTGAAGAGCCAGGTACTGAACTTGGAAAGTCCGAGAAATGATCCCGAAGCGACATATGCACGAACCAAGGCATCCTGAGCAATGTCGTCAGCCAACGATTCGTCACCTCCACACAGGGCAAGCAGAAATCGCCTTAGTGATTCCTGCTCAACTCTGATAAGGTCTATGAAACGCTCCGGTGACATCAGATGTTACTTTTGCTCAATTTCTTTAGCCTCTGCCTCCATTTCTTTTACCAGCATCTTCTTACCGACAAAGAATACGATCAGAAGACCGATTCCAATCGCGAAGAAGATTCCTCCAAATATACATGGAATGGTGAATGAGTCCGGCTGCATGTGTATTTCAGCCATCATATCCTTGTTTACAAAGCCAATGACAGTAAAGACAACACCCATCAAAGTAAAGATGCAACCACCAGTGAGACGCTTGAGAAGACGTTCCTTGATTGTTTTGGCTCCTTGTTTTTCCTTAAAGAAATTAGCATCGATTGTAGCTCCTGACTCAATAGCCTTGAGCATAATTTCTGTCTTCTTGTTTGTCTCATTCTGGCGTGCTCTTGTTACAAGCCATACAATCATCACCGGCAGTACAACGCAGATACCTAGCGGAATTAAAATGTCAAAATCCATAACTGTAGAATATTAATGTTTAACTTCATTTCCCCGCTTTCGAGCGGTTTCATTCGTTAGACGGAACAAAGCTACAAAAGGTTGGGAAAAATTGAACTTTTTTCAAACACATGAGAACTTAATACGAAATATCCACGACACGAATGCCGAGGATTGTAGTTGTTAAATAAATTCCGATTTAACTGTGTAAATATATCTCTTTTTTATAGTTATTACAACTCAAGAAATTTTAAATGTGTACCAATTTGGTACTTTATTTGAAAAATGATATATTTGCAAAACTAAATAGAATGAAAATGGTTGTAGTAAGCAGCAGGGAATTCAGGGCTAACCAGCGTAAATACTTCGACTTAGCCCTTACAAATGATGTCGTGATTACGTCCAGGAGTCACGGAAGCTATAGGCTTGTGCCAGTGAGAGAAAGTGATACGCTCATTGATCAGACCACTTTGGAGGCTAAAATCAGGCGCGGAATTGAGGAGTATGAACAGGGTAAGGTTCATAGAATGGAGGAAG
>JAGAIM010000201.1 GCA_017626555.1 Bacteroidales bacterium
AGATGATACCAATTATACTAAGGCAAAGGCTTCGGTCAGGGGTCTTATGGGCAAGTTCCTGGAGTATGAAGATGACAGTACGTATAAAGCTACCCATATTCTTAACGATGTTGATGTGGATAAGATCTCTGGCAAGATGGTGATCCAGGTAAACAAAAAGGTATGGGATGCCATGCTTGATTTCAGTAAGGGATTCAGGAAATATGAGCTCGAGACAGCTACGAAGCTTCGCGGTAAGTATTCTCTTCGTATATATAAGCTGGTCAGCAAGCAGACGCAGCCCATCACATATCTGATCGAGGATCTTCGAAAGATGTGGGGCCTGACTGAAAAGTATAAGAAGGTGGACGACTTTGTAAAGAATACGATAGTGGCCGCCAAGGAGGAGCTTGACAGGGTCAGTCCGTATTCATTTGATTATGTTCTGAATTCTGCCAAGACAGCTGAAGTGAACAAGGGCAGAAAGGGTAGGCCGGCGATCACGTCGGTGACCTTCTTTCCGATTCACCGTATGAATAATGAGTCTACCGATGCCGTGCGAAAGAGCGTCGATCCGTCAATGATGCTTGACAGGATGGTAAGTGACCTGCTCAGAAACAAGTTGGGATTCGACTGGCAGGGCATTAAGGCGAATATTTCTCTCTTCGATATAGCGCAGAAGCAGTTCGACCTCTTCACATTCCTGAACCAGGTTGCTCCTAAGGCACTCAGAGCTGTGAATCCTCAGGGATATGTGATCAATGCGATAAAGAAGCATCTCAGTGAGCATTACGGAATCGTCATTGAAGGTGGAATCATCCTTCAGGACAAGAAGATAGCCAAGAAGGCGACGGTGACAAGGAAGGAACCGACATCGCTTAAGGATATATTTGGGGGAGTGGATGAGCAGTGATGAGAGTTTCAGATAATCATATAACTTACGAGATCCATCCGGATGTGTGTGCTGGTACCATCGGAAGGGATGCGGCATTGCCGTGGCCTGTGCTTCAGATGAATCAGGTACATGATGTTCAGGTCGCAGTAGTGGACAGGCCTGATGTAACTCCTGATGAATTAGATGGTTTTGATGCTTTGGTAACCAACCTTGCAGGTTTGGCTATAGGTGTAAGAACTGCCGACTGCATTCCTATCATCCTGTATGATCCAGTAAGGAAGTCTGCAGCTGCTGTCCATAGCGGATGGAGAGGAACTGTCGCAAAGATATTGCGTAACGTAATTATCAAGATGTCAAATGTTTATGGTACGCAACCGTCTGATTTACTAGCGGTAATCGGTCCTGGAATATGTACTGACTGTTTTCAGGTGGGGGAGGAGGTCGCCCTGAAGTTCAAGGAGGCCGGTTTCAATCTGGATTCCGTGTGGTCGTTCCGTGGTCCGAAGAGCGGGGCCGGAATGTCGGGTGGTCATCATATAGATCTGAAGGAGGCCTGCCGTCAGACTCTTGTTGAATGTGGTATCAGAAATGAGAATGTCCAGATTTCGGATATCTGCACATACGATGACAACCATCTTCTGTATTCTGCAAGAAAGGAAGGCATCGAGTGCGGACGAAACATTACATACATAATGATTCGTTAGAAGATCTTCTCCAGCTTGCTCCGTGTTCCCGGGTAAAATTTTTCGACCTGAGCTATCAGTATCTCACGGGATTCTTCCGGTGTACAGTTCTCGAGAATCTCGTTTTCCGTGCATGGCTCCAGATATTTTGTCCAGAACGGATTCTCAGAAGGTTGAGAAAATACTTCAAACATAAGGTCGGGTGTTGTGATCGAGTTTTTCTGCCATCCCTTGTATTCGCAGTTTGGTCCTCTGTAAACCCTAGTGATATCTCCAACTATAGTCCAGGTTCCCATGTCAAGATATTGAATAAGAAAATCTACGGCCTGCTTCTTTATGTTCGGAAGCAGATATTTTTCCAGGTGACCGCCTATCCGCTTTCTGGCTTCCGGCGGAACGAGTTCTTCAAGAAGGGGTCTGATCTCTGACGAGTCTAGCGACTCTCTTTCGCGGATCGAGGCGAGCAGGGTAGGGGAGAAGATCTGCATCAGTTTGTCATCAAGGGTCTTTGCCTTGAATTTTCCACCTACTGGAATCTGATATTTCGGAAGACTTCTTCTCCAGTTCATCAGATGTCTGTAGAACTCGACAGTTGCGAAAGTGGATTTCCTGCTGATGAATTTTCCATAGACAATACCTTCTCGAACAGCTTCGACTTTCCAGTCC
>JAGAIM010000202.1 GCA_017626555.1 Bacteroidales bacterium
AGGAACTCATCGATCATACATTGATGATAGACTCCTTGTATGAACTGGTTGAAGTATTGAAAATCAAGTGAGGATATGAAAAAGAAAGAATGGAAATTCGTCTATGACGAAGAGGTCTGCGACACCCTTGGGAGTAACTTCATGGGTATAATCACTGATGGGAAAAGATTCCTTTTCTTTCAGGCGCTCCCGGATGAGGACCTGAATGACGAGAGGTGCTACATCTACTCTTCAATGATGTCGATGTTCAGTCGTGACAGTGAGGAATTATCCTATCCGTGGACGAAGGAGAACGATGAACTTCTCCTTAAGGCTCTGAACTCATTGGATGAAGACTCTGACAGATACTCCGGAGAGAACTCTATCTTTCGCGAGTTCTTTGTCAGTTAACTGTGATGATCATTATATGTTTTTAGTTCATCCTCAATTATGAGGATGATGCTGATACAAGCGGCAGAGCCTTGGTTTGGAAGTTGATACCGGATCAAGGCTCTGTCTGTAAGTATGTCTTCCCTCGTTTCAGGACAGGTATGGAAAGGCTGCGGCATTTGATGCCATCAGGCCAGCATACGGTATAAAGATACCGTGCGTGAGGCTTCGAGGACATCGTGAACGCGGAGAATATCTGCGCCTTCCTGAAGAGCCTTCAGGTGAAGGACCTGTGTGGCCGGCAGTGCATCTTCCGGACTGATGCCGAAATATCTGTATATCATGCTCTTCCGGGAGACTCCGACAAGGGTCCTTCTTTCTGGGAATCCTTCTCTGAACTGTGCAAGTCCTCTCATCAGTTCGTAGTTCTGCTCCACGGTCTTGGCAAATCCGAATCCCGGATCCAGTATCCACTCGCTGATACCGGCAGCCTCCGCCTTGACGGCAAATTCCTTGAAGTACGTAAGGACGTCAGACACTACATCCTGATAATCGGTCAGGGATTGCATTGTCTTGGATGTGCCCCTCTTGTGCATGGCGACATAGGGCAGTCCCAGCCCTCCCACAGTATCAAGCATTTCAGGATCGTCCTCACCGGCTGAAATGTCGTTCACGATGAAGCGTCCAATGAGACCGTGCGCACGCTTGACAACAGATGACCAGTAGGTGTCGATTGAAATCGGGATATCAGGCAATTCATTCCTGATTAGCGAAAGTGCAGGTTCGAGTCTTCTCCATTCCTCGTCAGCACCGACGGGTTCGGAACCGGGTCTGGTGGAGCAGGCACCGATGTCAAGGATGGATGCCCCTTCATTGACCAGCCGTTCTGCACGCCTGAGTGCCATGGACGGGTCTGCGCATCTGCTCTCCGCGAAATATGAGTCATCCGTCAGATTGACGATGCCCATGATGTCTATCTTTCTGTCTTTGTTCATAATGTCTTGTTTCTTCGGCAGATGCCGTTTCAATATCGGATCAGTCATTAATCTAATATGTGAATCACTGCTTGTTATTCATTCATCAGCATTCGGACTTGCCAGTTGTCTCCTACAACCTCATGTCTAAACTTCTCTGGCGTCCGAATATTACGCCCAGGCAGATGGCGCATCCGGCAATCGGGAGCAGAAGGTACTGTCTGTACGACTCGAGAAAGACCCTTATATCAGAAAGGATACCGTCACTGATAGCAGCGGTGTCTATAGGAAATAAGTAGGCAAGGGACATTGCTGCTGCTCCGAATATGAGACCCAAAAATAGAGTCATGATAAGAGCGGTCCTTCCGTATCTCCTCTGTCTGTCGACTTCATTCTTGATCCCCTCCACTGCACGCATCTTCTGTTGTACCTCCAGCAGGAATGCAGGGTTGTCCTTAACCTGGGGTCTGCTGTCTCTGAGGATTGATTCTATATCTTTGTCTTTCATTGCAGTATGGATTTGAGGTGGTTGCGTCCTGTGGACAGGTAATATTTCACTGTACCTTGAGGTATCTCCAGTATCGAGGATATTTCCTTTATGCTCC
>JAGAIM010000203.1 GCA_017626555.1 Bacteroidales bacterium
CAGTGTCGTACTATGTGACCAACTTCAAGGATTCAACTGACAGGAGTATCGGTGATGTGTTGCAGAAGTTGCCGGGAATCGAGGTCGCTCCGAGCGGACATATCAAGTATCAGGGAAAGGCTATCAACAAGTTCTATGTGGAGGGCCTGGATATGCTGGGCAGTCAGTATGGTATTGCTACGAATAACATTCAGGCCAGCGACATTGCAAAGGTGGAGGTGTATGAGGATCATCAGCCTATAAAGGTACTGCAGGATTGGGTGGCTTCTGACAGGGCTGCAATCAATCTGATTCTTAAGTCCGGGGCAAAGGGAGCGTGGAATGGAGTGGTTCAGGCTGGAGCCGGTTATCAACCTGTGTTGTGGAACGGTGAGATGACTCCTATGTTTTTCGGCAAGAAGTTCCAGACTATTATGACTTACAAGACCAATAATACAGGAGAGGATGTTGCGAGGGAACTAGAGTCTTCTATGGGTATGGGCTGGGAGGCAGAGAGGCTGACGGGAGTGCAGGAGCCTGGCAATCCTCCTGTGGATGAGAGGCTTTATCTGAGGAACAACATCCATTCGGTTTCGATAAATACCATCAACAAGATCGGTGAGGACTCTGATCTGACTGTGAACGCTTATTATATCCACGACAGGAGGAACGAGTCTGGAGAGAACAGTACTTCGTATTTCATTCCTGGGCAGGATCCGCTGAACATCTATGAGAATATCGATGCGGAGAATATATCTGACAGACTTCAGGTGGCTTTGAAGTATATGAACAATTCCAACAAGAACTATCTGAACAACAGGTTTTCTTTCAATGGTGGATGGAACAGGAGCAGCGGTACCGTGATTAGTGATGAGGAGGTTTCGCAGAGTCATAAGCAACCGAGGATCACTTTGAACAATGAGTTAAGAGTGATACGCAGGTTCGGTAAATGGCAGGTGGATTTTTCGTCGAATATTGACTATAACAGACTGACTTCTGAACTAAAGGTACGACCAGCTGTGTTCTCTGAGTATTTTGATGAAGGTGCAGGACAGGAAGGTACGCAGCAATATATCCAGGCAGAGAGGTTCAGGACTAGGAATTATGTTTTGACTTCATTCAGGGCGGGATTCTGGAACTTCTATCTGAAGGGAGAATTCAATGCGAATGTGGAGAATCTGAATTCCGTTCTTTCTCCTTTGGAGTGGTCTGGAAGCGTTGCTGACAGTCTTAGGAATGATTGCAGATGGAGGAGGTACGATGTGTTTGTGGAGCCGCAGATCGCTTATTCGAAGCATAGTTTCAATATGAGTTTGGCGAGTCCTCTGGAGCTGGCTATCATCAATGGCAAGGATCATTATCTTGCACGGCCGTCGTTGTTTATGAACTGGAAAATTTCGTACAATCTGAAGATGAGTGCTTACGGAGCATATAATGTGGATCTTGGGGATGTGTATGACATTTACGGCGGGTATATAATGAGGAATTACAGGTCTGTGAGCAGGAAAGATGGAGAGCGTGTAAGGACGAATACGCAGAATTACGGCTGGGATATATCGTATTCGAATCCGATGAATTCTTTGTTTGCTTCGGCTGATGTGTCTTATTTCAGGTCGAGCAGGAGCCAGACTGTGAACAATCTGTATGAGAGTGATTCATTCATTGCGGAGGCTATAGACCGGAAAAATGTATCGTCGGGATTGTCGGCCAATGGTAGGGCAAGCAAGCGGTTCAGTGCAATCTCTACTTCAGTCAGCCTTAATGGAGGATGGTCGAGGAACTGGAGCGAGACGATGGTGCAGGGTGAGGTTACGCCTGTGACGATGGACAGTTATCGTGTCGGGGCAAATGTGAATTCAAATATCGGCAGATATGTGATCCTGGATTATTCGGGCAGTTATTCGGTGCATTCGGTTGATGGATATAATGATGTCGTGCCGGTTGGTACGCTGAGGCAGAGCGGAGCGTTGAACTTCGTGATTGCAAAGCGGGTGCTGCTGAATGTGGGTGCGGAGCATTATTTCTGCGGAGAGATCGAGGGTGATGACAGGAATATGGTGTTCATGAATGCTTCGGCTTCATATAAGTACAGGAGGTTCGAGTTCATCCTTGAGGGAAGGAATCTGCTGGACAAGAGGTCTTTCAGTGCCATAGAGTATTCGAATACGTTCAGTTATGCTTATGCGTATGAATTGAGGCCGTTGTCGGTTATGTTTAAGGTTCGGTTTAGTTTGAGGTAAAATAATTATTAAGCAATAATACGATTTTTATGAAACGATACATTTTTACTGTAACCTGTATTTTCCTTGCAGCTTTGGCTGGCATGGCGCAGGAGTTTCCGGCAGTCTCATACGAGGATATTGAGGCGTCGAAGGGGTATGTCAATGGTAACGTCTGCCAGAAGGATCTGTTGCTATACAG
>JAGAIM010000204.1 GCA_017626555.1 Bacteroidales bacterium
AAAATATATAAAGCAATAGTTGCACTTGGATTTTCATTGGGAGCTTTCTCGTGCACATCATACCTTGATATGTCTCCGACCGACAGTGTGTCGGATAAGCTTATCTGGGAGACTACTGAAAATGCTGAATATCACGTAAACTATCTCTATACTTATCTGTATGACCTGTTGATGAATCAGTGCGTGGCCGGTCAGACTGAGGCTTTAACTGATATGATGAAGTATGGCTCATACAACTACAACTCTATGGCTTTTATCCCGAGTGAGATTGCATATGGTGTAGAGCAGACTCTGTCTGCAGGTTATGTGGATAATTACATCGGATACTGGGGAACCTGGTATCAGGGAATTGCTAAGACAAACAAAGCCATTGACTGTCTCAGAAAATTCGGTCAGATGTCTGATGAGGACAAGGCAAGGCTTGAGGCGGAAATCAAGTTCGTGCGTGCGTCTCTTTATTTTGACCTTATGAAGCGCTATAAGGAGATCATCATCTATGACGAGAATCTCGACGCTTATACAAAAGATAAGGCATACAGCACTGAAGGAGAAGGTTGGGACTTTGTCTATAATGACCTCAAATTTGCAGCAGATAATCTGCCGGCGAGAGAAAGTGCCAATGGCCGTATCAACAAGGGTATGGCTTGGGCATTTATGACAAGAGCAATGCTCTATGCCGAGCGTTGGGATGTTGTCAAGACTGCTGCAGAAGAGGTTGAGAAGTTAGGCTACGGTCTTGAGGAAAACTATGCTGATTCTTACTCCATAGCTATCGGTTCCGGTAATAATGAAGCAATCATTCAGTATCAGTTCGACAGAGCTAACGACGTGACTCACAGTTTTGACTTCTACTATACCCCTGGTGGAGACTTTGCTCTTCACGGTGAAACCGGTGGTGGATATGGTACTCCGACTCAGGAAATGGTGGAATCATACGAGTATGCAAAGGGAGGTTTACCTAATTGGACAGAGTGGCACGGTACAACCACCAAGACCCCTCCTTATGAAGAACTCGAACCTCGCTTCCACGCAACAATCCTTTATAACGGTGCTGAATGGAAGGGACGTCTGATCGAGCCGTTTGTTGATGGTGTTGACGGATGGTGCCAGTGGAACATCGATCGTGAACCGATGGGACGTACCACTACAGGTTACTATCTGCGTAAGCTGGTTGATGAAAATCACGATGTCATTGCATATAGCGGTGGTGTTCAGCCACTTATCATTATGCGATATGCTGAAGTTCTTCTTAATAAGGCAGAGGCCTGCTATCATCTTGATCAATCTGCAGATGCAAATGCTGCAGTGAAGAAGATACGTGAACGCGTAGACCTTCCTTACACTGACAAGGGTGGTGCTGCACTTTGGGATGCAATACGTCAGGAGAGAAAGGTGGAGCTTGCTTTCGAAGGACTCTGGTATTGGGATCTTCGTCGTTGGGGCGTGGCTCATAAGCAGTACCCTGAGGGTCTCACAGGATACCAGCAGCACGGTCTCAAGATCGAGAACAACGGCGATGGATCATTCACATACACATATGTGTCCGTGGATGATCAGGATAGAAACTTCCCTGAGAAGATGTATCGTTTCCCTATGCCGTCCGGAGAGCTTAACAACAACGCGCTTGTTGAGCAATACCCTGAATGGAAATAAATAAACCGTTATGAATATGAAGAAAATATATTATCTGATATTAGTTGCAGTACTCGCATTGGTCGCTTCCTGCCAGAAGCCTCAGTTTATCCCGCCGACTGCAGAACGTCAGGGTATCACCAGCCTTACTGCGTACTTCACCACCGGAAAGTACGTAGACCAGCAGCTTGCAAAGCTTGATGTGACTGACGAGAATATGGATTATTTTGTCATCGAGATTCCGTGGTACTTCCCAGAGGAGACCGAGGATCCGACTACGATCTATATGTCTGCTTTGAGAATAAGGGCAGAACTTGCTCCTAACTGCAAGATCGACCCTCCTCTTACTGTCCTTGACCTCAATCAGGAGAATAAGTTCACCTTTACCAACAATAAGGGTGAAAGCCGTCCGATAACCATTACCGGAAAGCGTACCAAGTTCAGAAGAACAGACTTGATGTCGTTCAATGTTGTCGGAACTTTCCCTTGCGAGGGCTTTATCGATAATGAACTCCGCAAGGTCTATCTCTTTACAAACGACGACCTTTCAGGATATACTGCAGAAGCAACTGCCTGTGTTCACGCAA
>JAGAIM010000205.1 GCA_017626555.1 Bacteroidales bacterium
CAGCTGTACTTCTTCTCCAGTGTGATCCATCCCCATTCCAGACCTGTCTGTCCTCACCGGCGAGCTCTGAGTTCTTCCGATGCATTCAACGAATGGCAGCTGTCTGAGTTCATCCACCAGATAGTCTGATCCTCTCTGCGCTCCTTCGATGGCGATGATGTTGTCCTTCACATATCCTGTATCCCTCGCCAGCATATGCCTGAACTGGACGAACATCGCTATCGATATGCAGAGTGTCGCAATGGTCACGACATTCTGTACGCCTATGAAAATCTTTCCAAGGACCATTCTTCCGTCGGCTGCAAATTCGCCTTTAACAACGTCTATCGGCTTGTATTTAGCCGTAAGCATTGCAGGCACGATCCCAGCTATGAATGAAATCAGGAATACAAACAGGACCACCAGTGCGAATTCTGCAACTTCAAGATTCTCTATCAACGATATCTCTTTCCCAAGCAGTTCCTTTGCATAAGGACCGAACAGTTCGATCAGAAGAAGAGCGAGTACAAGAGACGCTACAGTAAGCAAGAAAGCCTCTTTTATATATCTGAAAGTAATTTGCAGCTTCTGCTCGCCCAGAAGTCTCCTCGTAGCCATTTCGTTTGCTCTGAATCCTATCTGTGCGACAGTCAGAGAGATGTAATTCAACAGGGCAAACACCAGAAGCAGGATGCCGGCTGCCAGAAACAGCATTATGAAACCGAAATTCACTCTTCCGACAAACGGGAAATGTTGCGTACATACACCATAATGAATCTGCGAGAATGGGGACAGGATAAATTTCTTCATCAGGCCAACTCTGAATAAGATATCATCCTCTTTAAGTATTTCGACAGCTTTGTTCTGAAGTGATTCGATATCTGCTTCGGGAGTAAGCTTGAAGAAGATTGCAGTTGACCCCTGTCCCTCTCTTACAAGATTTGGATACATCTCGCTGATATGATGGGTTCCGTAAATGATGTCAGCATCCGGGAACACTGACTTTTCTATGTCTTCATATACACCCTTTATGAAAAGATCCTTCTTCTGATCGCCTACAGTGATCTGTAACGTTTCGCCAATGGGGGAGCGTTCCGGAAAATGCAGGCTTGCGAATGATTCGCTGATCAATATCGCATCCCTTTCCAGCAGTGCATCGTCACGGCTTCCTTCTGCAAAAGGAAATGTGAAGAAACTGAAGAAATTGGTGTCTGCAATGATGGCATTCTGCGGTATCGTTTCACCTTTCACCGTCACCTCCATTGTCACCCCTCCGATGATTGACGTGGAAATGAATCTGCATACCTCTTCCACTTCAGGAAACTCCTGAGAGATGACGTCTCCGACCGTATAACTGAGTATGCTGAATTCTTCCGAATGGCCCAGATAGATGTTGTCAGTATTCTTCAGATCTTTATCATATCCCATTTCACTGGCTACGAATGTCGCAATGAATACGACAAATGCCAGCGCCACGCTCAGTCCCACCACCTCGATGGCAGTGTATAACTTGTTTCTTGATAGGAATC
>JAGAIM010000028.1 GCA_017626555.1 Bacteroidales bacterium
CTATTTTTTACGATGCCATTGATATGGTAGGCGAGAAGATGAAAGATTCTGACAAGGCTCCTCTAGATATTTGGAGGAAGGCCCTCGAGAACGTAACTCCTCAGGTTGAGGTTAAGTCACGTCGTATCGGTGGAGCCAACTTCCAGGTGCCAATGGAGGTGCGTCCAGAGAGGAAGATTTCACTTTCTATGAAGAATATGATCAACTTCGCCCGCAAGCGCTCTGGCCACACAATGGCAGAAAAACTTTGTGCTGAGATCATTGCAGCATATAACTGCGAAGGTGCAGCATTCAAGAGAAAGGAAGATATGCACAGAATGGCAGAGGCCAACAAGGCATTTGCTCACTTCAGATTCTAATTTTATCCCTAGACCAGACGAACAATGGCAAGAGATCTTAAATTCACCAGAAACATCGGCATTATGGCTCACATCGATGCCGGTAAGACCACAACTTCAGAGCGTATCCTTTATTATACGGGTAAGACCCATAAGATCGGAGAGGTTCACGAAGGTGGTGCCACTATGGACTGGATGGTACAGGAGCAGGAGCGCGGTATCACAATCACATCCGCTGCGACAACTGCGTTCTGGAACTATAACGGGGATACATATCAGATCAACCTTATCGACACTCCGGGCCACGTTGACTTCACTGTAGAGGTGGAGCGTTCACTCCGTGTGCTCGACGGTACAATCGCTACCTTCTGTGCGGTAGGACGTGTACAGCCGCAGTCTGAGACTGTATGGCGCCAGGCTGACAAGTATGGCGTTCCTAAGATTGCTTATATCAACAAGATGGACCGTGTAGGTGCTGACTTCTTCGCTGTTATCGACGAGATGAAGGAGAAACTCGGCGCACGTGCAGTTCCTATCTGTATTCCTATCGGAGCAGAGGATAAGTTCGACGGTATCATCGACCTCGTTGCTATGAAGGCAATGATCTATGACCACAACTCAGATGCTCTCGTGAACTATCAGTTGACAGATATTCCTGAGAAGTATGTTGACGAGGCAAATGCCTGGAGAGAGAAACTCGTTGAGGCTGCTGCCGAGTATGACGAGACTCTTATGGAGAAGTTCTTCGATGATCCTGACTCTATTTCAGAGGAAGAGGTGATCGCTGCTCTCCGCAAGGCTACAATCGATATGGCTATCGTTCCAGCCTGCTGTGGTTCATCATTCAAGAATAAAGGTGTCCAGTTCCTTCTCAACGCCGTAATGCGTTATCTTCCTTCACCGCTCGACAAGGGCGCTGTCAAGGGTACAAATCCTAAGACAGGCGATGAGGAGACACGTAAGCCTGATGCAAAGGAGCCTTTTGCGGCACTCGTGTTCAAGATTGCGACCGATCCTTTCGTAGGTCGTCTCGCATTCCTCCGTGCATATTCAGGTAAACTTGATGCAGGTTCATACGTACTCAACACCCGTTCTGACAAGAAAGAGCGCGTGGCACGTCTTTACCAGATGCACTCGAACAAGCAGAATCCTATCGAATTCGTAGAGGCAGGTGATATCTGTGCTGCAGTAGGATTCAAGGATCTCCGTACAGGTGATACTATCTGCCTTGAGTCAGCACCTATCACTCTTGAGTCTATGGAGTTCCCAGATCCGGTTATCGGACTTGCAGTGGAGCCTAAGACTCAGAAGGATCTTGACAAACTCGGTATCGCTCTTGCGAAACTTGCAGAGGAGGACCCTACATTCACAGTGAAGACTGACCACGAGACAGGCCAGACAGTCATCAGCGGTATGGGTGAACTTCACCTCGATATCATCGTTGACCGTCTCCGTCGCGAGTTCGGCGTGGATATCAACCAGGGTGCACCTCAGGTTAACTACAAAGAGGCTATCACTCAGACAGTTCAGCATCGTGAAGTATTCAAGAAGCAGACTGGTGGACGTGGTAAGTTCGCAGATATCATTGTTGAGATCGGACCAGCAGACGAGGGTGTAAACGGTCTTCAGTTCATCGATGAGGTTAAGGGAGGTAACGTTCCTAAGGAATTCATCCCATCTGTTGAGAAGGGCTTCAAGTCAGCGATGTCTAACGGTGTTCTCGCAGGTTATGAGGTTCCTTCACTCAAGGTGACCCTCAAGGATGGTTCATTCCACCCGGTTGACTCTGACCAGTTGTCATTCGAACTTGCAGCACGTATGGCATTCCGTCACGCTTGCCCTAAGGCTAAGCCGGTTCTCCTCGAGCCTATTATGAGCCTCGAAGTCGTTACTCCAGAGGATTATATGGGAGATATCGTAGGTGACCTCAACCGTCGTCGTGGACAGATCAACGCAATGGACTCGACTCTCGGTGCACGTATCGTAAAGGCATACGTTCCACTTGCAGAGCAGTTCGGTTACGTGACTATCCTCCGTACAATCTCTTCAGGCCGTGCAACCAGCACAATGGCATTCGATCACTACGCAGAGGTTCCTGCAGGACTTGCTAAGGAAGTTATCGAGAAGAGTGGTTACAAAGCCGACGATGACGAATAATTGTTTAACTGAATTCAACGAATTTTGATATGAGCCAGATAATTAGAATTAAACTCAAATCATTCGATCATATGCTTGTTGACAAGTCAGCAAAGAAGATCGTTGAGACAGTATCTGCTACAGGTGCTCGTGTGAACGGACCTATTCCGCTTCCAACTCACAAGAAGATCTTCACTGTCAACCGCTCGACTTTCGTAAACAAGAAGTCACGTGAGCAGTTTGAACTCAACTCATTCTGCCGTCTTCTTGATATTTACGATTCGACTCCTAAGACTGTCGATGCTCTTATGAAACTCGAACTTTCTTCAGGTGTTGAGGTTGAAATCAAGCTCAACTAATCGAATTTATCGAAAAAAGTATTATATTTGCATTGTGGTTCGGTAACCACTCCGAGCCACAGCAAATTCGGTCCTATAGCTCAGTTGGTTAGTAGCACCTGACTCATAATCAGGGGGTCCCAGGTTCAAGCCCTGGTGGGACCACAAATCAGCCCTCCTGTCGGTGGGCTGATTTTGGTTTATAAACGATCAGATTTTAAACGGTATGATAAAGAAACTTATATCTGCTATGATTCTGTTTGCACTGAGTCATACAGTCTTGGCCTTCAATCAGGAGGAACTTCTTGTTTACAGCGATTCTATGAAGAAGGATGTTCCTGTCACGGTAATCACCCCTGATGATTTCAATTCGGGAAAATCATATCCGGTTGTATATCTTCTTCACGGCTATAGTGACAATTATCGTAACTGGTCTGTCGGTGGACATATCGGACGTCTTGCCGATCAGTATGATCTGATTGTCGTGATGCCTGACGGTGGATTTGACAGTTGGTATTTCAACAGCCCATTGAAGCCGGAATACCGATATGAGACATTCGTTTCCAAAGAGTTGATATCATTTATAGACGGACATTACCCTACAATAGCGGACAGGTCGGCCAGAGCGATCACAGGTAACTCTATGGGAGGCCACGGAGCACTTTACCTGACTATCAGGCATCAGGACGTATTCGGCTCCGTCGGCAGTCTCTCTGGTGGTGTGGACTTCCGTCCGTTTCCGGAAAGTTGGCATATCCAGCAGCATCTTGGCACAATCCAGGAGTATCCGGAGAATTGGGAGAACAATACCGTCATCAATATGACTCATCTCATCACTCCGGGAAATCTGAATATCGTATTTGACTGCGGCTCAGAAGACTTCTTTTTTGAGGTGAATTGCAATCTCCATAAGAAACTGCTTGAAGCAAAAATCCCTCACGAATTCTATGTGAGGCCTGGACACCATAACTGGGTATATTGGTTCAATGCTGTCAAATATCAGTTCCTCTTCTTTTATGACAGATTCCAATCTGCCCTTGAACAGTCTCGCGCATCAAACACTACCTTGTCTGAAGAATAACCTGTGCCAGACCGTTGAATGTCACGATCTCGATGCTTTGGGCAGAGAGATCAGGAGAAATTGTTCCGGATGGTGAGGAAGCGGAAAGACTCGTCCGGAACGGCCTCTCAATGTGCTGGAAGGCAGGATCACCGTTACCCCAGCCGAGTATGCGCCAGGTACCGTCAGTGTTGAATGTCACCTTCTCACAGGCTGTCGGAACGAAGCGGCCTTTTTCATCCAGCATCTTTATGGTGGCGATGGTTATGTCACCGATTGTTTCGTATATAGTTTCGGAAGTTACTGCATTCCCGGCAGTTTCTATACGCTCTTCCATCACCTTGCGTCCGTTGCGGTAGCCGATGGCCTTCACATAGCCTGGTCTGTATGTCGCTGTCCATTCCAGATGGCCGTTCTTAGGCATCTTTTTTCTGCCCAGTTTCTTTCCATTGACGATGAGTTGTACTTCGTCGCAGTTGCTATATACCCACACTGATATTTCCTCGCCCTCGTGGCCGTCAAGATTCCAGTGCGGAAGGATGTGCAGCACATCTTCCGATGTCCACCAGGATTTGAGATAATATGCCTCGTCCTTAGGAAATCCGCAGTAGTCGAGGATGCCGAATTCGGAACTGGTGGCCGGGAATACCATCGGGTTAGGCTCGCCTCTGTAGTCGAATCCTGTCCAATAGAACAAACCGGCAAGATACGGACGTTCGTCATAGAACTTCCATCCCCTCTCGATGCAGTTGTATAGACTGTCAGGACCGTGTTTTTGGCGGTTAAAGGCCACCATACGACCGTTTCCGCTGTCAACGGCCGAAGGCTCGCGTCCGTCAGCAATGTCGAAATATACGCCTCTTGTGCCGCATCCTGTGGTCTCTTCGGAACCTAAGGCACGGCGGTCAGGATAGTCTGCACGATGCTGTTCCACGGGATTCTGGAGGATGTAGTTATATCCCGCCACGTCCGCAGGTACGAGGATGGTAGGGCCGCTGCTAGAAGCCACAGTCATCAGACGGGTCGGGTCGAAACGATGGCAGTATTCGCGCATAGATTCGGCTATACGTGAACCGAATTCGTTCCATTCCATACCCCATTCCTCGTTGCCTACGCTCCAGAGGATGATGGAAGGATGATTGCGGTCTCTCTTTATCATACGCTCCAGAAGGTCGATATGTTCCTTGTTGATGCCGGTAAGACGGTTTTCTTCTATGACCAGAATGCCGAGGCGGTCGCAGGCATCTATCATAGCCGGAGTCATAGGATTATGACTCGAACGGTATGCGTTGCATCCGAACTTCTTGAGTTGGAGAAGTCTCCATTCCTGCAGTGCATCCGGTATGGCGCTTCCTACTCCAGCGTGGTCCTGATGCATATTCACTCCCTTGAGTTTCACTTCTTTATTGTTGAGGAGGAAGCCTCTGTCGCTGTCGAATGCTATGTGCCTTATGCCTGTTACAGTGGTGTAGGTGTCTGTCAGGTTGCCTTCTGAATATACCTCGGTGACGATGCTGTAGAGGTGAGGATCTTCGCAACTCCATAAATGCGGATTTTCCACCGGGATGGAGGCCAATGTCTTATGCCTGTCCTTTGCCTGGATATATGTTCCGTCCGCTTCACACTGTCCTACCACAGCGCCTGAAGCATCCTTCAATATATGTCTGACGCGATATGATGCCGGTGCCGAATCCATATTGCGGACAGTGGTCTCTATATGCAATGATGCTGTCGTGAGGTCGGGAGAAGCATCTCCGCGGAGGCTGTATGGTACGGCAAACTCCGAATAAGCGAATGTGCCTGAAGGTTCTACGTGCAGTTTCGATGCTTTGTTGAGCCATACGTGTCTGTATATTCCGGCTCCTTCATAGAACCATCCCTCCTCGAGGGTAGCATCTGCGCGGACGGTGATGAGATTCTCGCCGCCGTAGTTGAGATATTCTGATATGTCATAGGTCTGTGTCGCATAGCCGCTGGGCTCGTGACCTACGTAGAAACCGTTCACCCAGATTCTTGCGTCGCGGAATATTCCGTCGAACTGAATCCAGATATGTTTTCCGTAATCGTCTTCCGGCACCTCGAAAGTCTTTCTGTACCATCCGACGCTTGTCTGAGGATACTTGTATCCGACGGTCTTATAACCGTGGCTGTGACTTGCTTCAAGGGCAAAAGGCAGGTCAACGACCCAGTCGTGAGGCAGATCGACAGAAGCCCAGCCTGAAGCATCGAATTTCAATGAATAAGGTCCTTCATTATGTATCGAGTTTGCCTTTGTCAGATAATTGAAATATTCTGTACCACACCCGAAATCTTTAGCCGGTGATGATGCGTCGCCGAACGCGAACTGCCAGTTGCTGTCAAAATTGATGCATTCGCGCTGGCTCTGAGCCGCTAATGCCGTTGCCATCAGCGCAACGATGAATGTGATAAGGATTCTTTTCATAATTTAATGCTCTTTATGCAAATATATCAACACTTTTGCTTTTCTCAATCTCTCTTGCAGGTTTTTATGGACAATCATCACGATAAATAGTAACTTTGCTGCTTCTTAATGGGTATATTTATGGGAGAAAAGACGTTAAGTTGTGTCGATTGCGGCACACAGAACTGCAAATTCAAGACAAGGACATATCCGGAATTCTGCCTGACAACCAATCTTGCCGAAGAGGATTCAGCCTGGGCATTGGAACGTTATGATGAGGACAGGAACAAGGAAATAATGATCGCCAGCGCGGAAGTCGAGTATGAAGGCTACTGCCAATGGACAAGGGTGCAGGAGATTATGGAGTTCGCGAGGAAGATAGGTGCACGTAAGATAGGAATAGCCAACTGCATCGGACTCATCAATGAGGCGCGTATCTTCGCCCGTATCCTCCGTGCCAATGGTTTTGAACCATACGCAGTCATCTGCAAGGTAGAAGGACGGGCCAAGACCTCGGTCGGCATTCCGTCCGAGTGTGAAAATATCGGTCCCGCTATGTGTAATCCCATCCTTCAGGCCCGTCTCCTGAATCAGGCCGGCACAGACCTGAATGTAGTCATCGGCCTATGCGTCGGTCACGACAGTCTCTTCTACCGCTACTCTGAAGCGTATGTCACCACCCTTGTGACCAAGGACCGAGTCACAGGAAACAACCCAGCGGCTGCACTTTATACCGCAGGATCGTATTATAAGAAGAAGTTCGGGGTCTGATTCAGGTTGTCGATTCGGTCTGTATTCTTTTTTCTTATGGCGGCAGGCAGCATCTTCAGGGGAATCTGTATATCTTGAATGATTTTCTGGCGGAGATTTCTGCGTGATCCCGTGAGGGGGACAATTTGTCCCCCTCACCAATTCTCAATAGACCAAGTGCAAAAACATATCGAAACCGCGCGCGATACCCCAAAAAATGAGGGTACCGAGAGCAAATTTCCTATAAAAGTGCACGCGATATCTGGCAAGACTCCTGCAATCTGCGAATTCTCGTGGTGCAACTGTGGTGCAAAATCCAAAAGAAAAATCGCAAGTTCTTGAAAATTAAAGATTTGTGATTTAAGGGGTGTCCGGAGCCGTAACGGCAGAGGAACTGCGCCAGATTGCGGATTTTGACTTTTCAAGTCGTCCTGCATTGGCCGTTCAAAGAGATATATTCGTATTTCAATGTTGTGTTGGTTGTCGTATAGGTGACTTATATCGTATGACCTGGTCGAATGTGGAAGGGGATGTTTTTGATTATATAGCAGGCAAGACGAAGGATGATAATCCCAAGACCATATCCGTACCTCTTGTCACAATGGCAAAGAAGATACTGAAAAGATATGAATCTTCGGGAAGGACAACTATCCTCCCTTTCATCTCTGAACAGAAATATAATGATGCCATCAAGGAGGTTTTTCGACTGGCAGGGATTAACCGCGTGGTGACTGTGCTGGACCAGACCACAAGGCGTGAGGTCCGAATGCCGATTAGCGAATGTGCCAGCAGCCATATGGCACGCAGAACATTTTGCGGTAACCTGTACAAGCGCGTGAAGGATCCTAATATCGTTGCCTCAATGAGCGGCCACAAAGAAGGCAACCGTGCCTTCGCCCGCTACCGTGTAATCGACGAAGTCGCTGAAGCGAATGCGAAAGAAATTGACAAGGATATAAAGCGCGATGCACTGAAGGTCTTTGAAGCGATATGATTTATTCGGATTTATTGTTAGATTTGTGGGGAATTAAAACTTAAAGTTATGACAATGCAGGAATTAAAGATTTTTGAAGAAAAGCAGATCAGAACGATCTGGGATGAGGTGCAGGAAAAGTGGTATTTCTCCATTGTTGATGTCGTGAATGTACTTACGGATAGTAAAGATTATCTGACTGCAAGAAAGTATTGGAATAAGCTAAAACAGAGGTTGTTGGCAGAGGGAAATGAAACGGTGACAAATTGTCACCAGTTGAAACTTCGTGCTGCAGATGGTAAATCTCGTTATTCGGATGTTGCAGATTTAGAACAGATGTTGCGACTTATTCAGTCAATCCCATCTCCGAAGGCAGAACCTTTCAAACGCTGGCTGGCTCAGGTAGGAGCGGAAAGGATACAGCAGATGCAGGACCCGGAACTCGGAATCCAGCAGTCTCTGATGGACTACAAGCGTCTGGGATATTCAGACAACTGGATCAATCAGCGACTCAAAAGCATTGAGATCCGCAAAGATCTTACAGATCAGTGGAAGGCTCATAATGTAGAGGAAGGTGTGGGGTATGCGACTCTTACGGACATCATATATCAGGCTTGGGCCGGACTGACCGCAAGAGAGTACAAACATCTGAAAGGACTTCATCAGGAGAATCTGCGTGACAATATGACCAATGAGGAACTTGTGATGAATATGCTTGCGGAACTGACCACTACAAACATCACAAAGGCAGAGCACCCTCAGACAATGAGCGAACACGCAAATCTTGCAGCGAGAGGTGGATCTGTTGCAAGAGTGGCGAAGGAAGCCTTCGAAGAGCAGACAGGAAAGAAAGTCGTAAGTTCACTCAATATGAAACAGTATCTCGAATCTCAGCAACCTAAGATAGATTTTGATGAGGACGAGCAGTAGTTCGGTAGAAGTAGGGTGGAAATCGAATGTGGTAGGGTATAAAGTAGGGTAGAAATGGAAAAGGTAGGGTAGAATTGTAAAATTTGCCAATCAGATAAATAATACAGAACTTTACGCTGTCACCCGTCCGGGTGGCGGCGTTCTTTTTATTATAAGATCGTCGAGGCGTTGAATATAAAGTGAGAGAGAAATGACAGATCTTTTGACATTCATTGAGGCGACTAAGGGTACGAGCCTCAGAATCGAAGTGACAAGCAAGGACTTGCTGGAATTCGCGGATGCCCTCGTTCGGGCTATCTCGTCCCCGTCAAGCTCGGTCGGAGGGTGTTTTACCGTCGTGCCGACATCCAGCGGCTCCTGAGCCGTTGATGCTTCTTTCAGCAAAGAGATGAAAAGGGAAAGGCTCAAGAATCCGTAGGATCTTGTGCCTTTCCGGCGTTTATCAGCAACCTTTCCGTCATGCCCGGCTCCGACCGGGCATCTTCCTTAAGCCCCAAAAGCAAGATGTGCGTTCGTCAGACAAAGCCTTCCGAACTCCGATGCTTTCATCCTCTGAACTCGTAGAAAATGTGTCACGTCATAGATACATAGAGCACATATGCACATATATGTGTTAGTGCGTTAGCGTATGTGCGTATTAATGTGTCCGCACATTCGCGCATAAGCACATTCGTGTGTTAACACATAAATATACTTTTATGTCTTTATGCACATATG
Organism: Bacteroidales bacterium; assembly: GCA_017626555.1. Taxonomy (GTDB): domain Bacteria; phylum Bacteroidota; class Bacteroidia; order Bacteroidales; family UBA932; genus Cryptobacteroides. The sequence continues at coordinate 9,665 of JAGAIM010000028.1, forward strand.
CGGTTATGCGTTTATAACTACATAAAAATATAATCGTATAACTTTATAATCTTATAAAAACATACAACTGGATCCTTTCAGCATCCCTCCCAATGTGTCACATCCTTTCAGAAAATCGTGTCACAAAATCAGTCAGTGCTCCGTTGGGCTTTAGTCCAAACTGCAAGATGTGTGTACGTGGCACGAACACGGCGAAATTGCTCCAGTTTATTGGGCGCAATAACTTCCGGAAATGACAAATTGTCATATGCGAATATGTGGCACAAATAGTGATTATCTCGGATGCCTTCTTAAGGTAAGAAGTGACAGTGTGAGGCCGGCTGTATAATTCGGATGATTAATACGATTTCTATTATGGCAGTAAACAAACC
>JAGAIM010000206.1 GCA_017626555.1 Bacteroidales bacterium
GAAGGTCGGTGATGTCCTTGCAAGCAACTCTGTCGGATTACTGAGGCTCAGAGGAGTGATCAGGAAATACAGGAATGACACGACAAGACTGATCGAGACCATCACCAGCAGGTTCTTTCCTGATGACTTCATCAGTTCGATGTCATTCACACCTAATCCAAGCCCCATTCCGAAAATAGGGCCCATCAGAGGAGATATAAGCATCGCTCCGATTACGACGGGTATGGAATTCACGTTGAGTCCTACGGAAGCGATGATTACCGCGACTGCAAGAATCCAGGCATTAGGACCCCTGAACTTGACATTTCCTCTGATGGCCCTATCGGCTGATTCTACATCTATGTGATCGCTCAAATTAAGTATGTCTCTTAATTGAGATGCCAGTTTATTCTGAGCCTTCATACTATTCAACATTCTTCATTATTTGCGATGCTATGAACCTGTGTCCTTCGGCATTGGGATGTATCCCATCTTCGCAATAGTACTGTTCTTTTCCTCCAACGCATCTGTCAAGAGATGATGTTATGTCGATGATCGGGGTGTCCGTCATCTTGGCAATCTGAAATGTCGCTTCATTATAATGCTCGTGCCACCTGTACATTGCCTCGGAGTCATATCCAAGCCACTTATACACATTTGATTTGCGTTCATCTGTCATCCTTCTGGTCACAAAACTGAAGTATCTCTTGCCAATGATCGGAGCAAGTGAGAGCATAATGGGTTCAGAGCCAAGATCGCGCACCTTGTGAATCAGATCGGCATATAGTTCATAGTACTCATCTTCGGGAGTTCTGGATTGATGTCTTGTGTATGGTTCAGATGCGATGACATCCCATATAAAGTCGCTGTCGTTTCCACCAAATTCAATTATGGTGTATTCCGATTCAGATATTTCAGCAGAGTGTCGCGTCAATACGGAATGACCATATCGGACAGTACTGCCGAATTTACTGAAATTCTTCAGTGCCAATCCTTTTTCCTGGCTTACTATATTCACGAATCCCTCCTCAAGTTCCTGATATTTGCCTTCAGACAATATCACGCCTTTAGTAAGCGAATCTCCGATTACTGAAATATGCATATGGCCATTCTCTTCATTTGCTGTTATTATCAATTCGTACAAACTCTTCCATCAGTCCTTTCATCTTATTCTGCAGGATTGTTGTCTGCTGATCGATGTAGTCGGAGTCGAGTCCGTATATCGGCGGATCAAGTCGGAAAGGTGGGGCGATGATCAGTTTCGCTCTCTTTCCAAGAATCTTATGCGGACCGTCGATATAGACCATTACTATAGGTACATTGGCAAGTGCAGCCAGCATTACCACGCCCGAATGGAAGGGTAACTGCTGCCTGTGCGTGCCGTGTGCTCCTTCGGGAAATATCGCGACATTCTCCTTTTCTTCGTGAAGCATTCTCAGGGACTCGTGTATCCACGATGTATCAGGATTCTGTCTGTCGATCGGGATGCATCCGGTATGCCTGAGAAAGAATCCGAATCCTTTCTGCTGAAACCGGTCTTTGGCCGCGAGGTTGTGAATACAGTCGTGTTTGAAGACTGTATTCACAATCGGGCC
>JAGAIM010000207.1 GCA_017626555.1 Bacteroidales bacterium
CTTCCCACCTTTCCTTCACAGTACTGGTACACTATCGGTCTTCTGGGAGTATTTAGCCTTGCGGGATGGTCCCCGCGGATTCAGACAGGATTTCACGTGTCCCGCCCTACTCAGGTGCCAGCCTCGTTAACCAAATCTTACCTGTACGGGATTATCACCCTCTATGATCGAACTTTCCAGAACGTTCCAGTTCGATTCAGATAATCTTATGGCTGGTCCTACAACCCCGATGATGCCGTAACAACATCGGTTTAGGCTCTTCCCCGTTCGATCGCCACTACTAAGGGAATCGATATTTTCTTTCTCTTCCTGCGGGTACTGAGATGTTTCAGTTCCCCGCGTTTGCTCTGACTTTGTCAGTGACTGGCCTTCAGCCAGCCGGGTTGCCCCATTCGGATATCACCGGATCAATACCTGTTTGCAGTTCCCCGGTGCTTTGCGCAGCTTACCACGTCCTTCATCGCCTCCAGAAGCCTAGGCATCCGCCGTTCGCTCTTGTAACCTTCTCTCTGTATGTTTTTTGAATCACAAGCCAAGTGCTGTTCGCACTCGTCTTCTTTACTCGTTGCCTTGAAATTGCAGTCCACAACATTCGAATAGACTCTCTATCTCTTTTGTTACAGACTATTTTTCTTCTTTTAACTTTACCTCGTTATCTTTTCTCAAACTTGTCAATGAACTTGCATTCGAGTAACCGTTGTTTCTCAAATGGGCTGCAAAGATACGGACTTTTTTTTATCCTCCAAATTTTTTCGCACTTTTTTTGAAAATATTTTTACCAACTTTATCATCTGCATCCGCAAACAATTGGAAAACAGAGCATTAGCCATAGCATTAGCACCCAAATCGCTGTGTATCAACAAATTGCGCAATCCACGTGCCGCACTTTGGGGAGCACGCAGAAAGCATAACCGCTTGTATATTAACGCGTTAGACTATGCAGACATAAGTTTTGTGGCATTTCTCAGATATTATCCTTAATTTTGTGTTTCACTAAACCTATATATAATAATGGAACCTAAAAAGACACAACTGCCCGAAAATGCCCATAGGGAACTGAAGCCGGGCGAGGAATACCAGCCTCTGCTGTCCCCTCAGAAGAACTATCCCGAAGTTACTCCCTGGTCGGTCACGATCGGAATAATAATGACAATCATCTTCTCGGCTGCAGCCGCATACCTCGGACTGAAGGTAGGACAGGTATTCGAGGCAGCCATCCCTATAGCCATAATCGCAGTAGGACTTTCCGGAGCATTGGGAAGGAAGAACGCTCTGGGAGAAAATGTTATGATACAGTCCATCGGTTCCTGCTCCGGAGCCATCGTGGCAGGTGCAATATTCACGCTTCCTGCACTCTTCATCCTCCAAGACAAGTATCCTGAACTGACAGTAAACTTTACCAAGGTGTTCCTATCGTCTTTACTCGGCGGTATCCTCGGCATCCTGTTCCTGATTCCTTTCAGAAAATATTTCGTCAAGGAGCAGCACGGCAAATATCCATTCCCGGAAGCAACCGCTACCACGCAAGTGCTTGTGAGCGGTGAAGGCGGCGGCAAAGGTGCCAAGACCCTCCTTATCAGCGGACTTATCGGAGGACTCTATGACTTCACCGTATCCACATTCGGACTCTGGGGAGAGACGCTCACCACCAAGATTCTCCCTTGGGGCGCGGCTGTGGCCGAAAAGGCAAAACTGATGCTCAAGGTCAACACCGGAGCGGCAGTTCTCGGACTCGGATATATCGTAGGATTGAAATATGCATTCATCATCTGCTGCGGAAGTTTCCTCGTATGGCTCGTGATCATACCGCTTATGAACCTCATCTGGGGAGGACAGGTCATAGATCTTATGAATTCAGGCATCACACAGACCATAGGCGATATGTCTGCTGACCAGATCTTCAAGGAATATGCAAGGCATATCGGCATCGGAGGCATCGCCACCGCCGGCATCATCGGCATTGCGAAGTCTTTCGGGGTGATAAAGTCGGCCGTTGGACTGGCAGCGAACGAATTCAAGAGAAAGAAGACCGGAGAAGAGGCGGAAGTAATCAGAACCCAGAGAGATATCTCAATGAAGATTATTGTGATAGGCATCGCCATCGCTCTTCTCGCAGTATTTGCATTCTTCCTTTTCGGTGTCGTTGACAATATATGGCACGCCGTGGTCGGACTGCTCATAGTAGGAATCATTGCATTCCTCTTTACGACAGTTGCAGCAAATGCCATCGCCATCGTCGGATCCAACCCTGTAAGCGGTATGACCCTTATGACCCTTATCCTCGCATCCCTCATTATGGTTGCCGTAGGGCTCAACGGAACAGCGGGTATGACAGCGGCTCTTATAATCGGAGGAGTCGTTTGTACAGCGCTGTCTGTTGCAGGAGCGTTCATCACCGACCTCAAGATCGGCTACTGGATAGGATCCACCCCTAAGAAACAGGAAAGTTGGAAATTCCTCGGAACGCTTGTCGCTGCCGCTACGGTCGGAGGCGTTATGCTTGTCCTCAACAAGACATACGGATTTACAGGCGAAGGTGCCCTTGTAGCCCCTCAGGCAAATGCTATGGCCGCCGTAATCGAACCGATGATGAACGGTGGAAGCGCTCCTTGGTTTCTCTATGGTATCGGTGCAGTCATTGCACTGGTTCTGACATTCTTCAAGGTACCGGCTTTGCCTTTCGCCCTCGGAATGTTCATCCCTATCGACCTGAATATGCCTATGCTCATCGGTGGTGCGATCTCCTGGTTTGTAGGTAGTCGCAGCAAGGACAAGGATCTTAATGCCGCACGCACTGAGAAGGGCACGCTGATTGCTTCAGGATTCATCGCCGGAGGTGCACTTATGGGAGTAGTAAGTGCAATCCTCAGGTTCGCAAATGTGGATATGTACCTGGAGCCGTCCCCTTGGACAGAGCCAGTAGCCATCATTCCATACACTGCGATCATAGTTTATATGATATTTGCAGCGTTGAAGGCAAAAAAGGAAGCATAGCATCCTGATGCCTATGATTATGTCGAAACACAGATAATATGACAGGGATTTTAGGAGCGACGATATTGACACTGATAGCAGGTTCCGCAACAGGAATCGGCGGTGCGCTCGTGCTCTTCAAGAAGAAGATAAGCAGTAATTTCCTGGCAGGAGCATTAGGACTCAGCGCCGGAGTAATGATATTCATTTCTCTGGCAGAACTGTTCCCTGAGGCTCAGGCTATGATAACCGCTACGGGAATGCCACACGGAAAGATATTCGTGCTTCTTGCATTCTTCGTGGGAATGGGCATAATCACCCTTATAGATTTCGCCGTTCCCGACTATGAAAATCCGCACGAAGCATCAGGACTGTCACTTGATACAAGAACCGCCGCTGTTGGAGTATTGGAGCAAGCAGGTAATGAAAAGGCTCTGCACAGGCTTGGGCTTATGTCGGCACTGGCTATCGCCATCCACAATTTTCCTGAAGGAATAGCCACTTTCATAGGAGCGCTCAACGATCCTGAAATGGGAGCCGGCATCACATTCGCCATTGCCATCCACAACATCCCCGAAGGGATTGCTGTAGCCATACCTATATATTATGCAACCAAGAGCAAGGGAAAGGCTCTGCTTTATGCTACATTGTCCGGACTGAGCGAACCCGTCGGAGCGCTTCTCTGCTGGGGCATCGCAGCCATCTTCGGAGTAGAACTTACAGGAGGCAGTCCAGCCTTCCCTCTGGTACTGGCAGCGGTAGCAGGTATTATGATATATATATCCCTGGACGAACTGCTCCCTACAGCAGAGAAATACGGAAAGCATCACATTGCAATCACCGGAGTCATCGGAGGAATGGCCATTATGGGTATAAGTTTATTAATAATGTAATATGGAAAAGATTTTAGACAGATTTCTCAGATACGTGGCTGTGGATACACAGTCGGATCCTGAATCCACCTCGCAGCCAAGTGCAGCCAAGGAACTCAATCTTCTGAAGATACTACGCGACGAACTGGAGGCAATGGGAGTGGAGGCAACACTGGACGAATACGGCTACGTAATGGGAAGCATTCCGGCAAACTGCACGGAAAACATTCCGGCCGTCGGGTTCATCGCACACGTTGACACTGCTCCCGACGCATCAGGAGCAGATATCAAGCCACAGATCATAGAGAATTATGACGGCGGCGAGATTCCTCTGAAAGGCGTTCCCGGACTAAGCCTGAAACCGAGTGAATTCCCGGAACTTACGCTTTATAAAGGTCAGACCCTCATCACGACAGATGGAACCACCCTTCTCGGAGCGGACGACAAAGCAGGTATAGCAGAGATTATGGATGCTGTACAATATATCGTGGAACATCCGGAATTCAAGCACGGCGAAATAAAGATCGGATTCACTCCGGATGAGGAGATAGGACGCGGAGTGGTGAAGTTCGATGTTGCTAAATTCGGTGCAAAATATGCCTACACACTTGACGGAGGACGCGTCGGCGAACTGGAATACGAGAATTTCAATGCCGCAGGAGCCACCATACGTATCCAGGGGCGTAACGTACACCCAGGAACAGCAAAAGGAAAAATGAAAAACGCCATCCTCATCGGTATGGAACTCAACAGCCTACTTCCTGTGGATCAACGCCCGGAATACACTGAAGGCTATGAAGGCTTCTTCCATCTTATAAGTTTCAAAGGAGAAGTGGAGACTGCAACATTCTCATATATCATCCGCGACCACGATATGGGACTCTACGAACAGAAAAAGGCATATATGCAGAAATGCGTTGACTTCATAAATGAAAAGTATGGAGAAGGCACGGCTCTTCTGGATATGAAGCACCAGTACTACAATATGCGCAAGGAGGTCGAGCCGCACTATCATATCGTAGAAAAGGCCCAAAAGGCTATGGAGATGGAGGGAATCACACCTAGAATACAGCCTATCCGTGGCGGTACAGATGGAGCGAACCTATCCTTTATGGGGCTTCCTTGTCCGAACATCTTCGCAGGAGGTCATAATTTCCACGGCAAGATGGAATACGTTCCTCTCGAAAGTATGGAGAAAGCCAGCAAGGTTATTCTCAACATCATTTCTCTCTACGCAAAGAATTAGCAGATCTGTTGTAGCAGAAAACACAGAAAATTGCCCGTGGTACCTTGATTTTCGTTGGTACCACGGGCAATTTCGCTATCAAAATGCGCCAGGTCACTGTCGGGCAGAAGCCTTCCGGGCTGCTTTCTCAGCCTCGCGTGCCTTTTGTTTCTGGTATTGCATTTTATATTTCTCCAATGTTTCAGCATCTTTGGCTACCTCCTGGGCAGCCTTTTCCAGAGCCTTGCGCTTTCTTCTACGCTCCTTTTCCTTACGCTTCTCCTCTTTGGCAGCAATCTTTTCCGCATCGCGCTTATCGAGTTCCGCCCATCTGGCCTCTTTTGCCTCACGTCTGGCCTTGCGTTTTGCCTCCAAAGCAGCCTTCTTCTCTGCTCTCAAGCGTTCCTTTTCTGCCTTGGCCTGAGCCTTGAGTTCCTCAGGAGTCATTTCCTTGACTGCCAGACTGTCAGAAACAGCAAGACTATCGGAAACGCTGAGGGAATCCCGTAATGCCAGACTATCCGAAAGGGCCAGACTATCTGCAAGAGCAAGGCTATCCAAAGCCATTGAAAGAGAATCAGCAAGGGCGAGACTGTCTGAAAGTGCAAGACTATCAGCCAGAGCCAGTGAATCAAGACGCGCTCTTTCACGCTCCTCCTGTTCTGCAATTGCCCTCTCACGTTCACGGACAGCACGGAGTGAATCTCTTACCTCTATCTGCCTGTAAACATCATCCATATAGCCCGGGAAATAAATGTCGGTCTGCTTGAACTGAGCCCTCGGATGAGCCGCATATTTCAGTCTTTCACTCGGACGGAGAGAAAGAGGAGTCACAGCATAACGGTCGGCAGGACGCTTCTCAGGCTGCCAGTTGAAACCTTTCATCCTCTGTTCTTCCTTCGGCAACTGAACCACAGGATATCCGTCGTTCTTAGCCTCTTCGAAATAATACACCCTTTGTATTTCTCCATCCTTGAATATTGCAGAAAGCATCTTCGAGTCAGTCCTGTTGACAGTAGCCAACGATCCGTTCTCCTCGAGGAAGAACATAGCCGATGCACCTCCCAGGACATCAAAACGTTCCAATTGTCCCTTGTCACTGAAGAAAGCAAGCATTTCAGCACCTTTTATCTGATCGAAATGCGATGTATCTTCCTGAATTGTTATAAAGGCATTGGACATAAGGCTGGCCTTTTCCATCGACCCGCCCCTGACCACGAGCGAAACACTGTCGGCCGAATACTGGCGAGTCACTTCCTGCCATATCAGAGGTTCCTTGAAAAGTCGCGCAAGGGAGTCAAGATCGCAGTAAAGCAGCGAGTCGCATACCACCTGCATATCCTTCTTATAGATCTTCACCTTGCCGATTGCCTCAAGGAAACCTATCTTCGTGGTATCGAGATTTGCAAGGCTGTCAGCCAAAGCCAAAGAATCAGCGAGGGCAAGACTGTCAGCCAAGGCCAACGAGTCAAGAGCAACGGATGAATCCGCAAGCATCAATGAATCAGAGACTGCCGGAGCGTCAGTGAGCAAGGTATCTGTCACATTCAAAGAGTCGCTTTCCATACGATACTCAGACAAATCCGGTCCATCTGCAGGATCTCCAGGTGTAGCGGCCAGAAGCGAATCTGGTGCCGGCATATCAGAAACCAGACTATCCAGGACCTGCGGTACAGAAAGAGTGTCTATTGGGCTCCGGAAGGCCAACGCATCAGGCGGCGCTGCTGATGCCTTCCTGGCAGTCTGACCTGCACCTTGCCTAGGACTTTGGCCTGCGCCTTGAGGCGGACGGTTAGGATCGTTCTTCGCAGCCTCTTCTGCAGCCTTTGCTGCTTCTTCTGCGGCCTTGCGACGGAATGTTCCGACAGGATCCACCTCAAGAGAAGCCAGACGTTTATCGGCATCTTCCACCACAGAAGGACTTATATCGCATTTGCGTAAAGTGTAATATACCAGTTTGTCGGCACCAAGATAAACCGTATCAACGGATCCGTCAGCCTCATCATTCTGCGAGATGACAGCCGGTTTGCGGGTCATAGTCACCTTGGAAACGGAATCCACGTATTCAAGCCGTCCGGCCAGAGCAAAGACATTTCTCGTAGTGTCGGTCACCTGGGCATTTCCAAGCATTTCCACATTTGAGGTAAGCCTGCTGAAGAAAAGACTGTCACACCACCCCTCCTGATCTTCAGACATCACGTGAACATCATCGGCAAAAAAGAAGAGTTCCTGCCCCCTGTCATACCATCCTCTGTTGGATGAAAGCATATTATTATCCTGCCAGGCATCCGTAGCGAAGCCGAATGTGGCGAGATTCAGATCGGACTCATACACCAGTTCCTTTGTCTTTACGAAAATGGAATCGGTGAACATATTGACTTCATTCTCAAATGTAAACTTCTTTATCTTCGAATCGTATGTACCGTTGCGGCTTTCTATGATCTGGCCGTCTTTGTCACGCATCGCGCCACCATTCATAAACACTGCTACGGAGTCTTGCGTATTATAGTCCAGATATCTGGTCCTCAACGTATTATGATCCTTGTCGGTCAACTGGACAACTGAACCCCTGAACTGGGCAAGACTCTCATCGACAAGATATTTCAGATTGTCGCTGGTGAGAACAGTCTCCTCCTGAAGAATGCTGACATTACCCCAGGCATCAATGATCTGCGTCTCCACATTCCACAAAGCCGTATCACAGATCAGATAGGTGTTATTGTGAAGAAAGCGTGCGGGTCCGACCACCTTCCTGAATCTAGACCCTTCCAGATCGACTGTCTGGGCAGATTTCGAACTGAGGAGCACGACAAGGCTATCCTTGGTCTCCTGCTTGGATTGTCCGGAAAGAGGCAGGTATAGCGCCAATGAGGTCAGAATGAATATCAGTTTCTTCAAAAAGTGCATAGGCTTTTATTTGCGGAATTTCTCCGACCATCCTTCACGTTCAAATACGCAATCCTTGAAAAGAGGGTCAATTATTATCAGAGTTGACTTGATCTTTGATTTGATGAATTCATCTACCACCTCCTGTCTTTTCACCGCTGTCGCCTGATCAAGAAGAAGGGTGTAGTCATTGACGAATGAAGCCGGGTGCGACGGAATAATCTTATCGACCTTGATGATTTTATATACAGTGTTGCCGTCACGGCCTTCATTGTCAAGTGATACGAAAGGTTCCGACACCTCGCCTTCCTTCAGATTCTTGATCGCAGCATAGTCCTGAGGCTTCAACTGATCGATTTCAAAATAAGAAGAGCCGGAATTCGGATCTGCCATCTGGCCTCCATTAGTCCTGGTAGCCGGATCTTCGGAATAGAATCTGGCAGCGAGTTCGAATGTAACAGCCTCATTGGCAAGTTCAGTCTTGAGACTGTCAAGAACGCGGAAACCTTTCTGCATATCCTCCGATGTGTATTCAGGCTTGAGAAGAATATGGCGGGCATTGAACATCTCACCCTTCTTTTCAAGCACCTCGATGATATGGAATCCGTCTGGAGTCTCTACAATCTGCGACACCACTCCAGGCTTCAAAGCCATTGCCGCATCAGAAAAAGCAGGCCAGAAAATGGATTTGGATGCCATTCCAAGTTCTCCTCCCTTACGTGCACTTCCCGGATCCTGTGAATATATTCGAGCCAAAGTCGAGAATTTTTCGCCATTGATGATACGCTCACGGATTGCAAGCAGACGCTCCTTGACAGCAAGATTGGCCGCCTCACGGTCAGGATATATGCATATCTGACTCAACTGATACTTCACAGGCACCATAGGAAGATCTTCCGGATCCGTATTGTCGATATACTGCTGCACATCGTATGGTGTCAATGAAGGTGCCTTCTGAGCCACCTCCTGCTGCATCTGCTGAGCCAGAGTCCTGTCTTCCAGATCCTTGCGAAGTTGCTGACGAAGTTTATACACAGTCTTTCCATACTGCTTTTCAACTCCTTCCTCACCACCGTAATATGTGAGGATATTGGCCATATAGTCGTCAAGATTTCTTTCCACCATTTCATTGTTGACCTCAATGGAGTCAACTCTTGCCTGCATAAGGAAGAGTTTGGAAATCATCATATTCTCCAGAATTTCACACCTTCCTGTCTTGTCAGACATATATCCGGCATAATTCTGATTCTTGACTTCCTCTTCAACGTCAGAAAGCATAATGACCTCGTTTCCGATCACTGCAACAGTCTTATCGACAAGTCCGTTCTGATATTTCTGTGCTGAAGCAGCCACAGAAACAGCAACGAAAGCCGCTGCAGCGGCAATAAATCTCATAATATGGAGACCCTTCATATTCTTGGAAATTTCTTAAAAAATTACAAATTGCCCTTTTTCGCGCGCGTCTCTGAGCAAATCCTGTTCCAAACCTGTTATCAAAGACTGTTTACGTGCGCTAATAATCATATCTCTTATCCGCGTTTCACAATATTCCAACGGTGCAGTCTCTCCCGCACGGACCATTTCCGACACAAATGCAAGATTCATAACTCCTGTGCTGTCCGTCATTTCTATCCAGCCACCCTTCATCGATGCCATCATTGAAACATAATCGGTACCGAACTCCATTGCAAGGGAGGCAACATCAATCCAGGAATTGCCCCAAGTAGTGAATTTAAACGCAGAAGAATAAGCCAGACTATCCGCTTCCACAAGATCCTGCACCTGATCTGACGACATTTTCTTCCTTAATTTGGCCAGAGCCGGCGAATCGGACGCTATCCTCAGGTAACGAGCCTTGACTACAGGTCTGTGCAATTCAAACTTGTTTGCATTGGCGGCAAAATACTCCTCCACCCTGTCTTCCGACACAGAAGTATCGAGTCTTTCATTCACATATAATTGCTCATAGCGATACTTCAGAAGTGACTTTCGGTAGTCCTCAAGTTCCTTTGAGACATCTTTCTCCGACTTGGACAATTGCTGTTCAGCCAGCACAAGGAACACCTGATCCAAAGCCCAGGCATTTATATACTGCCGCGCCATACGAGTACTGTCCTCAGTAGCCATCCCCTTGGGTATCACGGCATTAAGTTCACTTCTATAAAGTTTTACAGTACCGACTTCAGCGACTGTCTCATCGTCACTAAAAAAGGATGAAATCGCCCTGCACGACATTAAAGCCGGCAGGACGATCCCTAAGATTGCGATCGTATGGACAATCCGCCTCATCAGCAGACTACCTTGAATAGTTCGGTGCTTCGCGAGTGATAGTCACATCGTGCGGATGTCCCTCGAGATATCCCGCATTGGTGATGCGGACAAACTTCGCGTCACGGAGTTTCTCAACATTCGGAGCACCTACATAACCCATACCGGCACGGAGACCGCCGACGAGTTGGTAAACCACCTCATTGAGTGTTCCTTTGTAAGGCACCTGTGCCACGATTCCTTCCGGCACAAGTTTCTTGATATCCTCTTCCATATCCTGGAAATATCGGTCCTTCGATCCCTGCTGCATAGCCTCCAGAGAGCCCATTCCTCGATATGACTTATATTTACGTCCGTTCAGAATGATTGTTTCGCCAGGAGACTCCTCAACACCTGCGAAGAGCGAACCGGCCATAATGGTGCTTGCACCTGCCGCCAGAGCCTTCACTACGTCACCGGAATAACGGATACCACCATCAGCAATCACAGGAACACCTGTACCCTTGAGAGCCTCGGATGCCATCATAACTGCCGAAAGTTGCGGCATACCTACACCTGCGATGACACGGGTAGTACATATAGAACCAGGACCGATACCCACCTTCACTGCACTTACACCGGCATCAGCCAGAGCCTTGGCACCCTCTGCGGTAGCAACATTTCCTGCAACGATCTGCACATCCGGAAGAGCCTCGCAAGCACTCTTTATCACATTGAGCACACCCTGGGAATGTCCGTGAGCCGTGTCAACCACCACAGCATCAGCACCTGCACTGACGAGCATCTCGATACGCTCGATGGTATCTGACTTCACACCCACGGCAGCAGCCACGAGAAGACGTCCCTTGCTGTCCTTTGATGCGATTGGGTTGTCCTCTATCTTCATAAGGTCCTTATAGGTGATCAGACCGACAAGTCTGCCGTCTGCATCAACCACAGGAAGTTTTTCAATCTTGTACTGACGGAGAATGTCAGTCGCATCCGGCAGGCTGATACCCTTGGATGCTGTCACCAGATTCTCTTTTGTCATAATTTCAGACACAGGCATCTTCGGATCCCTATGGAAACGAAGGTCACGGTTCGTGACGATTCCAACGAGATAACCATTATCATCAACTACCGGGATACCTCCGATATGATGCTGCGCCATCATTCCAAGCACTTGTCCTACAGTTGCATCCGGATGAATTGTAACAGGGTCATAGATCATTCCGTTCTCTGCCCTCTTTACCCGGCGCACCTGATTCATCTGCTCCTCAATGGTCATATTCTTATGGATTACTCCTATACCGCCGGCACGTGCCATAGCGATAGCAAGTTCTGCCTCTGTCACAGTGTCCATTGCAGCAGAAACGATAGGAGTCTGAAGAGTGATGTCTCTCGTGAACTTGGAAGACACATCCACTGTCCTCGGAAGCACCTCGGAGTGTGCAGGAATCAGCAAAACGTCGTCGAAGGTCAATCCTTCAATAATCGGTGAATTAGTAAATGTCTGCATCGCTAAATAAAATTTGGCAAATGTAACAATATTTTCGGAAAGTCTAAAGACCTTGATGGGTTTTTCGACGATTTAGACTTACTGTCATCGGAGTTGCCTGGCCGGACCTATCGGCATCCGGGTCCCAGACTTTACCCTGCGGCACGCAAAACACTGATTGATAGCACTTTGCGCCAGATGCCTGCTGTATATATGCAGCAGGCGTTTCGTATAAAATGCTGGTTTACAGTATTTTACGCGTCACCGCTTTTCGATCTTCAGATGCAAGAACTTGCAGATCTGATACAGTTGCGCCGATGGAATCGCCTTCTGAAGTTTGGTAACAAGTTCCATCTTACGCTCTTCGGGAAGCATCACCACCTTACGCACCACATCAAGACCGGTCTCAGCCCGTACCACTTCAATCATCCGGTCATAGACTAGATCGGAATGGGGCGTCACCTTTTCCCTGATATCATAGTCGCTTCCGGCACTCGCTTTCATCGCCTCCACCATACGCGGTAGATCTGAATAATAATTCAGAAGCGCTTCCTTATCGAAAGGCATATACAATGAGATTATGAAATCGGTGAGCAATTCCTTTTCTGCCTGATTGAGACGGCTCATATACCACCTCAACTTAGGGAAATTCATATAACGATTGGCCGAAGCATCTGCTGCAGCCTCCTTCATTGCCTTCCTGAGAATCCTTCTGCGGCTGCGAGGGGGAATATTCTGCGAAAACGGATTATCATTTTCCAGATATGCTATGAAATTCCAACGGTATTCCTCGGCACTGGAGCACATCTTTTTCTCCACCGGATTGTTTCCTATATACACAATTGCAGACCTGGTCTTCTTGTCCCCTTTCTTAGGGGCACTTCCGAAACTTTTGTACATCAACTGTCCCTTGCGCCCGATGGAGTCGTTGAACTCACGGACAAATACAGAGGAATAGTATCTCACGAATCCAGACATCTCCTGACAGGAATCAGACTCAAGCAAAATATGTATATGATCCACCATCAGACATATTTCGAGAATCCTGACACGGAACTTGCGCGCTGATGTGGATAGAATCATATAAAAGACCAGATAATCCTCCACGTCATAGAAAATGTTGAACCCATTCAACGTCCTCTGATAGATGTGATTGCACTCTCCATCAACAAATCTTCTTCTCCTCTTCATAAGTAAGCACTTAAAATATTAGTAATTAAATAGTTATGTTAAACGCCTGCTGTATATGCGCAGCAGGCATAATCCACAAGCAACTGATAGCCAAAGCCTTACGTGACCACATTCACGCATCAAGGCATAAGCAAAACTACCGGGAAACGAGGAGAACGGGCATAAAAAAAAGAAAAATGTGGTGAATAAATTTTATGTTCTTGCAATTTATCCGGAAAAAGGATTATTTTATAGGTGATGAGGAAAAGGGCATTGGCGGAAATGTGCGGCAGACCTGAGAAACCAGAGCGCGAGATGGCGCATAAGGGGCTGACTGGCAACAGATTACGCAAAATGCCTGCTGCGCAGATGCAGCAGGCATTTTATGTAATAGACTATAGGACAGTGATTTATATGCCACCAATCAAGGCTGGGAAGGAGAGGCACAAGCATCATAACAGTCGTCCCTGCCAGGAACCTCGCTCTTCGAGGCGTTTTTCCAGGAGGCGCAGGAGTTCGACATTTCGGATCAGCCCCCAGGGAGTCTCATTAACGAATCGTGGCGGCACCTCTCCGACAAAACGTTCAATGAACAGATCCGGTCTGAGGCGCTCAAGCATATCCACGAAAAAGTCAAGATATTCTTCAAGACTGAATCTCTCGAAATCCTGAGGCCGTTCTTCATACTCCTTTTCCATCCTGGTTCCTTTCACTATCTGGAGTTGATGGAATTTAACGGATCTCAAAGGAAGTCCGTTGATCAGGGCACAGGAGTCAAGCATCATCTGACGACTTTCCCCCGGAAGGCCGAGGATGAAATGAGCACCGGTATCAATACCACGAGACGCTGTCATCTCCACCGCTCTGCGAGCCGTCTCGAAGTCGTGTCCGCGATTGATGCGATTCAATGTAATATCGTTGCAAGATTCTATTCCGTATTCGACGATTACTATAGGGGATGTCCTGACCTGACCGTCCGTCATCTCACGGCTCCATCCGTCTAGAATCTTTCCACCTGACAGATCTGCCAGAAAATCGAGTTTCTGCTCATCAACGCAATCCGGCCGTGTTCCGATGACAATACCGACCACCTGCGGATGTGCCAAAGCCTCACAGTAAAGCGCACGAAGCCTGTCCAAAGGTGCGTATGTGTTTGAAAATGACTGGAAATATGCAAGATAATGCTCTGTGGTACGATAGCGTACCTTATGGAATTCAATACCCTCATCCATCTGCTGATGAAGACTCTTTCCGGCCGTACTGTAGGATGGATGGAACGCTGCATTGTCACAATATGTACATCCTCCGCGCCCCACTTTGCCATCTCTGTTAGGACAGGTAAAGCCAGCATCCAGAACGATCTTCTGGAGGCGCTCGCCATATTTCCTCTTGAAGTAGCCTACGAAGGAATTGTATCTTTTCCCATCAGGGAAGGCGTATTTTTCATATCCGGATTCCATACGCACAAAAATAAACATATTTTTCCTATTTTTGTCATATTCCGCAGCAGAGGCAGAGTTAAGAGGGCAACGAGGAGTGACCAGCAACACGCTGCCTATCAAGCGGTTACGCAAAAAGCCTGCTGCACAGCAACAGCAGGCATATAAGGGAAATGATTGAGTATTAACACTTTACAGGACGCGAATTATGAAAAGGAAGATTATATTGATATTGGTATGGGTTATAGTAGGGGTTGCCGCATCGGCACAAGAGAAGAGGATGGCTGTGGTGGAGTTTTCAACTGCATATCTGAGGCTGAAGCCTGATTATGAGTCTCCGCTTGAAACTCAGGAACTTATGGGTACTGTGGTGGAAATCACTGCAGAAGAGGGATATTGGAGAGAAGTGATCACTCCTCAGCCATACAAAGCCTGGTGCACGGATCAGGGACTCGTGGAGATGACGAAAGAAGAACTTAAGGCATATCAGGAAGCACCCAAGGTCATATATCAGGAACTTTACGGACATATACATACCAAACCATCGGCAAAATCGCCCACTATATGCGACCTGGTGGGGGGAGACGTGCTCAGGATGGCAGACCCCTCCCGGAAATTGAAAGGAAAATGGACAAAGGTGATGCTTCCATCCGGCAAGACGGGATATGTACCATCGAAGGAACTGAAGCATCACAACGGCTTCGTGTCGATTGCTATGGGAGAAGGTTCGGCAGAGAGCATTTCTCCGGAGGTCACTGAGGCCATAATTGCACAAGCAGAGAGGCTTCTGGGCGTGCCGTATCTATGGGGCGGAATGTCGGCTAAGGGAGTGGATTGCAGCGGATTGGTACGCATAGCCCATATAATGAACGGCATCCTCCTGCCGAGGAATGCATCCCAGCAGATCAAGTGCGGAGACAGGGTCGATCTCAAAGACCTTCAGCGTGGCGATCTTGTGTTCTTCGGAACGCCGGCGACAGATGAAAAACCTATGCGCATAACTCACGTTGGAATATATCTGGGAAACAACAGAATCATACACTCATCACACAGAGTCAGGGTTAATTCCCTGATACCGGAAGATCCGGACTATTACGAAAACGCTCATAGGCTCGTTGCAGCCATCAGGCTCTGAACGTCCTGCAGTTCATCCTCTTTTATCAACCATTCGTCCACAAATAGCGGCCACACATACCTACAAGGGCTTTTTTTATAATAAAAATTACGGTTCTCGGAGCAAAAAAGGTAAAATTCTGCGTTTTGAACTGAACCATAACGCATTAAGTTGAAGACCTCGGAAATAGTAACAATGGCAATTTAGCAAAGAAACGCAAGGTTATGAAATAGAACGGTTGCCAAGTCATTACCCGATAATGCAGTAAAGTTTTTCTTTGTGTCGTCACGTTTCATCGTTCTGCGTTAGTTTGCATATCAATGTATAACTCGCTGATAACTAATTTTGTAACCAAAAAAAAGATTAGATTATGCGAAGTACATTTAAGGTGCTGTTCTACGTGAACGGAAGCAAGGAGAAAAACGGTATTGTTCCTATTATGGGACGAGTGACAATCAACGGTTCTGTGGCTCAATTCAGTTGCAAGCAGAGCATCCATAAAGACCTATGGGATGTGAAAGGCAACCGAGCAAAAGGCAAGAGTAAAGAATCGAGAGACATCAATTTGGCTTTGGATAACATCAAGGCTCAAATCATCAAACACTACCAACGCATTTCGGACAGAGAAGCGTTCGTAACTGCCGAAATGGTACGCAATGCCTATCAAGGTATAGGAACAGAGTATGAAACCCTGCTCCGAGCATTCGACAAGGGGAACGAAGCCTTTGCCAAACGAGTTGGCAAGGATCGTTCTCTGAGTACATATCAAAAGTATCTCACCGTAAGAAAATATCTTGCCGAGTTTATCAAGGTACACTACAAGCGTACAGATATTGCGATGAATGAACTAACCGAGGATTTCATTCGTGATTATTGCCTGTATCTGAGAAATGAGGTCGGATTAGCGCAGTCATCAGTATGGATATACTCTATACCTTTGAAGCACATTGTAACTACAGCTCACTATAATGGCAAGATAGCAAGAAACCCATTTGCCCAATATAAGGTTGACCCCGACCACAAGGAAAGAGGTTTCTTAACGGAAGATGAACTGCAAGCCTTTACAACGATTGAATTGGACAATCCCGACTTGGAGTTGGCAAGAGATTTATTCGTGTTCGGTTGTTGGACGGGAATATCATTCATTGATATTAAGAACCTGACAACGGAGAATATCACAATGTTGGGTGGTTCTCCTTGGATTGTATCGAAGCGACAAAAGACAGGTGTCCCGTTCCAAATCAAATTGATGGATATTCCTATGCAGATTATCAAGCGATACGAGCCATACAGAATAAGCAACAATCTTTTCAACATCGGCAGCCACGACACTATAAACAAGCGCATCAAGGAGGTAGCCAAAATGTGCGGTATTGAGAAGCGAACTTCGTTCCACCTGAGTAGGCATACATTCGCAGTGTTAGCCTTGAACTATGGTATGCCGATAGAGAGTGTAAGCAAGATTCTCGGACATACGAATATTACGACAACTCAGATTTACGCAAAGGTTACCAATACCAAACTTGAATACGATATATCGATGTTTGAGGATAGAGTTAGCGGAAGATTTGCCATTTAATATGTATAGGTATGGAACGAGCAATTATAACAATCAGTGAGAACGGAAGAGTGAATATCCAAGACAGTAATGTTTGGATGTCTGAAATGGAATTGGTGGAGTTGTTCGGGGTATTAGCCCCGACACTCCGAGCAGCCATAAAAGCGATATACAAGAGTGAAATGCTTTGCCCTGTAAGCACCCAACGATGCGATTTGGCAACACCTAAAAGTTGGGCTACATTCTACAATCTTGAAGTGATCATTGCTCTTGCGTTTCGATTGAACACCTACGAAGCGAGCAGGATAAGGCAAAAGGTGTTGGAGGCTTTGTGTCAACGAAAAGAGAATGGAATATGTTGGATTATGTCATGGAATAATAATGCTATTCCTCACTGCAATTAAATCTAAACAACAGTTCAAATAGAACACTTAAATAATTTATACGACCATTAAAAATTACGATAATACTATTTTGCATTTCATTTTTGTAATTTTACTACATAAATCAAAAATATAACTTGTTTTTATGGAATTTTATTTGTATATTTGCGCTGTGTAATATATAAATTAGCAGTTATGATAGCAGAATTCACCATTGAAAATTTTTTCTCAATAAAGTCTCCGCAAAAGATAAGTTTTGAGCCTTCATCAGATATCTTTATGTCTGATGAATATTCCTACGAAGTTAAGAACGGAGTAAAATTGCTTAAAGTGGGTATCATATATGGTGCTAACGCTTCTGGTAAAACCAATATTTTGAATGCTATTGATTTTTTCAGAATGCTTGTACTCAGGATGCCTAAAGATAGAAATGAAAAAACGGGGGTGGTCCCTTTTATGCTTGATGAAACATCTAAGAATGAAACCACTAAAATGTCGATGATATTCTATATCAATCAGTCGAAGTACATCCTTACTTTTGAATTGGATGCAAAATATATCTATTCAGAAACGCTAACTGTTTATGATTCTATCCGACCCACCAAATTGTATAGCCGCAGTTATGATGCTACGTCAGATTCTTCAATCATAGAATTCGGCGTAAACCTTAAAATGACAAAGAAAAGTCAGGATGTGATTTCAGGTAACACTATCAATAACAGCAGTGTGCTTGCCGCTTTTGGTAAAAGTAATGTAGAACGGACTAAACTAAATGATGTGTACGATTACTTTGCCAAACAAGTTAAAGAGGTGTTGGCACCTGGAATGTTGCTCTCGGGCTATGTAAAATCTCGATTAGATAAGGATGAATCGGGAGATCTAAAAAAATTCATTCTAAACTTTCTAAAAGCTTCTGACTTTAACATAGAAGATGTCATATTGCGAGAAGAAGAGAAGTTGATTACTCCTGAATTGGAGCAACTGATTCAAAATGCCCCTATTGGTGATGATGCAAAAGCAGATATGCTTAGGAAGGGGAAAATTACAAATACTGAATTAACATTTAAGCACAAAGCTGGTGACAGGCTTTACGATTTGTCGGAAGAATATGAGTCCAATGGTACAATGAGATTTTTGGGTATGGCTGTGATTCTGAATTTCTTGTTAAAGACCAATCGTTTTGTACCTATTGATGAAGTCGAAACAAGTATTCATTACGAACTTCTGGCATATTTTATAAAAGTATTCTTGGCAAATAGCGAAGGGACATCCCAAATGCTATTGACAACCCACGATATCAATCTTCTCAACGAAGATTTCATTCGCCGAGATACGATATGGTTTACAGATAAGGATGAATTCGGAGAAACTAAAATAGTACGTCTATCATCCTTGGGGCTACATAAAAATCTCTCCCCATATAATGCTTACAAACAAGGGAAGTTGGTAAAACTACCGTTCCTTGGTAGTCAATATATTAACCTAAACGATTAATGATATGAGGCGAGCAGTAACAAAAAGTATCGCTATCATAGGCGAGGGAGAAACAGAATGGTTCTACTTTGATTCTTTGAGGGTGGCGTGTCGCTATCCTTTCAAAGTTGCACCAGATTTTCCGCAACATAGCGACATTAATCATATTCTTAAATTGGTTGAATCATATTTGAATAAACAGTATGACTTTATTGTCTGCCTGTTCGATATGGATAGGTTATACCAATTCCCAACTGAAATGCAATTGTATCAAAAGGCAAAGAGTAAGTATTGTAGAAAGAAGTATGCAGGAAGGGTTATGTTTGTAGAAACGAATCCTTGTACAGAATTTTGGTTCTTGCTTCATTTTCTGCCAAATGTGGTTTGTCGCAGATATGATAGTTATGAACAATTGCTTCCTGAATTACAGAAGTATATGCCAGGATATGAAAAGACTAAACGTTATTTCATCCGCACCAATCTTTACAAATACCTAATAGAAAATGGGGACTTGGAAAGAGCTATGTTAAATTCCGAAAAGCTGTGCCAGTTATGCAAAGAATCACCAGAAGATATAATTGCATACTCAGAGATACATAAGGTTATCAGCATGCTTAATAAATTATAAACTCAAATCGTTGGTAAAAATATGACACAAGAAGAATTTGAACACAAACATCATATTAAACTTCTATCTAATCATTTCTTAGAAAATGATTGGGTGTGGTTATATAAGAAGCAGCATTACAAAGACGGAGCAATTGACATTTACTATAAGTATTGGTGTTATTTGGTAGCCCCATCTAAAATAATAAATGCGTTATCTTCATATATTGCGGATATTCCTGATGACACAAGAGGTGCTTTAATCAATGGATGTGTATATAAACCTTTTGTACACGATGGCTTTGAACCATTGACAATAATTCGTGATTTCAAAAATGGAGCTGAACGATTTGCTCAAATTAGGATTGCAGAAGAAATTATTTTTTACCATAATCTGTATGAGGTACATAAAGAGAATACAAGGCTGTTCTTTGACGATAAAGATGTCCTAGTTTGTGAAGTCACTGACACTTCCGCAAGAATACTTAACAGATACCTTAAAGAATTTATGGCTGCAAAGAAAATGGATTTGGTATGCCATTGTCAATCAGAAATAGAATACAATATAAACGAATACTCTCCAAATTTTAAATATAAATGTACATCGGAACAAGGTGAAGATATAAGTCAAACAGACTCCCAGCAGTACAATATTATGGTTAATCCATGTTTTACACAAATGCGTAATTGGTTCAATGGAAAGTCTGTTGCTAATCACACGCCTCTTAAATGCTATCAAAAATCAATGAACACTCAATATATTATTGCAACCGATAAAAATGGAGTAGACATCTTGTCTGATGAAAACACCTTTCCATATACCCCAATTTTCTTTGACAAGAAATTACTTTCTCTATATATGGGGCATGAAAAACACTGTGTTGATTCACTTAGAATTACTACACCAGATTTCTCCATCCGTTGCGACAATGATAACGAAAATTATATCGTTGCATTTTTAAAAGATGTTTTAGATCTACCGCATAGAGAGCAAATTGTTTGGAAAGGTTATAACATCGCTTCTGACGGGCGCAGTTTTAGTAAACATTTTCAAGAAACAATGGTTCAAGGTAATTGGAATTCTTTTGCCGAATCAATTGACTTTGGTTTCAGGGACACATACAAAACATTATTAAAGAAGTGGGAAGATAATTATAAATTCCCGATTTTTAAACCGTTAAATCATGCTCAGAGTGAAATTCCTGACAAAATTAATCTTTTACAAGACAATGACTATTTTGCTCTAAGTTCGTTGCTTCAACAAATAGGGTTGATGTTTTATGATAGTTTAAATAAGGAAGAACTTTATAAAAACATCCTTGAACCGACAGAACAAGAAAAGAAAGGGGCATCAATCGCATACTTACACCGATTATTTGGTGAACTTAAAATTGATGATATAGATTTTAATACTTTCTTAAAAAATGCCAGGACATTACGTTCAATATTTTCACTCGCTCATCGTAATAGTATAAGAATTACAGATACAAATGAAAAGAAAGCATTAACTTATGTAGGGTTAAGTATTGATAAAATGAATACAAAAGAAGCTACAAAGATTTTGTTGGAGAAAGGCTGTGCAGCAATGCAAAAAATTATAGAACAACTATAAATCCAAATTGCTCAATAGAAAATAGTTCGCACATTATTCGATACGATAGGGCGACAATTTTATTAAGCTTAAAAAATTATAATACCTCTCAAGAGACAAAAAGGTTATGATAATGAATTCGCCGTCATGTGTATTAGAAATTATCCTCTAAACAATAGAGCAACCGAGCATTGCTGTTGTTCTATTGTTTAGAGGATTTGTATTATTCCATCTCCAAAAATCCCGTTAGGAATGCATCTGGGAAGATGAATTTCTTTTCTCCGAGAGTGAATTTGATGTGGATAAACTTTTCATTCTTGTTGATTTTGACAACAGCTCCTTTGCCAAATTTCTTGTGAAGTACGGTGTTATCCACTGTCAATGCCTCTAATTTGGTTTTAAGGTCAATTTCAGCTTTGTTGGGAGCGGCAGAAGATGTTGGAGTAGAAGGTGCAACCGGCCTCGCTGGCTCAGGTTGGACAATGCGCGTTGATTTAGGCTTCTCAACCTTTATAGCCGTTCTTTGCTGTTTCGCACGCTTATCCTCAGTAGTTTCGCTACTCCTTGAATATGAACTATAATCAACCTCGCTCATTGAGGATTGCTGATTATAGAACAGTTTCTCATATTGAGTCTTGCGGATTGTGGTATCCCAACCGCCGACCTCATCGTTGGTATGCTTGTCAATACCTGTATAGGTAAGGCTTGCATCCTCGTAACGCTTAAATTTGAAGATAGCATCGTTCATCAGTGGTGCATTGAACACACCAAGAGAGCAAAGCATATTGAAATCCTCCACACTCAAGCCTGTAACCCTTTTGAACAAGCCTGGCTCTAATTGTGTGATAACATCTTTAAGACATCGCTCGCGGTAGTCGGTCAGGTACATAAATACAGGGATTCGTGTAGCAAACTTGATGAGTTTCTCTTGAATCTGTTTGCGTTTGCTCTTCATCTCCTTCTCCTCGGCAGAGATTTCTTTCTTCTCCTTTGGTGTCGGGTCGGGATTCTCTTTTTTCGCCTTCTTTACAGCTTCGGACTTATTGATAATAGTAGTCAGGTCGCTGTTAAGGTTGCGGAAGCCTTCAATGTTCATAAGGGCTTTCATTGCTTCGGGGCTTGCAAGCAAGCGTTTCAGCGTGTCGTTATCTACATTTACGAGCAAAGCAGACTCCCAACGCTTTGCAAGCAATGTAGCCGATGTACCGGCAAGTGCAATATCCAGAATATCCTGTGCATCCACCTCTTTCATACTGCTGCCGTCGTAAGCCAATACAGGCAAGAACTTGATAAATTCGCCTACCTTTGCTTCGGGATTACTCTCGTTTATATCCAAGCGACAGCTATAATCCGATATTTGGCGTAAGGCTCTGTCAAGGGCAAAATCGAATACATAGCACTCGTTCTTCATTATGGTTTTGCTCCCCTCTTCATTCTTTACCTCCCAAGGGCTTTGCACTCGGAACGCAGCCTGAAAATAGGTTTCAGGGCTTTTCAAATTGCGGAGCATAAATATACCCGTCCAAGGTTTTACGGTAACGCCCGTTGTCAGCTTACCGCAAGTGAGCGTAATGGTCTTTGTCTCCAATGGATCGCCCATATTGGCTTGAACAGGGTGCAGAGCATCAAGGCCTATGCCTGCTGCCGTTCCTGCACAAACTACGACCTTATAGTCGTGATAGAATTTGTTTTGTCGTTGCTTCAGCAAGTTTGCCATTGCAAAGCACGATGCTACATTAGGCAGAAACCACAATGTATGCGAAAGCACATTAAGCAAACGTGTATCGCTGAATGGCATTGGAGGTCGCTTGTCTTGTCCCAATTTCAAATCATCAACACTTGCAGGAAGATAACCTCCACGAATCAGATCGAGCCATTTCTGCACCTCATTCTCATATTTGAAGCGGGCATTCTCGCCTTTGCCCTCTGCTGCAAAAAACAGATTTAGGTCAAATTCGTCAAATTCTCCTTGTTTGGCAACCTCTTGTATCTCATCGGGCATACGGTAGGTGAGCATAACCATTCGTGGCAAAGCAAGGTACGGATTGCCGCTTCCTTTCCATTCTGCTTTTGCTCGCTGCTCATCACTATAAGTCCAGTTGAAAATCTGCTCTTCAATAAACTCACCATTGTTTATGGCTCTGAACGGAGTTCCCGACAAAAAGAGATAATATCGTGTCGATATTGGCAGCCACGATTCATTTATGGCATTGTTAGCCTCGTCCTTCTTGTACTTTTCGGCATCAAAATCAACTGCGCTTTCTTCGTCCTCCTTTTCAAACAGCTCCTTTGCACGCTCTTTCCAAGCACCAAAGTGATATTCATCGAAGATTACCAAATCCCAATTGGTAGCGTGTATAAACTCATTTTTGGTTTTGATACCGCCACTCTCGTTTGTGCCAAGCAAATCTTGGAACGAACCGAACACAACTATCGGTTTCGATTTATCTGCCCTATGAAACTCTTGGTCAATGTTCAGGTTGTTATTGCGAGCGTCTTTATTGGAGATATATTGCCACCCTTCAAAGTCGATATGTGAAACAAGGTCTTCACGCCAAGCCGATTCAACAGCGGGTTTGAATGTCAAAATCAATATACGCGACAAGCCCATCTTCTTTGCCAACTGATATGAGGCAAATGTCTTTCCGAAACGCATTTTTGCGTTCCAAAGGAATTTTGGTATGCGGTTAGGCTCTTCTTTCAGTGCTTGCTCAAAATAGGTTCTTGTTTGCTCCACTGCGCGGAACTGCTCAGGGCGCATGGTAAAGTTCTGCGTTCTGTTCTCTTCGTTTGCAACACCTGTGCGGAGCGACAAGATGGCTGCCATAATATCTGCTACCGAGCAACGGAACCATTCATCGGTCTTGTCAAGAGGGTTAAGGCGTTTGCAGCCTTTGCGTTCAAGCAATCGATGCACATCCTTATCTGTAAAGCAAGAGCCATCGTTGCTCATGGCCGACTCTACCAATACAATCTCATACTGCACTTTGCTTGTGTGCAATTGCTCATCTATGCGTTCTTTGGCTGTACGGTCAGTGTAACCTACTTTTAGATAGCCTTTGTGGGAATCTACTCCAATTAAGCGATAGGCATAGATTGTTGGAGTAACAATCGGGCGTTGCGGAAAATAGTTGTGTTCCATAATATTACTCCATTGGGCGTATCATTGATTCAATAAATGCAATCTCATCTTTCGTCAAACCATATTTGGCGTATAGTTTTTCATCCGTCCAAGATTCATTAAAATCTTGCATTGGCACAAAGCAGAATTTGTCTTTAGATAGATTGATAGAAGAAACAGCCTGCAATAATAAGAATCGAGCAAAACGAGTTCTTAAAAAAGAACAAAGATTATTTGCATAATTCTGGTTATTGAATTTACCCATAATTAAGTATGAGTCAGTACAGACTTCTTTGGGATTTAATACTTTTGTCGTAGAAAGTACTTTCATCATACCGTCCTTGTCGGGTTCTCCTGCATGTTCACAAGTAACCTTACTTATCATTACTTTGTAAGAGTCGGCGTAATCTATATTTTGTGAAATAGATTCTCTTGTAATGTATCCAGTACCTTTACTTGAATGGAGTATATAGCCATCATTGATTGCATTTTCTAACCCTCGCTCGTACGATGCTATACCAAAAGGATTACGAGATAACATTATCTCTGACAATGAATCTGTATCCTTCTCTTTTACTTTATGTATTATTTGAATAGCAGAATTATGTCTAACAAATACAGGAAATTCATCAAGTGCTCTCATTTGCCGACTTTCAGTTCCATTAAGGATGGTAGTGAAGTCACATAATCCTTTTGACCCTTTTTCCCATAAGAAATAGCAAACTCCTCCTCCAATACTATTATTAGGGAAACATTCTTTAGCATTTACATAATCTCTTATAATCCTTATCTGCTTATCGGATAGCATTGTATTGCGAAATTCATCTAATCCTTTACCTCCAGCATACCATCTAGCCGGGATAATCATAGTTAGATAACGAGGATTTAACTTCTTTGCTTGTTCTATAAAAAGATGGTAAATAGGTTTGGCACTCGCTCCATTACCACCATCACTTAACTGATATGGTGGGTTGCCTATAATCACATCGAATTTCATATTGAATACTTTCTTTACATCTAAATTGTGGATAAATTGGTAAGCGTGGGTTTCAAGGTCTGCCCCACGATCATATTCGCTCTGCGAAGCACCGCAATATATACATTTGCCATCTTTCCAAGTGTGCTTGATGCGTTGGTAGATGATATTTCCCTGCGGTTTGTCTTCGGGGAACTGATAGGCAGAAAACTCACTGCTTGGGAACTTACTGCAATATACACTTCGGCGAGATAGAAGGCTTGTAAGTTCGGTAATGGCAATACCAAACAACTGCTTTGAGAATATATGCTCTATACGCTTTTCAAGGTCGGGTATCTGCTGTTCAAGTCCCTTAATCAACCGCTTGGCTATCTCACGCAGAAAAACTCCACTCTTGCAACAAGGGTCAAGAAATGTTGTGTCGGGCTTCTCGAACAACTCCTGTGGGAGCATATCAATAATCTTGTTAGCCAATTCGGGAGGAGTGAACACCTCATCATTGCTAAGATTGGCAATGCACGAAAGCACGTCGGGATTATAGACGCTTTTGAACAAACTATTCTCCATAATCCTGAACCTTTTTGTAGTGAGTAATATATCTTCTCAGGAATATGCCGCCTTCCTCCTTCTGCTCCTCAGTAAGTGCGAATAAATTGCCCTCGCTGTTGTCATTATAGAGAAGAAGGTCGGACATAGTGTAGTCGGAACGCTGCATTTGAGTCCCACCAATTAATGTCCACTCGGAAAAAACGATTGGTGCAGAGGTATCTTTGCCCTCTGCATCTACGCACATCAACGTTAGAGCATTGCCATTGATGATATTTCGGCTGATGATAAACTTGGCAGCTTGGCGTGCTTCGTCCGAGGCCTCAGATTTGCAATGGTCGGTGTATTCTTCATTCCAGATAGAAAATAGGCGTTCACGACAAACCTCTACATTGTCGTTCATTATATCCACTCCGTAGAGGCTTCCAATAGCGACAATGGCTTGTTTTTCATAATCGCGAGGACTCTTTTTGTATTTCCTGCGGAGTTCGGCAAGTTTGCGTTTGAGTATAACAGCCAAGAAATTGCCATCACCGCAAGCAGGTTCCAAGAAACGGGAGTCCGGCCGCAGACATTCATTCGCAACGAGGTCGCACATAGCGTTTACCTCACGCTCGGCAGTAAAGACCTCGCCACGTTCAGCAACACGCTCTTTAGATTTTATTTGACTCATATTCCATCTTCCTTTCTTCTCTATGTAAGAGATACTATGAAAGACGGAACTTGCTGATTATTAGGTGGTATTTCGTTCGGCTTATATGTTTTTGCTAAACAATCATACACAATTATATGGCTGTCAGCCTTTTTATTGGCTCCAAAATGGTGTTAGTTGCTTTATTTTGCGTAATTTTGCAGTAAATTAAGTATCTCTTACATAGAGAGCAATCATTTTGCTAAACATCTTCGCTTTCTACAAATCCTTTAATATCTGAGCATTTGCTCTGTCAACTACGGCATTATCCAATGATGCCAAGTAGATTTGTGTAGTCATTTCTGAGTCGTGCCCCATCCCTTCACTGATAACAGATATTGGAATGTTCTTGCTCTTAGCAATACTCGCCCACGAATGACGGGCAACATATAGGGTTAAGGGAATGGAATGCCCAACCATCTTTGCAATCTCTTTTAGTGCCTTATTGGTACGATAAAGCATATTCTTATATTGGTTCCTATCGTATGGATATTTGAGAATGGGTAGCAAATATGGGCTGTAGTAATCTGTATCGTATTTATCTACAATCTCCTGCATACACTTTTCCCAACGAATAAAGAGTTGTTGCCCCGTCTTGCGTCTGCGGTATGAAAGAATGCCATTGGATAGGTCTTTCTTCTTGAGGCACGCCATATCAATAAACGACATACCACGAGTGTAGAATGAGAACATAAACATATCCCTTGCAAAGTCCAATGAGGGCTGCAATGACAAATCAAGATTCTTAATCTGCTTGATAGCCTTTAATGGGATTGCTCGCTTTATGGTCTTATCAATACCAGTATAAACGTGTTTGAATGGGTTTCGATTGATGGTTAAATCCTTTTCAACAGCACGATTATAGACAGCTCGGAGTATTCGCATATAGAACGAAGTGCTGTTTTTGGTCAGTCCTCTGTTATGCAAATAAGCCTCATACATCAGCATTAAGTCCGAATCAATATCCTCCAATAACAAATCCTTATCCTCTCTAAACTGCATAAAACTTTTAAGCGTGCAACGATAGGTTTCCGAAGTGCGCTGCTTGCCCATTTGCTGTAATTGAGCAATAACACCCTGCATAAAGTTGAACAATGACTGCTCATTGGATTGCTTCTGAAAGGTTGAGATAATATCATCGGCAGTGTATTTTACTCGCTTATTTTCTAAATGGGCGATGATACTATGTAGGCGTTTAATATCCCAATCGATGCGTTCTTCAATGGATTGTAGATAGTTCTGTCGGCTGTTATTGGTGGCGATTATTGAACTTTCAACCTCATTCCACTCGTGCACAAAGAGCCGGTAATCCGTCTTTAACTGACGGATTACACGATTCTGAATGATTTGATAATAGATTGTTCCCTCCTTATTTTCATTTATCGAGGGTCGAAATTTTACCTTGATACTTGCCATAGGCTCATGGTTTTGATTTTTTGTTAGGGTTATCCTTTGGCTGCTCTTGCTTCGCTTTAATAGACTTGGCTTTGCTTTCCTGTTCCTTTGCAGCCTGCTCCTTGAGCCTTGCTTGCTCGGCAAGGGCTGCTTGTTTGCGAACAGCCTCTTCGTAGGTTTCCACATCTTCACGCATCTGCTCAATCTTTTGGTCATCTCGGTTGAGTTCGAAGATGTCCTCCAATGTGGCTACCTGCTCTGCCGAAGCATCGCCTTTCATCTTGATGTAGCGGTATTTGAGAGCATCATCATCCCTCTGAATATTTGGTCTTGACAAATGATATATTGCTGATGCTCCTGATGCCAAAAGAATGACAAACATTGATAGGAGAATCCAAGACTCCTTTGTGTAAAGGGCAAACGAGTGTCGTTTCTCGTCAATGTTGTGCTTTACCTTTA
>JAGAIM010000208.1 GCA_017626555.1 Bacteroidales bacterium
CACCTGATACCTTGCAGGAGCACTGTACATCACTTCAGCATTGGCAATGCTTGAAGCCGGGATACTTTTCAGAAGCGTATTCAACTGCTCGGAAGACATATTCGTCACCTTGCCGTCTATCACGACCTTCACCCCTCTGCCCGCGAGAGTGAATGAACCATCTCTTTCGGTCACTCCCGGCAGTTCCTTGATAGCATCAAATACATTGTCGACAGGAAGATCCTTGATGATATGCGGCAAGTCATAGATGAGTTTGCCCTTGTCAGCCTTGACAATAGGCTTATCACCTGTCACCATCGCCTCCGGCAGCGAATAATAGAGGCTGTCAAGCTTTTCGTCCTTGGATTGAGCCCCAGCATTGAAGCACAATGCCGTAAAAACAATAATGAATAATGTCCGTTTCATACTATCGTGTGTTAATTTGTCATTTCGACCGAGCGAAGCGAGTGGAGAAATCTCCATCGCAAAGTTCACAAACACACTTCTCAAAATATGTTATCGAATGTTAAACAGTGTTAAATAGTGTTAACGTCTGCGGAGGGCATTTTGCCACATTTTTCTGATTTTTATAATTATTTCTTTTTCTTATATAAACATTTTCTCTTTTTTATTATCGAGTTCGATTAATGGATGTATTTTCGCTGCGGATTTAATCCGTATGAAACAATAGTCATCATTAATAGAAAGAAGAGATGAAACGAGAGGAAAAAGTATTACCTTTGTACCAGTGGGAGGATTGGGTATGGGACAGTTAGCTTTTATAAAAATGTTTCTCCTGGTCTCGATCCCCACTGACATTAATGACAATAGAAGGCATGTTCATGTGTTTAGGAAAGGACGCAGACATTTGACATCAGTAGCGAAGATATGGATAGAGGCAAATGGCAGTAAATGCATAGAGATTGCATATTCGGAATTGTCAACCAAGGAAAATGCCATGTTGTTATCTGCGATAGATACTCATTGGGAATATATTAATATGCAGATAACAAAGACATTCAAAGGAGAAAAGACTAAAATAAAGGACTTAGGAAAATAAAAATATGTGCAGAAACGCAGAAATAAAGATAGGAATCAAGAAACTGGATTTCATATCATATAGAGGAAAAATGATGGTGTATCTTACTGACGGACGTCAGATTATTGTTCCTTTGTCGTTTTTTCCTGATATAAAGGATTTATCTGTCAAGGACCGATCAGATTGGATAATTCTTGATGAACAGTTTTTTACTTTCAATAAATTGAGCAGAGTATATTCAATAGAAGATATAATGAGACTTTCATAGTCTCATTTTTTTTGCGAAATGTTAAATAGTGTTAACGTCTGCTGAAGGAATGGATATTTGAATAACTTTGCAGATATGAAGAACAACCTCAGACACATAGCAACGGCAGTCATTGTGGTGATGGCTGTCCTCTTCGCGTATCAGAGCTGGTGGCTCATAAGAATGTATCGCGGCGAGGTGGCGAAGACCGAGAATGCAGTCCGTACTGCGCTCCGAAATTGCGACTTCAGCGAAATGATGGCACGTCTGCAGAGAGTCCGCGATGAAAAGGCCGGAGTCGGGTTTACCGGAGACATCACCATCGGTGCCGGATATGGAGAGGGAGGAACCCTTGTGTCACAGATCAACACGACCCAATATGAGCAGGACACTTTGGGCAGACAGATAAACGGTCATATGACCGGAGTGACAAAGAGGATCAGCCAGACAACCAGCAGCGTGGTCCAGACCGACAGCCTCCCTCCGAAGCCGGAGACCTCCGAGCAGGAAAGTATGTTCGAGTCACTTGACAATATGTCTGTCCAGATGATTCGTGGAATGCATACGGGTATCGATGCTATTGATGGAAATCTGAACTTTGGGCTTCTTGATTCGCTGCTGACAGTGTCTTTGAAGGAGGCCGGACTGGACGGCCAACATAAGATAGAACTGATTACTTTCGCTGACTCTCTTGTGAATCTCAATGTCAC
>JAGAIM010000209.1 GCA_017626555.1 Bacteroidales bacterium
GTCGGAATGGCGTAACTCTGGCCACGATGACCTACACCGCAGCCCATTGCGTGAATAAGGATTTCACCGAGATACCCGACAAATGTATTGGATGGAACGGATAACTTTCTGGAGACTTGGTATGAAGTGCCTTGCAGTTCAATATTTATTATGTACTTCTTGATATTCCGATGTCTTGAATTATACATTGGGGCAAGTAGTGGCTGCTGTTTGTTATTCATCGTAATTCTATTGCTTTGACGAATACAAAGATACTATTTCCAATGTAAAAATGTCAATTGTAATATTTTCACTTTGGGCTGTACTTTGATTATCAATATAATTTCGTATTTTTGTATGATTAAAACACTGCCTTATGAATTATTTCGTAAAGAGTATAAAAGTCAATAAACTTCTGCACCTTCAGGATTTTGTAATTCCGATTGAATCATCGGAGTGCCCTCATTTGTTGCTTACAGGTAAGAATGGTACGGGAAAAACCATACTTCTACGTGCTATTGCTGATTTTCTGCAGACAGTCAGTACAGATGGTGATTTGAGTTTTTTGAAGTATAAGGAAAGTATTGCGTTTTGGCAGAAACAGTTAGACAAAGAATCTGATCCGCAGAAAAAACTGCAAGTGGAGAGGAGTCTAAAGAACTCGCAGGCGAAATATGATAATCTCTATGGCAAGGTTGATGTAGAATTCAATGACATATTTCAAGTTGCAGAACTCATCAAGAAAAATGAGTTCCTGTTTGCTTTCTATAAGGCGGATAGGAAGGCAAATATGATAGAACCTAAACAACCTGAACTTCTGGACTTGGATAAAAAAACTACAGTATCAGAGACAAAGACTCAAAAGTTTTTGACTTTCCTGCTTAATCTCAAGGTTCAGCAGTCTATGGCTCGAGAATCTGGTCATGCAGATGAAGCGGACAGAATACAGGGATGGTTTGCAGACTTCGAGGCAATGTTAAAGCGAATATTCGAGGATCCGGATCTTAAATTGGATTTCAACTATAAGAACTACTCGTTTACGATTACTTCAGGTGGTCTTCCATTCAAGTTTACAGAGATGTCAGACGGATTTATGGCTGCAATTGACATTATCGCAGACCTTATCCTGAAGATGCAGTCAAATGACTCTTTGGTAGGCGCATACAATAAGTGTGGTGTTGTACTGATAGATGAGGTAGAAACTCATATGCACATCGAACTGCATAGAATCGTAATGCCGTTGCTGACAACTCTGTTCCCTAATATACAGTTCATTGTTACCACACATTCACCGTATGTGTTGAATTCAATTGATTCTGCAGTTGCATACGACCTTAAGCGTCGCCAGCCGATTGATGACCTTACCGAGTACTCATCAGACTCTCTTGCAGACGGCTATTTCGGTGTCAGGTCATCGTCGTATTACATGGATTCACAGTTGGCATCATTGAAGGCCCTCTTGGAGAAGGATTCTATGTCATCAGCCGACACGGTCTTGGTTAAACAACTCCTTACAGAGTTTGATAAGGTGTCAGAGGTCGTGTCTCCGGTTCTTGTCGGCGAATATATGCAGCTTAAGATCAAGTACTCCGATAAAATTAAAGCATTGTAGGCAATGATAAGAGTCCATAAAAGCGATACTGTACCTGAGTCATTGTCAAGAACAAAGGCTTATGACGGAGAAGATGTGAAAATCCAATTGTATGCAGATCAGTTGGATAAATGCTATATATGTGAGCGTGTACGTGACACGGATACTCATATAGAGCATTGTGTCAGTCGGAAGGGTAATGCAGGGCTTGTACAGGAATGGGATAACCTATTTCTCAGTTGCTCCTATTGCAATGGAAAAAAGTTGAATCACTTCGACAATATCCTGAATCCGGCAGAGTGCAATATTGAAGACGAAATTCAGCAAGCAGTTACCTATTTGGGAGGACAGGTTACTTTTGTGTTTACACCTATGGTCGTTTCTGATGCACACGATGAAACCGTTCGACTTCTATCTCTGGTTCATAATGGTAAAGACGGGGTAAGGAAAATCAAGGAGAAGAAATTCTTGAATTGCGTGATGTCAAGCATCAACTCCTTCAATAAGTCAGTGTTCAAATATCTTCAGGATCCGACATCAGATAATGAAGATGAAGTGAGAGGACACCTGACAATTGACAAAGAATTCCTTGGACTCAAATACTGGATCGTTAAAAACAATCCAACCCTATACGATAAATTTTCAACCGATATTATCTGGAATAAAAAATAGGTAAGATTCTTAACCATAACAAACAGCCGTCAATGCGTAACGCATAGACGGCTGCTCTTCTGTTTAGTTTCTACCTCCACCCCTTCGCTATCCTCGATTCAGAGGAACTTGCTAACACGCAAAAAGCCTTGATTTGGAAGTTGGTACCAGATCAAGGCTTCTCTTTTAGACTATATGTAAGTACAGACCGAAAAATCCGAATTTAATTGCCATTCCTGAAATTGTTGAAGTATATTGCACGAATGAGGCCTATGACCTTTTTGTGAAAATTTATGCAAGAAACAACGATCATTTGCTTACATTGATTCAGACACAGATAAAACCTCTCGGATTAATTA
>JAGAIM010000210.1 GCA_017626555.1 Bacteroidales bacterium
ATGATATCCGGAAGCCACTTCTGGCTTGACGGAATATCCTCGCAGATGATCCTGTCGCGGAGGTCTGCCCCTTCATTCATTATGCTGTTGAGTGACAATGACTGAAGCATCCAGTTCTTGAGAGAGTCTGACTCTACATCTTCTTCATTGTTGATGTAGTATCCAAGAGACCGGTCACATTTGATTTCAATGCCAAATGTGTCAAATATCGCGTCCTTGTGATTAAAGAATGTCCTCTCGCTCAGTCTTTCACCATTGGGGTTCAGCGCACTACGCTGCCATGAGCGGTCGATATCTTCAAATGATATGTGCCCGCTTCTTTGAATCAGGTCAATCAGCCAGATGTACCTGTTGAAATAATTCCTAGCCATAATGTCTGTGATTAATGATTATGATGCAAAGAAAGTTCTTTTCACTGCCAAATATAGGCAGTAAAAAGAACTTTTGCCAGAAAGTGGCATCATTTATTCGCCATTTCTGATACCATTCTCAATATCCTTGCGGATTTCTTGGACAATATTCTGCCATAATGTGGAATCTTTGAAAGCAGATGCCGGGATATATTCCCTATACTTATCAAAAAAAGCGCGATTGAGCCTATTATGATAGTCATATGAGTTTATAGCCTCTTTCCAATCGATCATATCTGCATACTTATCGTAGATAAACGTAGGTAGTTCACCTTTCGATGATAGCTCATGCCAATCGAAGTACTCCTTGAAGCGTTCTACAATCTCCGGAGTGAGGATATCTACATCGCAACTCTCCGAGAATTCCCTCCAAACAATGCGTTTCTTGAATTTTTCCAGAATGTCGATGGTCCACACAATCGTTGAGTTTCTTGATACCTTCTTCCAATCAAGACGGTCCTGATACTTCTCGAGCATCTGAAGTGTGAAGCCGAAACTTCCTGAGAGGTCCTTCCAGGCCTCCTCTTCCATCATCTGGGCCATAAGCCCCTCTGCTAAATTGATCTTTTCCATATGAATACTTTAAGTAATTAAATTTTCATACTGCAAAGAAAGTCACCTAAACTGCATAATAGTGGCAGCTCGCAAATGCAGGGAAAAATTTTCTGCAGATTATAATATCGGATCGATCTATCAGACTTTCTCGATGTCCATATAAATCTTACTGATTGCATTTGCCTTGACCACATCAACGCCATACTTCGTCATAAAGGCATTCGCAACCATCTTTTTCCCATCAATGGTACCAAAGATGTCTGTTGGAGTAGCCGTGTTGTTGCCCTTTGCTACTTCTACTGTCATTCCTTTCTCAAGACGCACACCGTTGATGCTTCTTGACTGCTTAACTGTAATTCTAAAAAGTGCCATAGTTCTAAATGTTAGTTTAACGTATATGCCAATTGTTCATGGCGCGAAGGTAATGGCCTATACTGCATTAAGTTGGCAGTTGATAAAATAATGCAATGTAGTCGTAGCTGCCAATCTTTGACAATGTGACTATATACTTTTGTGGCAGAACCTAAACAAAGAATATGACCTTAAAGAATATAATTGCATGCGATGTGGTGATGAGCACAATATGTAATCGGTGCGCAAACCTGATCAAGGAAAGATATGGGTTAATTATCGATGTGTGTTCAATCCCACAAGATGATGCAGACGTGTATGAACTTATGAGTACGGACACATCTTCAGATGTATTCGGCTTGAGGTCACATGAATATCATAGGTTAATATCTCAGATACGTCCGACAGAAATCCGTCACATTGAAGCTTTGCATGCTATGTCTACACGATTTATGTTTAGAAAATTTGCAGAGTATATTAAGAATAAAGAGAATTCAGACAGGGTAGAATATTATTCTGAAATAGAACAGACAGTGCTTGGTGAGACCTATGGTGTACTATTGTACACTGATCAGATAGCTGAACTTATTCATTACTACTCAGGTATACCTAAAGAGGTTTCCGCAAATATTGTAAAATACATTCGCAAGTGTATGAAACCTGAACTATCTATCTGGAAATCAGTATTTGTTGTCGGAACACGACAGAATGGATATACGGAAGAACAAGCACAACAAATATGGGAGTGGCTTAAGACAGAAGGAGAAACAACCACTTACAGATATATAGCAGAAAGCGCAGCCATTACATCATACCAATGCTTTTGGTTAAAGACTCATTATCCGAATGAATATAGAGACGCGCTGGTGCCACTTGTAAATACTGAAGAATCATGGTGAGGGATATCGTAAGAATGAGAGATATCCGGTTCGAGAAAGGACTTTTCGAGAACTGGAGGACGGGGAAGATAATGGATGAACTGCTATGCAGTTACAAAGGACTTCCTAAGGGAGTGAACTATATGGTGATCGGTGATCCGGGAGTAGGAAAGACCACCATCATTCTTGACATGCTTTCCGACCTTTCCGTCAACAGCGGGGCAAGGGTACTGTTTGTCAGCGTGGAGATGAATGAGATCGATCTTGCCATATATGTACAGCGGTTCCCGAAATTCCAGAATCTGGATATCCTTTTTGTCGAAGGAGACTTTGAGCAGGACTCATCCGGAAACAAGACATTCGATACGGTATCTGAGGTGCTTTCACAAGGATGGGACGTCATCGCTATAGATTCCTTCTACGAACTTCAGGGAATAGTAAAGGAAGAAGAGAACATCACTTTGAAGAAGGCTGAGTCGAAACTGCTTTCGCTGATGAAGCAGCAGTGCAAGGGAGGAAATGCAAGAAACATCAACTCGACCTTCCTTACCATACAGCAGGTGACAAAGACCGGCGCCTTCGTAGGCTCAAACCGCCTCAAGCACTCTATTACGGCAATGATGGAACTGAGACTGGAAAATCCGAAGAATATATACTCTGACCGATATGCAGTCTTCACTAAACATAGGAGGGGAGATGTTGGCGTTCGGATGTATTATGACCTCAGTGCTACCGGAGATGTGTTCTATAACGAGGAGAGGTTCAGGAATGACCAGCAGATCCGGAGGCTACAGTCCGATGCAGCCAACAGCATCAGGAACCTGGCTGACCAATTCGACCTTTTGTTCAACAATATAACAACAGAAAAACAATGACAAGCAATGACTTTTTCGCATACCGTGACACTTATCTGTCGCGGCAGATGCCGGCCAGGCTCTTCAGGCGAGAAGAGATTTCCTTCATAGGAGATGATTTCTATAAGATAGGAGATGCAAGGATACAGGTGAATCCATACGTCTCGTCACAGTTGGACTCGTTCATCGGGCTGACAAGAGAACAGGCCTCTATTGTCCGTAAGGCATCTGGAGAAGCCGGGATACGTGATTTCAGGAACTACCTTGCAGCTGCTAATTCAATCACCAAGCCAGTGAAACTAGCATTGATAGGCGATCCGGAATCAAGGAAGATCGTGAGTGCTGTCCCTATCAAGGACCAGATGATTACGGCAGAGACATTCTTTGACTTTGCCGAGATGTTTATGGACAAGAACGGATATGAACCGAAGGAGTTCGAAAGGTCCGGCACTTTCGGTAATGGCCTTACAATCTATATGGACAGCCATAATCCTATTGTCCGTCAGATAGCCCCTGATGAAGACTTCATGACGGATTCACTGTATATGAGATGGAATCAAGGTGAAGTTGAAGTCGGCAGTTACTTTGTCAGGCTTGTTTGCATAAACGGTCAGATCCAGAAGATAACCTCTCCAGCAGCGAAGACCTATTCATTGGAACCGTCTAAAATCAGCATGATACTTAATGTGCCTGCACAGGCTAATCTTCTTGAGTCATCTTTCGACAAATTCCGCAGCAAAGCTCTTGCTGCGATAGGCACGAGGGCTTCTATGGCTGAACTGAAGTATGTTTCAAGGATACTTGATGCACACGGAGTCGATGAACAGACGGCGGAAGTAATTTCCCCTTATAGAAGTGATCTTCAGGCATATGCAGATAGCGGACATGACATATCACACGGCAGGGCCAATGAAATAATGTCAAGCAGGAATGTATGGGATGTCTATAATGATCTCACCAGATTCGCCACACATAATGATGTGTGGGAAAAGGAAGACAACCGCAGGGGTTCGCTGAAGGCTGCCGCTGTGAATTTTCTCGGAAGAGAAAGGGATATACGGAAATACGTGGATATTTTCTAAATTTGCCTTATGCCTTATGTTAGATACATCTCAGACCTGCAGCATTATAATGAGGTGCTGTCCAAAGTGGCTTCAGTAAAGAAGTCACTTTGGATAGGCACTGCAGATATAAAGGACCTTCATGTCAAGGTGGGTGATTCTTCAGAACCTTTCCTGGCCATTCTGGCTGAGTTGCTCA
>JAGAIM010000211.1 GCA_017626555.1 Bacteroidales bacterium
CTCGTAATCCAAAGGCGACTTCAAACAAGTTTATCATTGAAAGAAGGAAAAAATAACGGAATAAATTAAGAGATTATGAGTCGTTCATTAAGAAAAGGTCCTTATATTCAGGAAGCCCTTGAAAAAAGAATTCTTGCTATGAATGAGGGTAGCACGAAGAAAGAGGTTGTCAAGACTTGGTCACGCGCTAGTATGATCTCTCCTGACTTTGTAGGTCACACAATCGCAGTTCATAATGGAAATAAGTTTATTCCTGTTTATGTTACTGAGAATATGGTAGGCCACAAACTTGGTGAGTTCGCGCCGACAAGAACATTCAAAGGCCATTCGGGCAATCGTAAATAATTTAAAATGAAATTGTAATTATGGGAGCTCGTAAAAGACAAATGGCCGAGAGGCTTAAAGAAATAAAGAAGCAGACAGCAATCGCTAAGTTGAATGATGTACCTACATCACCTCGCAAGATGCGTCTCGTTGCAGACATCATCCGTGGCGTTGAGGTGAACCGTGCGATCGATATCCTCAGATTTTCGAAGAAGCACGCTTCTATCGATCTTGAAAAACTCCTCCGCAGCGCAGTTGCAAACTGGGAGGCTAAGAATCAGGATAATGTAAAGGAGTTGGAGAACGGTAACGTTATCGTAAAGACCATTATGGTTGACGAGGGACGTACGCTCAAGAGAATCCGTCCTTGCCCTCAGGGTCGTGCCGGACGTATCCGCAAGCGTTCTAACCACGTGACTGTTATTCTCGATGTTAAGAAACCAGCAAAAGTGGAGGAATAATTATGGGACAGAAAACCAATCCAATAAGCAATAGAATCGGTATCACCCGTGGTTGGGACTCTAACTGGGTAGGTGGTAACTATGCAGAGAAGATTGCAGAGGACTACGAGATCCGCAAGTATCTCTCAAGCCGTCTTGCAAAGGCATCTCTCTCAAAGATCGTTATCGAGAGAACTCTCAAACTCATCACTGTAACTATCCACGCTGCAAGACCAGGTGTTATCATCGGTAAGGGCGGACAGGCAGTTGACCTCCTCAAGGAGGAACTTAAGAAGGTAACCAAGAAGGATGTTCAGATCAACATCTACGAGGTTAAGAAGCCTGAGGTTGATGCTCACATCGTAGCAGATTCAATCGCTCGTCAGATCGAGGGTCGTGTATCATACCGTCGTGCTATCAAGATGGCTGTGGCAACTACTATGCGTGTAGGTGCTGAGGGTATCAAGGTTCAGATCAGCGGTCGTCTCGGTGGCGCTGAAATGGCAAGAAGCGAGATGTTCAAGGAAGGTCGTACACCTCTCCACACATTCCGCGCTGATATCGACTACGCACTTGCTGAGGCTCACACTAAGGTCGGTGTTCTTGGTGTCAAGGTGTGGATCTGCAATGGCGAGGTTTACGGAAAGAAAGATCTTTCTCCTAACGCAGGTATTGCAGCACAGGCACAGCAGTCTGGCAACAACCGTGGCGGACGTAGCAATGACCGTCGTCGTGGTGGCCGTGGCGGACGCAGAGAAAACAAGTAATATAGTTACTTACATATTTTATGAAGGGTTGGCTCAAATGCCAACCCTTTTTATTATCTTTGACAGAGTTTCCCGTTTTAATTGCGTGGATCCTCAGGAATTAAGTAAATAAAACAATACTGATATGAAGATTAGAAGCATCCTTTTTGCGACTTTAGGAGTCGCTATGATGGCATCTTGCGGCGGTAAGGTGTCTGAGGTTACAGAAATTACAGGTACAGTTGTGCCGGATGGTATTTCTGAAGTCAATGTAGTTTTGGGCGAGGCTCTCGATACTTTGGTTCCGGTCGTTGACGGAAAGTTCGCAATTGTAGTTCCAGCAGACGTTACACTTATCGGAACTATTTCCGCTGCCAATTTCGGGACAAATTTCATTTCGGACGGAACACCTCTTACTGTGGTTCTTGACGAAGAGACTACTGTGACTTCAGCATACCCTGAGGTTTCCGTTCAGGAAAGACTTAATGCTTTCAATGCTGCTGAGAAAGGATATATAGAGAGATACAGGGCTGGTCAGAAGGAGATAAATGAGGCTCAGGACAAGACAGAAGAAGAGAAGAAGCAGGCGGTGGAAGAGTTTTTTGAAACTTTCTTTACTGAGTATAAGGAACACAATGTTAAGACTTATACAGAGAATACCGACAACTTCGTATCTCTTTTTGCTCTTCAGAATCTCCGCGGAGAATTTGAGGATACGGAACTTGATTCGCTTCTCAATCTTCTTGCACCGGCATTGAAGGAACATAAGTTTGTCAAAGGTATGCAAGATGCCATTACGGCGAGGATAAACACTGCTGAGGGCAAGCCATTTGTTGATTTTACAGTGAATTCTGTTGTGGGAACCACACGCAGCATTCCTCCTCAGCCAAAGTATGCTGAGGTGAAATTCTCTGACTATGTAGGCAAGGGAAAATATATCCTTGTTGACTTCTGGGCACCTTGGTGCGGGCCTTGCAAGAGGGAAATTCCTAATCTCAAGGCTGTTTATGACAAATATGCAGGCAAGGATTTCGATATTCTCAGCATTGCTGTGTGGGAGCGTCAACCTTATAATGTGACCCTTGATACTGCGGCAGAACTTGGAATGAACTGGTTGCATATCAACAATGCCGGTAGCGTGCCTACAGATATTTACGGCATTGAAGGCATTCCTCATCTTATGCTCATCGGTCCTGACGGTACCATTCTCAAGAGAGGATTCCACGGTGCAGAAGGCATAAATGCTGCTGTGGAAGAATATTTGAAATAGTGACTCTGCAAGAAAAGATAAAGTTATTTCCACATTCCCCGGGTGTCTATAGATATTATGATGCTGAGGGGAATGTGATTTATGTGGGTAAGGCCAAGGATCTGCACAAGAGGGTGGCACAGTATTTCGTGCCGCCTGAAAGGCTTACGCGCAAGACTGCGGTGATGGTCTCGAAGATCGCGGATGCAGAATTTACCGTGGTGGAATCGGAGGCCGATGCTCTCCTGCTTGAAAACAATCTGATCAAACAGTTCAAGCCGCGCTACAATATTCTTCTGAAGGATTCCAAGACTTATCCCTGGATATGCGTAAGTGCAGATGACTTTCCTAAAGTGTTCCTGACCAGAAGGATGGTGAAGGACGGATCCCGTTATTTCGGACCCTACAGCAGCGTGGTTCACGCTCGCAATCTCGTAGAGTTTTTCCACAATGTCTATCCGCTTCGCACCTGCAATCTGAAGATTACTTCGGATGCAATTTTGAGGGGGAAATACCGTCCTTGCCTGAAGTTCCATATCAAGAAATGCCTTGGATGCTGCATCGGAGGCATCTCCAAGGAGGAATACAATGAGAATATTGAGGAGATTGTGAAACTTCTCAAGGGTGGTGGACGAGAGATAATCCAGCATTACAGGAATCTGATGCAGGAGGCTGCGGCCAATATGGAATTCGAACAAGCACAAATCTATAAGGAGAAAATGCAGTCGCTTGAGCAGCACTATAGCAAATCGGTGATTATGAGCACTATAGTGGGTGATGTGGATGTCTTTTCGCTTATTGTGGATGGCCCGGAGGCGTTCGGCAATTTTATGAGAATCCGTGGAGGAGCCGTTGTGCAGTCTCTCAATCTGGGTTTCAGGCTGATGATAGAAGAGCCGCAGGAAAGTGTGCTTGCAATGTTCATAGGAGAAATACAGGCTAAGTTCGGTGTCCTTTCGCGTGAGATTGTGGTGCCTTTCAAACCGGATATGGAATTGCAGAATATCGAATTCCGTGTGCCGGTCAGGGGGGATAAACTTGCCCTTCTGGAACTCAGTGCCAGAAATGCGAAGGAAATGCGTCTGAACGCTCTCAAGCAGCAGGAGCATACAGATCCGGATGCATACCGCAATATGGTGATGGAGTCCCTTCAGAAACAGATAGGAATGAAGGAACTTCCAGTGCATATCGAATGTTTTGACAACTCGAATATACAGGGGACAAATCCGGTTTCTGCTTGTGTGGTTTTCCGAAATGCTGTGCCTTCAAAGAAGGATTACAGGCATTTCAAAGTCAAGACAGTGGTGGGAGCCAATGATTATGCGACAATGAAAGAGGTCGTGAACCGCAGATATTCCAGAATGCTGGTGGAAAATCCCGAGGATCTGCCTCAACTTGTGGTGATCGATGGCGGAAAAGGTCAATTGGCATTTGCTTACGAGGCTTTGGCGGAATTGGGATTGACAGAAAAACTTACTGTGATTGCCCTTGCGGAAAGAATGGAAGAAGTTTATCGCGTGGGTGATCCTTATCCGATGTTCATAGATCGCAACTCTCCGGCTCTCAAGGTATTGCAGCAGATCAGGGATGAGGCTCACCGTTTCGGCATTACATTCCACCGGAAACTTAGAGGAAAGGCTCAGGTAGAGTCTGCGTTGAAGGGAATCAAGGGGGTAGGGGAAAAGACCGAACAGAGACTTCTTCTCAGATTCGGAAGTGTGGCACGTATTGCGTCAGCCTCGGTCAATGATTTGTCTGAAATGGTAGGCAGGTCGCTCGCTGAAAGAATATTGAAGCAACTCAACAATACAG
The DNA here is from genome assembly GCA_017626555.1 of Bacteroidales bacterium. Lineage (GTDB taxonomy): Bacteria > Bacteroidota > Bacteroidia > Bacteroidales > UBA932 > Cryptobacteroides. The sequence goes on from JAGAIM010000211.1 coordinate 4,572, forward strand.
ATGAATAACAAGGTACTTAATCTTTACGACTGGTTCCTTATAACGGGAGTCATCGTATCCAACATCGTTTATTCAATTATGACCGGCACCCTTGACCTGTTGGGGTCAGTTGCCGCCATTACTGGCGTACTCTGTGTCGTGCTGGTAGCCAAAGGCAGTATATGGAATTATCTTTTCGGCCTGATGAACGTATCTCTTTATGCATACATATCATATAAAGCATCACTGTATGGCGATGCGGCACTGAATGCTCTATATTATGTGCCGATGCAGTTTATCGGCTGGTGGCAGTGGCGCAAAAGAGGGGCAGCCGTTTCCGAGGCTGAGTCCAAAGGAAATGGAGTTCAGGTCAAGGCAAGAAGATTCACCTGGGGACAACGTGCTGTTCTTGCGGCAGGCTGCCTTGCAGCAGTGGTTGCAGTAGGATTCGTGCTGAAACATTTAGGGGATCCGCAACCTTTCAAGGATTCTACAACCACGGTGCTGAGTATCGTGGCTCAGGCACTTATGGCTCTTGCCTTTATGGAGCAGTGGGCATTGTGGATCATCACCAACATCGTAAGTGTTGTGATGTGGTGTGTCTGTGTCTCGCGCGGTGAGGCTCACGCAGGCGTGATGGTGATAATGTGGGTGTTCTACCTTCTCAACTCTGTCAATGGCCTAAGAGTATGGCTCAAACTCAGTAGCAGGTAGTTCGACCTTGAAATCTTTCCCGTCCGGAAGGATTATGTCTGCCTTTAGTGTGAATATGTTTTTCGTATTTGAGGCTCTGTTGATGCATATCGTTCCGGACAGAGGTTTCCTGTATTCAGAGTAATACATTACAGGATCTTCATACCTGAAATAATAGTCATCGTTGTGCCAGGCTGTCTCGACGTTGATTTCGTTTCCTTCGAGAGAAGCATTTATCCCGATTATTGCGTATGTCGTGGACTGAGCAGTCTTCAGTGGAGATATTCTGAGCATTATGGTATTTCCTCCGTCTGCATAGAATGCACTGTTGATCGGGTATTCCTTTCCGTCATAGACATATTGACCGATTGCTTCGGCAGCAGGATCTTCATTCTCCGGCTCCTGCTGCTCTGGTTGTTGCTGTTCCGGATCTGGTTCCGGTTTCGGCTGATGTTGCGGATCGGCCGGTTTTTCGCATCCGGCAAATAATAAAACAGATGCTGATAGTATGTATAGCAGTTTTTTCATAGTTATTAGCTTATTTTGAACGGACCTTCGTAAGAAATCTTAAGGTTCTTGTAGTTTGTTGCTTCGATTGTCATTGTGCTGCCGTCAATCCCCACTGTGACGGTACCGCTGTAGCCGGTAGCCTTGCTGAATATGGTGTCGTTATACCTGATGTTCATATACGGACTCTGAGAGAAACCGTGGGCATTTCCGTCTATGAAATTCCGTGGCATTGTCAGACATACATCATTGCCATCTTCAGTGAGAATTACTACAGAACGTGTGTCTTCCGGATTAGGCATTGTGTTGAGCCACACTTCCTTTATCGTCTGTTTCTTTCCATCATATTCTACGACGGACTCTTTGACTTCCGTCACTTCTGTGCTGATGGCATTGCCATCAAAACTTATTTCGAGGGTGGTTCCGCTGAAATCAAGTTCTGCCATTACAGTAAAATGCCAAGGATCGTCAGGATCCTTAAGGACGTTGACTGTGCCGGATGTCTTGGTATCAGTTGAACTTTTATGTGTCCCGTTCAGGTTGTTGACGAAACCTGCGCACTTTATGTCGCTGACATTCAGCCTGCTGCCATCGCATTGTGAGTCCTGTAATGTGATGTATGCGTAATATGTCGTGATTTCGAGTTCTTCGAAATAACTGATACCGGCAGGAGTGAGATATATAGTCGTCATCCCGTCCTTTGATTCATAGAAGGCTGTTCTTACAGGCTTGTTTTCACCGTCGAGTGCAATGATGTTCTCGTTTACCACAAGCGAAGGCTCCTCTGCAGTCATCTTCGCAGAAAGTTCTACTCCGGATTTCAGTTTCATCATTATGCTGACCGAGGCTTTGTCGTCAGAATATGTAAAGGTGCATTTTCCTTCCGATATTTCATCTCTCGTTGCAGGTGCAAGGCTTTCTATTGCCGCTCCCTGGAGTGTACTCATTAAAGTGAAGAGTTCTGTTTCTGTCATCAGGTCGAATTCCTTTCCGTTAAGCATAGGTGAGATGGCTGCATATAGATATTCGTCCTGTTCGAATATTGCATCGAAATTTTCGACGCCTTCTTCAGGTGAGGCGGCTATGCAGAGATATTCACCGAAATTGCTTACTGCAACGCTTCCGAACTGAAATTCCTTGCCGTCTATAACATACGTATTATCCTTTGTCGCTATAGGCTTGTCTTCCGGTTTCTCTTCCGTTTCGATTTCGAAGACCGTGCTTCCTGATATTCTTTTTGCATTGCTCTGGCAGTCGTAAAGGTCGTATGTGACAGTGTGGCTGCCGTTCTCACCTCTATCTACGGTTATGCTGCCGCTGTCTATTCTTGCATAAGTCTTTGTCCACTCGCTGTTTTCGAGTTCATAATACCACGAACCGGATACCTTCCAAGCCGCAAATTCGTCCGGAAGACCAGGGACTGCCACTCCAGGTACGATCTTATCCTTGTCAATGGATGTGTCTGGATTTCTCTGAGTCATATTGTATGTACCGGCAGGGATTCCGTCTTTATTTATGTCAATATCCCAAGGAACCAGCATTTCGAGTCTGAGAACGGCTCCATTTCCCTCAGGTCTTCCACCTGGGTATTCTGATTCTGACACTGTAGGCTCGGTAAGATAGAGAAGCATGCATCTGTAGGAGTTGTCGCCGAGATAGAAGCAATCTCCCTTGTCCTGCAGGATCGCCTGAGTGAAATTCCCATTGATTATATCCTGCGTGATCGTGCTGTTCGGCGTCTGTTCAGGCGCATTGTCTCTTGCCTCTATACTGCCGCTCCATCTGAAATATCTCTTTGTGTATTTATTTCCTACGAGTATTCCTTCTATGGTATATGTCCCATTGCCGGCAGAAGCGATCCTTACGGCTCCTTCGTCAATAAGATCATAGTCCATATCGGTCGATCCCTCGGCCAGATCCGCATAGAACGTACCGTCTGCCACTTCCAGTCTTTCTCCGGGGAGATCGATGTATTGCAGATAGCCGCTGACGAATGTACCGGCAGAGAAATCTCCGGAATTGAACATTTCCGAATATACGCCGGTAAGATGTTCCGGATCCGCGGTTTGTTCCGCATTGTATGGAGCATTGAGAAGAATCTGCACTACCTGTCCGGGACCGATAGGAGCACCTGTCTCATCGATGTCCATATCAGTATAGAGTTTTACCAGCCATCCGTCAGAAGTGGCTTCTCCTATATCATCGCCGTTATAGATGAATTCAGCATTGGTGAATGTGACTGTATCCGGCACTGCTTCGATGAATCCCGGATCATCTTTGGGATTTTCATCTGGTTTCTGTTCGGGGATTTCCACCGGTTCTTCCGGAATCACAGGTTCCGGCTCTACGCAGGAAAATGCAAATAATCCCAAAAGAGCCGCTGCACAGCATTTCAGTTCGTTTTTCATAGTCGGTTGTTAATATTCTCAGGTTCGCTTTCGTAAAGCCTGAACTTTACAAATATATGTAAAATTTTCATTTCTCGTTTTTTTTTATTTAATTTGCACCGTTTTTAGCGGAAATACGTGTATTAAAAATACTAATTATTAATTAAAAATTTAACGTTATGGCTAACATTGCAGAAGACGTAAAGGCAATCATCGTTGAGAAACTCGGCGTAGATGCTTCTGAGGTAACTGAGACAGCAAGTTTTACGAACGATCTCGGTGCTGATTCACTTGACATCGTTGAACTCATTATGGATTTCGAGAAGAAGTTCGATATCGAGATTCCTGATGATGACGCTGGTGACAAGATCGCTACTGTAGGCGACGCTATCAAGTACATTGAGGACAAGGTAAACGCAAAATAGTTTCCGTCTGAAATAAACAGAAAGAGCCGGTCTGCTGACCGGCTCTTTCTCGTATATTTATTTTTCGGCTGTCTTTGGTGCCGAGAATGTTATCTTCAATTGCGGCTTGGCTCCGGCTGCATCCGGGCCGTTAAGAACTCCGTAGTAGTATCTGTCCTTATCAAGTTCGATAGAGGAAGTTCCTGATGATGAACTGTTTCCGTATGAACTTGCATACATAGCCATCATATAATAGTTGTAGTAGTTGCTTCCATAGCCGTATCCGCCATATCCGCCATAGCCTCCATAGCCACCATATCCGCCGTATCCTCCATATCCGTAGCCATATCCGTATGGATCATACATCATACTGTTGTAGTAGGAGTTGTACATAAGATTCTGATAGTAGTCATCCATTGCACTGTTGCTGCTTGAACTCTGCTGTATCTCTTCGTGCATAATGAGGAACCAGATATCGTATTTTTCGATATTCTTTGCGTAATCCTTATCGTTTTCGTCCAATTTCAGGATTTCCTGTACGTGATGGCTTATGTCAGGAGAGTACATTGACAGGGATCTGTTGATGTTACCCTGGTTCTCTGATTCAATACTCGAATCCGTGAGTCCTGCGTATGATACATATCCACCTTCTGAACTTCTGAGACGAACGGTCGGACTGAGTATCAAAGGATAATTATCCAATGCGTCATAATCACCTTCCACTTCGTATGGAAGAATGATGGTGGCTTTGTTTATTACGACCTCGGAAGGATCCTTGATACCGGCAAGGGCTAACTGTTCATTAAGTATGCGCTTGATTTCAGTAGCCTTGACTACGGGCTTGATGCCGCTACCTCCTTCAATCAGAATCTTATCTGTTGCTGTCACACCTTCTTTGCCGAACTGGCCGTAAGTGTCGTGAGAACTTGCATTGAATGCAAATTGAGTCGGATATTGTGTATCTTCATCATCCATAAATTCAGCCGGGCCGAAGAAGAAAAGGAAGGATGTGTCAACCGGTTCTTCGGAGTAATCATATTCCGCAGTGAATTTAAGTTGTGCGTAATTGCCTGATACATAACCGTCTGACGTGAGTATTCCAAGGTTGAACATATTGATTCTTCCGCCTTCTCCTTCTGGAATGTCGGTAGTGATGTAAATACCTGGCATCTGCTCGACATAAAGATCCATACTGTCGAGATCGGCAGTTCTGATCTTTTCTACGAATCTTTCAGTAAATTCCTTGCTGAAGTCGAAGGATAGTGAGTCGCCTCCGTCATATACGGGAGTGCCGACGGTAATCTGTTCTGCTGTATTGAGATATTCCTCTCGAATTTCAGGATTCATAAAGGCTCCCATATAGAGGACAGTGGAGTCAAGAGCCTTCTTCAGTTCCGATACGTGTACATTCTGGAGCATCTTTGCCTGCTCCTTTCTTGCAACTGAGAATGTATCACGCACTGCAGTAAAGTGGAACTGCCTGATTTTCGTATTTTTACCAAAATCAAGGGTGTCATAGAACGGCACGAGCGTGAAACTCGTGCTCTTTACGCTTGTTCCGAATCTGCTGTCTTTGACGGCTCCGAAAGTGAATCTTGTCGTGCTGTAGCCTGAAAGGCTGTCGGACATCTGCATTCTTATATCCTTGAGGTCCGCTGCTTCAGGAGTGAATACATCCCATTTCTGGTCTGTAGGTATGAAGTTTTCTCCTAGAGATTCGTCGATCTTCACACAAGATGCAGAGCCAAGCAGTATCGCACCGATAGCCGCAAGGCGGCTGACTCTGCCGAAAAATTTGAAATTCATTATAAACTGTCGTAAAAACTGTTGTAATCTTCTATGTATGAGCCGTCTTCCATTGACTCTGCTTTGTATGGGAGTATCGGAAGGCCGGATTCCTTGCAGTATCTGACAATCTCTTCGTCAACATTTGCCGAACCGAGGATAATACCGTCAGAATAGTCGGCAGCGAGTTTCGCAAGATTTATGCCAGTCGGATCGGAAAGAATCTCAAGATCCTTTTCCGTAACTCCTCCGAATGCGATTCTGTCTTTGAAATCTTCAGGGAATGAAGCCGGTGTGTCGTCATATACGGAAAGGACGACCTTGCTGCCTGAGAATATAGGGTCGTCAATGTATGCCTTCTTCAGGTATATCGGGAGAATATGTGAAATCCATCCCTGGCAGTGGATGATGTCCGGTGCCCAACGAAGTTTCTTTACTGTTTCGAGCACTCCTCTTGCAAAGAAGATCGCTCTTTCGCCATTATCCTTGAAGAACTCTCCGTTTTCATCACAGTACACACTTTTGCGGTGGAAATAATCCTCGTTGTCAATGAAATATACCTGCATCCTGGCGGCGGATATGGATGCCACCTTGATTACGAGAGGTCTGTCAACTTCGTTAATGACAATGTTCATTCCCGAAAGACGGATCACCTCGTGGAGTTGGTTCTTTCTTTCATTGATGCAGCCGTATCTCGGCATAAATGATCTGATCTCCTTCTTCCTTTCCTGAATGCCCTGAGGAAGATATCTTCCGATGTTCGCGATTCCAGACTCCGGAAGATAAGGTGTTATCTCCGAGTTTACGAACAGTACTCTTTTGACCGAATTACCCATACTGCTTAATTTTAATGACAAAATCTCTACAAAGGTAAGATTTTTTTTTGATATTTCATTATCTTTGACCCCGATTGGATTTTTCGTATGGGTAAAGCAGAGAATAAGATAATGCGCAGGAGGCTTATGAATGCCTATCTCTCCTCAGTCATCAGCATAAGTCTGGTGCTGCTTCTTGTGGGTGTGGCGAGTATGCTTCTTGTCAATGCAAAGAGCGTGTCGGATTATTTCAAGGAAAATATGCAGGTGTCTGTGCTGATGAAGCAGAATGTTTCTGACGAGGCGGCGCTTGGCTTCAAGGATGAACTTGATGGTGAAAGATATATAAAAAGTACGGTCTTTGTGTCCAGAGAACAGGGGCAGAGGGAACTTGCAGCCCAACTCGGAGAGGATTTTCTTGATGTTTTCGAGACTTCCCCCATACCGGTATCCGTCGATGTCACTCTGGATGCGCGATATGTTTCGGCAGACAGCCTGGAGATGGTCAGGACTGAGATTTCTGCCAGTCCGCTTGTGGATGAAGTGGTGTATCAGCGTTCGCTGGTCGATGCTCTGAATGCCAATCTGAGCAGGATATCCCTGATTCTGGGAGTGTTCATTGCCCTTCTTCTGTTCATCTCTTTCGTTCTGATAAACAATACAGTCAGACTCAATGTTTTTGCCAGAAGATTCACTATCCATACAATGAAACTTGTGGGTGCCACCAGGTCGTTCATCCGTGCACCATTTCTTGTGCAGTCGGCTTTCCAAGGGCTGTTTTCTGCGTTCATTGCGATTATCATACTGGTAGGACTTATGTTCCTGATGCGAAGCAGTTTTGCCCAACTTTTCGAGATATTCCGTCTGGAACTGCTGCTGATAGTGATCGGCATAGTCATAGCGGCAGGTCTTATTATATGTCTTGCGAGCACATATTTTGTGGTGAACAAACTTATTTCACTCAGAAAAGACGAACTTTACTATTGATATAAACGGACTTTATTAATGTTATTCCCGATGTCGTCGGGAATCTAAAACAATGCAGAATGGAAAATAATACAAAAATGCCAATTACCTTTCGAGGTCTTAAATTTCTCTTGATCGGACTTATTGTGATGGTGTCGGGTTATATTCTTATGACTGGAGGAGGAAGTGATGATCCGGAAGTGTTCAATTATGCTATGTTCGATTTCCGCAGGATGGTAGCGGCTCCGATCGTCATTATACTCGGTATCGTCATAGAGGTTGTGGCAATTATGAAGGTGTTCAAGGATTAAGTTATGGAATGGTTTGAAGCAGTGCTTTTAGGATTGCTGCAGGGATTGACTGAGTTTCTTCCTGTCAGCAGCAGCGGCCATCTGGAGATAGGAAAGGCTCTTCTCGGAGTCGAGACTACCGATGACTTATTGTTCACAACGATGGTGCACGCGGCCACAGTCCTCAGTACTATAATAGTATTCAGAAAGGAAATATTCGACCTTCTCAAAGGCTTTTTCTGTGGTCTGAAAGATTGGAAAATACAAAAAAACGAGGCGGGCAGGAAGGTGCTCGTGTGCAATGACCAGACTGATTATCTTTTGAAGATGGTAGTGTCTATGTTGCCTATTCTGGTTGTGGGACTTTTCTTCAAAGATCAGGTGGAATCGCTGTTCGGATCCATCCAGGTGGTCGGAGTCGCCCTCGTTGTGACGGCCCTCCTTCTGTTCTTCTCGGATTATGCTTCCAGGCCGGGCAGAAAGTCGATTTTCCCTGTCAATGAATATAGAAACGGTATTTCATACTGGCAGGCCTTTGCAGTGGGGCTCGGTCAGGCGTTTGCTGTAGTTCCGGGCTTGTCACGTTCGGGCACTACCATATCTACGGGACTTATATCCGGTGTCCGTAGGGAAGTGATTGCTCAGTTCTCGTTCCTGATGGTTCTTGTACCTATCCTAGGTGAGACACTTCTTGAGATTGTCGGCGGTGAGTTCGGCTCGTCGTCGGTGGGGGCTCTTGCGCTTGTGCTCGGGTTCATATCTGCCTTCCTTTCCGGCTTGTTTGCCTGCAAGGTGATGGTTGCCCTTGTAAAGAAGGCTAAACTCAGTTGGTTTGCCCTTTACTGCCTTGTCGCAGCGGTCTGCATATTCATTTTCGCTTAGAAATGTACGGGAAATACACATATTTCGTTTCTGACGTTCATCTTGGTCTTCAGGTTGCGGATCCTGAAGGCCGGGAACGCCGTTTTGCCGATTTTCTCAACTCCCTTCCGGAACAGACGGAAGCAATATATCTTCTTGGTGACATCTGGGATTTCTGGTATGAATACCGTGATGTGGTTCCGAAGGGATATGTCCGTGTTTTCGCGGCAATACAGAGGCTTATCGACAGAGGCGTGAAAGTGTATTTCTTCCAAGGAAACCACGATGTCTGGACCTACGGTTATTTTGAAGAACTGGGTATGATAAAACTTACTCAGCCTTGTGTGGTGGAAATTGCCGGCAAGCGTTTCTGCCTGGGTCACGGTGACGGGCTGGGGCCGGTTCCTTTAGGATATCGCTTCCTCAGAGGACTTTTTCATAACCGTCTGGCGCAGATCCTGTTCAGCGCCCTGCATCCTTGGCTTGCGTTCAGGCTCGGGAACGGATGGTCGAAGAATAATCGTCTTGCTCACGATGTAAAATATAAGTTCGGAGGCGAAAAGGAGCCTCTGTATAGATTTGCCGTGGAATTTTCTGCTGAGAATGAGGTGGATTATTTCATTTTCGGACATTACCATTGCGGGGTCGATATTGTACTCCCTTCCGGTGCCCGTCTGATGATCCTCAAGGACTGGATCCATTCCTCTCCATATCTTTGTTTTGACGGAAATTCTGTTACAGATATTTCTCCGGTATAGGCATTACCGGTGGGTCTTTCCAGAACAGAGACCAGTAGAATGCAGGAAAATCACCGTCTTCCCATATCTTGACAAGTTCTTCGGTGGCCTTGTCCTCCCCTTCGGGATCGTACGGTTTCTTAAGGTCTGAACCGAATAGTTTGGCGATTCCCTGCCAGAATCCCGCAGCCATACCGCTTTTGTATCCCTTTATTATATTATAGGATGATCTTCCGACCTCTCTGTCTATTAGTTTCATAATCAGGGCTCCCTGGCTGACGGTAAGGCTTCTCATCTGACTTTCGAATACGGCGAAAAGTTCCTTCTGCACAGTATTGATGTATTTTTCCCTTTTCACCCCTTTGAGCCGGTCTGCGGCTATCACACTGTCGGCTTCGGTCACAAGTTTTCTTGCTACCAGGGCGTAAGGGTATGCTTTGCTGAAATTATGCACAAGGCGGTAGTACTGTCTCCACTCCCTTCCTTTCATTTTCGGCACCCTGGCATAGACCTTTGATGCTCGGATCTGGTCTATATATATAGTGTCGTTGCCTTCGACGATGAATTCAAGCAGGTCTGTATCGGCTGACTTTTTCTGTGCCGTACTGCCCTGAGTTACCGTCTCTGCCTCAGGCTGTTTCTTTTCCGTCTTCTTCCTTTTGAATATCTGAGCGTGACAATCTCCGTCCGGTAGTGGCATCAGAGCCAGAGCCAGTGCTGCAATCAGATATTTGACGGTTTTTCTCATTTTCGAAGTTGTCAATGTTCTGCAAAGTTAGCAAACCTGCCTTTATATGCAAAATCCTTGCCGATATGCTATCCCGCCATCCGCTTCAAATGGGTGCATTTCCTGGCAGATCCTCGTTATGGCGATGAGGGGTCAGTGAGCGGTGATACATAAAGCGGTAGTTTTATGACTCACTGGTATATGAATCTTTGAATATGGGGTGTGAATTGATGGCGGTGCGACAAGAAATCAACTTTTCTTGTCGCACCGCTTGTTGCTGGGGCTTCTTTGCCAGTTTCTTCGGGGGCATAATGCACCCTCGTGCCAAAGTCGATTTACGTGAAATTGACCGTGGTCGAAAATGCTTGTAAGTTTTTTTGAATACCTTTCGTAACTATGTGAAAATGCGCGATTTAGGTTTCAAAAACTTTGGTCGAAAATATGTGAAAAATTTTCGAAGTACTATTGCTGTTTCAAAAAAAATGACTATCTTTGCAACCCATTAATTGAGGATCAATACACCCAACCAACTGAGTCTCAATTAGTTAGGGATATTGTGAAATATTTTCATTAAAAGTAATAGAGCAATGTTACAACCAAAGAAAACAAAATTCAGAAGGCAGCAGAAAGGCCGTATGAAAGGTCTCTCGCAGAGAGGAAACCAACTTGCATTCGGCTCGTTCGGCATCAAGACCTTGGAGAACTGCTGGCTTACAGGACGCCAGATCGAGGCAGCCCGTCAGGCTGTATCACGTTATATGAAGCGTGAAGGTAAGATCTGGATCAGAATCTTCCCTGACAAGCCATACACCAAGAAGCCAGCCGAAGTGCGTATGGGTAAAGGAAAGGGTAATCCGGAGGGATTCGTATGCCCTGTAACCCCAGGCCGTATCCTTATTGAGGCAGAAGGCGTATCGCTTGAGATCGCTAGAGAGGCACTCCGTCTCGGCGCCCAGAAACTTCCTGTTACTACGAAGTTCGTGGTACGTAGAGACTATGTAGAATAATTTAATGGAGAAAAGACAATGAAAGCATCTGAAGTACGCGAAATGTCGATCGCAGATCTGCGTGAGCGCATCGAGGCCGAGAAGGCTAATCTCGATACAATGAAGGTTAATCATACAATCTCTCCATTAGAGGATACCTCAAAGATTGCAAAGGCAAGAAGGGACATCGCCCGTATGATGACTATCCTTGCTGAGAAAGAGTCACAGAACTAAAAATTGAATCCAAATGGAAAGAAATCTTCGTAAGGAAAGAATAGGTGTTGTGGTCAGCAACAAGATGGACAAGTCTATCGTGGTTGCGGTTGAGAGAAAAGAGAAACACCCTATGTACGGCAAGTTCGTAAAGAAGACCACAAAGTTCGTTGCTCACGATGAGAAGAACGAGTGCAGCAAGGGCGACACAGTTCGCATAATGGAGACTCGTCCTTTGAGCAAGACAAAGAACTGGAGATTAGTAGAAATCGTAGAAAAAGTTAAGTAAAAATGATACAGCAGGAATCACGTTTACAGGTGGCAGACAACAGTGGAGCAAAGGAGGTTCTTTGTATCCGTGTTCTGGGTGGTACCCGCCGCCGTTATGCTAGAGTTGGCGACAAGATCGTTGTTGCAGTGAAGAGCGCTATCCCTGGCGGTGACGCTAAGAAGGGCTCTGTTTCAAAGGCTGTTGTAGTCCGCACTAAGAAGGAAATCCGCCGTCCGGACGGATCATACATCCGTTTTGATGATAATGCTTGCGTTCTTCTCAATAATGCAGGTGAGGTTCGTGGAACACGTATCTTCGGCCCTGTAGCAAGAGAACTTCGCGAGAACTATATGAAGATTGTTTCACTGGCACCGGAGGTCCTTTAATAATTCGCAATCATTATGAAGAAGTTACATATCAAAAAAGGCGACACCGTCTATGTGAATGCCGGTAACGACAAAGGTAAGACCGGTAAGGTGCTTGAGGTAATCCCTTCAAAGGATCGCGCAATCGTTGAGGGCATCAACATCGTCAGCAAGCACACTAAACCAAATCCAAAGCATCCTCAGGGTGGTATTGTTAAACAGGAGGCAAGCGTACACATCTCCAACCTTCAGGTAGTTGACCCTAAGACAGGTGCTCCTACAAGAATCGGCCGCAAGATGGTTGATGGTAAGAATGTCCGTTATGCTAAAAAATCTGGAGAGGAGATTAAGTAATGGCAAAGAAGAATAATACAGCAGAAGTTGCAGCACTTCCAACAGGTTATGTACCGGCTCTTAAGAAGGTATATAAAGAGGAGATTGTGCCGAAACTTATGAAGGACTTCAATTACACAACAGTAATGCAGTGTCCTAAACTCGTGAAGATCACCATCAATGAAGGTGTTGGCGATGCTACAGGCGACAAGAAACTTGTCGAGGTTGCTCAGCAGGAACTTTCTATCATTTCCGGACAGAAGGCTGTGATCACTCACTCAAGAAAGGATATCTCTAACTTCAAACTCCGTAGAGGTATGCCTATCGGAACAAAGGTTACACTTCGCGACGTGAAGATGTATGAGTTCCTTGAGAGACTTATCCGCGTTTCTCTTCCACGAATCAGAGACTTCAACGGTATTTCTGAGAAGATGGATGGCAAGGGTAACTACACTCTCGGTATCAAGGAGCAGATCATCTTCCCTGAGATCGATATCGACAAGATCAGCAAGATCCTCGGAATGGAGATCACTTTCGTGACAACAGCGAAGACCGACGAGGAGGCTCACGCACTTCTCAAGGCATTCGGTCTGCCTTTCAAGAAACATAACAACTAATTAAAAGAGAACAAGATGGCAAAAGAATCAATGAAAGCCCGCGAGGTAAAACGCGCGAAA
>JAGAIM010000212.1 GCA_017626555.1 Bacteroidales bacterium
AAGAGTATGAGAAGATTCATCACACTGACGCTGGCAGTCCTTTGCCTTGCACTCCAGCCAATGAAAGCACAGAAAAGCGAGGCTACTGACAACTTCAAGTATCACAAGGCCGTCGAGATCCTCGATGAGGGTGGAGATCCTGCAGAAGCTCGCAAACTTGCGAGTGAAAACATCAAGGAGAACCCGAAGCACATTGATTCTTACCTTCTTATCGCAAGTATTGACAGACGTGAGAAAGATTATGCTTCAGCATTGCGTATTGTCGATCAGGCAATGAAGAACAACTCGAAGAAAAGCGGATTCTCTGAAGCAGTCCTTCTCTGGTGGAAAGGTATCATATACGATGAGTTGGGAGACAGCAGAAAAGCTGTTGAAACGATGGAGCAGGTGGTAAAGATGGCAAGAAAGGAGAAAAGTGAGCATTTAGCCTCCATGCTGGAGAATCTGGCTCAGTTCCGCTATGACCTTAAGGAGTATGATGCTGCCGACAAAATCTATGCGGAACTGAAGAAGATGGACGAATCTTCACTCCTTCCGGATATTGGTCTTGCCAGGAACCAGATTGCACGTGAAAAATATGACGAGGCTTTGGCGATACTGGACGAATGCGTGAAATACGACCGAGATTATGCTGAGATCTACAGGTTCCGTATGCATGCATACGAGGGAAAGAAGGATTACAGGAAGATGATTGACGCTATGATGACTTTGTATGAGAAGAGCGAGGATTCGGATTACATAAGCATAGATAGATTCAAGAAGGACAGGAAATATGCTGTCGCAGTCATCAAGGAAAAGATTGCCTCTGAGAAGGACAACGGGTTATGGCGTGCCGTTCTCGCATCCTTCTACCAGGAATGCCATATGTACGCAGAGGTGATACCTCTTCTGGATGGCCTTATGGAGGAATACGGCTTTGATGAAGACCTTCTTGAGGAAAGAGCTGACTGCTACGACGAGATGGGAATGGTTGAAAATGCTTTGGCTGACATAAACAAAGCCATGGACCTGACGGATGAAAGGAATCTTCCGTACTACTACGGCCGGAGAAGCGAGATTTATCGACATGCCGGAATGTATGCGGAAGCGATGGGCGATCTTGAAAAGTTCATTGAAAGGTATCCTACGGATGCATACGGTTACTATGCACGTGGATGGTGCAAGGAACTGTCAGGCGATCTTTCAGGTGCGATGGAAGACTATAATGAGGGTATCGCTGTTGATGACAATTATCCGTATATCTATCTGATGAGAGGAAGTCTGTATCTTAAGAACGGAGACTCGGAGAAGGCAATGGCCGACTTTGAGACAGTAGTGGCCAAGGATACTACAGTAAGAGACGGCAGCTGCCGTCACTATGCCCTCAATTTCCTCGGAAAGGCAGAAGAGGCGGTAGAGTGGATGGACAAGATTGTGGATCAGGATCCGGATGATCCTGGACATTGGTATGACAGAGCATGTCTGTATGCTCGTATGGGACGCTGTGATGATGCCGTGGCCGCACTCAGGGTATCCTTTGAGAAGGGATACAGAAGCTTCCCTCATATAGAACACGACGACGATATGGATCCAATCCGTGACAGGGAGGATTTCAAGCGACTGCTCGCACAGTACAGGCAGGCTCTTGAGGATGAAGTGGCCAAGATAGGGAAGAGCCTGAAAGACGATGAGGACAAGGTCGTTTCCGAAGTCAACATGAAGAAAATGCATGGCGGAACATATGAAGTGGCCTGTGCTGTCAATGGACTTCCACTAAAGATGATCTTTGATACAGGAGCTTCAGATGTGACCATTTCGTCTGTGGAAGCCAGTTTCATGCTGAAGAATGGATATCTGTCAGACAGTGATGTGAAGGGTAAGAAGCATTATATGACAGCCAGCGGAGATATCCATGAAGGAACTATTCTCCGACTGAAGGAAGTGAAGCTGGGAGATGCTGTCCTCAAGAATGTCGAGGCGTCAGTTGTTCATAGCCAGAAGGCTCCGCTTCTTCTTGGACAGAGTGTCCTTGAGAAATTCGGCACCATTACTATAGATAACGTGAATTCTAAACTTCTAATCAAGCAATAGTATGTCAGTTAATCAGGTTCATCTTCTCGGCCGATGCGGTCAGGATCCGGAAATCCGCACTGTCGGACAGAATAATGTCAGCCGCGCTACCTTTTCATTGTGCACAGGTGGCAAATACAAGACTCACGATGGAAGGGAAGTGGATGATACGGCCTGGCATAATATTGTCGCTTGGCGTGGCCTGGCAGATCTTGCTCAGCAGTATATCCGAAAAGGAAGTCAGCTGTTCGTCATCGGTCATCTGACCTACCGCAAGTACACGGACAGCAACGGTGTGGAGAAATGGGTTACTGAAATCGTAGCTGACAGAATCGAACTGTGCGGAAGCAGACCAGAACAGTCATCTGATCCTCAGCAGAACCCGTCCAAGCCTGTCCTGGACGACATAGGGGATCTCCCTGACGACGGGGTACCGTTCTAAACCTAAGATTGTTAACCATAAAGAAAACATTATGACATTAGCATTTATTGTAGCATCAGTGATTGCAGGAATCCTATTCTTTCTGTGGTTGTCTGGAAGAGACCGACTCAATGAGTCTGAAGCGAAGATACGTCAGCTTACTTCTCAGGTAGAGACTCAGCAAGTCAGGACGATGAGTACTGTAAGCACTTCGCAGACTCGTCTGACTCCCGAACTTGTAAACGATGTGATCCGCAATAACGGCTTTATTCCGCTTCCTTCAAATGACAGCGAATGGATACCTTTCAAATGGCAGGGAGAAGTATTCTTCGTGTCGACTAATTCCTTGCCTGGCATTCAGTTCTATAAAGGATTTTCATACAAGGATGATGACAATCAGGATATTTTGAAGAAAGCCGCCGAAATGACAATGGACGAACTCTGGTATGGACGTATCACTTTCAGTGAGGAAGATGATGTGATGGCCTTCCGTGTGTTTGCCGTAGAGAAGAGTGTCGAGCATTTCACGGAGACCTTTATGGATTATATGAAGATGCTTGAGAATATGGTGGATTGCCACAGGCACTTTTATAAGCAGCTGCTGCATGAGAAGGAGACATTCCGGATGAATGAAGGACGGCTTTCTGAACCGAACAAAAAGCATACTGCCGTATCGTAATTGAAATCAATTACTGACATTAACATATCAACAGGACTCATCAAGGGATTTATTAACATATAACACTCAGATAATAAGTCCTGTACGTTAGTTATCCGATAAATATAAACATGCCATTTTTCTGCACTGTTTTAAGATAAATTTGCCATCAAAAGGAGCCATGACACAAGAAAGAAAAAGAAACTACCGTAGGAAGCAGACAGATAATATAACAGCTGCTGCAACAGAGATGGGGAATGTTCCACCCCAGGCGACAGACGTAGAGGATGCCGTATTAGGAGCAATGATGGTTAGCACAGACAGTGTGGATCAGGTTATGGATCTTCTGACGCCACAGTCATTCTATGATTTCAAGAACAGGAGCATATTCGAGGCGATGCTAGATCTCTTTAACGAGAGATCCCCGATAGATATGCTTACAGTGGTGGAGAAGATGCGTCAGAAAGGGACACTGGAGGAGGTAGGCGGTCCGGCAAGGCTTGCATCACTGACTCAGAAGGTCGGTACGGGAGCAAACATCGAGTACTATGTAAGAATCCTGCAGCAGAAGACAATACAGAGGAATCTTATTGAAGCCTCGTATGGTATCCTGAAGGATGCTTTTGATTCAAGCGTGACCGTCGATGATCTTGTCTCCAATGCCCAGGACAGTGTTTATAATGCGATTGCCGGTAATCTGAAGAATCCGTACAAGCATGTGTCGGAGGTCATCAATGCATCTATGGAGAGGATAGAACGAGTCCAGAACTCGACCGGAGTCACTGGCGTTCATTCAGGATTCCATAAGTTGGATCACTTCACGATGGGGTGGCAGCCGGGCAACCTCATCATTCTGGGTGCCCGCCCGTCTGTCGGAAAGACTGCGTTTGCATTGAATCTGGCGAGGAATGCAGCCGTCGAGTTCGGTGAGGCCGTAGCCTTCTTCTCTCTTGAGATGACCAGCATGGAACTTACTGACAGACTCATAGCGACAGAATCAGGAATTACTTCCGACAAGCTTAAAGGTAAGCTTAAGATGCTTCCCGAAGAATGGCAGATACTTGAACAGAGCATAGCCCGCATCGTCAAGGCTCCGATCTATATTGACGAGACTCCGGGCATTACCTTGACTGAATTCACGGCGAAAGCCAAGCGTCTGGTGCGTGAGAAGGGAGTCAGAATAATCTTCGTAGATTATCTCCAGCTGATGCACTCAGGAAAGCCTCAGGTCGGAGGATTCTCCAAGGTTCAGGAGGTCACGGACATATCCAATACACTGAAGACTACTGCCAAGGAATTGGGTATTCCAATAATCGCTCTCGCTCAGCTTAACAGAAATCTGATGAGCAGGATGGGTAGCAACGGCAAGCCAGTGCTCAGTGATTTGAAGGACTCCGGTTCAATCGAACAGGATGCTGATATCGTTATGTTCATTCATCGTCCTGGGTTGCTGGGACTTTCAGAGGATCTTGATGAACAGGCTAAGACGGAAGTGATAATCGCAAAGAACAGGAACGGTCAGGTTGGTTCTGTGAATATGCGTTATGTCGGACATCTGATGAAGTTTGAGGATGAACAAAGCACTTTCTATGAGTCTGCTATGAATGCCGAACAGAGCCCGGCGAAAGGCCGTCAGAATATGTCGTATCCCGGTCCTCAGGTACCACCGGCAGCTGCTCCATACAACCCTTTTGATGAATTTGATCGCACGAACAATGAGTTCGTCCAATAATCAGATATTTGCACAAAACTGACTATATGATAAATCAAGATAAAGAAACATTCTGTAACCTCCTTCGTTCCAGTGGACGTGAGGGGGTTGAACAGGTTATCACCGAACTGGAAAAGCTTGGTTTCTTTGAGGCCCCTGCTTCCGCAAGTCATCATCTTAACAAGAAAGGTGGACTAGTCGAACATTCGCTGAAGGTGTGTGCTGCAGCTCTGGACCTTAAATCCATGCTTGTTTCACGAAGACCAGAAATAGACCCCCTGATTCCTAATGAAAGCATATTGATCGCAGCTCTTCTTCACGATGTCTGCAAGACGGATATATACAAGGAAACACTTCTTAACCGAAAGGGAGCAGATGGCAGATGGGAGAAGGTTCCGGGATACTCCGTTGACTGTGCGGACCTTCCTCTTGGTCATGGTGAGAAGTCTGTCATAATGCTTCTCTCTTGGGGAATGAAGTTGACAAGAGACGAGATGCTGGCAATACGGTGGCATATGACTGCATGGGAT
>JAGAIM010000213.1 GCA_017626555.1 Bacteroidales bacterium
CGAAATCTGTAAAATCGGACATTCAAACGAGTACAAACTTCGGTAATTTGGACTAAGATGCATGTTTGTTCCTGTTCTCTAGCCATGCGGCAGGAGACTTGCCTTCGATTTTCTTGAAGACCATGAAGAACGATGAACGCGAACGGAAACCGCATTCCTCATATATGCTGTCTATGTTATAACCGGATGTCTCAAGATCCATAAGTTTCTGCTTTGCTTCTTCGACACGCATTCTGTTGATGAATTCAAAGAAATTGATCTTAAGATAACCGTTGATCGCGCGGGAGAGCGTCCTTTGGGAAATATTAGCCTCTTTCGAGAAAAGCGCCAATGAAATATCCGGTTTCAGATAGGCCTTGCTTGCGGCAAGATACTCCGAAGCCGCATCACACACCTTCCGCATCTGCTCGATGGACATTGCCGGAGCATCCTGTTCCTTAGGCATTTCGTCAGTCGCAGACACCGGCATCGACTGATTTGTAAGCGCACAATACACCAGATATGTCATGCTTATCACATTTATTATCTGTATCAGCCAGGCATCCGTCCTCGGCCATATCTCATAGCACACCATGACAATCACGAAAAGGACAAAGAACAATATCATGAATCTCGGAATCCACAACTTCTGCACCCATTCCGCATCGGAAGTCGTGTCTGCAATCGCTTTCTTCTTTCTGTACAGATATATGAATATGGCAGGATAGTAAACAAGTATCTGAAGGGAGACAAGTATGGTGTTGACCTCGCCGTACCACGTGTCATCACCTCCCATTTCATACCTTATGGTATTCATCTTCTGAGCCTCAGGCGTGAGTAATCCGAGCACAAGAAAGACTATCGCCGGCAGGAAATGCAGCAGGTGCACCGGTCGCCATCTGAAATCCGGGTCAAAGTTTATCCTCGCAAACAGCCATAGCAGCGGCATCAGCAAAGTATTTACAGAAAAGGAAATCGGAAACATGAACAGAGCCACTCCGTGCCACCCCATCATACGTGTAAAGTTATACAGATACACCGGCACCGTCGGCACAAAAGTGACAAGAGCCGCCCATCCTCGTGCTCCATGATATCTTGAAGTGGCGAGCAGCAGGGCCGTGAAGAACAGAAGTATCGCGATGCTGGCCGCATTGACCGCGAGTATTGCCTCTTTCATATTAGTTTGCGTTAATAAATCAGGTGACTTTCAGAACACAAATGTAGGTCTTTTTCATCAAATCACAATTAAAGAGATATCTTAGAGGTTAAAGAAGTATATTTGAATATACGTTCAATGTCGAGAGTCCGGTTTCCTTTTGCTATTTCATAAGTCTTTTGTATCTTTACCACCCGAAACGGTGGTACACTTACCACACAATATAGTGGTACAAGAAACATGGAAGAGAAGAAACTACAATCAGCATTAGAAGAGTGGCAGAAATTGCTTCCTCTCTCGGAGGAGGACCGCAATCGCCTCAGGAGGCGGTTTACTGTGGATTTTAACTACAACAGTAACCATCTTGAGGGAAATACTTTGACGTATGGCCAGACGGAGATTCTGCTTCTTTTCGGCAAGGTGATCGGTGAGGCAGACCTGAAGGACGTGCAGGATATGAGTGCGAGCAATGTGGCTTTGAAGATGATGGAGGAGGAGTCCGGGGTGAAGGATATTCCGCTGACTCAGAATTTCATCAGGACTTTGCATCGTACTTTGCTGCGTGAGGATTATACAGTGTATCGTAGTCTTCCGGGAGGTGTGCAAACGAGTTATGTGGTTCACGCGGGTCAGTATAAGACTCGTCCGAACAGTGTGATCACGCGTTATGGGGATCGTTTTGAGTATGCTTCTCCGGAGGAGACTCCTGCGCTTATGGCTGGTCTTGTGGATTGGTACAATCAGGCAGAGCAGGAAGGTGTTCTTACTCCGGCTGAGCTTGCGATTATGTTCCATTACAGGTATATACGTATCCACCCGTTTGAGGATGGCAACGGCCGTATTGCACGTATGATGGTGAATTATATTCTTGCTCGTCACGGTTATCCGATGGTTGTGGTGCGCTGCAGGTCGAAGAAGGAGTATCTGGAGGCATTGCATCGCGCTGATCTTGTGGTGGGTGCGGCTCCGGCTGATGGTGCAAATGCTTCGTTAAAGGATATCAGACCATTCCATAAATACATGAACAGTCTGATAACAGAAGAAATCAAGAATGATGTTCTGTTTGTGACCGAGAGAGACAGCAAGGTGTGGTGGTATGACGGTCAGAGGATAGCTTTCCGTACAGAGACATATAATAAGATTCTGCGTGCGCTTCAGGCGGAGAATCGCGCGACACTTGCCTATCTGCAGAAGGAGATCGGGGTCAATCGCTCCGCTTTGCAGAAGATGTTGGCGAATCTCCAGGAGAAAGGATATGTGGAAAGGGATGAGAAAGTAGGATGGCGCGTGTTTATTATGCCTTCGGTGTAACATGAAAACGCAACCATCCATTCACATCGCCGTATATTAAAAGCCCGGTTTTCCGCCCTGCTTGCAGGTACTCCGAAACAGGTGTCATCGTTGATTACCGATGCTGAGAATGGTATATTCTCCCGTTTCATTTTCTATTACCTCAGCACGAAGGTAATGTGGCAGAATGTATTTGAGCAGTCAGGAGACCGTACGCTTGATGATCAATTTCGTGCGTTTGGTGAGGAGTTCCATGATTTCCATACTTTGCTTGCAGATTATAGAAAGGTCCGTTTCCATTTGACTTGTGAGCAGCAAAGACGGTTCAATGCTTTCTTTGAGCGAACACAGGTGCAGTATGTGGATGAGTTTGGCGAGGATATTATTGCTTCCGTGCGCCGTCTTGGGCTTATCACTTATCGCATTGCAATGATTATGAGTACGCTTCGTATCATAGAAGATGGATGTTTTGAGGATAATATCATTTGCAGGGATGTGGATTTTGAGACTGCTTTGATTATTTCAGATACTTTGCTGCATCATACGAAAAAGGTATTTGAGGAATTGCCGCGACTTGCAGCATCAGATTCCGCTCCAAATCAAAAGTCAGTCCGTCGCCAGCTCTTCCTCGACAAACTCCCAGGCTCTTTCACCCGTAAGGACTTCATAGACATCTCCGCCTCTCTTGGCATCCCTCTCAAAACAGCAGAACGCCACATCTCCCAATGGTGTAAAGAAGGACTAATAGAACGCATCGAACAAGGAAAGTACCTCAAATGCTAGTATTTCGTCATGCCCGGCTCCGACCGGGCATCTCCCTCATTCCCTCAAAAACCTCAGTTCCCTCAGTGGGGTAAAGTGAGGGGCAATGTCGGGATTAGTCTGCTATATCCCAATCTAAATTTGAAGTTATAATATGTAACTTAAAAATTATTTACTACTTTTGCACAGCTGTTGAGAAAGACAGCACTACATACAGAAAGCGTTTAGCTGTATTCCGTTAGAATGAATCTGGACAATTCAAGTAACACAGGAATGAAGTTAGCGTATACACTGGCTATAATCTGAGCGTTCTGCTCATGCTATAGCGGAAGTGTGAGCTATAAATGTTCTTCATCCGTGTTACAGGCTGTCCAGAGCCCATTCTAAGGATTAAGACTAGAAGAGCTCGCACGGATCACCGGCAAAAGTATGTGTCTAGGCATAGATGTTAGTAAGTCTGAACAGGAAGTATTTGACATCAGTCACTCCTCTGAGTTGTGCTCTGAATGACTTTATCTTGGCATTGAAAGATTCAGCTGAAGCGTTAGTAGA
>JAGAIM010000214.1 GCA_017626555.1 Bacteroidales bacterium
AGGACGAACGGTAAGATAACATATCCGAACTGCAAATTATCGCCACCCAACGAATCACCACCGGCGGTTTCGCCATCAGTTTTGAGGAAAAATAATCCCCAATGGCGGCCATTAAGGAAACACGAAAACAACACTTATAACTATTAATAACAAACTAAAAACACACACAAACAATGGAAAAATTTATTTATGAAACTCCACAGACTGAGGTCGTGGAAATCTTTGCAGAGGGAGTGCTCTGCGAATCAACACAAAATGGTGGCGGCGGCATCGGTGACTTAAATCAAGGTGGCGATATATTTTAAAACAATCAAACTCGAGATCACTATGAAAAGAATATTTACTCTTTTGCTTGCAGCATCAGCATTAACCGCTGCAGTTTCTTGCCAGAAAGAAATCTCTGCTCCTGAAACAGAGGCACCGGTTTACGAAACAATGACAATCACAGCCTCAACCGCTGCTGAAACAAAGACATCCCTCGGTGAGAACGGATATTCAAGTTTCTGGTCAGCAGGTGACCAGATCAGCGTGTTTGACTCCAACAAAGGAGCAAACAACCGTTGCTTCACAATCGTTGAAGAAAATGTAGAATTCCCAGCCAAAACTGCTACATTCTCTTATACAGGCGAATTCGTTATGCCACAGAATGAGCAACCGAATCCTACTGTAGTTGCTCTGTATCCATACCAGGAAAATGCATACTGCGACTTCTTTTTCTCAGATCACGCAGATATCACTGGTATCAATCTTCCTGCGGAGCAGACAGCAGTCGCTAACGGATTTGACTCGGACGCAACATTTGCCCTCGCACTTGGAACTATGGCTACAAAGGAAGACCTTGCATTCAACAACCTTTACAGCCTTCTCAAATTCACCGTATCTACTCCAAATGTGAAGAAGGTAACAGTAACTATTGAAGGAGAGGATGCTTTCATAGCAGGTGAAGCAAAGATTGACCTCACAATCAATCTTGCCAATGTACAAGAAGGAAAACCAGCATTCGAATCACCGGTTCTTACTGCCTCAGGTTCAAAAACAGTTACCCTTACCTGCGAAGAGGGTTTTGCAACAGATGCAACTTATTATATAGCAGTGGCTCCAGTAACATACACCAGCCTCGCTGTTGCCCTTGACGAAGTCGAAGTAAAGAAATCAACTACCGCCAAGACGCTTGAGGCAAACACAGTTTATGGACTTGGAGAACTTGGAATACCAAGTGACTGGATTATAAAAATTGGAAATAGAAGCATTACAACCTATATTAATGGAGACAATCTGGTTGCAAAAAATGTTGAATTGGGCGCTTCTGATGAATATGTATTAACAAATTCATCAGATGAAATTAGAGGAATAGCAAGTACCACTCCAATCAATAAATGGTGCAATCTCTATAAATCAGAGGGACAGATGAAAGTATCTCAAAAAGGTAAGTATGATATCTATATAAATCGTGCAAAAGCGGCATTTGTTCTAGTACCAGCAGGCGCTGCTGTTCCGCAATTTAATTATTCAAACCAATCTTTATACATTTTATATGAGAATGCCGATTGGCAAGGATTATATGCTTGGAATGATAATGGTGAAATGTTTGGAAACAGGGATGCTTGTGCTACGAATAGACAAGGAACATTTAAAACTTATGATGGTAAGACTTGCTCATATTGGTCTATCCCTTCCGAATATAATGGAACTGCTTTCAAGTTTATTGTTAGAAATTCTGCTTATACAGTTCAGTCGGCTGATACGAACATCAATCTGGATACAGATCGAGGAGCCTATGAAAGTAAATGGGATGGACTAAATAATAATGCCGTATTAGGTATTTATGATTTTAAAGATGATAAAGGCTATGATTTTGCTAATTAATTATTATTAAACTACTTGCACAATTATGGAACGACATTTTCGGATGTCGTTCCTTTTTGTATATGTTTCCATCTTTTTACCGAAGCACTAAGAATAATAAAATTAGCATCTAACCGCATTCTCTTAATAACAAGTCACTTATACATTCCACGTGCTCCCCAAAGTGCAGCACGTAGATTGCATGAATCATTGTATGACAATCGGTTAGTCTCTGCTAACCCAAGTCGCTCATACGACCGTACTTTATGATCGGCAAGGGTTTACCATTCAATGCGGTTTCTGAACGCGATTTCTTGTTGCTATGGAAGGACATAAAACCTTTCATAAAAAAAAGTTCAAAAGACATAAAAAAAAGAAAAACTTTACATAAGAAAAAGAAAAATCTGTATCCGTCTGTATGAAAAGTCTTGATTATTTCCCATTTTTGCGAGGAGAGAGAGGACAAAGTCGCAGCATAAGTTTTAACTGGCCCGTAGTGGCTGAAGTGTAACTTTTAAAATTAAAATTTATGCCAGCAGATTTTAAGTATGCAGATTTAATGAATGACGATGTGTTCAAACTGGTTTTTGGACAGGAGTCAAGCAAGGATGTTATGATTGAGTTTCTCAATCGTGTGATTACGGACAGAGTCATAGTCGATCTGGATTTTATGGACAAGGAGATGAAGTCCTTGGATCGGGATAGAAAGGATTCCATCTATGATATGTTCTGTAAAACAGATGACGGCTCTCGGATAGTTGTGGAAGTGCAGCGAAGGAAACAGGATACTTATATCGAGCGATCGATATACTATTCCACGTTCCAGATTCGTAATCAGGTGGATTCGGGTAGCGGAGACTATGCGTTTTGCCCGGTTTATGTAATAAATATTCTGGATTTCAACATCGATGAAAATCGTGGTAATCCGAATGTGAAGACTGTATATCGTCTCTTTGAAGAGAAAACACATACCTTGCTCACGGATAAACTTACTTTGATTTATCTGGAACTAGGTAAGTTCAATAAGATGCTTGAGGATCTCGATGGTGATGTTCTGGAGGGTTTTTATTTCTGCCTTAAGAATATGCATCGTCTTGAGGAACGTCCTGAAGCATTGAATCACGGAGTTTTCAAGCGGATGTTCGATATATCTGAATTGATAAAGATGGATGATGTTACACGCTCTAAAGTATTAATGAAAATGACAACTGAAAGAGATTTACGGAATCAGATGGCATACGCCAGGAAAGAGGCGATAGCCGAAGGACTTGCTGAGGGGCGCGAGAGAGGACTTGCCGAAGGTAGGGCAGAAGGCAGAGCAGAGGGGATAGCAGATGCTGCAAAAAAAATGATGGAAGCCGGTATGTCAGTCGAGCAGATTGCTAAAATATTGCAATTGCAGGCAGACGATGTGAATAAAATGATTTCACTCGGTTAGAAAGTTGGAGACATCCCGCACCGCTTCGTTCTTTCGGATTTCGTCGCTGCGCTCAGACATCCCGCACCGCCTGCGGCGGGGCGGTGCTAAAGCAAATCAGAAGAGAAAAACAAACGCGCTTGTTTTTCTCTTCTGATTTGCTTTAGCGGAAAGAACGGGATTCGAACCCGTGAGCCGCTTTAGGCGACTACACGCTTTCCAGGCGTGCCTCTTCAGCCACTCGAGCATCTTTCCTTTTGATGTGCAAATATAATAAATATTGTATTATCCTATGCTTCTCCTGTTGCCTTTTCACGAAAAGTGTACTCCGATATGTACTTCTCCGCCCAGTGTCCCGGATCAGTATGAGGTATATCCGTGCCCATCAAGCCGATCAGATATACAGGCGGCACATCGTATTCTTCGCCCCTTCGGTTCTGACGGTCGTATGCCCTGGCGGCATAACTGACACAACGCTTAAACCAGTTGACCTCGTCGTAGTTCTGCATCTCGACAATAAACACCGTTCCTTCGGAGTCCCGGCACATAAAGTCGTAATGGTACTCCTTGTTATCGACGACCTGCCCCTGATGTTCCGTCGGCATATACTCTATGTCGGCAACCTTCCTGTGATCGGGAAGTAAAACGTTCATTATCGCCATCACAGCCTCCTTGTTCCTCTCATCTCCAAAAAGTGCCTTGAACCCTCCGTTCGTCAGAATGTCCACATACCTCTGCACCGCATCCCCTCTCGCATCAACTGATGTCTCCATAATATACAAGTTTAAAATCAACGGTGCAAAGTTCCGGAGGATTATCCGTGTACTCAAGAAATACACGGCTATTTGCGGAAAACGGTATTGTGAACCGGCGTAGGGCGGTTTAGGAGGTGAGAATTTGTTGAGAAAATGTAAAAATCAAACGAATTGTTCCATAAAAGGTTCCACGATGAACTATACGCCATTCTACTATTTTTCCATCTACTACATCCAATCAATGCAGAGGCTAACGCGCAGATTAACAATGCATTACAACTTTTACGTGCCGCACTATGGGGAGCACGCAGATTGGGTAATGTATTGATTATCAGCAAACTAACGCGCACAATCGATGGCGTTAGGACTGTAACATACTGCACACATTATTATGATAACGTGATAACGTGAATGTATCCTCGTTTTAAGGTCAGTGCATTATTACAAAAGCCCGAGGCGTTGCCCCGGGCTCATATTATTGATAGTATAAAGTGCTGACACTATACCGTTGAACATATAGTACAGCAGTGTAGTGTGATTTTACTTGATAGTGTGCCAGTTCCCTGATTTATCCCAACCAGTAATCTCATATACATTACCTTTATTTAAAGCAAGATCATCTGTCTGATTCCAGACTCTTTTAGTTGCGTCAGTATCAGATCCCGTATTCCATCTATTATCGCTATGATTTGGATTCATCCTGCAGAAAATGATATTTGCATGATTTTGTCCTGATGGTAGTGCTACCTCATAATATCCTGGTGCACCTGAAACGGCTTTCATATCTACCCACGTAGCAGATGATGAACCATTACAGAAATATGCCGCAAAACGAGCGGATCCTGACTTCCAGTCACTGTTTGGAACAAGATAATAACTACCATCCTTAATGAATGGAAGATTAGTATCCTCTGACCATATCGTCATACCGTCCCATAATAATTCAGGAATTACACAATATGGTTTAGTATCATCTAATGGCATATCTCCTGTCTGATTCCAGACTCTTTTAGTTGCGTCAGTATCAGAATCCGTATTCCATCTATTATCGCTATGATTTGGATTCATCCTACAGAATATCATCGTAGTATATCCTCCGTCCGGAATTTCTACCTCATATATACCATCTCCATCCAGGTCTGTCATATCTTTCCAAATATCACCGTTACCGAAGAAGTAAGTAGCGAAACGTGCATTTCCCTGCTCCCAATTGGAATTCGGTACAAGATATACAAAGTCAGGGGCATCAATTTCTGCAGTTCCGGTATTACCTGAAATCACAGTCTGTGCAGATGCTCTTCCGCAGTAACTGTCAAGATTGTATGATGCATTTGTTGTGTAATTCTTGTAGTTATGTGAGTTGTCAACCACAACCCTAACATTTTCTCCGACTTTGTTGCCAGTGATTGTTGAGAATTTATCACCTGATTCAGTAGCGCAACCGACGATACCGCCAAGGTCACGGTAGCCGGTGATTGTCGTTTCTGATACTGTATTGTTGGTAACATTGATTGCATAAGCATAACCTACTATGCCAGCTGCTTTGTCACCGTTATCATACTTCTCGCCGATTAACTCTGGAGTGAGGGTAACAGTTGAGTTCGTTACTGTACAACCATCAATGCTGAAGAATGAATTATAGTTATTTCCATCAGCCCAACCGATAACGACACCTGCGTAGTGGTTACCAGAAATTGTTGCACCGTCGAAGTTCACATTCTTAACATCGCCATCCCATTTAGCACCGAAGAAACCGGCATCTTGAGCAGCAGTAACCTGGAGACCTGTAATAGTATGACCCTGGCCATCAAAAGTTCCTCTGAATGATTTAGTTATACCGTCAGTAGAATTTCCGATAGGAGTCCAAGGTTTTGTCATTGTAATATCGGCAGCAAGTTTAACTTCCTGGCCATTGTAAGTATTACCTGCAGCAACCCTTTCTGCAAATGCAAAGAGGTCTGCTTCGGTCTCGATGAAGATTTCTTCAGCATCGCTGGTCATCTTGTAGCAAGTGTTGCGCTGAGTTGAAATGTTCTCTCTTTCTTTAACAAGATATGAGTCTGTTCCGTTTGTCAAGGTTACTGTAAGTTTCGCGAACTTAGCAACTGGAACAGGGAAATAAAATACCTTATCAGCAACTTCTTCTCCTGCCTCCCAAGTGATAGCCACGCTATTGTTTGCTTCATTGTATGCGCCTGCTT
This sequence comes from Bacteroidales bacterium, assembly GCA_017626555.1. Lineage (GTDB taxonomy): Bacteria > Bacteroidota > Bacteroidia > Bacteroidales > UBA932 > Cryptobacteroides. The sequence continues at coordinate 6,219 of JAGAIM010000214.1, forward strand.
TAAGAGTTGAAGAAGCCTTTGTGATGGTCATCTCACCAGAAAGATTTACGTCGGCAGATGTGAGGATTGCCTTGTTGTAACCTGCAGGAATATTCTTTGCCTCAACGCGGATCAGCGCGCCAGCATTCTTAAATGCCACCTTGCCATCAGCAAAGACTCCAACCATAGGTGATTTGCTGATTTCACCTTCAATATATGAATGTACTGCAGGAATCTGAATGGTAAATTTTGTTCCGTCATACGCATTTTCCTCGTTATGAGGGTAAATAGCAGCAACTTTTGTCTGTGCTGCAGCAGCCTCTGCCGCAAAAGAGCCTATATTGGAATTTTCTCCATCTACAAGACTGTAGTGGTGATTAGCATTCTCTTCATTGAATACTGATACTGCATCACCTTCAGTCCACACTGTATAATTATCAGCGTCGATGGATGTCTTGGTGTCCTTTGATTCAATCGTTGCTGTGAATGTGTCTGCTACTGGAATTTCAACGGGAGTATTGATTTCCTCAGTACATCCAGCAGATACAAATGCAAGAACTGCAATCGGCAAAAATTTAAATATCTTTTTCATAACAGTCCAATTTTAAAATTCACCCTCTTTCCATTGTTCATTTCCTGATTCAAGACTTGAAGCAAGACAATAAGACGCTTCCGCTGCCAATTCCACGACCTCAGTCTGTGGAGTTTCATAAATAAATTTTTCCATTGTTTGTGTGTTTTTTTAGTTTGTTATTAATGGTTATAAGTGTTGTTTTCGTGTTTCCTTAATGGCCGCCATTGGGGATTATTTTTCCTCAAAACTGATGGCGAAACCGCCG
>JAGAIM010000215.1 GCA_017626555.1 Bacteroidales bacterium
AATGACTGGACCGAGTTCGCTTACAAGGCTCAGCAGTTATCAGAAACACTTAATGAGGAATAATATGAAGGCTACACTTGAGAGACTGCATAGGGAGTATGAGAAAACCTCCCAGGAATATGAGAAGATCCGTGAAAGGCAGAGGGAGATCGTCAGTGATGTGGAGTTCTGGAACCTCGACCAGCAGACCCAAATGGAGTATGACAATCTCTGGTCAAAGGCAGGTGAGATCTCAAGACGTGGCACAAGGATCAAGGAAGCGATCAAGGGAATCGAGAACGCAATGCAGATCATCAAAGAGTTAGAAACAGATAAACAGTAAAGATATGGCAAAAGGATTAACACCGGAGCAGTTCACTAAGGCGATCTCAGTACTTGCTCAACATCACACAACGAAGATAATGCTCAATTACCCTTATAACGGCTTTGTCGGGGATATGGGTAAGACACATTTCAGGATCCATATTCACCAGTGCTGCCCAGGCTGCACAAAGGATCTTCACGCAGCAGGTTTTGACCTTCAGATGGGCGAAGGCGGTCTTGAGGTCATAGCGATCTAAGCGAAGTCTGTAGGTGATAGCACAGGCGGAGCAGTCTCGGATAGTTCAGCGGTAGAATGTCTGACGAGAAGACGGGGGTTCGAGTCCCTCTCCGAGGCCAAATCAAAGTATAATGGAGTATTTCGGTAAAATAATAGCGGTATCTATGGAGGACCTGATAAGGTCCGACGATGGTGAGGCTGTGATCAGTGAAGGTAACTACAAGAAGTCAGTTACCCGTAAGCGGTTCAAAGTCCTCCAGAGAGGATGCAGAGGCAAGAAGGCTCTCATTGAGTATGCTTCTCTGCCGGAAGACATCCGTATCCGCTTTGAAGCGAAATACGGCGATCCCGAAAAGACTATGAAGCAAGAGGAACTATCACTTCCGTATGACTTGGATGCTCAGTCTTTCTTTAATGAGTATATCCTTCCGAATGGAGGTCACCTGCCAGAACTGAAGCAGCAGGAATATACAATCAATGCAAGAGTACTGAATGCCCTGCTCGAGATGCAGAATACCCAGAAGGCAATGAGGCGTGCCTGCAACAACAACACCCCTGTAATATGGTCAAATGTGGTGGCAGTTTCAGAGGAACTCCGTGAGGTTTACGGTCATACCTTGCCAAAGAATGTCGCAAGGCTCCGTGACAAACTCCGCACATATAGCAAGGAGGGTTACGGTTGCCTCGTATCCGGCAAGTTCTGCAATGATAACAATCTCAAGATAACAAAGGAGGCAGGCAGGCTGATCATCGCCTTAAGACGTAGCAGAACCCCTGTATATACCACAAAGCAACTGTTTGAGGAATACAACCGCAGGGCAGAAGCAAAAGGCTGGAAACCCCTCAGTTCCCTGTCATCACTGACACAGTTCCTTGAGAGACCGGAAGTCAAACCACAATGGTACGATGCTGTATATGGCGAACTGGCTGCAAACAGACTGTTTGACCGCAGACAGAAGACCTTGATGCCGACGATGAGAGATTCCCTCTGGTACGGTGACGGAACAAAACTCAACCTTTTCTATAAGGCTTATGAGAACGGTAAACTGGTTGTCAAGACTGCATTCGTGTATGAGGTTATGGATGCCTACAGTGAGACCTTCCTTGGATTCTGCATCTGCGAGAACGAGAACTTTGAAGCCCAGTTTAATGCCTTCCGAATGGCGATTGAATACTCAAGGCACAAGCCTTATGAGATCGTG
>JAGAIM010000216.1 GCA_017626555.1 Bacteroidales bacterium
AGCCTGAATGATCGGGGCCTTGTATGATGTGAATTCCGCCCCTGCAGACAGACCGAATGGAGTATTGTAGTCTATTCGTCCGTTATGCATCTGATTGACAGAAAGCGCATTGTTTACGGCATTATGGAAACCTGTAGTCGTATATACTCCGGTTCCTTTTGCGTACGATCCGGTATATACTCCGCTAAGGCTGTGCTTCTGACCGATATTATAGTCTGCTCCGACCCTCCAGTTGTGACGATGACTCTGGCTTTCAGAAGTGGAGGCATCAATGATCTCGTGGACAGTGCCGTCATTCAGACTGTGATGAGCCTCGCTTCCAGTCTCACTGAAACTCTTTCCGTGTGTATGCGAATACAGTATATCTCCGGAGAACTTTCCCTTATTGACAATCAAACTGGCTCTTTCTTGAAATGCGTGCCTGTTGTCATACTGCCATTTGTTCCCGACTTCACCCACTACCGGCGCTATGCTGTCGTCCGCCTTCTTCAATGTGATGTTAATCATCGCCCCGCGCACCTGATACCTTGCAGGAGCACTGTACATCACTTCAGCATTGGCAATGCTTGAAGCCGGGATACTTTTCAGAAGCGTATTCAACTGCTCGGAAGACATATTCGTCACCTTGCCGTCGATCACGACCTTCACCCCTCTTCCGGCGAGAGTGAATGAACCGTCTCTTTCTGTCACTCCCGGCAGTTCCTTGATAGCATCAAATACATTATCGATAGGAAGATCCTTGATGATATGCGGCAAGTCATAGATAAGTTTGCCCTTATCAGCCTTTACAATCGGCTTCTCACCTGTCACCATCGCCTCCGGTAACGAATAATAGAGGCTGTCTAGTTTCTCGTCCTGCGATTGAGCCACAGCATTTAAGTACAATGCAGTAAAAAGAATAATGAGTAATGTCCGTATCATAAGTGTGTGTCTATTTGTTTCCGCAAAGGTCGCCAACCCGTAATTGAAAATATGTTATCGAATGTTAAACAGTGTTAAATAGTGTTAACGTCTGCGGAAAGCCCGTGACGAAAATGCAGGGCTGGCTTCCCGGTTTCTTTAGATTTTACATATTTTACAAAGTGTAAGGAAACTTTACATTTTTTCTTTTCAAGAAATATGTAACTTGCACATAATAAGGACGATATCTTCCTTGGCACGGTTTTGTTGTATATACGTATTTAACCTGATTTTTTGAAATAAAGTGTAAAGATACTTTACAGACCTTATACAATTATGCTTGAATACTTGCGTTTCCTGTTCCGGAATAAATGGTATATCACCGTAGAGGTGATAGGTATCAGTGTTGCCTTGGCTTTTACTATTCCACTTTTGTCTTTCTTTTCTGACAAATGGGAAATAGACCACGGAAAGGATTTCAAACGCGTCTATGCTGTCTGTCCAGTCGATGAATCATTTGAAACGACAATAGGCTTGGGGCAGGAGTTGATTGAGGCAGTTCCAGAAATCGACCGGTATGCGCAGGTTTTCGTCAGCGGGAACAATTCGATATCCGTTGGTGATAATACACTAAGTGCCTTGGGTATTGCGGTCAGTCAGGATTTCTTCACATTCTTTGATATCAACTTATCACAGGGTTCGCCGTCGTCACTATCGGATCGTAAATCGGTTTTGATTTCCGAGAGTCTGGCGGCAAAAATCGGCGATGAGGCAATGGGAAAGCCATTGACCTGTGCAGGAGAGGAATATATTGTAAATGGAATATTTGACGATCTGCATAATTCTTTACTCCCATCGGCAGATATCATTTTCAGCATTAATTCCCCGATGCTGGATGCCCAATGGGCAAATCCATCAGGTTATTGGGAGGATGTCGTTACGTTCATTCGGATTCAAGATGGTTTCAAGGCCAAAGACATATTGAACAAGTGCAAGGACGCTTGTAAAAACTTTTATTCATCTTATTATGCACAGCATCCGGAT
>JAGAIM010000029.1 GCA_017626555.1 Bacteroidales bacterium
ACTGCGAACAGGTTGTAGCTATGGGAAAGGACTCCGATATTATCAAGTTCAAGCAGATTCCTGAGGCTGCAGAAGCTGTATGTATGAAGGTTTATGGTCCATACGACCGTCTGAGCGAAAACATTCGCGAAGTACTTGAATGGATTGAGGCAAACGGATATACGATTACTTATCCGCCACGATATTCATACGTGGACGGTATATGGAATCAGGAAGATCCGGAGAAATGGCTGACTATAATTCAAGTACCTGTAAGCAGATAGTCTGAGCTATGCCAACCTGTTGATTTCGTTCTGCAGGTTGGCTAAGAATTTACCGGCGTGGGCTCCGTCCATCTGGGTGTGGTGGAACTGGAATGAGAGTGTCAGATAGTAGTGGAAGAATCTCTTCTTGTACCTGCCCCAGATTATGAACGGATTATTGAAAATACCGCTGTTCATACCTATTGCGCCATCAAGTTCTGTGTCGATGATTGCTGAAGTACCGATGACCATTCTGCTGCCTGACAGGTCTCTATTTTGGCAGGTTTCTGCTACCTGTGCGGTATATTTCAAATATTCCGAGTTGAAGTCAGATAGACTGTCGTGGAAGAGTATGTCGCAGGAACTTACCTCTCCAGTCTTGTTCTTCACAATGGTATTGACAGCAATGCTATCGTACTGAATTAGTTTATCACCGACCGGCAGAAGGTAGAACTCCTTGACAGACGCAGCCGACTTACCGATACACCAATTAAGGAGCATATTGAACTTCAGCCTTCTGCGTCTGCTGACCTTCACTAGGCGTGTGATGTCTAGAGTCTTGATGAATGTGACCATCGGATTAGGTGCCTTCAACCACATTTCAAATGCGTATGCACGTGTAGTTTCTTGAGGATTGACTTCTTTCATACTTTTCTATTTTTAGCTGCAAAAGTATGAGAAGTCATCTTCCCTATATAGAACAAATGGGACATTTAGACAGGTGTAGTAAATAAATCGGAATAGGGAGTTGTAAATTCAAGCAGGGATAGAGGTGTATGTCCGCAAAGCTTTCTGAACTCTCTTATGAGGTGTGACTGGTCGGAATAACCGCAGGTATATGCCAGATCTGCCTGATTGATTTTGCCTTGCTGATGCTGCATTTGTTTCAAGGCTTTCTGAAAGCGGACAATACGTGCATATTCTTTAGGGTTCATCCCTATGTGCAGATTGAACTCCCGCTCGAATTGTTTTTTACTTAAACAGCAACCTGAAGATAAGTCTGCCACCAGAGTCTGAGGTGTAGTAAACAGCTGTTCTATTGCCGCCTTCATTCGTTTTACCCGATATATGGTGTCGTATGATCTGATTGATAAGCGATCCAGCAACCAGTTTTCGATCAGAGTCACGCAAAGGTTGTTATCCTCACATTCGAATACCTGTGCTGCCAATTTGTTCAGCTGTTCATCTTCGATATCGTAGCCGGAAATTTCTTGATTATAGAAAGAATAAGCCGGTGCATTCAGAAACATATTTATCGTATGTGGATGGAACACCACAACAATCATTTCAATGTCGTCATCAGCTTGCAGATGCGATGAGAAGTTGACCTGGCCGCTGATTGTCAGTTTGCTCTGTGTCGTACCAAGTTCTGGAATATACAATGGCATCCGCTTATGGAAGATGATCTGAGGGCACCCTATGGGAAATGTATAGGTATTCGGCATCTGATTGCTGCTGAATACCCAATAGTACCTCACATAAGGCTGTAACAACTTACACGGTTTATAAAAATTGAAAGCTTCTTGGATCATATAATTTCACGCCTTGTTCCAATATAATATCCTTCCTGAATTGCTGCAAAAGTAGCTATTATTGCTGCGATTGCAATGGGAATGATGCACCAGCTGATTGTCGGGACTGTAAGGAATAACAAGAATCCGGTCAATTTATTGGCTATAGTATGAGGGAAGCAAAATTTTTTGATGATGATCAAGGATGATATCTGATTGACAATCTTGATGATGACGATGATTCCTGCCCAGATCCATAGCCATGAAGGAATCGACATTGTAGGCAGCAATTGGATGGCACAGCAAGCCACGAATAACAAATCTGCAATGCTGTCCAGAACCGACCCTGTTTTGCTTTCTGCCTGGAGTTTCCTGGCGAGCCAACCATCAATCATATCACTGATGCCGCAAAAGACATATAGTGTCCAGAATTGCCATCCTGCTACATTGCAGAATAGGAGACCTATTGAGCCCACTATCCTCAGCGCGGTTATGATGTTTGGTAAGTGTTTCACGTTGATCGGTTCTGATTTATATGTGTAAATATATGGGATTACACTTGGGATTGCAATATATTGTGAGGAGAATTTCGATAAGAGATGCAGAGATTTTCGCCGCAGGCAAAATCGCGGAGTTCGCAAGATTTGCCAGGGGAGAAAGACGAAAGTCTCCAGACCTCGTGAGCGATAAGCAAACAGCCCAGTGGGCTTTTGCAGCGAGCAGCCCGCGGTAGAGGGATTAATCGAGCGAAGCGAGTTATGGATGGAAGAGGATTGACTGGATGCAGGAGCGCAGCGGATGCAGGCTGGCAATCTTCTGATACCGCTCTGCCCATAGGGCAAGTCTTCTGACGACTGTGCTGGCTGAAGTCTTGCCGGGCGTTTTATTTGTGCGTGGGGTTCAGCGAGAGTTTGAGGTTCAGATTATTTATATATAGTGTTTCATCAGATACTCTTTCTATAGATGTAGGTCAGGTAATCGCCGGAGTCGGTCTTCCATTCGTCAGGCTTGAACTCTGCAACCATCTCAAAGCCGTGATGGGCGTAGTAGCCGTGATTACACGATGAGTCAGTCCAAAGGTAGAGGCTCTCGTAACCTTCGCTCTTTGCCAACGCCACGATCTCCGCAAGCAAACGTTTGCCGCATCCCTGCACAGCAGAGATGAAGAACGAAAGATACAGATCCTTATCTGCTTTCATATAGCGATATACCTTTGGCGAGGTCTTGCCGAAGTAATCGCGCAGAGCCAATGCCTCAGTGCGTTGCTGCTCGTTGAATGTCAGCATCACGCTATCAAGCCACTCGTTGTAACCGTTATCTTGATTGATATTGCCTGCAAGGATGCAGCCCACCATCTTGCCCTCGTCGGTAATCTTGAAGGCGAATGGCGCACCATACCATCCATAGCGGATGATATACTCGCACATCAGCAGTCCGAACTCCTCTCCCTGACCGTTGGCTGCGTGTCCTTCGCCCCAGACGGGATAGGCAAGATGTGCTGCTTCACGAATATCCTCTTCGGTAAATCTCTCTATAATCATATCATATCGATTTTATCGGGTGCAAAGATATGATACATAGACGACGTCGTACATATACAAATCACTCCTTGTAGGGTACTTTTCGATACTATACTAAATGAAATGATGTATTTTAGCCTATCTTTGCAGCATAAATCAAGAATATGGAGAGATTGCAGATCGGGATCATTGCCGATGGCGGCAGAACGGGACAGACAGATTTCAAAGCATACGGGAACAACCGCATAGGTATAAGCGGCTGTATGGTCATTCTCGTCGATAGCGGCTGTGCCATCGTCTCGGTGGGGTTCAGGCGAAGGGTTCTTCGTCGGGGAATGATGGCTGTATTGTTCTATGACGACACATTCTGGATAGAGCGAAGCAGCAGAACATTCACTTGCAGATATGTGGCTCTTGCCGATGACAATGTACAGGAAGCGATCTATAAACTCACCTCACCTTACTTCTGGGACTCCCTGTCTGAAAATCCATTGTTCCTTCCCGACAACGATCAATGGGAACTTTTAGAGGGATGGTATCGGCAGATGGTGTGGATATGCCGCAATTCAGCAGACGAATAGACTGACCAGCTGCTCAGAAACAATATATACAACCTGTTTATGGCGATGGACGGCGAGATGACACAGAACGGTATGGGCTCAAATAAAGCCATCAGCAGGAGCCGTACCCTTATCATCAGATTCCTGAAACTCGTCGCCCAGCATTTCCGCACCACACGCGAAGTGTCGTTCTACGCTGATCAGTTGTGCATCACGACAACCTATCTCTACAAACTGACTCATCGTAGATGGAATCTCTCACCCAAGGAACTGATCGACCAGCAGACAATCTGTCAGATCAAGACATTGCTGTCAAGTACGGATATGTCGGTCAAGGAGATAGCCGCAATTCTGCATTTCGAGGACACGCCCTATATGTGTAGATATTTCAGACAACGGACAGGTCTTTCACCGACTGAATATCGAAATGTCACTACAAAGTCGTGATGACCAGCATTTACAGGGAAATTCCAATCGGCGGGAAAGATGGATGGCACAAGCCTATGCCGTGACTGGTCAATTATTCTTCAAGATTCTTCCAATTTTCCCATAAATCCTGATAGAATTTGTTCAATTCTTCTGATTTGGTAAATTTGCAGAGTTATGTTGCAGGATATAGAACTATTAGAGAATGAGAGCATCCTGATGGGACTCCGCTTTCCTCATAAAATACAGAAAGTGACCCAGATCGTCATTACTGCCGGACAGTTTTCCTGTATGGTGGATTTCCATATGTGGTCACTGAAGGCCCCAGCTGTTGCCTTGTTTCTTCCCGGACAGGTGGTAGAATCTCTGGAAACAGATGAAGAATTTGTCGGATTCGGAATGGTTTTGAGTCAGGATTTTACGGATTCACTCAATCTGCCGGTAAGCCTTCAGGAGAGATTGTTTATCAATAATACACAGTTCTATAGCGTCACAGAAGAGGTTCTTGATGCTCTTTCGTCCGTTTACAGACAAGTATCCAGTCTGATGAAACAACCTGACAATCCATATAGGGAGGAAATAATCAGGCACCTGTTTTCCGCTCACTATTATGGTCTGGGATATTATATGCACGGTCTTCAGAGCCAGCCTTCAACATTGACCCTCCAGCAGGAAAAATGCGAGATATTTATGTCACTGGTCGCGGAAAACTTCAAGATTCATCGGGATATCGGTTTCTATTCGGACAAACTTTGCGTGACCAGCAAATATCTTTCGACGATGCTCAAACAGGAGACCGGTATGACTGCATTGGACTGGATTGAGAGGCACGTAGTCCTTTATGCCAAGAGCTGTCTTTCTTCAACATCGATGACCATTCAGGAAATCAGTGACGAACTGGATTTCCCATCGCAGTCAGTCTTTGGAAAGTATTTCAAGCGAGTCGAAGGTATGTCGCCAAAAGCATACCGTCAGTCCTTATTGAAAGACTGACGGTAATGTCATATGATCTTTGCGATGAGATGACCTGATGTCTGTTCATAGCATTTGTCATCTTTGATTGTTATCTTCATAAAAGGATGTCTGAAAAGCATATAATTCTCTATAAGATATAGAACAAACGTAGTGATATCCTCCGAACTGCACAAATCCTCCCTATACTCAATTGAAAGTTTGTACTTCCAATATGAGACTCCTACCATATCCTTCATTCTTCTTATGCTCGTTCTTCTGTCAGGGTTTATCATCATCGGAGGAGGTGAGATGACATTATCAATCGTCACTATCTTTCCTCGCACTTCAAACACCTTCTTATTGAGGAACGGCATTCTTCCATATGTCTGCTTCAGTCCGTGCATCAAACAGATATGGTGAAGAGGCTCTTCAAATATCACTGTCACTGTCTTCATTGTTACTTATTGCTCTTCGCCTCGTCAATCCTCTTCTGAGCTGCTTCCTGGCGTGCCTTAGCCTCTGCCATCTGTTTCTGATATTCCTGTTCCTGAACCATTTTGCGAACCTCAGGATTTCTCTTTGCCTTCTGCTCTTGATAGAATGCCTTGGTCTCTAGTTTCTGAGCCTTGTAATTTGCCCTATCTATCTCCCTTTGTCTCTTTGCACTCTCCTTCATATCGAGGAATGCCTGCTTGAAAAATCCCGGCTTTTCTGTTTCCTTTGTCTGCTCCTGAGCCTTCGCTCCTGTAGTGATGCCTGTCATAATGGCGGCTATACCCGCGATCTTCATAAACTTTTTCATCTCTTCTTTCTTTAAAATGTGTGCAATTATTTATCTGTTTTGTCTCCCTCTTCAGGAATTTCAATGATTTCTTCTTCTACTTCAAGGAATTTCTCGACGAATTTATCCTCGATCTTCTGATAAGTGCCGACTACGGCATCCTCTATCTTCTGGTATGTTCCTACAACTGTGTCTTCAATCTTCTGATATGCACCGACTACGGTATCCTCGATCCTTGTCTTATTTGGTTTAAGTGTTGCCATTATTTTTTGTATTAGAATGTGTATGCTACTCCGAGTTTGATATTATGTATGTGCTCTCCGTCAAGATGTCCCCAGAATCCCAGCTGATACTCATATCCGACCTTCAATGAGAATCTTGCGATATCAAGACCAATTGCTGGATTGGCAAATGTTCTGATGCCCTTGTTGGTGATGTCGGCAACAGCGCCACCTTTAAGACTTACAAACGGAGTTGCAAGTGTGTTCAGAAACGAATACTTGATATTCGCGAATACTGGGACTAAGTAAGATGCGTTCCAGTTCGATTCTGGAGTATATGAATATTCCGGATCGATCACATCATCTGCAACACTTGCAGTTGTAACCGGATTCTTTGTCAGTTCGGCACCGAATCCTGCACCACCGCCGACATAGAGTCCGTTTCCGAAACAGAATCCGTGTGATGAGGTGATTCCCCATACCGACTTGTCTGCCCAAGACAGTTCGATATCTGCACGATAGCCTCTGTTGTATCCGACATTGATCATATAAGTCGGCCTCTGAGGCTTTTCTGCGAGTCTCTGCTCCTTCTTAGCCTGACGGTCAATCGACTGTTTTTCCTTTACAATGATTACGAGTGTGTCAGACTCGTTTCTGTTTACTCTGATGGTGTCCGCATTGTTCTGCGCTGAGAGCGCAGCGCCTGAAAATGCGATGGCGCAAAAAATGGTTAAAAATCTTTTCATCTCTTTACTACACTAATTTTACGGCTGCAAAGGTATGGCAAGAGAATGAGAAGAATTATTCAGTTATTCCGATGAATTGGCCAGTTTTTCCAAAATATCATCCTGATAACTCACTATCGGTTAACACTTTGGTATATCTGACTAATATAAGAGAAAAACTGCCCAGCGATAAATCATAGTCTATGCACGAAAATTCCGATTTAGCTGCTCAAACTTAGAGAAATTCTTTTGGATTATAGAGGATTGCCGTTTCCTGGCAAACTTGTTTTGGCAAGAAGGCGACACCGCAAAAAGTCTGGTTGTCTCATCTGCCCCGATACTTGTCTGTAAAGTGAATCAGTAAAATCCTGACTCAGGACCATTCCGAATCCATATAATGAATGAAAAGTATTCGAAAAATAAGTAACTTTGTCCTGCCGAAGCTATGCCTGCCTCGGAACACGGCATCCATAAATGCCTGAGCAACAATTATCTACAAAGATATGAAACCGTTAAGTAAAAATGCGATAATAGGATATCCGGCAGGAATAATCACCGGAATAACATACGGACTGAATCCACTTTTTGCCGTGCCGCTGATGAACAAAGGGGCAGCGATCGAATCTATCCTGTTCTTCAGGTATTTATTTGCAGTACTCATATTAGGAGGCTTCCTTGCACTCAGGAGACAAGACTTCAGGGTATCTCTGAAGCAAGCGGGAACACTTATCGTACTGGGTCTGCTATATACATCCAGCAGTCTTTTCCTTTTTGAAGCATATAACTATATCGCATCCGGCCTGGCAACTACACTGATATTCCTGTATCCGGTTCTGGTCGCCATCATAATGGTTTTCCTCAAGGTTGTTCCATCCTGGCCTGTCTGGCTGGCTATCGCTGCGACCTTCGGAGGTGTCCTGCTGATGACACAAGGCGAAGCGGGGCAGTCTATAAATCCTATCGGAGTCGCCCTGTCGTTAGGCTCTGCTTTGGTTTACGCCCTGTTCATAGTCATAATCAACAGGAGCAAGGCAATAGCGGAGATTCCTGATACGCTTCTCACATTTTATGCTCTGACTGTGGGGGTATTCGTATTTCTCGGCAAGATAATCATATCCGGAACGCCTGTCACCTCCGGCATTACGACTGGTGCAGACTGGATGAATCTTGTCGGACTGGCAATCCTGCCTACAATCATCTCGACAGCAACCCTGGCGGTTGCAACCCGTAATATTGGAGCGACAAAGGCATCAGTTCTGGGAGTCTTCGAACCGATCACGGCAATACTGGTCGGCACTCTCGTGTTCGGAGAACCCCTGACCTCCAATATCATTATCGGTATAACCATTGCCATAATATCGGTGACGTTTATGATAACAGTAACAAAAAGATAATACACAATACATTTGTACCTGATATCTTTCTAACAGATAAATTATTAGCGCTATGGAATATCTGTCAAAACAACGATACGATGAGATTGTGACCGAGTTGAATCACCTTATTCACGTGGTTTATCCTGAGGTACGTGAGCACGTTGCAGAGACCAGCGCGCAAGGGGATAGGAGCGAGAATGCCGGATACCGTGAGGCAAGACGCAGACAGGCGAAGACCATCAGCCGTATCCGTTTTCTCCAGAAGGTCCTGGAGCATTCACGCGTGATTGATCCAGATGCTCTACCTAAAGACAGGGTCTGCCTTCTGAGTCAGGTTGAATTCACGAATCTCTTGACTGATACACGGATGAAATTTGAGATAGTAAGTCCTCACGAGATGGATCTCGAGGCCGGAAAGATTTCACTGAAATCGCCGATTGGTGCCGCTCTGATGGGGAAAAAGGTCGGTGAAATCACCGAGGCTCAGACTCCTTCCGGAATACTGCGCCTGCGAATCGATAAGATTTCGTACGATAGATGTACAGATAAGGAAAGTTAGTTATACAATTGATATTATTATCCGAATTTAATTCCACGTGCTGAAATGGATACTCTTGGCATTCTCTTCTGCTTTATCCAGGATTGATGACGGATAACCGCACAACCTTAGTAGTGAGATTGCATTACGGGTATATACGACACCAGGGATAAGTCTGTACGAGAATCGTATCTTTCCAGAATCTATTGTCTCGTTGAAATGATATGTGTCAAGAGTCGTTTCCAGCCCTCTGGCAAGCTCGATATCGTGAGTAGAAACCACTGCTGTAGTGTTCTCCAGTGATGAAAGATATCTGATTACTGCGTCTGCAATAGAAATCCTTTCTACAGTATTAGTTCCTTTGAAAATCTCATCAATAAACACAAAGTCAGTGACATAATCATCTGCAGAGCTGCATCTGTCAATAATGGACTGGATTCTTAAGACTTCTGACATATAGTAACTCTTCCCTTCATCAAGATTGTCCGATACTGAAAGAACAGAGTGCAGACGGCATTCCGACAATGAGAACTCTGAAGAAAAACTCATATTCAATGCATACGAAGAAACTATATTTACTGCAAGAGTCCTTAGAAATGATGATTTACCCGACATATTGGAGCCTGTTATAATCACAGACTTGTCGATCTGAATGCTATTAGGTACGCAGTCATTGATTATAGGATGATAGATGTTCTTTGCTTTCAAAGTCTTGGGCTGTGAAACGAAAGTCGGTAATGACCACTCAAATCCACACGAATCCATCCAATTTCTGAATGAGGCAATCGAATAAAGAACGTCCCAACCTCCTACATATTCAAAAAGAGTTCTTGAGTCCTTGCTGACATCA
>JAGAIM010000217.1 GCA_017626555.1 Bacteroidales bacterium
CGCTGCGCACCTCGCTGATCGAGAGAGTCTCACCGTTAACCCTGAGTGTGCTAGCATCGTCGCGAAGCACGAGCCAGAGGATGAATGCCGCCATAAAGGCACCGAACCAGTAGGGAAGTGCCTTCTTTGTAAAGGCCACTGCAATTCCTTTCTTCTTTTCAATTATCTTGTCCATAGGGTTATATTATTTCGTTTATTACTGATTGATATAGCTTATTCCGTTATAGTAGTTCACCACGCTGCGCTTTATGTAGAACTTAAGGAGAGCATCTAATCTGCTGGTCTTGGCATTGAGCCAGTTGTCCGATGCCTTCTGGAAATCGATCGTTGAAATCAGACCCTGCTCCAGTTTTCTCAGGTTCAGAAGATATGCCTCCTCCTGAAGAGCCGCCCTGCGGTCTGCCTGATGGAAGGCTGCCGATGCTCCGTCCCTGTCCTGTACGGCACGTATCACCTCTGCTTCCACCTCACGTACCTTCTGCTCGTACTGTATTGTCGCGCGTCTGCTTTCATTACGCTTTCTTCTCAGGTTCGAGAATGTCGAAAGACGGTCGAATATAGGGAATGATAAAGACAACTGGATATACTCACCGCCATTGTTCCGGAACTGCGTATGGAACGGTGTCGGAACATACCCTTCCATTCCCGGATAGGTGTAGTAACTGGTCGACCATCCGGCATTCAACGATAGACTCGGGGTGAATTGCCATCTGGCAGTCTTCAGGTCAAGCAATGCGTTGTCCATCTTTCCTTTTGCAATTGCGATGGAAGGAAGGTTGTTCACTGCGTATTCTATGATGCTTTCCGTCTCATCCTCCGGTGTCAGTGTGGCTATCACCTCCGCATCCGCCATAGATGTGTCGATGAGCAGTTCTTCATCCATAGGCCAGAACATGAGGTCCTTGAGGGTAAGGAGAGCATCGGCGTGCTGGTTTCTGGCGTTGATCAACTGATATTCGCGGTCTGCTAGTTCAGCCTCCATCTCGATCACATCCGTATATCCTTTCTGTCCGAGTTCCTCCTGCTTCTTTGCAAGCGTCAGTGCATCCTGTGCTGTCTGTACCTGTGATTCAAGGATGCCCGAGAGCTGCTGGAAATATACCACATTGTAATATGCCTCCATTGTAGCCAGGCAGATCTCATCACGAGTGAGCTCCTCCTGACCGATGCCCATCTTCAGGGCAGTCTTGCTTATCTTCATGTTGTTTACGGCAGAGAATCCGTCAAAAAGGGTGATGCCCGCTCCAAGCTGATAGCCGTTGTTGAATGATGTCGTGGAGACGTAGGTGTTGGTCTCTGGGTCAACGGATCGTCCGAAGTTTGAATATGCGTATGTTCCGGCCGATACCTCAGGTGTGAATACTCTGAGGATGGCGTCCCTACGTGCGACACGCGCATCGTCAACATCCATCTGCTGTATCTTCATCCTTGCGGAGTTCTCGACAGCGTACTGCATACACTCCTTCAGCGTCAAGGTGTCCTGAGCATAAAGGCCGGAAAAGCATCCGAGTGCTGCCGTCATACAAATTATTCTTTTTGTCAGTTTCATTTTATACAATAGGGTTACTTAAAAATCATTGCTGTACGTGCCAAATAATAACACTCAGCGTGCCAAAGTGTTTAATATATTGATTTA
>JAGAIM010000218.1 GCA_017626555.1 Bacteroidales bacterium
CGTTCATCCTGAGCCAGGATCAAACTCTTCATTGTATAATATTTATTATTTCTCTAGTCTGTCCTGACACTTATAATTTCAAAAGAAATTAACGCTTCTCGATAAATTGTATTTCTCGGTACTTGCTTCTTGTACTTTCCTTCAATCTTTTCAATGAACTTTTAAGTCTTTTCGAGAGGTTTTCCTCTCAAATGGGCTGCAAAGATACGGACTTTTTTTTATCCTCCAAATTTTTTCACACTTTTTTTGAATATTTTTTCTACTTTTGCCCCCGAAATGATATTTTGACATCTCAAATACGACCCAAATGGCAAGTTTGTGGCAAATATTTCTTGTTTTTGCAAAGATCGGAGCCTTTACCATCGGAGGAGGCATCCCGATGATTGCAGCAATTAAAAGTGAACTGGTAGAGCGAAAGTGGCTGAATAACGAAGATTTCATCGACATCATCACACTTGCCCAAACGGCTCCAGGACTTTTCGCCGTAAATATATCCATCCTCACCGGCCACAAACTGCGTGGCACAAAAGGAAGCGTAGTAGCCACGATAGCAAGTTGCCTGCCTCCGTTCCTGATAATTCTTCTGGTGGCGATGTTCTTCACAGAGTTCAAGGACAACCAATATGTAATAAAGGCATTCAAAGGTATCAGACCAGTAGTGGTGGCTTTGATAGGTGTACCTATGCTGGATATGCTTAAGGCGACCAGAATGAGATGGTGGTCCTGGATCATTGTGATCGCTTCTATGACTCTTGTATGCTTCCTGAAGGTATCACCTATATATATATTGATATGCGTCATTGTCCTGGCAGCATCCGTCAGTTGGTATAACAACTATAAAAGATTTCACTGATGGCAGAAATTACTATATTCCTTGAACTGTTCAGCACGTTCTTTATAATAGGTATGTTCACCATCGGTGGTGGATATGCGATGCTGTCCCTTATACAGAACAAGGTGGTAACAGTGCACGGATGGATCGATGACACGACTTTTACCGACATTGTAGCGATATCTCAGATGACACCGGGACCGATCGGCATAAATTCCGCGACATACATTGGGTATGAAGTGATATCCAACACCGGAGCACCGGAATACCTATGTGTACTGGGCTCATTCACAGCCACTTTCGCGGTAGTCTTGCCCTCATTCATCATCGTCCTTGCCATCTGCAAGGCATACGACAAATGGAAGAACCACTATATGTTCCAGGGGGTGATGTCCGGTCTCAAACCAGCCACATTAGGACTTATCGGTACGGCTGCATTAGGACTTGCAACTCCGGAAAACTTCATAGATTGGAAAAGTTATGTGATATGCCTGTCGGCATTTCTGGTTTTATATTTCAAAAAACTCGGCCCCTTCTCAGTCATTGGAATAGGAGCGTTGGTCGGACTTATCATTTATTAGAGAGATGGATTGGTTCATTGATATATTCACACAACAGACATTCGTACAGGCCACACTTGTCCTCGCACTTATATGCGCTGTAGGACTGGCTTTAGGACAGATCAAGATAGGAGGCATATCACTGGGAGTGACATTCGTGTTCTTTGTGGGCATAATTGCAGGTCATATCGGACTGCAGGTCAATCCTGATATGCTCAATATGATCCAGAACTTCGGACTCATTCTTTTCATATATGCACTAGGTGTGCAGGTGGGACCCGGATTCTTCTCATCCTTCAAGCAAGGTGGTATAAAACTTAACCTTCTGGCTTTGATCCTGCTTGTGGCAGGAAGTGCAATGGCGCTCATATTCCATTGGACTACAGGCATTCCTCTCGGTGATATGATGGGACTTCTTTCTGGAGCGGTAACAAACACTCCTATGCTTGGAGCAGCCCAACAGGCCCTTCTTCAGATCGAGCCCGACAATATAGAAGGGGCGAACAATATGGCTATGGCCTGCGCCGTAGGCTACCCCTTCGGCCTGATCGGAATGATTCTCTGCGTCATCCTTCTACGCAAAATCATAAGCAGGAAAGTAAGCAAGAAGCAGGAAAACTCGTCGGACAATACTTTCGTTGCGGAATACCAGGTAAGCAACCCTGCCATATTCGGCAAGACGATCAAGGAGATCAGAAAGAATGCCGACTGCCATTTCGTTATATCCAGAATATGGAAGAACGATAAACTGATAATCCCTACATCAGAGACCATCATTGAAGAGAATGAACACCTGCTCGTCATATCGGGGAAAAGTGATGTAGAGCGCGTGAAGACACTTTTCGGTCATAAGGAGGACGTGGACTGGAACAAGAAAGAGATAGATTGGAACGCAATTGACAGCCAACTTGCATCCCGCAAGATCCTGGTGACAAAACCAGAACTGAACGGAGTGAAACTCGGATCGCTCAGACTGCGCAACTCTTACGGCATAAACATCACAAGAGTGAACCGTGCCGGCATAGATCTTCTTCCATCACGTTCCCTCAGGCTCCAGTTGGGAGACAAACTGACCATCGTAGGGGAATCAAGAGCACTGGAGAACGTCAGCACTATACTTGGCAATCAGGCTAAGGAACTGAACAATCCTAACCTTTTCGGAATATTCATCGGTATAGTGCTCGGAGTCATTCTCGGAAGCATTCCTTTCGCATTCCCGGGAATGAGTATGCCGGTCAGACTAGGCATCGCCGGAGGCCCTATCATAGTCGGACTCCTGATGGGAGCATTCGGCCCGCGTATGCATATTTCCATATATATGAGCCGCAGCGCCAATCTGATGCTCAGACAACTAGGACTCACCATATACCTGGCCGGGCTCGGTCTGAGTGCAGGAGCGGGATTCTTCGAGACTGTCTTTACATCAGAAGGCCTCAGATGGGTCATCATAAGCATAGCACTGGCCGTGATTCCAGTCCTGCTGACAGCCTTCGTTGCAGCCAGATTCTTCAAGACAGACTATGCAGACAACATCGGAATGCTATGCGGAGCAATGGCAAACCCTTTTGCCCTCGACTTTGCAGACCCGAACGGTGAAGGAGAAGACCCGGCCGTCGCATACGCAACCGTCTATCCGGCAAGTATTTTCCTAAGGGTCATATCCGTACAACTCATAATGCTTATTTTCTAAGCAGACCGTTAAAGCGATTGACAAATTCAATCGCTTTAACTATCTTCGCGGGATAAACCGAATAACCACATAAATATGAGAAAAGCGTTCTTCTTCGCGGCTATCGCCGCCGCTGCAATAGCCTGCAGTACCGTTGACGAGAGCACGATCAGCGTCGTACCATACCCTAATGAAGTCAGTATCAAGAACGGCACATTCAATGCAGCCGGAGCAGACTTCCACATTAGTGCAGATATAGACGAAGCATCAGCAAATGTCATCAAGGCATTTGCCGACAGACTGTCCCAGGCAAGCGGACAGAACAGCACTGCAGATGGTCAGAACACATCAGAAGGATTCGTTTTCCTTCTAGACAGCGATATGCCTGAAGAAGCATATACACTGGAAATCAGCAGAAAGGCTGCCGTTGTCAAGGCTTCCTCTCTCAGAGGATTCAACTACGCCATACAGACCATCAAGCAGATGCTCCCTGCCGCAATATTCGGAAACGCTCAGGCAGAAGACAATGACTGGACACTCCAATGCGCTGAAATCAACGATCAGCCACGTTTCGGATACAGAGGTATGCATATGGACGTATCAAGGCATTTCTTCGATATGGATATGGTGAAACGTTATCTCGACATAATGGAAATCCACAAACTCAACACCCTCCACTGGCATCTGACCGACGATCAGGGATGGAGAGTAGAGATCAAGAAATATCCTGAACTTACATCGGTAGGCTCCATCAGAAAGGAGACCCTCATCGGACATATATTCAGAGGAGAAGGCAAATATGATGGCACACCGTACGGAGAAGGATGCTGGTTCTCCCAGGATCAGGTAAAGGAAATCATTGCCTACGCTGCAGCAAAAGGCATAAACATCATTCCTGAGATCGACCTTCCGGGACATATGCTCGCGGCTCTTGCTGCATATCCGGAACTCGGATGCACAGGCGGGCCATACGATGTATGGGGACGCTGGGGTATCGCAGATGAGGTTCTTTGCGCCGGAAATGAGCAGACTATGGTTTTCCTGGAAAATGTCCTTGCAGAAATAGCAGACCTCTTCCCATCAGAATATATTCACATCGGAGGCGACGAATGTCCTAAGGTTTATTGGGAAAAATGTCCGAAATGCCAGGCAAAGATCAAGGAACTAGGCCTGAAGGATACGGAAGAATTCAAGGCAGAGCACTATCTTCAGAGTTATGTGATGACAAGAATGACAAATTTCCTTGAAAAGAAAGGTAAGAAGATCATCGGATGGGACGAAATTCTTGAAGGTGAAGTGGCTGATAATGCCATCGTGATGTCCTGGAGAGGCACTGCCGGAGGCCTTAAGGCTGCACAGATGGGACACGATGCAATTATGACCCCTAATTCATTCTTCTATCTCGACTATTATCAGTCGCTCGACACTGAGAATGAGCCACTTGCCATCGGAGGATATCTCCCGGTAGAGACCTGCTATTCATACGAACCATTCGCAGAGGGTATGACCGACGAAGAGAAGGCACATATTCTTGGCGTGCAGGCCAATCTCTGGACTGAATACATCCCTACAAACGAACAACTCGAATATATGCTCCTTCCTCGAATGGCTGCCCTCAGCGAAGTACAGTGGTGTCAGCCTGAGAACAAGAGTTGGGAAAGATTCCTCGACAGCGCAGACGATTTCTGCTCGATCTATGACGTGGCAGGCTATAATTACGCAACACACATATTTGACGTAAGAGGCTCTGTAACAGTAGAAAACGGCAATGTATATGTTCATCTCGAGGCTCAGGGAGACACACCGGTAAGATATACCCTTGACGGAAGCGATCCTACAAAAGCATCACCGCTTTATGAGTCGCCGGTGGCAATAACTTCCCCTTGCACATTCAAGGCAAGAGCCTTCAGAGAAGGCGAGCCTGGAAGGATATATGCAAAAGTATTCGACAGTCACAAGGCAATGGCCAAGAATATTACAGTCAACACCGAAGCGCATCAGAACTACCGTTCCGGACTTCCATATATCCTCGTTGACGGTATGAGAGGCCCTCAGGACTTCCACAGCAAGGAATGGAGCGGATGGAGAATGGAACCGTTTGATGCAGTTCTGGATATGAACGGCGAAACCTACAGCAGCCTCACTCTCAGCACCACAGTGGTGAAATACGATGACATCTTCAATCCTGCGGACATCACCGTCTATACATCAGACAACGGAAAGGATTTCACCGAGGTTGCCAAGGCAGAATATGAGACTGAGGGAGAAAACGAGCCTAACGGTCCGAAGGAATATACCGTTACATTCCCGGAAACATCGGCAAGATACATCAAAGTGATAGCCAACCCAGTACCTGAGAAGCCGCAGTGGCACGAGAGAGCAGGTTCAAAGGGATTCCTCTTCATAGATGAAATCATAGTAAAATAAAGTCAGACTCCGACATATCGAAAGGGACATCTTCAAGGTGTCCCTTTTTTCGTATATCACATTGCAATTCTATAAATATTTTAAAAATATGCAGATAATTTTAAATTTATTTTGGAATTATACGCATAATATATAATTTTGCACTGTGGTGTACTGTGGTTTGGCATACACCGCATCCAACACTAAAACTTTTGTGTTTCACTAATATGATTTTTAGAAGATATCTGACCGCTCTGGCACTCCTGATCATCACAACAGGATTGTCAGCGCAGGATTTTGCAATAAAGTCCAACGTTCTGTACGATGTCACAAAGACACTCAACGCAGGAATAGAAATTGGCGGAGGCAGACCCGAACTGACCTTTGACATATCCGGAAGTTACTGCCCTTTCGAAAGAGCAGGAGGAGCGGTATGGAAGCACGCTTTCATCCAGCCTGAAGCCAGATCGTGGCTCTGCAATCGCTTTGACGGGCATTTCCTATCCGCACATCTTCACGGCGGAATATATAATGTCGGCAATATAGACACTGAACTCAAGTTCCTCGGAAGCGACTTTTCCCAACTCAGGGATCACCGTTTCCAGGGATGGTTCGTCGGTGCCGGAATAGGTTATGGATATGCGCTTATCCTTAGCCGGCACTGGAATCTGGAGTTCGAACTCGGTCTTGGCTATGCATACGCCCGCGGTGACAAGTTCGAATGCGAAGAATGCGGCGACACAATCTATGAAAACCGTCCTTCACACTATGTCGGCCCGACAAAGGCTGCCATCTGCTTTGTATATCTCTTCTAAATTTACGTATGGTATGAAAAGAACAGCAATAATCCTGAGCCTTCTGGCAATAAGCGGTATAATATCATCAGCGCAGACGGAAGAGAGCATCAGCACACCTGCAGGCGGCAACATCATCAGACGAGGCGATGTGATGAAAATCGACATAGCCGTCGATCTGTCGGATCTCGACATCAGAAGCAACAGATTTGTCGTACTCACCCCGCGCCTCGTGAACGGAAATGACACACTGACATTCGAGAGCCTCGGAATATATGGAAGACGTCAGTATATATACACTCAGAGAAACGAGGACAAACTTCAGCAAGGATTTGAAGACGTATGTTTCACCGACAAGGATGCCCCCCGGTCATATCAATGGATAGAAGAGGTGGAATACCGTCCCTGGATGCACGGAGCAGTGCTTGAACTACACAGACAGATGTACGGCTGCTGCAACGAAAGGATGAGCAGAGACAGTTTTGTCCTGAATGGTTATGAGGACATTTTCTATGTACCTGAATTCATCTATGTCACTCCGCCGGTGGAACTCGAAAAGACCAGGGAGATGTCCGGTTCGGCATATATAGACTTCCCGGTTTCCCGTACGGAAATACGCCCCGACTACAGGAACAACCGCGCGGAGATAGGTAAGATCCTTTCAAGCATCGACTCACTCGAAAGCGACGCCGACATCAAAGTCAAATCGTTAACAATCAAGGGATTCGCATCTCCAGAAGGCAAATACGCCAACAACGAAAGGCTGGCAAAAGGCCGTACAGAGGCTTTGAAGGAATACGTTTCATCGCAATACGATTTCGGAAGAGATTTCATACGCACGGCATACGAGCCGGAAGACTGGAGGGGTCTGGAAGCATACGTTGCCGCATCCTCACTGGAGCACAGGAACGAGATCATCGACATCATCAACAGCGGTCTTGATCCTGATGCTCGCGAAGCAAAGATAAAGAAAGAATATCCTTCGGAATACAAGATGCTCCTGGAGGAATGCTACCCTGCTCTGCGTCATTCGGACTATGCAATAGAATACAGCATACGCAGTTTTGCCGATCCTAAGGAAATCCTCAAAGTATATGAAAGGGCTCCGGGAAAACTCAGCCAGAATGAGATATTCATTCTCTCAACCATATACGAGCCGGGCAGCGAAGAATTCAATGAAGTGTTTGAAGTGGCTGTCGCATTATATCCTGAAAGTGCAGAAGCAAACCTTAATGCCGCCAATGCAGCAATGTCGCGTGGCGACCTGATAAAAGCGGAAAAATACCTTTCAAAGGCAGGAGACAGAAAGGAAGCCGACTATGCGCGCGGAGTGCTTGAGGCACTGTCGAAGGATTATGTACAGGCTCAGGCTTTCTTCCGGAAAGCAGCGGAAGGAGGTATGGAGAAAGCCGGAGAGAAAGCGGCCTCGATGGATGAGTTCATCGCCAGAGCCGGACTATAGGCAGATAAAACCAAAACAAATATAACTAATTATTTATTAACATCTTAAAACAAATTTTTATGAAAAAGTTATCTTTTTTAATGGCCGCCCTGCTCGTGGCTATGACAGGATGCCAGAAGGAACCTATGGGTTCTGTTGAGAATCCGGAAGGGAATAATGCAAAAGCATACGTTTCCCTTAAAATCAATCTCCCATCAGAGGCTGGCACACGCGCCGAGAGTTTCGATGATGGTGCTGATGCTGAATTTAACGTAAACAATGTCACCCTTGTGTTCTTTAACGAGTCAGGAAAAGTCGTATTCACAAAAGATGAGACCCCTGCTCCTTGGACTGGAGATGGCAACAAAACAAATAACATCACAACAACAGCACAGACAGCCGCTATTGATGTCTCAGGACATAACGTTAAAAGCGTATTGGTGTTAGTCAACAATGTTCTGGAAGCCTCTCAAATTGCTAACGATAACACATACGATCAAGTAAATGCTGCTCTGACAAGTATAGAGGCTGGCGACTTGACTGGATCAGGTAATGCATTCTTTATGTCCAACGCGCCTTATATCAATGGTTCTGAGATTGTCACATTGGTTGATGTGACTACATTTGATACTGCAGCGAAAGCGCTTGAAAAACCTGCAACAATAAAGGTTGAACGCGCAGTTGCAAAGATTCAAATGGCAACAGCGACAGACACTGAAATAGATGTAAAGAACAGCGAATCTACAACTATCGGTAAGTTCACAATGAAAGGCTGGATGCTTGACAACACAAACACAACTACATATCCAGTAAGAAAGTGTGCCTACAATACTTGGTTTGATGGTGCAGATTGGCTTAATGACGGTTTCTATTATGGAAGTGGATCACAGAGAATCCATTTCGCAGTTGACCCTAACTATGATGCTACAGCAACACTTGCTACTACTACAACATTCGCGAATGTAGGAAATGAGTTTGCATACTGCCTTGAGAACACATTTACCACAGATTATCAGAAAGAGACAAATACTACACGCGTAATCATTCAAGCACAATATACCCCTAACACTTTCACTCCAGGGGAAACTTGGTTCCGTGTCGGATCTGCACAACTCGCTTATACTAAGGCTGATTTCACTCAGTTATTAAAAGATAACAGCGATGTGGCTGATGCTACTATTGAGGCCGCAGTTGATGCATATACAGCAGGAGAAGTTGATTTCTCAGGTCTTGACGCATCTCTGAGCACAACACTTGGACAGGTGCTCTGCTATGAAGACGGTCTCTGTTACTATGAAGTTCTGATCCGCCATTTCACTGACGAAGAACTTGGATATACTCCTAGCGGTGTCGGCTCATTCAACGAAGAATATACTGGAACCTATAGCCCACAGGACATAGGACGTTACAGTGTTGTTCGTAACAACTGGTATAAACTTACTGTCAATACTGTTTCACAAGTAGGAACTCCTACCGTACCTGTTCCTGAGGATGTGAATGATGACGTGAAGAAACAATATCTCTCTTGCAAGATCGACATCCTTGCTTGGGCTGTCAGAAATCAGGAGGTAGATCTTTAATCTTCAACGATAAAGGAAAATGTTTATTTCAATATCGAAATATGCTAAGGCGGTGAGGTCTGCGGTCGTTCTGGCCGCAGGCCTGGCGGCCTTCCTGCTGTCGTCCTGTTCTACGGTATGGGATGACCAGGCCGAATGTGACTTCGGGCTGCAGATCCGATTCAGATATGACTACAATATGTCATTCGGAGATGCGTTCGCAGCACAGGTGGGCAGAGTTTCGGTGTATGTCTTTGATGAGAACGGAATATTTGTCACAGAAAAGACAGAAGAAGGTGCAATGCTCGCAGAGGAAGGCTATAGAATGAAGTTCGAACTTCCCGACGGCAAATACCGGTTCATCTGCTGGGGAGGCAAATATGACGATTCATTCATCCATCACAAACTGACTGACGGCAGTACACCTGAAGTGGAACTGCTTGAGGCACTGATGGTTCGCAACTCCGACAACGAGGTGAAATTTACAGACGGACAGCCGCTCCGATCGCTGTTCTGGGGTCAGATCGAGGATCTGGAAGTAAAGGCCAGAAGCATACAGGAAGAAACCTTGCATCTGATGAAACTGACCAATCAGATAAAGGTCAATCTTGTGAACAGTAGCGGAGAGCCTATTTCCACCGACGCTTTCGATTTCCATCTGAAAGGAAGCAACGGACGCATAAGCGCTGAAGATGCTGGGCTTCTTGAGGATGATTTGGTGAAATTCCACCCTTACCATCTGGCAGAGAGAGACGTGCTGACTGACACGCGCGCCACACGGGAAGGAGTGACTGCAGAATTCAGTTGCCCGAGAATTCTCTCGGACGACAAAGAACTGCGCCTGCACGCCATCGACAGAGGTACAGGAAAAGATGTACTGGACTTCCCTGTCGCCGCCTGCCTCGCCTCGTATGCACCTTCTGCGTATGAGACAGCCGACGGAATCATTCATTTTATAGACCCTCAGGAATTTCTTGACAGGTCGGATCTTTTCAATCTCACTTTTGTCCTGACTGAAGGCAATTGGGCTAGCGTTGACATCCAGGTACTGGCCTGGAGTATGCGCATCCAGAATGTAAACATTTAGCAACGGGCACGAAGATGCAACTGCACGGCAATAAATACATATCAGCACTTGCAAGGCTATGGCTGGCTGCCATAGTCCCTGCTGTTATGTCGTGCAACGAAGAGGTCATCTTCGACAGACATCCTGAGACAGGAATGCCGGATGCAGAAAACGCCTACGAGGTCGAGGTTAATTTCAACATTTCCGATCCGGATGCTTACCCCGGAACAAAGGTTGACCAGAAGGAGAATTGGACAGTCCAGACAGGATCTGATGCCGAAAACAAGATCAACAACATATATCTGTTTGCTGTTGATTATGATTCCGAGACAGGAGAAGAGACCGTTGAGGAAGTGGTGAAGGCGGATCTGGTACCGGGAGACTTCACTGCAAATGGCGTGAATACAGGACATACATTCAAACTCTCCTCAGGCGTCAAACGCTTCTATGTGGGAGCGAATATGACAGAGGCACACGTCAGTGCCTTCTGCAACAAAGAGAATATGATGGCGGATTCATACGAATCTGCTCTTGCGATGGTGATGGACGGATATGACACAAAGTCGGGGGATGGTACAAATATCCTGATGTTGTCAGACCCTGCCACTGACGTATCCGGCAATACCGAAATCGACATCACCCAAAGCAGGTTCATAAGTATCAGTGCCCGACTGGAACGCCTTGTGTCGAAGGTGATGGTAGTGGCCGATTACGATGGCACAGCAACGCCACCAAATGGTGAAGGCAGAACCGGAGAGGCAATCAATTATTTAAAGAGCAATACACTTAATGGTTTCTTCATAGACTTCCAGTTCATTCTGAACAACACCAACAAAGCGCTCAATGTGGCAAAAGTCTATGATGAGGCGACAAGGGCTGCCGAGGATACAGAACCTCGCTTCAATATTGATCCGAACTGGAATTTGACCGAATGGGTCAGATATGATGATGACACCGGGTCAGTCATAAGTTCGGATATTCAGAGAATGAATGAGAATTTCTCGTTCTGGAGCGACAGCGAACTTGAAGAAAGGTTCTACACTCCTGCCACACCGAAAGACTTCTATTCCAACAACTTATGGTGGTGTTCGAACATACCGGCATCAAGTGGTTCAGATGCGACCGACAATATATTCGACTATAATTCAGGCGATGGATTGTATTGTCTTGAAAATACAGTCTTCGATGATGGCTTCAATACTTCATACCCTTCTGCCGATAAAGTCAAGGCCGCATTTATTACTACCACCTATGTATATTTAAGAGCACGCTTCATACCTATCCGGATTATCGGAGATTACGATGGTAATGATATGAACGGTACAGCACCGACTGCAGATGAATATACAAGAATATTTAATCTTTTCTGGCAGACAGAACGTCCTATGGGAGAGGGAGGAAAATATCCATACACCTTCTATATCGATAAGGAAAAAGGAAGACATTTTACCTATACTGGCGCTAACAGATGGATTTCCAACCCTGCCACATACACTAAGTCTGACGGATCTGCGTGGACGTGGAGTGATTTTGAGCCATATATAGGCGGCTGGGTATATTTCAAGACCTTCTTCGAGGAAGGAGGAAAGGATAATCAGGACGGAATCATCACATACGAAGGACTCGACTACTGGGGAATCCGTCGAAACGATTATTGTTTACTGACAATCAAACAGATAGAGAACTGGGGAGAGGCCGACCTGGGAAACTCATATATAAAAGTAAAAAGTGAAACCGTGCCTTGGGTCAAGAGAGGCAGCAGCGACATAACAGTCACACCTGAATAAAATGAAGAGGATAGCCATCATATTGTCAGTGCTTGCACTGTCTGTGGCCTGCTCCCGGACGGAGAAGGATAACGATCCTATCCACAACGGAGGAGACTATATTATGCTCCGGTCTATGACCAAGGCAGAAAGTGCCACCGCAAGTGCAGAGGACACCCCCGTATTCATTTTCTGGCTGGACGGCGACCATTCGAGATTTGGAACAGAAGATGTCCGACCCTATTTCGTATCATATCCACAGGGTGCCATAGACGAGTACCAGAGCACTCCATATAATACAGGATATCCATATCCGGGAACAATGACGGTATTTGCCTGCGGCTACAGCCCATCATATCTTGAGGTTGGAAACGGAATCGGAATATATTCCAGCCTTTATGTTCCGGAAGGCTTGCACGGATATCTTGACATAACAGGAACCGAAGGATTCGTACAGGGAAGCAACACCAGCCCTTTCGACTCTGACGAAAATCAGACAATGCAATTCAAACATCTCCAGAGCAAGGTGAATTTCTATGCCAGACTCGGAGAAATCCCTGCTGAGAGGTATTTCAGGAGGGTAAAGATCAAGGTGAACGGCAATGATCTGTTCACAAACAGAATATCCTGGAATGAAGGCAAATATGCTGCTTCCGAGAAAATCGCTACCGATGTGGAATGGGAGGCGACAGACCGGAATGCAAACCAGATGGATCCGAATGAGATCCATCCGCGAGAAATAGGCTCGGTCTATATAAATCCAGGAGAAAGCAGGATAACATTTGACATTAAAGTGGAAATGTCAGAGACCGTGACATTCGACTCTTACCAGACCATCGAGACCACAGCGACGGTCAACTTCACAGACACTTATGACACTGGCATAACTTTGTCCGCCGGTGACGAATATGATATAAACATAACGATATTGTACGACTCGTTTGTAATAAAGGGAAACAAAGCCTTATGGCAGGACGGGGGCAAGATTCCTCTTCCATTTTATCCTAATGAATGATGAAGTTCAGACTTGCATATATATTTGTGTCGGCAGGGCTTGTTCTAGGCTCCTGCTCCGACATTCTGCACACTGGGGAGATCGATCCCGAGAGGGATGAGCGTATCGCCTTCAGTGCAAGCAACGCCAGAATGATCACGAAATCCGGTCTTGAATATGAAAACTTTGAGGCAGGCACCAAATATCTTCTTTACGGAAAGGAAACCGGCAAGGACTGGTCTGTCGGGAACACTGTAATGAATAAAACCCAGTCCTTTGAAACAGAGGGGCACTTGATCAATTACGGCCCTGACCTGCATTTTCACGACAAGACATACGACTTTTACGGTGCGACAATTTGCAGCACCGGCGATTCAGAGAGCGACTATCCGACAGACATTGCTCCGACAGAAAGCAGCCCTGTCATCAGTCTGAGTCTGGATGAAAACACATTGGACGACCTGATGTACTCCAACAATCTGAAAGGATGCAACCGCACAAGCGGACTTATGCAAATGAATTTCATACACGGGCTCAGCAAGATTCAGGTGGAAGTTTCCAAACAGAATGATTCTCAAGAACTTGCCGTTGCAAGAATAGACAAGATCACACTGAAGGGTACGCATAGCGGCGGTCAGTTGGACATTGTCGAAGGGGGATGGTCTCTGGAAGGAACGACTGACAGGATTTTTTCACAGACTCCTGTTACCCTTTCCACAGCCGCATCAATGATAAAGGATGCCTCCGGAAACGTAGCGGAAATGCTGATCTTTCCGAATGAGGACAACAGAACTCTGAGTCTCGAAATCACGTATAGCCTCAACGGAAGCGATCCAGCGACAATTTCCTGCGAAATTCTCGACTTTGACGGCAATGCGTTCCTGTTCGAGCAGAATCATCGCTATACCCTGGCTGTGACAATAGCAAATGACGGAGTCCAGATCGTGACTGTCCTTCCTAAAGTGTATGAATGGATAGATATAGATGTCCCTTCATACCTCGGCCAGCCTGTGACTTTCGGCAATCTGATGTGGATGGACCGCAATCTGGGAGCGCTGAGTGCAGACTACGACAATGACTGGTACAACACCATCGGCCACTATTTCCAGTTCGGAAGGAATATTCCGTATATACTTGATATCGAGAAGTTCAAGGAATACACCGGTGACAAATACGGCTCGGTCAACTTTGCCGGAATGACTGTATATGTTATGGAGTATTACGGAGAAGGAAAGGACAACCAATGGTACTTCGATTCAAATGCGGACTATTATACAAGAAAGATAAATAGTATAGTCAACAATTCATATATACTCAAAACAGGTAATGATTGGAGTGGCTTATCCGAAGTCGAAAAAACAGAGTTGATTCTCAATGCGGTAGAATGCATTTACACTTACGACCACCTCGGGAACAAGGTCTATGGAACCCAGTATATCGAGCCGGACAGTGACGGGACAGGTGATGTGAATAATAAAGGTTATGAACCAGTTCAGAATCCAGATCTGCTTACTGGTTATACAGGCTTGACTGACGTGCAGATAAGCGAACTTTACAGATTCGGATTCGGTACCAAACAACCTAGCGTCGCATCCAATATCGAAAAACCTACCGTCTGGACCTTCAACAATCAATGCGGAAGCGTCTATTGGGAATCCGGACGGCCGGACAAGGATCCTTGTCCTAAAGGATGGAGGCTGCCTACCAAAGAAGATCTTGAAGTGCTGATGCCTACAGTGGATATAAACTGGGATAATGAAAACTATACCCAAACCATCTATTATCCCCAGACAAAGACAACCACTACAGAGGATATCAGATACGGAAAGACTCAAGACGGACATCACGTATGCTATATCTTGAAAAACAAAGGAACCGGCAATGCCTACCGTCTGAGGATTATGTCGCATTTTGCCAAAGACGGCAAAGATAACAAAAGATATTTCTCAATTGCAAGATATGGAGCAACCAGTGCAGATACCGACTTGAACAAATACCTTGACGGCACTCCTGAAGCCACAGTTTCTCCTACCAGTAAAGAGACCACTATGTGGGCCAATCCGATTGAGATCATAAAATATCCGGCTTGCGGATTTATAGTTCCGGACTCTGACGGAACGCCTGAGACTGTTCATCCCGATCTGCGCTCATTCGGTTTCGGAACAGTAATAAGGACATCAGATTCAAATCCGGTAGGTATTGTGGAGTCATCTTCTGAAGCATTCAGTTATGTCCAGTATCTGAGCACTACCGACTACCAGTTGAGTATTCAGAAAAACAGCCGCCGATCCCTTGGTGACCAGATAAGATGCGTACGCGACATTAATGCAGTTGATTGATTATGAAGCACTTGCAATATATATTATATTCTATGGCAATATTCCTTTGCATATCCTGTACAAAGGATATGGATGAGGTCTGTGATGTACCGGAGGGTATGGTGGAAGTATGCATCGAAGTGCCGGAGTTGTATAATGATTCCCGCCCGGGCGATGCTACCAAAGCAGACAGCGGGTTTCTGGAAGGCAAGACTCTGAAGAAACTTCCTGTAGGATCCACTATATGGCTCAGTTATTCGAAAAAGATCGGAGAAGGTGCATACGAGGATGCTGTAGTTAAGCCATATATCGTAAAAAGCACGAATGACTATGTCGGTCTTTATCCTTGCGGCATCAAGGAATATACGGATGAGAAAGGTGTGGTATGGCAGCAGATCGACACAGACATTGAAGACCGTCCTTTATATCTTGAGAAGGATGCGACCTATAAATTCAAGACACTCTATCCTGCACACGACTTGAGAAAGGACAATCTGGAAGTTAGTCTGTACAACGGCATCTGGGCTTGCACAAACGATCCAAGATATACTCAGACATCCAGCGTGGAAGTGACCTTGACCTCAAGCATTGGAAGAAGGATCACATACGTGGAACTTCATCCGATGATAAACCAGACTGCCCGCATCCACTTTGAGATTGCCAAGGGTGCAAACGTCCACACCCTAGAAATGATGCATAACGGCATCGAGATTTCCGGAGTACAGGACAAAAACACTCAATACTCTCTCGACTGGACACGTGATGAATATGTGGAAGTGGTGAAGATGGAATCCGGCGACGATGGAGAACATTGGTACAAACTGCAGGAATTTGAAGTAAGAGATGACAAAATCATCGGGGATGCATATATACTTCCCCTCGATGTGACTAAGACCTATATCTTCATCCTCATCAATATGGCAGTAAACGGCATTCCGACACAGTATGTTCTGACACTCAACGGAATGATTCTGGAACACTCCCGCTCATACAACTTTGACCTGAGCGCTGGAATGGATGGCAATCTTACTGTCGTGAACTGGCAGAACACCTCACTGACCATACAACCGAACTAATTATGAAACGTATCGCAGCATATATTCTGATCATATCAGCCGCTCTGGCCTGCAACGAAAAGCCTGATCTTCCTCAAGCCGGTCAGGAGCCTGCACTGACCACTGTCAGCATCAATTTAGGCACAGCAGAAGAGTTGACCAAGGCAAATACTCCACTCATTCCTGATGTGGAAAATCTGATTCACGATGTATGGGTAATCCAGTTCAGTGAACGAGGCGTTCTATATACCGGAGTGGATAAGTTCTATAGGACAAACGGAGAAGATGGAGCAAGATTACTGACTTTGGAGGCAGAGGTGATGAGTGGTAAAAGCACCATCTGTATCCTGGCCAATCTTAATAAAACAAAGACTTCGACCAAAACATTCTTTGACATTGAATCGCTGCAGCAAAGTCTGCCGGACAACCTTCCGCAATTCAAGAACACACTTCTTGATATGGGCAGTCTTATTCATCATATAAACACCAACTCCAAGCCTGAGGCTATCCCTATGTTCGGATATTGGGAAGGAAGCATCGGCGCAGGGAGCCCGACCTTAGGAGACAATAATCTCAACGTGACTTTAGGCAGGATGCTGTGCAGAGTGAATCTGACAATTGTCAACACGAGTTCCGAAAGAATCAAGGAACTCAAATTCACCAACGCTTCAAACAAGGCCTATTATTTCCCTCAGATATCAAGCAATTCCCTGCCGGAAGATGCCTATTGCACAAATCCTGATGCAAGCACTTTTGCTCTGAATCTATCGCCGGGAAGTATAGGAACCATATATTTCTATTGGGCTCCGAATTTCTGCTACGGAGAAGAAAATGCCACAATGATGACATTCCGGGACGACGCAGAAAAAACCTATTCCTGCTATATCACAAACGGTTCCGCTTCTGAAGAAAACTGTGATTACAATATGTATCACAACTGCAACTATACCATTACTGTCACTATTTGATAGCGTTGTAAATCATTTATTTTCAGATATTCGAAGTTTTGTCTATCTTTGCAAACTGTGGTGCAGTGTGGTGTAAGAATATCTGCACGAATTCATTAAATCCGACATTTTATGAGAATTGGAGTTGACCTTGGAGGTACTAATATCAGAGCCGGGCTCGTGGAAGACGGCAGAATAATCAGAAAAGCAAAAGCGGCCTGTCCTGCTAAGGGAACCGCTGAAGAAGTGCTTGAGACTGTCGCCGGTCTCATCAGCGAGGTTATGTGTGAGGGTGTGGAGTCCATCGGCATAGGTGTGCCATCAGTGGTGGACACACGAAGAGGAATCGTATATAATGTAGCGAATATCCCATCTTGGGTGGAGGTTCCTCTGAAGGACATTCTCGAGAAGAGATTCGGAATTCCGGTACACATCAACAATGACTCCAACTGCTTTACCCTGGGAGAAAGCCGTTTCGGCAAAGGACGCGGATACTCAGATATGATAGGTGTCACCCTCGGTACAGGAGTAGGCGCCGGAGTAATAATAGGAGGCAGACTGTACGAGGGACGCAATGCCGGTGCCGGAGAGGTCGGCTGTCTCAATTATCTTGACAAAGACTATGAAAGTTATTGCAGCACTCCTTTCTTTGTGGCTCACAAGACTACAGGCGCAGAACTGGCCGCAAGAGCAGAAGCAGGTGACACTGAGGCAATTGCGCTATGGAATGAATTCGGTGGACATCTTGGAGAACTTGTAAAGGCGATATTGTTCGCATACGATCCGGAGGCCATTGTATTCGGAGGAGGAATCGCTGCCGGACATCCGCATTTCGAGGCCGCAATGCGCGAACGTATATTGACATTCCCATACGAAACCGGCAAGGATGTGAAAGTACTCTTCTCCGAAGACGGAGATATGGGACTATATGGCGCATCATCATTACAATAGACATAAAACACTGGAAAACAATAAATTATGAAGAAATCCCACTACCCTGCCATTATGGCATCGCTAATGGTAATATGCTGCATAGCCGGCACCATTTCATTGACCCTCATCCGCAATGCAGCACCTCAGGATGAAGACATCCAACTCAAGGATGGCTGGTACATCAAATCGTCTGCAGCAACTGATCTCGACGGAGCAGCGCTTTCTACAGAAGGCACTAAATTCGGTGAGGGCTGGTATAAGGCAAGCGTACCTTCGACCGTATTAGGAGCCTTGACTGCCGAGAACGGATTATATGCCGATGCCTTCTGCGCCAAGAATTATGCAGAAATCGACAGAGAGCAGTTTGATACAACCTGGTGGTACAGAACATCCTTCGATGTACCTGCTCTGAAGGAAGGTCAGCGCGCCGAACTTGCATTTGATGGTCTGAGTTATCGTGCAGATGTATGGCTCAACGGCCGGCAGATTGCCTCGGCAGATGAGTTCTTCGGCCCGTTCCGTCAGTTTGCTTTTGATGTTACTGATGTGCTGGAAGAAAGAAATAATCTTGCTGTACGCGTATATCGTTGGCAGAAGGGAGAATTCAACATTGGTTTCGTTGACTGGAATCCTCGCCCAGCAGATGAAAGTATGGGTATTTTCCGTCCTGTATGGCTGAAATACAGTGATGCCGTGTCCCTCAAGAATCCTGCTGTGCGTGCAAAAGTAGATACTGTTGACTTCGATGAGGCGTGGCTGACAGTGGAAGCGACTCTTTGCAATGCTTCCGACAAGCCTGTGTCAGGTAAACTCTGCGGAAAGTTTGAGAACGGAAGATTCGAATTCCCTGTTGAACTTGCTGCAAATGAGACAAGAACTGTCAAGGTTACAGCAGAAGATGCCAAGAAACTCAGAGTAAAGAATCCTCGCCTATGGTGGTGTCATAATCTTGGCACTCCGGAAATGTACGCTATGGACATTTCTTTTGAGAGCGACGGAAAGGTGTCTGATTCTCAGAGAGTTGACTTCGGTATCCGCCATCTCGACTCATATTTCAACGAAGATGGATACAGAGGCTTCATCCTCAACGGAAAGAAGGTACTGGTAAAGGGAGCAGGATGGACGGATGACATTTTCCTCCGCAATCCCGACTCAAGGAACGAAATCGAGGTGGCATACGTCAAGGATATGAATATGAACACCATACGATTTGAGAATGTATGGGGAACTTCCCAGAATATTTATGATATCTGCGACCGCGAAGGAGTGCTCGCCCTTGTGGGATGGAGTTGCCACTGGGAGTGGGAAGTATATACAGGAAAACCTAATGACCGATTCGGATGTATTTCCACTGAAGAGGACATCGACCTTATTTCCGAGTCCTGGAGAGACCAGATACTCTGGCTCCGCAACCACCCTTCGATAATCTGCTGGTACGGAGCGAGCGATATGCTTCCTCGTCCTGCATTGGAAGAGAAATATCTTGAGATCCTCGCAGAAATCGACGACCGCCCATATACTGTTCACGCAGGTTCGGCAAAGAGCCCGGTCAGCGGTCCTGCCGGTATGAAGATGTGGGGGCCTTACGAGTGGCAGGCACCATACTATTGGTATTCGGAGCAGGCCAAAGGAAATGCTGTCGGCTTCAACACCGAGATCGGAATCGGCGCACAGATGCCTGTATATGAATCACTTGTCAAATTCATTCCTGAGGATCAACTCTGGCCTGTAGGAGAAGTCTATGACTATCATACTACAACTTCAAGGGATGCCCTCCACGACCTCAGCGAACTTAAGACCGTCATTGAAAAGCGTCACGGAGGTGCCTCAGACCTTCAGGATTTCCTCCGCAAGGCTCATTTCATCGACTACGAAGGAACGAGGGCTATGATAGAGGCGCACCGTGTGAATGTTCCAAGGTCAACAGGTGTGATCCAGTGGATGCTCAATTCAGCCTGGCCTTCACTCTACTGGCAGATGTACGACTGGTATCTTGTGCCGACTTCTGCATACTGGTCAGTGAAGAAGGGATGTGCCCCTCAGCAATTGATATACAACTATGGCAACGATAAGATCTATGCCGTGAACGACGAAAGAGCCGATGTGGATCTCAAAGCGGCAATGAAGGTCTATGGACTTGACGGTGAGGTGCTTATAGATGCCCAATGCGAGGTGGAAATGCCTATGGGATGCTCCAAGCCTGTATTTGATGTGATGTCCATCGCGGGCGGAGAGAGTCCAGTGAAATTTGTATTCCTGACTCTCGAAGATGCTTCCGGAAAAGTAGTTTCCCGCAACGAATATGTACTCGCCGATGTAATGGACAAGCACGACTGGAGCAAATACAGATGGTGGAGGACTCAGTTGGAGAGTTATGCTGACTTCTCTGCACTCAACGATCTTGCCCCTGCCGATGTAGAGGCATCACTTGTCAAGACTGCAGAAGGCCTTGAGGTAACTCTTGAGAACAAATCTTCAGTAGTGGCATTCTTCATAAGGCTCGCCCTCAAGGATGCAGCCGGTGAATACATCGTACCGGCATACTGGAACGACAACCTCGTCACTCTCCAGCCAGGCCAGAGCCTCACACTCACCTGCAAAGCCGAAGTTCCGGAAGGAGCGACAGTGACAGTCAGCGGCTGGAATGTTGCAGAATCCATCCTCTAAAGCCGTCAGCATACAACTGATTGACATTCAGCGCAATACAAAAGCCTCGTGCTCCCTCCTGGCGGCACGAGGCTTTTGTATATCTCTGGTTTTCAACTATTTACGCTCTGACGATTTTCGGATGATGGCCCAGACTGCGGCGAAGTAGGCGACGATGAGAGCAGTGTGGAGCCCTAATTTGGCAACGATCTGACCTGATGAGGCAGTGCTGATGTCAAACCCGGTGAAAAGGGCGTTGTCTATGAGGAGCGATGTTCCGTAGGCGACGCCCATTGCTATGAATATGCACAGCAGACGGCTCCAGCGGTATGGAATCGGGTAGTATTTCGCTCCGAGGATGGAACTGATGGCAAACATAACGATATAACTTGCCAAATGGCCGAATGCTGCCGCCCAATACGAATATTCTGGCATAAAGATGATGATCACCAGAGCGGTTACGGCCAGGCCGGAAAGGGTGATCCAGATGGCCATATCGGTCTTGCCGGAGAGTTTGTACCACATAGATACGTTGAAAAGCATACCAAGTATCATATATGACAGAAGCATAATAGGAACGATACCTACTGCGGTACGGAACTGTGGTCCGAGAATGAGCGCGATGATGTCGATGTATAGTATCACTCCAAGGAATACTAGGCCGCAGAATGCTGTAAAATACTCTTGTACAGAAGCATACAACTGGCGGGAATCCTTTTCACGTGCTCTTCTGAAAAAGAAAGGCTCGGCGGCATAGCGGAACATCTGGATGAAAAGATTCATTATTACTGCCAGTTTGACAGCGGCTTGATAAAGGCCGAGACTCGAGCGCCAGGCATCGGCATTTGTATCGAAAAATCTGAACAATATTCTGTCCAGAAAATCATTCACCACACCAGGCAGAGCCGCAACCATAAGAGGAAGGGAGTAGGCCAGCATCTGACGTAGAAGTTTCGGATCGAGTCTGAAACTGATACGCGCAAGATCGGGTATGAAAAGCAGACCGCAGACGATGCAACTGATGAATATGGCGAATATCACATAACTGAAGTCCGGAGTCTCAGGTATGAAGTGCAGAAGCCATCGTGCAGAATCCACATTCTTCGGGAACCACAGGAACAGAAACAGATTGGCGACCGTCTCGGTAATGATCTTTATGGTCTTTAATACCGCGAATTTCAATGCCTTGTTCTCCTGACGTAGTCTTGCAAACAATATGGCCGTGACAGCATCCAGTGCCAAGATCCCGCCCATATACATAATGCATACCCCATATCCGTCATAGCCTAACATTGATGCGATCGGTGAGGCAAAAGCAATCATCAAGGCCAGGAATGTGGCACTTACGCAGAAGACTGTGACGAAAGCACTGGAATAAACCTTCTTCGGATCGACACCTTCTTTGTTTGCAAAGCGGAAACATCCCGTCTCAAGCCCCATAACCAGAACTACCTGAAGGACAGCAATGTACGCCATAAATTCAGTTACGACACCATAACTCTCAGGAGTAAGTAGTCTGGTGTAGATCGGAACAAAGAGAAAGTTTATTATACGCGCAAGGATGGTGCTCAGACCATAAATGACAGTCTGCCCTGCCAATTGTTTCAACGGATTTGCCATAATGAGGGCAAAAATAGTTATTTTTGTCGGGTTAAACGAAAACGATTATGAAAAGAATAATGATTCTGGCGGCTTTCGCCATTCTCGCGGCATCCTGCGGCCCAAGAGCAGGCAAGAATGCAGAAGCAGAGGCTCAGGCCGACAGCACAGCAACAAAACTCACAGAAATGGAACAGAAGAGAATCGAAGAGCCTGAGTTCGACATCATCACGAGCAAAGGTACAATGAGAGTGAAACTCTACAGCAAGACCCCTAAGCACAGGGACAACTTTGTCAAACTTGTCAAGGAGAAATTTTATGACGGAGTGCGTTTCCACAGGGTTATAGAAGGTTTTATGATCCAGACTGGAGACCCTTACTCAAGAGACACTGCAAAGATTGATCTCTGGGGACAGGGAGGACCAGACTATACTGTGCCTGCAGAGTTCGTAAACGAATATTGGCATAAGAAGGGAGCCCTTGCTGCAGCACGTCGCGGCGATATGGCCAATCCTACCAAGGCTTCTTCCGGATCGCAGTTCTATATCGTACACGACGAGAATGCCTGCCTGCATCTGGACGGTCAGTATTCCATCTTCGGAGAAGTCACTGAGGGTCTGGAGGTTATAGATAAGATCGCTGCAGTGGATGTGGACCGGTATGATCGCCCGTACGAGGATGTATTCATTACTGAAATAAGGCCTGTATATGTAGAGCCTGTACAACCCGCTGCAGATTCAACAGCAGTAGAGCCAGCCGACACGACGAAAGCAGAATAAGGATATGAGTCTCAAAGGGAAATTCAGATACATATTCTTCGATGCCGACGACACACTCTGGGAGAACGAAAGGTATTTCAGAGCGGCAGAGGCAAAGTTCATAGAACTTCTGGCCGATTACACTACTCCGGAAGGAGTACAGGATATGCTCTGGCGCAAGCAGGAGGATAATATCCCATTGTTCGGCTACGGTTCCAAAACATATATGATCGGTATGACGGATGCCGCATTGGAACTGTGCGGAGGAACACTTCCGGAGCATATATATTACGGGATCAAGAAAATCATCACCGATCTGGCCTTCCACGAACTGGAGATAATAGACGGAGTGAAAGAAACCCTTGAAGCATTGCAGGAGCATTACGAACTGATCGTGGCAACCAAGGGAGACCTTCCGGAGCAGATGGGAAAATTCAGGACTTCCGGACTGGCACATTATTTCCATCACTGCGAAGTAATGGAGAACAAGGATGAGAAGAACTGGATGGAAGTGGCGGCCAAACACAACCTCCGTCCCGAAGAAATCCTTATGATCGGCAACTCTGTAAAGTCAGATATAGCGCCGGTGGTCAGTCTGGGGGGCTGGGCTATCCACACGCCGCACGAAGTGGTCTGGGTACACGAAATGATGGATATGCCTCAGAACGACCGGATCATCGAAGTAAAAAGCATAAGGGAGATCCTGGACTACCTGCTCTAAAGTGCATTTTTTGCCATTCCGAACAATTTTTGTCATTTTCGAGCAGTTTTTATCATTCCGAGCGAAGTCGAGGAATCTTCTGGCACAGAATTCGCTATAAACTTAAACCGAATAGTTTTTTCATAGGTTAAGTTTTAGGTTAGAATTGCGGCGGCCTTCCGATGTGAATCGGGAGGCCGCTATCTTTATGCACAATGTCCCTTGAAAGGGCAATATTGTCCTGAAAGATAAAATCATTATATTTGTAAAAAATAAGTGAACAATATGAAGAAACATTCTTTCGGCGAGTGGATGATTGCTGTCAGACCTTGGTCTTTTCCGGCATCCGCTATGCCTGTAATTGCCTCTATTGCCTACCTTTTCTGGAAAGGAGCCCAGATCAACTGGCTTTTCGGTCTGTGGGCGCTGATCAATATCATTATATTCCACGCTGCAGGCAACACCTGGAGCGATTATTTCGACTTCAAGAAGAAAGTTGACGCTGATGACACATTCGGAGCAAAAACTCTGACTACCGGTATGTTCAGCGAAAAAGAGATTTTCCGTCTCTCACTTTCCCTTACTGTAGTTGCAACGCTTGCCGGACTTGCACTGATGGCACTGACCGGACTCCCGCTTCTGTGGATCGGACTCGGAGGAGTATTATGTACACTCCTATACCCTATGCTGAAATACAATGCCTTAGGTGACCTGGTCATCCTGATGGCATACGCTTTCCTCCCTACCATCGGAACATCATTCGTCACAACAGGAGCAATCGACTGGAGCGTACTTCTGATAGCCCTTCCCGTAGGACTCATCACCGACGGCATCCTTCATTCAAACAACACCCGCGACACTATCACCGACCGTCGCGCCGGCATTAAGACAATGGCTATGGGATTGGGTCACAAGGCTTCTGCCATATTGTACGGATTCGAGGTCATTTTCCCATTCGTATGGATAGGAGTTCTCTCCATTATGGGTCTGATGCCTCTTACCACCATCGCTATATTCCTAACCCTTGCAGTTGCCATCGGATGTGCAAAGACTATGATGCACTCGCTGGAAGGAGGCTCGGGTGTAATAGCCGATCTGGACGTAAGGACAGCAAACCTTCAGTTGATGTTCTCAGCCCTGCTGACGCTTGCATTCATTGTCGCCAAATTCATCTAAGCAAATGAATTCCAACAATATATCACTAAGGAAACCGGTCGTCGGCATCTGCCTGGCGGCCGTTCTTTGGACTATAATGTTCTCTCCCTGGACCGCGCCTCACGTAAATTTCTGGGTGATGATGACCTGCTCGGGAGCGACCCTGACATTCTTCACATTCTGGGCACGGCCGCAGTGGTGGAAGGATGTGCAGTTTGACCTGAGCAACATTCTGCTGGGCATAGGACTGGCTGCTGTCTTATGGGGAATATTCTGGCTCGGAGAATTCTTCTCCACCCTGCTCTTCGACTTTGCCAGACCTCAGGTGGACAGCATTTATGGTATGAAGGACGGTGAAAATCCGTGGGTGTTGAGCCTGCTGATGCTGTTCATTATCGGACCTGCAGAGGAGATTTTCTGGAGAGGATGTATCCAGAACCGTCTTTCAGCACGCTGGAATCCCAACATCGGCTTCATAGTGACAACGCTGGTCTATGGCCTGGTACATCTGTCGAAATTCAACTTTATGCTGATTATGGCAGCGATGGTGGCCGGCTTTGTATGGGGACTTGCCTATCGTTTCTTCCCTGAAAAATTCGGCGCAATAATCCTTTCGCACGCCTTGTGGGACTGCGCCGTCTTCATCTGGTTCCCGATAATGTAGTCACACAAACACCTGTTATTCAACAACTTACATCAAATGCCTGCTGCAGATATGCAGCAGGCATTTGATGTAACTGACTATTGTTCAGCAGATTAGGTGTCACAGCATTTGGCCATCAATGAATTCTCTCAAAATGGATGTAGGAGGAATCGCTGCCATCTCTGCTGGAGTCAGTGCGACGATATAATCCAGGAACTTCAGCATCCTGGACGCCTCGGTATATGCCGGAGATGACGGAGATATACGACGCAGGAGCGGCTCGGCATAATATTTCAGCACCGGAAGTTCAAAGATATGAGCCGAATTGAACACGGCGTCGGCATTTTCCTGATACGGAAATATATTGCGGTTTTCTCCCCTCCTGACACTCTGCCACATTGTAATAGTATTCTCCGGAACTATTCCCCTGGTACGGTTGTCACGTATCATTCGACGGAGCATACGGTTATCAGATGTAGAGATATTGTTGTTCTCGTCTATTGAAAGAGAAGTCAGCGCCGAAGCATATACACGGAAGACCTTCGAATTATCTACATCGGGAATCATAGCCGGATTAAGGGCGTGGATACCTTCCATTATCAGAATATCCTTCTCGTGCAGACTCATAAAATTCCC
Organism: Bacteroidales bacterium; assembly: GCA_017626555.1. Classification (GTDB taxonomy): domain Bacteria; phylum Bacteroidota; class Bacteroidia; order Bacteroidales; family UBA932; genus Cryptobacteroides. Next base: position 26,478 of record JAGAIM010000218.1, read on the forward strand.
CTCAAAATATTTCCGGCCTTCCTTGAAGTCGAAACGCGGTATTTCCACCTCCTGACCGGCAAGAAGATCGTTCAGTTGCTGTCCAAGCAGTTTGAGATCCATCGCTCCGAGGCACTCGAAATCATATTCACCATTCTCATCCTTAGGGGTCAACTCTCTATCAACGAAATAGTTATCAAGTTCGATAACTTTAGGGTTCAAACCTAAAATACGGCATTGAAGAGCCAGACGCTTGGAAGTGGAAGTCTTTCCACTGCTGGAAGGCCCCGCTATGAACACGATCTTCACAGAGCCGCGACGGGCATATATCTGGTCTGCTATATCTGCATATTTCCTCTCGTGAAGAGCCTCTGAAAGATTGATGAGATCGATAATCTCACCTGAAAGAACCTTTTTATTGAGCGTACCAACCCCCTTAACACCCATAACAGAACACCAATCCGAATGTTCCTTCAGGGCGGTCGCAAGTTTCGACTGACGCTTCATTGGAAGTACCTTGCCGAAATCTCCATCCATCGGATACTGCAGACAGAACCCGTTGTTGAATCCTATTATATTGAACGTCTTGAGGCATCCGGTCGAGGGTGCCAGAGGCCCATAAAACGTATCAGCCTGACCATCAAGAAAATACACATTATAATTAAATCTGCCTATGGTCTTTAAAAGATTGACCTTTTCTGTCTGGCCATTATGAGTAAACAAAGCCTCGCATTCTTTCAGACTGAGCATCTTCTTACCGAAAGGCTGGTCGGCATCTATAAGGGACTGCATCTTGTCCTCTATGGTCTGGAGTTCATCATCCGTCACAAAAAACACTTTAGGACGGCCATCTTCCATAGGCTCGGCCTCACGGATCTCGCAATACAGTCCGCTAGGAAGAGAGTAGTCTATTGCCAGGACCTTGGCCGGATACATATCTCTCACCACCTTTTGAAGGACAAAGCAAAGAGAACGGATGTAAGTGCGCCTTCCATCCGGATGATCGTAGCCGACAAATCTCACATTATGTGGATTGATCACCTTGTAATCCAATGACTTGAGTTTATTGTCAACCAGTGCCGCCAGCAAAGGATTCTCATCATTGAACTCCAGTCCGCCAAGTGTCCGGGACACCTCTTTAAGGGTTATTCCCATAGGGACACTCATATAAGACTGAGAATTTTCACAATAGATTCTGATATCTTCCATATCACAAAGAAGTCTGATTCATTAATATTTCCCTAAGAAATGGCCCTGTCACGGATGCAGGATCTTCTGCAAGGCGCTCCGGAGTACCTTCCGCCACTATCAGACCGCCCTTCTTTCCGCCCTCAGGTCCCATATCAAACAAATAATCAACAGATTTGAGGACATCCAGATTATGCTCGATTATGATGACTGTATTTCCTTGCTCCACAAGTTGCTGAAGCACATCCAACAGCACCTTGATATCATCAAAATGCAGACCGGTGGTCGGCTCATCCAGGATGTAAAGAGTATTTCCGGTGCCCTTGCGCGCCAATTCTGCCGCAAGTTTCATTCTCTGGCTTTCTCCTCCTGAAAGCGTGACAGCAGACTGACCAAGCCGCACATATCCAAGGCCGACATCTACAAGTGTCTTCAATTTAGGGGCGATGGTAGGAATATTCCTGAAGAAATCGTATGCCTCGCTTATCGACATTTCAAGCACGTCATTTATGTTCTTGCCTTTATATTTTACGGCAAGCGTGTCATTCTTATATCTACGCCCGCGACACTCACTGCACACTACATTCACGGATGGGAGGAAGTTCATCTCGATGACCTTGATGCCCGCTCCCTTGCACTCTTCACAACGTCCTCCTGCGACATTGAATGAGAATCTGCCGGCCTTGAAGCCACGCACCTTCGCATCCGGTGTAGCCTCGAAAAGATTCCTTATATCATTGAACACTCCGGTGAACGTGGCCGGATTGCTGCGCGGCGTACGTCCTATTGGGCTTTGGTCTATCTCGATCAGTTTGTCTATATTTTCGATACCTACAATACTGTCGTACGGCAGGGGCTGCATCTTTGCATTGTAGAACTTGTTCTTGAGCACAGGCATCAGGGTTTCATTGATCAGGGACGATTTGCCGCTTCCGCTCACTCCGGCGACACCGATGAGCATTCCCAACGGGAAATCGACATCGACATTCTTCAGATTGTTGCCTCTGGCACCGCGGATCCCCAAAGTCAATCCGTTGCCTTTTCTACGCTCAGCGGGCACCTCAATGCTCTTGCGGCCGAGAAGATAATCAAGAGTGGTGGAATTCCCCTCTGCTATCCCTTCCAATGTACCGTTATAGCATATTCTTCCGCCTTCTTCACCGGCTCCCGGCCCCACATCCACCAGCCAGTCTGCCGACATCATAGTCTCGGCATCGTGTTCCACCACCATCACAGAATTACCCTCGTCGCGAAGTTTCTTGAGCGATGCTATCAATTTACGATTATCGCGCTGATGCAGGCCTATGGATGGCTCGTCCAGAATGTAAAGGACATTGACCAGTTTAGAGCCTATCTGTGTCACAAGCCTGATTCTCTGACTCTCTCCTCCTGATAATGAGGAAGTTGCACGATCGAGCGAAAGATAGTCCAGTCCTACATCAAGAAGGAAGGACACTCTGTCCTTCAGTTCCTTAAGAATATCACGGGCAATGATGCTTTCCCTGTTACCGAACACTCTGTCGAGAGCACGCAGCCAACTGTCAAGTTGGCCTATCTCCATCGCTGCGACCTCCGATATAGTCTTTCCATCTATCTTGAAATACGTGGTCTCCTTGTTGAGTCTCGTACCGCCACATACAGGACATACGACCTTTTCGTGTATATCGCCGACAATGCCGGAGAATGAAACCATTTCTGAAGAGGCACCTTCTCCCACTCGGAAAAGTTCATCCGAACCGAATACAATCAGGGAAATGACTTCATCCGGCAACTCATCTATCGGATCGTAAAGAGAAAAATTATATTTACGTGCTATCGACCTTATTACATCGAATTTCTTTGTCTCACGGATCTTGCCCAAAGGCACGATTCCTCCGTCTGCTATGGAAACAGAGCGATCAGGAATGATAGTATCCATATTCACATCGACTATGATTCCAAGTCCCTTGCAATGAGGACAATAGCCCTGTGGTGAATTGAATGAGAAGGAATGCGGAGCCGGTTCGGCAAGAGAGATTCCAGTATCCGGGCATACGAGATGCTTGGAGAAATGATGCACTTCCTGTGTCTCCATATCCATTATTGCCAACGATCCCTTACCGAAATTCAAAGCAGACACCACTGATGACTTTATACGCTTTTCATCCTTCTGAGTCGGTTTCAGACGATCAATGACCAATTCTATGAAATGAGCCTTGTAGCGATCCAATGCCGTCACTTCCGTCAAGTCGAAAAGTTCTCCATCGATACGTACCTGGGTATATCCCCTCTTGCGCATCTGCTCCAGAAGTTCCTTATAATGACCTTTGCGTCCCTTCACCACCGGAGCAAGAAGATAGCATTTACGATCATTATAGTTCTCCATTATCAGGGAAACAATCTGCTCGTCCGTATATCTCACCATCGGCTTGCCTGTCTGAGGGGAATATGCAGTGGAAGCCCTCGCATAAAGAAGTCGGAGGAAATCATATATTTCGGTTATAGTGCCGACGGTGGAGCGAGGATTGTTACCAGTGGTCTTCTGCTCTATCGCAATGATGGGACTAAGGCCCGTAATAGACTCGACCTCAGGCTTCTCCAATATACCCATAAAATGCTTGGCGTATGTCGAAAGCGTATCCATATACCGTCTCTGTCCCTCTGCATATATAGTGTCGAATGCAAGAGACGACTTGCCGCTTCCGCTCAGGCCGGTCACCACTACGAACTTGCCACGCGGTATCGCCAGCGAGGCTCCTTTCAGGTTGTGAGCCTTTGCTCCCTGAATCTCAATATAATCGTTCTTTTTCTCCATACTGTATCCGGATCAGCAATCCTGCTGCCAATTTCAGGCCACTGACCCATTTTACAAATATAGCAATTTTTCCTCAAAACATTACAGAAAACACCAACTCCCTATCCATCAACCGTTTACATATTCCACGTGCTCCCCCTTCCCCTGCACGCATATCGCATAACACGCTATATATCAAAGAATTACCCTCTGATATCAATGTGCAGGAATTTGCATATCTGTCTATCTGTAGCAGATGTAACCACCTTCAACTGCCGGAACAAGTCCATCTTCCTATCTTCCGGCCACATAATCAGCCTCCGCACAACCGCATCATCCATCGTACGGCGGCAATATGACAACATTTCACCATAGGCCTGGTCAGAGAATGCATTGAATTCCTCCCTCAGATCATATTCTCCTCCGGTATTGGAGTTAATCGCTGTCAACATACTATCGTATGAATCATAATATGCGACCAAGTCACTGTAATCAAATGGACAGTACCTGACTATAATATAATCGATCAATTCTTCCCACTGCTTGCTATCAAGGCTGTTACGCCATCTTTTAAGCGCAGGATAATTGACCGGCTCACCTACACTGCACATCCAATCGACCTCTTTTCGGGCTCGTTTTAAAGCAACAGGCATTTTACGTGGAGCAGTTTTTCTGGAAAAAGGATTAGTGTCATTGATATATGGCAGAAAACTCCACCTGAATTGCTCTGCCTTTACACACAGTTGTTTCTCGACCGGATTGTTGAAGAGATATGCTATAGCAGAATGTATCTTTTTCAGCCCCCATTTGGGAGCGCTTCCGAAATTCTTATGGAAAAGACGTCCTTTTCTGCCTATAGACTCGTTGAAGACACGGGCAAACCAGGACGTGCAATGATCCATAAAAGCGCTGATGGATTCCACCTTTTCTGAAATAAGCAAAGAGTGGAAATGATCATACATAAGGCATAATCCAAGCACCTTGACATCAGCAGCGGTTTTTGCACATACCGAAAAAATGGTATAAAATACCAGGCGATCTTCATCGCAATAAAAAAGGTTGAACCCATTATGAGCTCTCTGATAGATGTGATTCGGGACATCTTTGTAAAATCTTCTCTTCTTTCTCATATCTCGACAAATTTTAGCAATGTCTATATCTTTGACTATCAACCTATTACCTCTTATCCGTGCCGTACCGGGTGAGGCACGCAGACGCAATAATCAATTGACAATCAGGAGGTTAAACTCCACCTTTGCGGTGATTTCCTCTGCACAAATCTATCGGGAATACTAGAAACTCTATTTAAAAAAAAGAAAAATGTGGTGAATAAATTTTATGTTCTTGCAATTTATCCGGAAAAACTACTATTTTATAGTTGGGGCGAGCAAATGAGAGGAGGATAATACAGTGTGTATCAGCATATTACGCATTCTACGTGCCGCACTTGGGGGAGCACGCAGGAAACGTAACTGATTGCAGATCAGGGCGATAGGGTCTGATACTATTTCAGGCGCAGATAGGTATGGCCGAAACGGGCAGCGGCAGCACGGTCCAGTTCCTCACGGACGGAAGGATGGGCGATATCGATAAGGGCACGGGCACGTTCGGCCAATGTCTTGCCACGAAGTTGAGCCACTCCATATTCTGTAACGATATTCTGGACGAAATGGCGTGTGGTCACGACACCGGCTCCTTCGGTGAGTACCGGTTTGATTTTGGAGAGACCCTTTTCGGTGAGCGAAGGAATTGCGATGAAAGTCTTTCCACCCTCGGAGAGAGAGCCGCCGTACATAAAGTCGTGCTGTCCTCCCACACCGGATATTATGCGCGTGCCGACTGAATCGGCGCAGACCTGGCCGGTAAGATCGACTTCAACGGCAGAATTGATGGCCATCACCTTCGGATTCTGCGCTATGCGGAATGGATGGTTGGTCCAGGCAACATCCTTGAGCAGCAGATCTTTACGATAGTCCATAAAATCATATAGCTTGCGGGATCCCAAGGCAAGTGAAGCAACGGAAATACCGGGAAGAATCTTCTTGCAGGAATTGTCGATAACTCCGCTTTCCAGAAGAGGGAGAACGCCATCAGTCATTGCCTCTGTGTGAAGCCCCAGATGCTGATGATCCTTCAGGGAAGCAAGCACAGCATTAGGAATGCCTCCCACCCCGATCTGAAGAGTGGCACCGTCGGGAATCATTTCCGCTATGTAGCGGCCTATGGCAGAATCAATCTCTGTCGGTACGGCTGTGGGCACTTCCACAAGAGGATCATCAACTTCGACAGCAGCATCGATTCTTGAAACGTGTATCAATGCGTCACCGTATGAAAACGGCATAGATTTATTAATCTGAACGATGACCTTACGAGCACACTCGGTCGCTGAAACGGCAAGGTCAGCAGAAACTCCGAAGGAGCAATAACCCTCGTCATTCGGTGGCGATACATTCAGGAATACGGCATCGAGCGGAAGAGTACCGTCTCGGAACAAGCCCGGAATCTCGCCCAGGAAAGCAGGAATCGTCGAGCCATAGCCTGCAGCAAGCCATTTACGGATATTATTGGCCACAAAGAGGCTCTTGACATTGAATGAATCCTTATACTCCGGCTTACAGTATGGAGCCTCAGAGCGCCCCACGGCAAAAGCGGCATATATGGTCACGTCGCGAAGTTCACCGCCTCTATCTGCAAGAGCCTGAGAAAGCACCTCCGGTATGGATGTACTTCCCTGGATATAGATGCTTTCACCGGAATTTATCAACTGTACGGCCTCGGCCGCTGTCATTATTTTCATAGTATCTGGTTGTTTGTCCGTAGAAACGGCTCATTTACGGAGGAGTGTGCTGATTATCAACAGGTCACCCGCAAAATCAGCATTTTTACGGATGGAATGAAGCAAAAAGGCGGAGACGCTGCTCCAGAAGGTCAAACTGCTCCGGACGGTTGAGTTGGGACACGCAAATGCGGACTCCGTTCTGGGCGCTGCCTGTGAGGGAGAGCGATATGGAACATATTCCTGTCAACATCAGATCACGCATCAGTTCCGCACCTGTCAGCGAGCCATAGCCTACCGTGTAGAAGAAGCCATCACTCACATCCTCGTCGCCATCCTTGCTATATACTATATGGAATCCGTTGTCAAGGAACATTTTCTTGGTCAGGGATGCCCTGCGAGCATATTCAGACGTGGCAGCGACAAAGTCGAGCCTTCCGTCACAAGCCGCCTTGAACATAGCAGCAAGGGCATATTGTGCCGAATGGCTCGTTCCAGAGGACACGGCATAGAGGATGCCGAGAACCAATGCATCACCCAGTCGTGCAATGCCATATTTCTGCTGAAGTGCAGGATATTCACGTTCATACAGACGATCCGACACAGCAAGCACCGCGATTCTCTGACCGGCATAACTGAACATTTTTGACGCCGACATCATAATGATATAATTGTCGGTGTATTTTGCCACAGTAGGCTGGAAAGGAGGTTCGAAAGGTACGCCAAGAGGCTTGCGGAAGTCCATACACATATATGCAAGATCTTCAATCACCACCACATCATAGCGCGTAGCAAGGTCTCCTATGACTTTCAGTTCATCCTCTGTAAGATTGAACCAGGCCGGATTGTTCGGACTTGAATATATAAGAGCCGAAATACGTCCGGTCGCGAAATGGCTCTCAAGTTTGGCCGCCAGCCTGTCACCTCTGTATTCATATATATCGAAGGATTCGCTTCTTATACCAAGAATATTCACCTGATTCCTCTGGACAGGAAAGCCGGGATCAATGAAAAGAACCGTATCCTTAGCCGGATCCAGATGCGAAGCCAGAATGAAAGAGGAAAAACTCCCTTGCATAGATCCCACAGTAGGAATACAGCCACGTGGAGAGACATCTATATCAAGAAAAGCCTTCAGAAAACGGGAGGCTTCCGACTTGAGTTCCGGTGCTCCCATCATATTTGGATAAACGGAAGCAATGCCGGCTTTAAGTGCCATACATTCTGCCTCCACTCCGACTTCTGCCGGCGGGAGACCGGGGATACCCATCTCAAGATGCAGAAATTCAATACCGGTGGTCTTCTCCAAAGTCCTTGCGATCTCGCCTGACTGACGTATCGTAGCGCGAGAAATTTCTGAAATGCCCATCTGATCCAGTACGGAAACGAGGGCGGAATTGTCTATCGGTCGTTTCATAAAAAAAGGAACGGCTGGGGTGGCCGTTCCAAATATACAAAAACATAACCGATTTTCCTAATTCAGGCAAAGACTCTTATCATTTACCAGAATATAGAACTGGCCTTCAGCCATAGTTACGGAATGCTGGGCGCCTTCCCACTTAGCACCATTATCATACTGATACCAAGTGCCACCGGCAGGAAGTTCTACAGAGATTGTCTGAGAACCTGATCCGAAATTGCCGAACACGGCGAAACGTTTGCCATTTGCATCTTTGCAGAACATATAGCGGCCAGGCCAATGGCTTGTGCTTACATACCATTGGAAGTCAGCATCAGATCTGAAGAATGAAGGATTGTCTTTCCTGAAGTTCAAAATCATAGCGTAGGTGTCATACAATGCCTTTCTGTTGGAATTGCTGAAATATGAATCCGCTACGTATGGCTTCTTCTTTGTCTTGGCCATATCATCGCCTTCCTTGGTCGTTTTGCTGTCCCAATCATAGAACTTAGAATAATCATATCCAAGTTCTCCATATTGCCAGATCATCTTCGGACCTGGAGCAAGGAAACAGAATGCAGCATTGAGGCCGGCACGCTTGAGGCGTACAGCGAATGTCTTTGCCGTACTAGTACCATAGTTCTGAGTCTTGTAGTTTGTGCGTTCCTCATCGTGACTCTCCATATATCCGACTAAAGTTCCGAATGGGAAATTAGTAGATATCTGGCTGCTGCCTGTATTGTACTGATAAGCCAGAGATGTGAAATCTGAATCAGAACTCCATCCCATCTGAGACTGACAGAACGCATTATTCATATTTCTCCACACCTTGATACCTGCCCATCCGAGTTCCCAGTTTTCTTCGTCAACGAAATGCTCGCAGATCATAACAGCCTCAGGATCGACGCTCTTGATGTGGCTGTTATATTCCTTCAGATAATCTACGCGGGACTGATCGTAACTATCCTCCTTGCCGGAATTCTGTGTAAAGCCTTTGGTAAGGTCGAAACGGAAACCATCGAACTTGTATTCCTCCATAAGGTATGTGAGATTCCTCTTGATGAAATTCCTCACCTCTGCACTGCTATGGTTCCAGTCGTGGAATACTGACCATCCGTGAGGCGACGTAACATTGAACCACGGATTGTTTGACGCAGGAGCATCACCATACCAATACATCTTGGCCATAGGATTTTCACCTGTAGCGTGATTATAGACAACATCAAGAATCACTGCCATATCCCTCTTGTGGCACTCATCTATAAACTGCTTATAGTCGTTACGGGTACCGTATGCCTTATCCATTGCAAAATATGCGTGAGTTCCGTAACCCCAACTGTCGTTGCCATCAAACTCCTGGATCGGCATAAGTTCGACCGCTGTGACACCGAGATCTTTCAGATAATCCAATTTACCGATAGCGGCCTTTACGGATCCTTCACCATAAGCATTGTCTGTAAAATCCCTGAAAAGGAGTTCATAAATCACAAGATTATCAGCATCCTCAATGTCATAGTCGCTGATCTGCCAGTTGTACTCATCCTGATTGATCTGGAAGGTGGAAACCCTGCCGTATGCGGCATTATAACTTTCTCCATACTCGGCATCAAGATCAGGATAGTTGTAATCTGAAATCCACTGGTCATTATCCGTGTCGAAGAGAAGTTCGGTATATGGATCGAAGATCTTGACCTCGCCAGGCTCACCGTTTCCAAGACCATACTGGAACTTATATATCCTGTCTGGATCAAGCCCACTGAGTGTAATCCACCAGCAGTATTTGCTCTTGTCCCAATACATCAGGTCATTTCCCCATTCGTTTCCGTCCCAGAGAAGAGAGCAATATTTATAACTCTTGCCGTTCTTGTCCTTATCATAGAGAACCAAAGTCACTGTACCGTCGGCATTGTAATTTATACCGTGCTCAAGACCTGAAGGCATTGATTTCTCGACAGTTACATAACCTTCAGCAGCCTCATTCCTTGACATCCACTCGCCATTTCCCTTATCCCAGGAACCCGGTGCAACCTTATAGCAGTTCTCATCTGCCTTAACTTCCGACAAGTCAAGATCCAGGGTCTGATTCCATTTGTTATCCCAATTGTTGGCCTTTTCAGACGGATTCATTCTACAGAAGATAACGTGAGTGTAATCGCTACCAGCCGGAATAGAACATTCGTAAATACCTTCCGAATCAGGACCGGTCATAGAGACCCAAGTATCACCATCTCCGAAGAAATATGCTGCAAATCGAGCATTGTCTGCCTTCCAGTTGGAGTTAGGCTTAAGATAGAGGGTTGTCAGACCTGACTCCTGAGCGGCATATCCGACTTCGCCCATATCATAGATCACTCCTGCCTTGAGTTCCGCCTTTCCCTTGGTGTAAGTCTTTACAACTTTCTCAGCACCATCATTCACTCTGATCTTTACAGAATATCCTTTATTGAAGGTCTGAGGAGCGATTGCCATATAATAGGTTTCGCCCTCCTTGAAATGCTTGTCGCTATCACTTTTATAGGCATAAAGTTCAGCGTAGGTACAATATGATGTCTTACCGTCAATAGTTGTCTGCTGCGGCACAACAGACTGAATGCTGCCATCTTCATTCAAAGTGATCTTAAGGTCGCCGGCAACAGGTTCCGAGTCATTTCCCGAGAAGAGCACGTGAGTGATGTTGGAGTTCTTCACAGTAAACTTGAGAAGAGCCACAGCATTCCTGAACTGAAGGGTTGAATTTTCCGAATATGCCACCGCGACAGCAGCATTCGGATTATACGAACCAGATACTACCTGATGCCAAGGATCAAGCCTCTTGACCAGAGTTCTGGCAACAGGATCGGCAGTGCAAGTGGCATCGTACGGATATACGGCTATCACACTTCCATTAGAGGAATAATCCTTGCCATCATAATAGAAATCTGCTTTGGCAGATGCCGAAGTCAATGATGATGTAAACTTGAATCCCTTGCTGCCGTTATGGACGGTTATCGCATCTCCCTTAGCCCAAAGAGATTTCACGCCCTCAAGGACTGTCTTGGTATCCGCACCATCCGTATATGCTGTGTAAACAGGAACTCCTTCCGGAATCATCGACTCCGGAGATTTGAGTTCCTCCTCACAGGATGTTAATCCCATTATTGCGGCCAATAAAACCGCAGACTTCCAGAAATTGATTTTCATAAGTGATTATCAATTAATTATTGGGAGTTGAACCAGGTGTCATAAAATACACCAATGTCTTGCTTCCATTCATATAAACGTCGTATGTTCCGGCAGGAACAGCAATATTTTTTCCATCCTGACTGACACCGACAGGCTCATTTACTGCGTTCCAGATTCCACCCCTGTTAGTGCCCCAGGCATAGTTCTCGACAAATTTCACCTCCGCATCACTGGCCAGAGTAAAACCGCGATATACGAACCACTTTCCTTCTGTTGTCATCGTATATGTTGTCTCCTCCGCATTCCATCCGTTGAAACTGCCGACCATACTCCAGGTGCCTGCAGCATCCGGTTCCTCCACATCAAGACTTCCCACCTTCTCGATCTTCATCTTCAGATCGGATGGCCAAAGATATACGTCATAAATACCACTTTCAAGGACTGAAATATTACCACTCGCCACAGATAATGTATATTCCTTGCCTGCTTCGATGACACCGACATAAGTCAGTTCACCATTCTTCCAATCGCCATCTACACGGAACTTAAACTCTGAGCCGGCTACCATCTCAACATCCTCAGCAATATAATAGTCACTGACCTGGGTCATAACCACATCACTGCTCCATCCTGTGAAAGAGCCGCATATTCCCCAATTTGCCGCCTCAGGAGTCTCTGCAGGCTTATCCTCAGGCATTGATGAGCCTGACTTCACGATGACAAATTTTCTTGTAGTCGGATTGAGATATATATCATATTCAGAAGACTCCGATGCGCCATCCACATAAATGTTTCCGCCATTATCTTCCCATATCCAATCCCAGACTCCTTCTGTCACCTGACCTTCTCCACCTCTCCAGGACTCTCCATTCTCAACAAACTTGAAACCTGTAGCAGAACCTGTCTCCTCACCTGCAGGCTGAGTATAATTCAGACCTGTTACATTCCTTGCCACATAGAAGTCACCTTCAAGAGTCATCGGAGTCTCTGTAGTACTCCAAGAGTTGAATGTTCCTGCAATTGCCCAAGCCACAGTCTGATCCGGAGTAGGATCAACCGGAACATATTCATAATCAGCAGCAGCATCGAGAGTCATCCACTCTGCCGAATCCCAATTCTTGATCACATAGCAATTGACATCATCAGCCGGAACAGTAAGGTCAACGCTCTGATTCCATACGTGATCCTCTACCACAACTTCATTTTCGCCCTCGCCTTCTTTTACATCCCAGCCAAACTCCTGATATTCAGGATTCATTCTGCAGAAGATAACGTTTGTCATTCCTTCCGGTACATCAACTTCCCAGATACCGTCATTGTCATCATCGGTCAATCTTACATCAGCATCTCCTGAAGTTCCCCAGAAATGTGCAGAATACCACGCATCATCAACATCCCATACACAAGGCTTCAGATATACAGTAGAAGCAGTCTCAGGAACGACAGCCTCATACTCAAGTTCTCCCATATCATAGATGACTCCTGCCTCGAGAGTAACAGAACCCTTGGTATATTCCCTTACCTTGAACTTTGAATTCTTGTTGTCATCGAATGAAAATTCGATACCGTAGCCCTGAGAGAATGTCTGAGGAGCGATAGCGATATAATAATCCTTGCCTACAGCAAAGAACTTATTATCTTCATTCTGGTATGCAAATATTTCAACGTATGTCCTGTACTGGTCTTCAATAGTCTCTACCTCATCAACCCACACAGAAGTAGGAGTCTTGAGAGGGGTCACCGACTCAATGGCGTTATCCTCATCGAGGACAACCTCCACATCACCGGTAATTGCTTCACCCGCATTGGAAAAGAATGTCACGTGAGAGACATTAGGATTGCTTACACGGAACTTCAGAAGAGCGACAGCGTTCCTGAATTCGAGAGAATTGGTTTCCGAATAAGCCACAGCAAGAGCAGCAGACGGATTGTATGAACCAGCCACAGCCTGCTGCCAGGTAGGAATTGATGCCTTCACAGTTCTTTTCGCAACGTCAGCAGTATATTCTCCTGCAGGATAGACAGCCATCACACCGTTTTCAGCAGTGAAATCACCGCCATCATACGAGAAATCGGCCGTTGTTCCTTCATCGGCTGTTGTAAAGTCAAATCCCTTGGTACCATTATGGATAGTGATTGCATCACCATTTTTCCACATAGACTTCTTTCCGTCAAGGACAGTCTTGGTATCTGCTCCATCAACAGAGGCAGTAAAAGTTACCGTCTCGCCTGCTGGACGCTGGTCCTTCTCCTGAAATTCTTCAGTGCAAGATACGGCAACTGCTGCAGCAACCGCTGCCAGCATAAAAGAATAAAATTTTCTCATTTCTGCAAACTTTAAAGGTTAGTCCCAGAGCAATTCATCTTCGCCCCAATCGTCAATAGTGCCGGTCTTGTCGCTTGCACACAAAATTCCTTCAGAATGGATTCCCATCACCGTCATTTCAGGTGACGCATACTCTCTGGAAAGAGAGAGATCAGTAATAATTTTTTTCATTATCGTATTGTTTCAGTTATAGTTTCAGTGAAATTCCATTGCCGTAGGCAAAATCTCTACAAATTTATATTCCTACACCAACAAAAACAAACATACCATCAAACAAATAGGACGAACGGTAAGATAACATATCCGAACTGCAAATTATCGCCACCCAACGAATCACCACCGGCGGTTTCGCCATCAGTTTTGAGGAAAAATAATCCCCAATGGCGGCCATTAAGGAAACACGAAAACAACACTTATAAC
>JAGAIM010000030.1 GCA_017626555.1 Bacteroidales bacterium
AGTCCTGAAGGCTCATAACCGCCATGGAAATCGACGAACTGACGGTATTTTGCAGCTGTCGCAGCAGCTCTTGTATAGAAGTCAACCACAACCTGGTCATCCCTGTCCATAAAGTCCACCTTCCATCCCTTGATTCCCATCTTGGCATAGTGCTCGCAGATCTTTTCCATATCCTTGTCAAATGCCCAATATCCGGCCCAGAGCACCAGGCCGACATTTCTCTCGGCAGCATATGCAACAAGTCTCTCAAGATCAATCTCAGGGACCACCTTGAACAGGTCTGCCTCAAGATTCACTGCCCATCCCTCATCGAGAATGACATACTCGATACCGTTTCTGGAAGCAAAATCTATATAGTATTCATATGTGGCATTATTGACTCCTGCCTTGAAATCGACACCTGTCAGATTCCAGTCGTTCCACCAGTCCCATGCAACCTTGCCGGGCTTTACCCAGGACCAGTCTGCAGACGGATCGGCCGGAGCACCGAGAAGCCATACAAGGTCGTTGTCCAGCATCTCCTTGTCCTCGGTACTGATGTTGACTATTCTCCATGGGAAAGCGGTAGCGCCATCATATTCGGCGATATACTCCTCACGGCTCTTTACCACCCCCTGAAGCATATTGTGACCACCCTGCTCAACATCTTTCGGATAACGCGGAAATACTGCTTCAAGAGTGGAATCACCGTCTGAATTGTACAGATACATTCCTGGATAATCTGTCAGATCCGACTCCATGATATTTATCTTATATCCTTGAGGAGACTGTACCATCAGAGGAAGGAAAGCCAGTCTTTCTGTATCCCATGATGACATAGGGAGATTCTCATATCTGTTTTCAAACGAATTCCAGAACTGGTTCTCAAAACCCTTGGCCCTTGCTCTCACATATGGTACATAAGCATTCCAGTCCTCCGGGAAAGAAAATTCTGCGACCTCTCCCTTCACTTTGAAAGGAGCCTTTGACTTTGACACGAAACGGTAGGCCACTCCGGCATCATATGCCCTGAAAATCAGGTCATAGGTACGGAATCGCAGCTTCAGCTCATTATAGTTTTCCCTGACCTTGTCCTTCTTATAGAAAAGAGCATCCAGAGTATTGTCAACGGTACTGCGTTCAACCTTCTGCAGCTTAACGGATGCATCATACGAACTCCCGTCCATCAGATCCATTGAGATCACCGAAGGATTGAGAAGTTGGTCGGAATTTTTCCACACACTGTAATTCACATCATCACCGATTGTCACTACCGTTCTGACAGTCCCATCAGGTGAGGAAAGTTCATAAGATTTTGGAGCAGCAACAATAACTGAAGTCATCAAAAAGGCCATAGCAGCCGTCAAAAACCATCTCATATACAAATAATTTATCTAATAAAACGACATAAAAGCACACATGGGTGATTTTCTTTTGAATAAAATCCCCTATTTCAGTCTGACATACGTATATTAAATTACAAATGCTGTAATACAATGTGCAAAATGAATCTCCAACGCAGTCTGAAGTTTATCATTACTGTGATATTTCTCGCAGTCATTACTGAAATATCAGCGCTGAATTTTAACTGCCAGTGCAACACTGGCGAAAGTCAAAGTTAAACATTTTTCTACAATATTCCAACGGAGTCAGATAACCGAGCGATTTGCGGGGTCTGTTATTAAGTTTCCATTCGACCTCTGCTATGAACTCGTC
>JAGAIM010000219.1 GCA_017626555.1 Bacteroidales bacterium
ATAGTAGCGCGCAAGAGACAGGTATGCTTTTGCAACCCACCAGTTATCCTGACCGATAAAGTGGTTCACAACTGTTTCCTGAAGTTCTATAGCCTTCTCAATATCCCCGCATTCGCTTATGATGTCGGCATGATTGGGAAGGATTCTCTCAAAATAACGGACGGAATCTCTGGATGTCTTTATATATTGAGGCAGTTCTTCAAACAAGCGTATGCAGTCATCCTTCCTGTCCATATAGAAGTATAGCGTTGCCAATGAATGAAGGTTATCTAGATTTCTGGCACTTTCATCTTGCAGTATCCGACACATATAGCCATACGCAGCCTCGAAATCGTAGTCTTTCGATGCCAAATCGTACAATACCTCTAAAGCGCTATTGTCAGTCTCGGCAAGAGCCTCCAATAACTGAAATGCTTGCGTCTTGTCTCCTCTCCACCAATAATGGTATGCTGTAAGGATAGTTGCTTGAGTTAATCGTGTCGAGTCCTTCGGCTCCAGATTACGGTAATACTCCAATGCTTCACAGAGAGATGTTTCCTCACTTAATGATTCTCCTTCATTAAGTAAGGTCTCGGCCGCATCCAATATTTGTTCATAGTCGGACTTAGTCAGATGATTTGTGCAACTGACCAGAAAAGATATGAGTATGAATAAGTATATCCGCATAATGTTTCTTTTCCGTAAAGGTAATGCTTTTTTCTCGTTGAATTCCAGTTTGCACCCATCATATAAAGTCATCAGAACCACGATATAAACTTTTATATTTTTACGCACTTGCAACTAATGCATAATCAATAAGTTACAAAAGGGGTTGCAGTCTGAGAAAGTTTTATCATAAGGTAGATATAAATGACTTTCCACGTAACTTTGCAACAAAATCAGTTGTTATGATGATACATAAAACAGTATTAAAGTTAATAGTGGCCACCATATTTCTGTCCATCTGCCACAACGCACTTGCTCAAGCCATAACCGGTAAGGTGGTTGACGAGAATAATGAGCCGCTTGCATTTGCAAATGTGGTTTTACATAAAACAGATTCTACATTTATTGCGGGTACGGTGACAGACACTTGCGGTGTATTTATTTTATCCCTACATCCTGAAGCCTCAATACTTCAGGTGTCCTTTGTCAGTTACAGGACGCAATTTATAACCATTAAAGACAATGATTTCGGGGTCATAAGGATGGAACCTGATGCGGAAATGCTTGACAAGGTTGTGGTGAAGGCAGTGTTACCAAAGACACAAATAGTAGGAGATGCTTTTGTTACTAATATAGAGAACAGTGTGCTTGCAGATGCAGGTTCGGCAAATGATGTACTGAAGATGTTGCCGGGTGTAATCCAAAAGAATGATGGCATTGAGGTGTTTGGCAAAGGTGCACCGGTCATATATATCAACGGCCGTCTTGTTAGGGATATTTCTGAACTCGAGCTCCTTAACTCCAGCGATATCAAGAGTGTCGATGTGGTGCAGAATCCTGGTGCCAGGTACGATGCAACAGTGAAGGCTGTCATACGGATCAAGACGATAAAGAGGGAGGGTGACGGATTCGGATTCAATCTTCGCTCGACCTGGTATCAGTCAGAAAACACAGACCTGTATGAGACGCTTAATATGAACTACAGGCACAAAGGATTCGATATTTTCGGTACTTTGAGTTTCAACCAGTCCGAGTATTATCAGGATACTGAAATCGTGCAGAGCCTTCACTCTTCGTCACCGTTGGTATTGAAGCAGGATGCGTATTTCTCCGGCAAGGATTACGGATTGACCACAGCATTGGGGTTCAAT
>JAGAIM010000220.1 GCA_017626555.1 Bacteroidales bacterium
AATATGTATTACAATGGTACCGTCGGCAAACTCAATATAGATTTTAACGCAGATTTTCACGACAGCAGAAATGTTGAAAGGCAGAAATATGATGAGTTGAGCGAAATGCAGGATAACAGAGTAGTGAATACCGTCAGTGATACCCGCAACAGGCTATATGCCTCAAAACTTATACTTACATATTCTTTGTTCGGTGGCAGCCTTACTGCCGGCACGGAATACACATATACCCATCGGGATGATGAGTATATGAATGCGGAGGGTTATGTGCCGGATGCGTTTACGACAATTCAGGAAGACAACGCCAATGCCTTTGTGGAATATATGTATCCTTTGAAATTCGGAAGCATATCAGCAGGAGTAAGGTATGAATACCTTTCATTCAATTATTACGAAAACGACATTCTTCAGGAAGATCAGAGCCGTACCTTCAGTAATTTCTATCCCAATGCATCATTCAATGCTCAGGCCGGTAAGTTTCAGTTCCAGCTCAGTTACGCAGTAAAGACATCGAGACCTTCATATCGGAATCTGACAAATGCCATCCAGTATATTGACAGATATAGTTACACAAAGGGAAATCCTTACCTTGTGCCTGAGATCAATCACGATTTATCATTTGCTGCCGTTTGGAAGTTTCTTCAGTTCTCCGCAAGTTATCAGGTGGAGCAAAGGAAGATTCTGCACTGGGGAACAGCACCGGAAGATCTTGAGAATATAATAATGCTGCACTATACTAACTTTGACAGGAACATTCCGAGAGTACAGGCTATGCTGTCGGCTTCTCCTACAATATCATTCTGGTATCCGAGACTGAATGTCGGAGTACAGAAACAGTGGCTGGAAACAGATTATCTTGGAAAGGCAGCGAAACTTGGCAAGCCGATTACATTTGTGGGATTCGGAAACACATTCAAGATTCCTAAGGGCTTTATGGCTACTCTGGATTATAACTATACAGGTAAAGGAAACCAGTATATATATGAATTGATGAAACCTACGCATCAGCTGGATATATCTCTTAGAAAATCATTCCTCAATGATGCTTTAAGTGTCGAACTCAAGGGCGTTGACCTGTTCAAAGGTCGCGGCGATATTGTGCGTATGATCAGCGACATTTATGAGATTCACCAGAAGAATGAGTTTGATTCCAGAGAATTCGTCCTGACTATAAGGTACAACTTCAATAGTGCAAGAAGCAAATATAAGGGTACAGGAGCAGGTGAACAGCAGAAAAGCAGGATGTAGAAGCCAGATAATTAGTGTTATATGCACCGTTTCGGTCAGAGGACATAGATCTTCTGACCGGAATTCTTATTCGTTCACCAGCAATTTATAGCCTTCGCCTCGCACGTTCACGATGCGGATGCGTGGGTCGGGTTCGAGACGGCGGCGGAGTTTGGAGATGAATACCTGAAGGCTGCGGGAGTTGAAAAAATCGTCGTCGCCCCATATTTCCAGAAGGAGAGGTCTTGTGTAGAGGGTCTCTCCTTTGCTTGCACAGAGAAGTTCGAGGATCTTTGCCTCGCGTGGTGAGAGTTCTTCAGATGTGCCGGCATATTCGAGACGGAGAGTGTCCGGATGAAATGTGAATTCACCTATCCTGTATATCTGAGGAACAGAAGCGGTCTGTACCTGCCTTCTACCAGCCAATGAGCGCAGCCTGACGATCAGTTCCATCATTCCGAAGGGTTTCTTGAGATAGTCGTTTGCTCCGAGTTCAAAGCCTTCCACAACATCATCTATGGCAGATCTTGCTGTCAGGAAGAGGACGGGGGTCTGTTGGTCGGTCTGCCTGATCTGCCTTACCATTGTGAATCCGTCCATCTTGGGCATCATCACATCTGCAACCAGGACATCCGGCTTTTCCGCATAGAACATACGCAGTCCTTCCTCTCCATCCATCGCCGTGCGGACATTGAAGCCCTGGCTGGTCAGGGTGTTGCGGATTATCAGGACGAGGTCTGGTTCGTCTTCGACGAGGAGTATGTTGATATTTTCGCTCATAATGACAATGTGAATGAGGTGCCTTTGCCCGGTTCGCTTTGTACTGTGATGCTCCAGCCGTGCTTTTCCACTATGCTATGGACATAATACAGTCCGAGGCCGTAACCCTTCACATCGTGAAGATTGCCGGTGTGGGCGCGATAGAACTTCTCGAATATATGCTTAAGGTCCGTTGCGGACATTCCTATACCGTTATCACTGACGGTCAGACTGTTTCCTTCGGTGGCAATGTGTATTGCAACCTTTTCGCCGGAATATTTCACGGCATTGTCTATCAGGTTGTTCAGGATATTGCTTAGATGCATCCTGTCCGCATTGACGGTGAAATCGGAGGGAATATCAACAGTGAATACAACATCCTTTTCCGCTTTCATCCTGTGCTTTTCTATAATATCATCGACCAATGCAGCAAGATTGATGTCATCACGGTGAAGAACCAGGCCTTTCCTGCGTTCCATACTCATAGACAGGATCTGCTCGACAAGTCCGCTCAGATGTTCCAACTGGCTCTGCGATATCTCAAGATACTTCCTTCGCTGCTCCGGTGAATCTTCATCAGGGAAGTTCAGCAGGGCATCGTTGGCTGCGTATGCGACCGATATCGGGGTCTTGAGTTCGTGAGTCATATTGTTGGTGAAGTCTGACTTCATCTCATCGAGAGACTTCTGCGTGCGGATGACGTGCATCAGATACAGGAAGACAGCAACAAGGACGACAAGAATCAGCACAGAGGCAACCAAGATTCCGGTCATCTGCTTCAGGACAGCCTTTCCCATAGGCTCAATCCACAGTCTGTACATTGCCGTTTCCTGAACATCGAAGACATATTCAAATGAAATAGCATCATCACTTGGCACATATCCATCCGTGCAGAGCGAAGCAAGTACTTTTGGTTCTCCTTTCTCCACAACTGTGACATTGAGATTCACAAGAGAGTCAGCGAAAGTAATCAGTTCTATCTTATGTTGACCGTCCAGCCCGGCCTCCTTCAAAGACACTGTCAGCAGCGAATCAAGAAGCCCAAAGTTCAGATTACCGTCTATCGCATCTATTCCGGTGTGCATTCCTCGGATCATCTGAACGGACATGTTATCCAGAGATTCGAACATACTTTCCTGTTCTGATCTCTCCGGCTTCGGAGGGAGGCTGTCGGTCCGGACCACGCTGCTGGTTGTCTGGCTGGTTCTCTTGGTGATACCACTGGAAGATCCAAGAAGATTTCCAGTCAATGTATCCCTTTCATATTGTGTGGTAGTAATCTGCGATACACGGGTACCGTTTTCTCCGTAGCCTGTTCCGACAACGATGTCACCTGTTAGTCCTGTAGAGGCTTTTTCAGCCCTGGCTCTCTGCAGACGGGACATCATTTCGTTGAAATCGCTGGTCCTCAGAGCCGTTCTGACCGCACTTTCGGTCTTCGCCACCTCACTGCGATACATCCTTACCAGCCACCAGGTCTGATATGCGAAAATTACTGCCATCACTACGATGACAGCAGTTGCTATATGTCTGAGATTATTCTTCATATCTGCAAAGTTATTCAAATATCCATTGCCTTCGCAGACGTTAACACTATTTAACACTGTTTAACATTGGATAACAGTTTATGCGGATATGTCTTGCGACCTTTGCAGTGGAGATTTCTCCACTCGCTTCGCTCGGTCGAAATGACAGGTAAAAACTAATAAGAACATAATTATGAAACGGACATTATTCTTTATTTTATTTACAGCGTTATGCTTCAATGCTGTGGCACAATCTAAGGACGAGAAACTTGACAGCCTCTATTATTCGCTGCCGGAGGCGATGGTGACAGGTGAGAAGCCGGTAGTCAAGGCTGACAAGGGCAAACTCATCTATGACCTGCCGCATATCATCAAGGATCTTCCTGTCGACAATGTATTTGATGCTATCAAGGAACTGCCGGGAGTGACCGAAAAGGACGGTTCATTCACTCTTGCCGGAAGAGGTGTGAAGGTCGTGATAGACGGAAAGGTCACGAATATGACTTCAGACCAGTTGAATATGCTTCTTAAAAGCATACCGGCTTCGAGTATTGCCAATGCGGAAGTGATGTACAGTGCTCCTGCGAGGTATCAGGTTCGTGGAGCGATGATCAATATCACATTGAAGAAGGCGGACGACAGCATAGCGCCGGTAGTGGGTGAAGTCGGTGGCAAATGGCAGTATGACAACAGGCACGCATTTCAAGAAAG
>JAGAIM010000221.1 GCA_017626555.1 Bacteroidales bacterium
CCGTTTGCTTTCGAAATCAACGAAGATGCATTACCTCAGTTAGTAAACGACTATAAGTTTACTAAGATAAAGGAGAAAATATCTTCATATGCAGACATGAGCAACGAACAGCATCTTGAAGCCTTGGAGTGTGCATTCAAAGACAAACAATGTATGGGATATCAGGAATTGCTGGACTCCTTAAAGGCTGGTTATGCAAGCATCGGTTACGCCAGAGGTCGAAATACTATTGTCAAACTCTGCAAGTTCTTGTCCAATATAAATGTTCTCATCAAGGAAGAACAAGGATACATCTTTGACAAGGAACCGCTTTGCACAAGAAGCAGTTTAGTTTAGTTTGGGTATATATATAAGTTGGACTAAACCGAATAGACATGAATATACTTGAAGCAAAACAAATAAGCATTGTAGAATATCTTAAGCAATTAGGATATAAGCCTATAAAATCAAAGTGTGGACAATACTGGTTTAAATCGCCATTCAGATCCGAAAGGACTGCATCATTCAAGGTTGACAACAATAAGAATGAATGGTACGATTTTGGGATAGCCGATGGTGGTGATATTATCTTGCTTGGGAAATACCTATTCAACACAAGCAGTGTTAGTGAAGTACTATCTATCCTGAGTAATCAGGTTCCCTGTGCGGATTCAATCAGAATCAAGCCATCGACTATTCAGCCCCCTCCCATCGAGGATATGTTTAGGAATGTAGAAGTCATACCTCTCAACAACTATGCATTGTTGTCGTATGTCAAGTCTCGCCTAGTAGACATCAATTTGGCCAAACAGTATTGTCATGAGATACATTATAAATTACGCCAGAGAGCGTATTTTGGCATTGCCTTCGGCAATCGGTCCGGTGGTTATGAGATTAGAAACTCATATTATAAAGGATGCTACAAGAATAAGGATATAACTATGGTATATAAGTTCAATGGTATCATTCAAGAACACATCTGTATATTTGAAGGATTTATGGACTTCCTATCCTATTTGACACTGGATAAAGTGAATAACAGATTTGTGTGTATAGAATCAGGAACAGACTATATGATTCTAAACTCCATAGGTAATCTGAAGAAGTGTCTCGATGAGTTAGATAAATTCTCATATATTCATTGTTATTTGGATAATGACACAGCAGGTCAAAAGACTGTAGAGACAATCAGAGGATTATATGACCATAGAGTCTTTGATGAGTCTGTAAGGTACCAGGAGTACAAGGATCTCAACGATTATTTATTAGGGAAAAAGAAGTAATACGTATCAACATCAGTTTTAGGGCGACTCAAAAGGTCGTCCTTTTTTCATTTTTAACAGCATGTTTTCTTTTCAAAGTATGATATTAAAGTATGATTTATAATATTTCAATCAAATTTACCCCTTTCAGAGTGGTTTTTGAGAAGATTATTTCGATAAATCATATTTAAGACTTTCCTTTGCATCAAACTTTATTCATAATTAAATATCATACTTCAAAAGATGAGTTCATACTTTATATTCGCAATTGCTCTCACGGTGGCATACATCATCTACTTTGCAGTAATGATTATGCAAGACCTTTACGGGAAGAAGAAAGACAGTAAGAATGATGTAGAGGAGTTTTCTGTGACAGATGATCCTGATGAAGGAGTACAAGTGTCCGAAAGCGACTCTGGTTTCAGCATTGGAGAGGAAGACTACACTACTGAATATTTGG
Source organism: Bacteroidales bacterium (assembly GCA_017626555.1). Classification (GTDB taxonomy): domain Bacteria; phylum Bacteroidota; class Bacteroidia; order Bacteroidales; family UBA932; genus Cryptobacteroides. The sequence goes on from JAGAIM010000221.1 coordinate 1,702, forward strand.
AA
>JAGAIM010000222.1 GCA_017626555.1 Bacteroidales bacterium
AGATCACTGTTTCCTCGGGGGGGGGCAGTACTGGAGTTCACCGCACTTGGCTACAAGACTGTCGTCGAGCAGGTAGCAAACCGCTCTGTCATCGACGTTGAATCTGCAGAAGAGGCAATGGTTCTTGATGCAGTCGTAGCCATCGGTTACGGTTCGGTTCGCAAGAAGGACCTCACCACAGCCGTTTCAACAGTTTCGACAGAGGATGTGAAACTCCGTCCTGTGACAGAGGCTTCAGGATTCATCCAGGGTAAGGTTGCCGGTGTGACCGTGCAGCAGACAAGCGGCCAGCCGGGCAGCGGTATGACAATCCGTGTCCGTGGTGCATCTTCAATCGCATCTTCAAACGACCCTCTTTATGTTGTGGATGGCGTTCCTGTAGGTACAGGTAGTTATGCAATCGCTTACCTCTCTCCTCAGGATATCGAGTCAATGCAGATCCTCAAGGATGCTTCTTCAGCAGCGATCTATGGTTCACGTGCTGCCAACGGTGTCGTTCTCATCACTACCAAGCAGGGTAAGAAGAGCAAGGGACCTCAGGTCAACTTCAGTGCATACGTGGGTCTTCAGGACGTGCGCAGGTCATACGAAGTGCTCAATACTTCCGAGTATCTCGACCTTATGGATGAACTCGGATCTTCTGCATTCTCTTATCCTGGAGACGCAAGAGCAGAACTCAAAGACCAGACAGACTGGTTCGAGGAGACATATCAGACAGGTGTGACTCAGAACTATCAGATTTCTGTGTCGAATGCAAATGACAAGATGAGGTATTATGTAGGTGCCGGTTATTCTGATGAGCAGGGTGTGCTTTCTTCAGCATTCAACAAGCGTATCAATGTGAAGGCCAATGCAGAATCAGACCTTTATGACTGGCTTACAGTGGGTACCAACCTTGCCTACTCTCACTACAAGAACAACGGTATCATCTCAGGTACAGGTTCAAACCGTGCAGGTGTCGTTATGGCTGTGATCAACACTCCTACATACGCTCCGGTTTATGATGAAAACGGTGTGTTCTATACAAAATTCTATGGAGCCAACCTCACCACTCCTCTTGAGAACGTAGCACGTACCAAGGACAATTACACTCAGACAGACCGTATGCTCCTCACTGGTTATGCTCAGATCAACTTCACAAAGAACTTCAACTTCAAGTCAACTGTCTCTATGGACAGAAGATGGGTTCACAGTTACTCTTTCCTTGATCCGCAGACCACATCCTACGGACGTGAGCAGAACGGTACAGCATCTTCAGAAAGAAGCGACGATATGAGAATGGTGTATGACAACATCTTCACATATAATGACACTTGGGGCGGCAAGCACAATTTCGAGGCAATGGCCGGTACTTCTGCCACTACTTCAAGATGGGAGAACCTTTGGGCTGAGAGAAGCAACTTCTCTGATGAGAACTGGGAGGCTATCTTCGGTCTGAACGGTGGTAACAAGGGCGGACTCAGAGGACAGTCGCAAGGCTTCTCGGAGTGGGCTATTATGTCATATCTCGGACGTGTTTCATACAACTACGACAGCAAGTACTATTTGACCGTGAACTTCCGTGCTGACGGTTCTTCAAAACTTGCTCCTGGCAACCGCTGGGGCTATTTCCCATCTGCATCAGCCGCTTGGCGTATCTCAGGTGAGGAGTTTATGAGCGACGTTACCTGGATCAACGACCTCAAACTCCGCGTCGGCTGGGGACAGCAGGGTAACCAGTCCGGACTCGGTGACTATGCGTGGGTACAGCGCTATGGTATGAATTACTATGACTGGACAGAGGAAGACTACGCTTTTGCAACTCCTACAGTCGGAGGACAAAGCAACATCGGTAACAAGGAACTTTCTTGGGAGACTACAACCCAGACTAACGTAGGAATCGACTGGTCTATGTTCAACAGCAGACTCGTTGTTACTATCGACGGTTATTACAAATATACCAAGGACCTCCTGATGAATGTCCCTCTTCCTTCTCCATATCCTAACATCTACCGCAATGAGGGTGAGATGTCAAACTGGGGTCTCGAACTCGCGATCAGTTCTGTGAACTTCGAGAAGAAGGACTTCACTTGGACAACTGATTTCAACATCTCGATGAACCGTAACAGACTTGAGTCTCTCGATCTTAAGACAGTTTATTACTATACACAGACATCCGAGATGTTCAGCGACTACTGTATCAGGATGACTCCTGGTCAGCCTCTCTCGATGTTCTGGGGCTATAAGGCTCTCGGAGTGGATCCTGAGACAGGTATGATAATGTACGAGGACTATAACAAAGACGGCAAGATCAACAATTCCGACAAGCAGTATATAGGTAATGCCAACCCTCTCTTCACAGGTGGTATGACCAATACATTGAGTTGGAAAGGCCTCAGCCTGAGCGTCTTGATGACCGCTTCTGTAGGAAATGACATCTACAATGCTTCCAAGATAGATATGATGTCGATGCTTACCGGTGCCAACCAGATCAAGGATGTGGTTCGTCGTTGGAGAGTTCCAGGTATGATTACAGATGTCCCTAAGGCAGGTGAGGTTGATAATCTCAAGACTTCATCAAGGTGGATCGAGGACGGATCATATCTCAAGATCAAGAATATAACTCTTGCATACGATATCAAGCATCCTGCACTCAAGAGGGCTAATATTGCGCGTATCCAGCCATATATTACCCTTGACAATATGATTACCTTTACCAAGTATTCAGGATATGACCCTGAAATGAGCCAATACACAAGCGCAACTTCAATGGGAGTTGACTGGGGTACTTATCCTTGTGTAAGAAGCGTGGTGTTCGGTGTTAACATAGATTTCTAAAGAGTATGAAAAGTTTGAACAAGATATATTTTATTGCTTTTGTCCTCTTCGGACTTGTTTCCTGCAATCTGGATTATTTCCCGGTTACAGATTACAACGAGGGTAATGTGGAGGTTTCTGACGATTCAGGATCCCAGTATTCCACAAGAGAGGATATGGAAGGATTGAGAAACTCAATCTATAACAGTTGGGCAAAAGGTGTACAGGAATATGGATATGAAGATTATCTTATCTACACCGAATGCCGTGCAGATAACGCATATTGCGGAACAAACACAGCCGAGATTATGGCAATCGAGGCAAACAAGCAGGATGCTGCCAACAAGAACGTGACCCGTGACTGGGATTATTATCTCGGACAGATGAAGAATGCAAATGACATCATCTACAACGTTGACAGAGTCAGGGAACTTGATCCGTCTCTTACAGAAGAAGAGGCTCAGAGATGGAGCGCAGAGGCAAAATGCTGGAAGGCCTGGGCTCTTTTCCAGATGTCACGTCTTTGGGGACCGGTGCCTGTAATCAATACGATTCCACCTCCGATCACCTCAGAGAATGTCGAGGATGTTTATTTTGAATATTTCCCTAAGCAGGAGACTGTTGCTACAGTATATGCTCAACTTGTCGAGGATCTCAACTACGCTATCCAGTATGCACCGGATGTTGATCAGAGCAACAAGTTCGTCTTCACAAAGGCATTTGCAAAGGGACTCCTTGCACGTGTTTATGCTGAAGAGCCTATCCGTGACTGGAACAAGGTGGCTGAACTTTGTACATCCATCGAGAACGATTACGGTTACAGACTTTGTGACAATTATGGTGATATGTGGGCGTATGATGAGAATGATGCTGTAAGAAACACAAGCGAGTCAATCTTCGAGGTTCAGTGGTCCAAGGCAAGCGGCAACTGGGTGTTTATGATGTTCCACAGGAATGCTTACAACCCTTCTGACAGTTATTCCTGGGCAAAGTGGGTGACTCCATCGAGAAACCTTATCGCAGCGTATGACGCTGAAGGCGATACAGAAAGAAAGAACACCTCTATCGTTATTGATCAGTGTACCTGGTCAAACTATTATCCTGACTACGAGTATGCATTTATGCACAAGGTTCCTACCAATGCTTCATCCATCATCCTTATGCGTCTTGGTGAGATCAAACTTCTCCACGCTGAGGCTCTTGCCTGCCTTGGTGACCTTGCAGGTGCTACCAAACTCGTGAACGAGATCAGGACACGTGCGAAGATCGACCCTATCAAGCAGCCTGCTTCACAGGATGATATGATTGATGCAGTCCTCCACGAGCGCCGCCTTGAACTTGCATTCGAGGGACACCGTTTCTTCGACCTTGTCCGTCACGGTCTCGACAGAGTAAAGAAGGTTCACGATGCAATGAACGCTGAGGATCCTTACTGGCAGACAAGACTTCCTCTCACTCAGGAGTCCATCCTTATGCCGGTTCCTCAGACTGCTCTCGATGACAACCCTACACTTGTCCAGAACCCTGGATATTAATAGTTTGGCGTTATGAAGATATCAAAGATATTTCTTTCCGGAATCCTGGCTTGCCTTTGTGCCTGCAACTGCACAACGGCCAAGCCGGACGAGGGCAAGACAGAACCGGACAATCCGACACCGGAGGTTCCCGAAGTTGTTGAAAAGGACGTGGTCGCATACGTGACCTCGGCTGACGGCAGATATCAGTTCAAGAAGTCGTCATTCAACTTCGGAAAGCCGGGCAGTATGTCTCCGAATCAGGTGACCTACGACAAGACTGCTCTTGCAGACGAGCCTGTTGACGGTTTCGGACTTGCAGTGACAACTGCCGCAGCCTACAATCTTCTCAAGATGGCTCCTGCGGACAGGACTGCCTTCCTTGAGGAGACATTTTCTCGCGAGAAAGGCGCCGGAATGAGTCTGATCCGTGTTGCTATCGGTGCTTCGGACTTCTGTCTCGACGACAACTACACCTGGTGTGACACTCCTGGCCTTGAGAATTTTGCAGTTCATTCAGAGGATAAGGACTATCTATTCCCGGTTCTCAAGGAAATATATGCAATCAATCCGGATGTGAAGATCATAGGCTCGCCTTGGTCTTGCCCTCTGTGGATGAAGTGCAATATGCCTGGAGGAAACAGTTGGGAGGTGTCGAAGTTCAATGTCCCTGTGACAGACGAGACCACTTATAATTCCTGGACAGGCGGCCGTCTCAAGCCATCCTGCTACGATGACTATGCAGAGTATTTCGTGAAGTGGATCCAGACAATGGAGGCCGAAGGCTTCGATATACACGGGATCACAATGCAGAACGAGCCTCTCAACCCTGGCAACTCAATGTCTCTGGTGATGCCTTGGCAGGATCAGAAGGAGTTTGTGAAGGTTCTCGGTCCGGCAATGGACAAGGCTGGTCTTGCTGATGTGGAGATTCTCCTTTTCGACCATAACTTCAATTATGACGGCAAGGAAGGTCAGGACAACTATCCTCTCAATATTTATGCTGACCCTGAGGCTTACAAATGGGCTGACGGTTCCGCTTGGCATAACTACGGAGGTAGTGTGACAGAACTTAATGAGATCTACAAAACCAATCCTGAGAAGAAGATCTATTTTACAGAGGCTTCTATCGGAGAGTGGATCGGAGGATGGGAGAACAGATGGGATTTCAATTTCCTTTCCAACTGTGTTGTTCCTGATTTCTCTACAATGTTCCTCGGTGTGCTTTCGCGTGGCGGCAGAGGTTCTGTACTGTGGAATCTTATGCTTGATGACAAGAGGGGTCCGTACAGCAGGCACGACGGTTCCTGCAAGACTTGCTACGGTGCTGTCACCATCAATTCTGCAGACTATAAGACCATCGTGAAGAACAGCCATTGGTTCGACTGCGCTCACGCTTCCGTGGCTCTCAAGCCAGGTGCGCGAAGAATGGAACACAAGAGTTTCGCTCTTACCTCGGGTCTCGAACTTCAGATGTATCTGAATCCGGACAATACCATAGGAGCACTCATCTGCAACAATAGTTCGAAGGATCAGGATTTCGTTTTTGCCAGCACAAAGCATACTGTCAAGTATAATGTTCCGGCAAAGAGTATAGTGTCTCTGATCTGGCAGGAATAAATGACTTCATCTTCATTTCCGGCTGGTCCGGGAATCAAAACAAGTTTAAAAGATAATTATATGAACAAGATTTTCAAAATATCTGCATTGGCTCTCGCAGGAATTATGGCATTCGCTTCCTGCCAGGAGGAACCTGTGCTGAAACTGACTGACAAGGGACCGGATATGACAATCGTCAGTTGTTCCGAGTCTGCTTATATGGGTGGAACCATCAATTTTTCTGTCGATCTGCAAGACAGTGAATTCGCTCTTTCCACTCTCAAGGTAAAATTGCTTTTCGATGAGACAGAAGTGGCCAATACCACTATCAGAACAAAAGAGTACGGTACATACGATGAATCTATTAAGGTTCCTCTTATGAAGAACATTCCTGACGGAACTGCAACCCTCGTGTTCACTTCTCAGAATGTGGGCACCGGACTTAGTTATGACACTGTTTATGTGGCTTGCCAGCGTCCTGATCCTGATAAGGTTACTCTCAAGGTAGAGGGCTCTCAGGATATTGTTCTTACAAAGACCGAGGAGTATCAGTATTCACTTGAAGGCGACTATCCTGCAATGATTGAGGCGTTCGTGAACGTTGAGGCTGGAAACGAGAACGTCGTTCTCGGATGGAACGGCTCCAATCTCGTTGTTGACGGAACCAATCCGGTACCTTTCTCTGCAGGTATTGCGGGAAAATATACTCTTGCTGTCAACCTGATGGATCTTTCTGCAAGTCCTCTCGGAAATGCATCCGTTGTATCTGTCGAGCATTATACCCAGGGTCAGGTTCTTGATTTCGGCGGTATCGTTGACCTTGCCAACTGGAATCTTGACTACGACTTCTTCGAACTTAACGAAGACTTCACGGAGTGCAAATTCCGCGCAGTTGACGGCCTTTACAAGTTCGATTACAGAATCAAGGATAAGTACATTATGGTAGAGCCTATGGCTGATGAGGATAACGTTCTTACTCTCTCTTCTGACGGTTCAGGTGCTGTTTGGGTGATCGGTAAAAACTTCGGTAAGCCTGTTATCGGGCCAGAGTGGAATACAACTGATGGTGCATATCCTATGGCACAGGTCGCAGACAAGATCTATCAGTTTACGCTGACTGCTCCTGGTATGGTTGACCTTTCAAGCGCTGACTTCAAGTTCTTCCATCAGAAGAATTGGGGTGGCGAGTTCCTTAAGGCAGATTATGCTGAAATCAATCTCGCTCCTTACTTTGATATACCGGCAGATGACGGTAATATAAAGGCTAAGGATCTGAAGTCAGGTAAGAGTTATAAGATCACTCTCGACCTTACCGGTGGTGTAAAAGCCGCGAAGGTTTCTTGCGAGGAGATTACAATTGCTGTAGCAGGTCTTGATATTCAGGTGAACGGAGAGAAGGCTGACAAGATTTCATCAACAATCTATAAGGTTTCTGCAGTTGCAGTGGAGCAGAACAGCATCATCTCATTCTCAGGCATCGAGAATCCTCAGGAATGGTATGTTGATCCTGACCACTTTGAAGTCGGTGCGGAGGGACTTAAGTTCCGTGCAGTTTCAGGATACTATTCTTTCGAACTCAATCTTGAAGGAAAATATGTCACTGTAAGAAGAGTGACTTCGGAAGGAAAGGCTGCTACATACGCGAATGAAGGTGCCATCACCTTTATGGGTTGGGGTGTAGGTCATCCTGCAATTGCAAATCCTCTTGCTTGGGATAGTGGTCAGTTAATCACCCTCGCAGAAATTGAACCGGGCAAGTATCAGTTCACCGGTATTGCAGGTGAGGGTACTGACGAAACATACGGTGTTCGCTGGCAGTATGATGCAGAACTTTCATTCAAGTTCTTCGGTCAGGCAGGCTGGGGTGCTGAGTGGGGTACTGTAACCCTTACAGATGAGGCTAAGAAATGGCTTGAGGTTTACGGTAACGTAGAACTTATCGGTAAGGACAGAAAGGCTGATGACTCCGGTTGGGAGACACGTTATCCACTCGAACTCGGTGCTACATACGTAATGACAGTTACAGATTGTACACCTCTTGATTCCAACAGCAAATTCAACTGTACTATCGACTTCCGCAAGTTGTAGTATTCTTGATATGATTCGAAAGGCTGATGACCCGCTCATCAGCCTTTTTTTTGTCATTTCGAGCCTGGGGAGAAATCTTGGACGAGATTCTGGAGATGAAGATGGTACGATATCTGCTATCTATGTGACATTAAATGATAGCATATTGAAATAATTCAATTATATTTGCAGGAGTAAAGTATTTGAGATATGGCACAAGTAGCAATGACCGTCCGTATGGACTCTGAACTTAAAAAATCGTTTGACGCTCTTTGTGTGCAGTTTGGGTTAAGTTCCAATGCTGCGATGAATGTTTTTGCTAGAGCAGTCGTTCAGCGAGGAAAAATCCCGTTTGATATTGTTTCTGACAAGGTTGCGGCAGCCGAAAAGGCTCAGGCGGCAGTAGATAAGTTCTTTGCAGACAACAATATTGGCGTGACTGATATAGACGCTATTCTGAATGAGCATCTGAGGACTCCTTATACTCATACTCAGGAATAATATGAGAACAATTGTACTTGACACGAATTGTCTTTTGGTGATTCTGCCGTCAATCAGTCCTTACCACAGAGTCTGGGAGGATATCCTTGATGGTAAGGTCAGTCTTTGTGTTTCTAATGAGATATTGGAAGAATATGAGGAGATCCTGGCGGCAAAAACCACTCCTGAAATAGCAAAAGCCGTTATCGAAGCCATTCTGGAGATACCTTGTTTGAAAAGAGTTCAGCCTACATATTTTTACCAGATGATTGTCGTAGATCCGGATGATAATAAATTCGTTGATTGCGCGATTTGTGGCAATGCTGAACTGCTTGTTACTAACGATGCACATTTTGATGTATTGAGAACGGTGGATTTTCCAAGAGTTGAAGTGATCAAGTTGCAGGAATACGTTAAGTTAATAGAAATATGAAGAATCTGCTTATAGTCCTTTTGGCCTGCACTCTCACCGCATTCGGCATATATTCCTGCAACGAGACTCCGGAGAATCCGCTTCTGGAACGTCTTGATGCCACATTGGATATGAAGGAAACCTATCAAGGCTATTTCAAGGAGAGGATAGCCGTGCTGAATGATGTCCTGGCCGAGCAGAGCGACCCGGAACAGATCTACAATATCCGCAAACGTCTGGCTCTGGCATACAAGCCCAACAGTTTTGATTCCACATTGAATTGCCTTCTGGCCAATCGTGCCCTTGCTGTGGCAGAAGGGGACAGGCTGAAGGAGATGGAGACGGACTTTATGCTTGTCGAGGCTTATACTAAGGCCGGATATCATTTTGAAGCCAGTGAGATTCTTGCTGTATATTCACCGGAGTCCGTACCACAGGAAATGCTCAGGATGTATTACAGTGCCGCCCATTGCTTCAATGGAGAGACGATGGCCTATACCTCATCCGATGCTCTTTATGCCGAAAAAGGGGCGAAAAGAGACCGTTTCAGGACGCTGGTGCTCCAGATGATCGAAGAGGGAAGCCTGTATTGGTATGATCTGAAGAGGGAGGAAGCAGAGGCATCAGGAGATGTCCTGAAGGCCAGGGAATATGCACGGAAGATGATAGAATGCACGGAGGTCAATACTCCGGATTATGCGAGAGCCTGCTATTTCTATGCCCATACATTCCGGAAGGAGCCTCAGAGTCCTGAAAGGGAGGAATGGCTCATCCGTTCTGCCATAGCGGATGTGATGTGTGCTACAAATGATTATGCTTCGCTGAATGATATATCACGTATCCTTTTCGAGCGTGGCGATATAGACAGGGCTTTCCGGTATGCCGCCGACCATTGTATGACCGATGCTCTGGCATATAACGGAAAACTCAGAGCCTGGCAGATATCCCAGTTCTTCCCTGAGATAGAAAGGGCTTATCAGGATAAGCACGCCCGCCAGACGAGGCGTATGGCAGGAATGATGGCTGTGGCTGTTGCGCTTCTTATAATCCTCTTGATGATGCTGCTTTTCATTTTCAGGCGTCAGCAGATCCTGGATTCGATGAGGCGCAAACTTCAGGAATCATATCTTCAGATCGATGAGCGCAACCACGATCTGGTGGCAATAAACAGCCGTCTGAAATCCTTGAACGCGCAGATGCAGGAGGCCGATAAGGTGAAGCAGGAGTATATAGCCCTCTTCCTTGGTATCGTTTCGGAGAACATCAGCAAGACCCGACAGTACCGCAATCACGTCCTGAAATATATCCGTCAGGGCAATACCAAGGCTTTGGTGGAGGAAATAGAGCAGATGCCATCCATCGATGATGATATTCAGGAATTCTACAAGATGTTCGACGAGGCTTTCATCAATCTGTATCCGGATTTCGTCGAACGTTTCAACGGACTTCTTGCTGACGGTGCGGCGATAGTACCGAAGGGGGATGATATCCTGACTCCTGAACTCCGCATCTTCGCTTTGATCAAACTAGGAATCACGGATTCCAGCAAGATCGCTTCCCTTCTGCATTATTCAGCCAATACGATCTACAATTACCGCGCAAAGATAAAAAACAAGGCCCGCGGCTCAAGGGATGAATTCGAAGCCGCGGTGCGCAATATCGGTTGACGGCAGATCATATCTTGCTTGGACTTTCTCCGAACTGCTTCTTGAAGCAGACACTGAAATATTTTGAATCAGAGAAGCCGACCATATCTGACACTTCCGCAATGGAGTATTTCTTTGTACGAAGGATTTCCCTTGCGCGTGAGAGGCGGAAGATTCTGATGAAATCATTCGGTCCCTGTCCGGTCAGCGATTTGAGTTTGTTGTATAATGTCGTACGGCTCATTGCGATTTCCATACAAAGATCGCCGATCTTGAACTCCTGGTTGGATAATTCTCTTTCCAGTATGGATATGACTTTGTCCATAAATTCCTTGTCCAGCATACTTGGCCAGTCCGGCTCCGGAACATCTTCGTTCTGTCCTAAGGCGAGTACAGATTCACGCAGACGTTGGCGATCCACGAGGAGATTCCTGATACGGGCTTTGAGCACCGACGGATCGAATGGTTTTGTCATATAGTCGTTGGCTCCAGCCTCGAGACCGAATATGATGCTCTGTCTGGCGTTGGCTGCAGAAAGAAGAATTATAGGTATGTGGATGGTTTCGACATTGGATTTCAGGATACGGCAGAGTTCTTCTCCGCTCATTACCGGCATAACTACATCAGTGATGATCAGATCAGGATTGCTCTGACGGGCAATTTCCAAGGCTTCGGAAGCATTACCAGCAGTCAGGATGTCATAATCTTGCGAGAGTGTCTCTGAAAGATATGCCAGCATATCAGGCTCGTCATCAACGATGAGGATGCTGCTTCTTGCTGCTGTCTCCTCGTTTCTTTGCAAGTTTTCCTTGATGCTTTCTATGCTTCCTTCCTGATGTATGATGTCGGCGTGTCTGTAACTGAACGGGAAGGAGACAGTGAAAGTTGTTCCTTTGCCTTCTACGCTCCGGAATGAAATTTCTCCTTCGTGGCTCAAGACTATCTGCCGTGTAATCATAAGCCCGATGCCTCCTCCGTCTCTGTCACCTACATTTGATGCGCGGAAACTATCTGTGAATATATGGCTCTTTTCAGCCTCAGGGATTCCGATCCCCGTGTCCTGTATCTCCATAATCCATCTTCTTACCTCAGGCCGTACGACGATGTCGATGGCTCCTTTTTCGGTATATTTGATGGCATTCGACAGCAGGTTTTCCAGGATTCTGCTGAATTTTTCGGTGTCTATATATACTGCGGGCATATCTGAGGATACGTCTATATTGAGTTCGGTGTTCTTGTATAGTGCAGCCGAACTGTATCTCTCGACGGTTTCGGTGAGATATGAGCAGATGTCTGTGCGTACAAGTTGGAGCCGTGTATGGTCTTCAATCTTTCTAAGTTCGAGCAGTTGGGCTATCATATCCGTGAGCCTGTCCGCATTCCGGGAGGCGAGACTGATATATTTTCTTCCGCTTTCCGGTATATCAGTATTTTTCATAAGATCCTCAAGCGGGCCTTTAATCAAAGATACAGGAGTCTTGAGGTCGTGTGCCACGCTTATGAATGTGCGCATCTTTTCCCGGATTCCTTTTTCGGCGAGCCTTCTTCTGCGTATCATTATCAAAGCAACTGCACCTGCCGCTGCTATCATCAGATAGACGGCAATGGCGGCCGGGCTGTAGTGCCAAGGTGGCCTTATCCGCACCGGAAGTCTCTTTTCGGCAATTATTTCGCCGGAATATTTATCTGTAGCCTTTAATATGAATTCATATCTGCCGGGACGTACTTTCACGTAGTTCGCTGTTCCGGATGCTTCTGTTGTGACCCAGTGGTCGTCGTAGCCTGAAAGGCAGTGCTCGTATCTTATACGGAAATCATTTCCGAAACTGATGCGTGAGAATGAGACAGAGAAAGAATTGGACAGGTAGTCGAGATCCAGATAGTCTGTCTTGTCAAGGCATTGCTTCAGGATATCTCCTTCAGGGTCTGCTGATATTGTATTGTAGTCGATGCTTAAGTCGTTAAGTATGAGACGTATATTGACTTTGTTGAAATAGTCCAGTTGGGCTGGGTCGAATGTAAGGACTCCCTTGGATGTTCCGAATGATAGTTGGCCGTCAGGATGGAGCCAGGCAGCGTTCGGATTGAATATTCCTCCCTCTATACCCAGGAGTTCATTTGCTCTGATGATGGTCTTGCGTTGAGGATCAAGCCAGAAGATACCTTCTTCCGTTGTGAACCAGATGCGCCTCTCAAGGTCTTCGTGAACGCTTATAATGGCATCAGAGGGCAGTCCGTTCTCTGTGGTGAATCTGATCGAACTGCCGTCAGAAGGGTCGAAATGCACCAGTCCGTCTCCATCCGTGGCCATCCATATTGTCCCTTCTGATGTCCGGAAAAGTGCTCTTACAGGATACTTCAATGTGAATCCGTCAAATTCCTTTCTCCATCTGAACCTTCCTTCTTTCTTGTCGAATATTCCGAATCCTGAACATCCTGCCACATATAAGGCATCTGCTGAGGAGGATGGCCAGATGTCTCCTATGCAGTCTGCCTTGTACCGGCTCCAGTCGCCGGATTCCTGATCGAAGGAGCAGAAGTCTCCTTCCAGTCCTCCGAACCAGACTCTTCCGTTTTCAGGATAGATATGGTATATGTACTGCAACGGGGAGTCTGGAATACGCCTGATCTTTCCGCTTTTCTTGTCTATTCTGTAGAGCCCCATTCCGAATCCTCCTGCCCAAACATCGCCATTGCTGTCCTGAGCCACCGCCAGCACGACATTACCGTCCTTTTCGGAGAGGAAATGATGCCATACCCCGTCCATATAAAGATTAAGACCTCTGTTGGTTCCATACCAGAAATCTCCGTCCCGGTCTCTGTATATGACGTTGATATGGTTGTCATCGAGGCTCTGGTCATTGCCTGAGGACTTTCTTGTCCAGATGGCACCGTATCTGTCCGGTTCGATGCAGCAAAGTCCGTTGGTGGTGGTTGATATCCACATCGAGCCGAAACTGTCGATGCAGATGTCCGATACTGTATTGGCCGCAATACTCTGGATGCCGCTCTCCGAAGATATATGCCTTGATATGGACAATGTCACCGGATCAAGTTCGAAAATGCCTCCACCGTCTGTTCCTGCGAGTATGTTCCCTTTTCGTGATGTTACCAACGACCTTACCGGTACGTAAGGAAGTCCGGTGAGATGAGTGGTTCTGCAGGTGGAGTGTTCATATACAAAGATTCCTTCTGCAAATGTGCCGAGAAATAGTCTTGTACCTGTGTCGAGTGTCGTTATATATTGTGTTTCAGGAATTCCTTCGAGGATTGATATGGATGTTCCGTCATTCTCTGAACGATAAACCTTCCTGCCGGCGCATATCCACAATCCACCTCCGTACGCTTCTGATATGCTCTCTACGATCAGGCCGCCAAGCCCCAGAAAATCACACTTCCCGTTCTTGTATCTGAAAAGTCCCTCGGATGATCCGGCCAGAATCGTACCGTCGGGGTATGGATTAATGTCGTACAGTCTGATGTCGCGGCCAAGGCAGGATGCAAGGTCCATAACAAGATCGAAACGGTCAAGATCATTGTTGTATCTGTATGTCTGTCCGTTGCGCAGGGCAACCCATATTCCTCCATCACGGTCGTTGTATATCCTTGTCGCTGATTGTATGTTGTCTCTTGATACAATCTGGCTTTCGAGAAGGTAATGTCTGAATTCCGAACCGTCATATCTATAGAGCCCCTTCTGTGAATACAGCCAGATGAAGCCGGCCTGATCCTGCTCTACCTGATAGATCTTTCTACTGTCCAATCCGTTGGCGCTGCCGTAAACACGATAGTCTCCGGCAGACGCTGCCAGTCCTGCAAGGCAGCATAGAAAAGCGGTTGCGAACAGTTTCGAAAAGTACATTTTCATTCTCTTGACATTGCAAATATATGCAAATTTATTTTAGCAGGCCCGGATTTCTCCGAGCCTGCTATCCTTACTAACCAAATTCAATACCTTTAGAAGTTAGGTTTGTCTATATCCCACCACAGGCGGGTTGCAGCATTGTCAGGACCACCCAGTTTGGACATAGCCTGGGCATATCCTTCCGGATTGCTTGTCTGCTGTGTCGAAGGGTATGGCATTCTTCTGACAATCTCATTATCCTTAAGAACTCCACCGCTGTGGTTTACAACTACAGGGAATTGCTTAGGGTATCCTGTACGACGGAGTGTAGTCCAGGCTTCATAACTTTCAGGATAGCCTGCAATGTACTTCTGTATGACTATCTTCTCAAGTTTTTCCTCATTGCTTGCTGCGTCATCCCACTTCGGTGTTGCAGTGTTTGGAGACTTGATGTCGTTTGCAGGAGTGACAGGATCCTTGTGGTCGGCAGGTACGGCTTCGCTCTTAAGATATTCATCTGCTCCCGAGCATCCGAACTGAGTGAATGATGCCCTTACGCCGGATTCATAGAATTCCTTTGCTGATCCGCCTCCCATATTCCATCCTCTGAGGGCTCCTTCTGCACGGAGGAAATATGCCTCGGCAGCAGTGCAGAGGATACCTGGATCGTGCTTGCCCTGAATGCAGGCAGAATATCCGTCGTATGCAGCCTTCTCAACCATATCGATACCCATTCTTATGCTGGCATATTCAAGTCCTGCTTCCACTGCAGGGCCGTTTGTCGCCTTTGTGAAGAATTTCTCTGCACGTGGGTCATCATATCCTGTGAGGAAGGACTCTATGACTGCTCCCATATAGATGTCTTTCCATTCTGTGAGCATATTGAGAGGGTGCGCCCAGGTGCTTGCCTGAACCTGTACAACTTCGTCCCCTTCAAGAACTCCGTATTTGTTTGCTATGGCCTTTTCAGCCTCAGCCTTTGCCTTTGCAGGATCGGCCTTGACTATATGCATCGCAAGACGCAGACGGATGGTGTTGGCAAGTTTCGACCATTTTGCATAGTCGCCGCCGCACCACTGGTCGAATTTTGCGAATGGTGCCGAGCCAGGGAACTCTGTCATAAATCTGTCGAGTTGCTCAAGGGCTGTGTCAAGGTCGGCAAAGAATCTGTTGTACGCTTCCTCTACAGAGTCGAATGCTCCTCCTGTTGCAGACTGACCGTATGCAGAATAGATCACAGGACCGTATGCGTCGGCAACCCTGTGCATTGCCATAACCTTGATAATCAATGCCGGAGCATAGAAATAATAATACTGGTCGTTGTTGGCCTGAGGCTCGATGGAGTTGAAGATAGGTGACATCACATAACTGTAGGTGTTGTTCCACTGTGCGCTTACCCATCCGTCAATCATATTCAATGTACCAGTGTTGATGTTGGATGCAAATGATGATGCTGTACCCATATATCCGGACCAGAGGTCAGTAGTCAGGTTCTGCATAAGTTGGAATTCCCAGGCATAGTCCTGATAGTTGAAATATACGGACTGCATAATCTGTGGAAAATATGCTCCGATGTTATTGTAGTCGGCAGCAAGCATTTCTTCCGTCACACCGAACGGGTCGGTATTATATTCCTCCCATTTCTGGCAAGAGGACAATACAATGCCTGAAAAAAGGCAGATTGCCAGTATTTCAAATATTCTCTTCATAATTTTGTCATTCTTAATTAAAACCTAACCTTAAGATTGAATCCCAATGATCTGGTTGCAGGTGTACCATAGATGTCAAGTCCTGAATAATTGTCATCAACAGTAAGTTGTGCATCCGGATCGGATGGTGTGTTCTTGTAGAAGAAGAAAAGGTTTCTTCCTATGAATGAGACGGTTATATCTTCAAATAACTTTCCGTTTCCGAGCCATTTCTTAGGGATGGTATATCCGAGAGAAAGTTCTCTGAGTCTTACGTTTGTACCATCGAGACAGTAGTATTCGCTGATACCGCCGAATCCTCCGACTCTTTCATAGAATCCCTTGACATCGGTGAACTTGTGGCCTTCAAATTCCACATATCCCTTGTCACGCGCCTGTGCTGTAGCAAGCGATGTTCCGTAGATATCTATATCCGACTGGGTGAGAGCCATCACTTTGCCTCCGAAACGTGCATCGATGAGGAAAGAAAGCGATATGTTCCTGTACTGTAATGTGTTGTTCCAGCCTGCGTGCAGTTTTGCCTGGGTATTGCCCATATAGTCAAGGGTTGTACCTGCCTTGTATGGGAGGCCGCTCTCGTCAAGAAGAAGTTTGCCGTTGTCGTCTCTTGCGAACTTGCGTCCGTAAACGTCACCATACGATCCTCCTTCTACAAGTTTGAGTTCATATCCGAAGTTCTCACCTCTGTTGATCGAGAACTCAGGAATCTCGTCGTGGAGGGAAATGACCTTGTTGCTGTTGTGTGAGAGGTTGATGCTGCTTCTCCAAACGAAGTCCTTGGTCTCTACCGGAATGAATCCGATGGTCGCTTCCACACCCTGGTTCTGGATATTTCCGGAATTCACATAATATCTGGTGTAACCTGAACCGGTAGGAGCCGAGAGACTGAACAACTGGTTCTTTGTATTGGTGTGGTAATAAGTTACATCGAATGAGAGACGGTTGTTGAAGAATCTCCAGTCGATACCGGCCTCGAAAGATCCGGAAGTCTCAGGCTTGAGATCTCCGAACGGAGCAGTGGTATTTGAACTGATGATACCGGTCGAACTTACAGAACCGAGAGGATTGGTGATTCTGCCTGGAAGGTCGTTACCTACTACAGAGTATGATGCTCTGACCTTGAACAGATCCACATTCGGACCCATATTGAAGGCTTCGTTCAATGCCGCTGAAACACCGACAGAAGGGTAGAAGAAACCAGTCTTGAAACTCTTTGTGAATGCGAGCGAAGAAGACCAGTCGTTACGTGCAGTGATGTCCAGGAAGAGCCAGTCCTTATATGATGCTGTAGCGGTTCCGAATACTGCAAGAAGTTCATCCCTGTACCAGTTCTGAGCGCTGGCGCGGATGGTCATATTTGCAAGGTTGAAGATGTTTGCATAGTAGAGTCCGCCTGAATTGTTGTATGAATCGAAGCCGAGTGAGTAACTTTCATTGTATTTAACACTTCCTCCGACAGTTACATTCAGACCGAAATCACCCCACTTGTCGTTGTATCCGTAGAGTACATCGCCGTATGCAGTCATATTCGAGCCCTGCTTTACTGTATAACGTCCGTTTACCGATCCTGTCAGACCTGCAGGTGTAGTTGCAGATGTCCTATGGTCATCTCTGTCATTGATATAGTCTGCACTTGCTCTGGCCTGGATGTACATCTTAGGGGTGAGGTCCCATCTGAGAGTAAGCGATCCGATGATGCGGTCACGCCAAGCCTCGAAGTTGATTCTGTTCATAACCCACCAAGGATTCTGGTCTGATGTAGCATCAAGAGCCTTGATCCAGTTCTGTGACATAAGGTTGCGTTCCGGGTCATAGACTTCGAATTCCTCTCTATATGGAGTGATGTCCTGACCTACAGGGAAACGGTACAGACCGAAAAGAGGGTTGTTGTACTGTCCTCCAAGTGTCGGACGGTTCTTCATATACTGATGGATGTACTGGAAAGATGCATCAAGAGACAGATTCTTTGCGAATTTGGTTGTGTTTCTGAAAGTTATATTATGTCTGTTGAGTTTTCCGTTATTGTCCAGAAGGCTCGTTGCGTATGTGTTCGAATATGAGAGATATGTCTGATTAGCATCGGTTCCTCCCTGGATGGAAAGGCTGTTGCTGTAGGTCTGGGCAGTCTTGAAGAAGTCGTCTGTGACTGATGCTGCCGGGCTTGACAGTTTGCTTCCCCAACTGTAGAAATTGGTACTCTCTCCGTATGTGTTCTGAAGTTGAGGACCGTATGCTGCAGTCTCGAAAGTGGTGCTGTTGGTGAAGGTTATCTTCATTTTTCCCTGACTTCCTTTCTTGGTGTTGATGATGATCACACCATTGGCGGCCTCTGTACCGTAAAGTGCTGATGCAGAAGCACCTTTGAGGATGCTGATGCTTTCGATGTCTTCCGGGTTGATGTTTCCGATACCGTCTCCACTATCGAAGGATGCTTCAGAGTGTCCACCGTAGAATCCCGAAGCCACACTTGTGGAGTTGGACATAGGAACGCCGTTGATGATGTAAAGAGGCTGGTTGCCGCTGTTTACCGAGCGGTATCCTCTGATGGATATCTTTGCAGATCCACCCATTCCTCCTGCACTCTGGGTCACAAGGACTCCGGATGCCTTACCTGCAAGAGAGGTGATCATATTTGCGCTCCTGTTGTCTGCTATTTCATCGGCAGAAACGGTTTGTGCCGCGTATGTGAGTGACTTGGATGCCCTAGTGATACCGAGTGCCGACACCACAGCCTCATCGAGATAATTGACATCCATATTCATTCCGACATTGATGATGGAGCGACCTTCCACCTGCACTCTGGTGTCTTCATATCCGACCATAGTGAAGAGAATGGTTGCGTCTGGGGATACATTGAGACTGTATCTTCCCTCCGCATCAGTAGATGTAGCATTGTCTGTACCTTCTTCAAGTGCCAGAGCAAATGCGACAGGTTCTCCCGTCTGGGAGTCAGTGACCTGTCCGGAAACCCTTGCTTTCTGTGCAAAGGCCACGCTTGCTGCCATCAGCAGCGCCAGCGTCAAAAAATACCGTAAAACTTTCATACCGTAATAGTGTTTGGTTATTGTTGTGTCTTATATCCTAATCTGAATTCCGGGTAATTGAGAGCCTTATAGACTGTCCTGCGAAGGTCGCCGTGACTGTTGTCTCCTCCATACGACCAGTACATAGCGCCTTTCAGTCCTTTTTCTACAGCAAACCGTGCTTTGATGAAGAGTGACTTTTCATTGTCATATCCGAACGCGAATTTTCCTGTAGCATCCTCTGTAAGATATGGAACCATCGCTACCGGATCCCAATGATATGTATATCCTTCAAGCAGGTGAGTCTTGGTTATATCCACTCCGTGTGGGAAATCATCTGTTCCGCGGCCATAGAAAGGCATTCCGAGGACAAGTTTTTCAGGTGGGACTCCCGCATCCAGATGAGCCTGGATGCCTTCCGCTACGGATACTAACGCCGGATCTCGTATCTCCGATGTGAAGAGCGGAGAATTGTGATATGGTGCCCATCCGAGATCGTATGTCATAGCGTTCGTGAAGTCGATGTATTGGTCTATGGCTCTGAAATCTATGTACTTGGCTGTTGCGACTGTTGCCTGTGTGAGCAGTTTGTCCGGTCCGATCGCTGTGCGTATGTCACGCATCATCAGAGTATAGTTCTTTGTGTCATCAGGGCTTGCCGAAATTTCTGCCATATCGCTTGTCGGATATTCCCAGTCTATGTCGATGCCGTCAAGATTGAACTCGTCCACGGCTCTTCTGCAGTCTTTGGCAAAAGATAATCTCAAAAGAGAATCTGCTGCCATTTCGCTGAAATTCCCGCTTCCCCAGCCACCGACTGAAAGGAGAACCTTCAGATGAGGGTATTGCTCCTTCAAGGCTGTGATTTCGCGTAGTTTTTCGGGATTCTCGATCCTCAGTCCGTCGAATTCATCGTCAACGTGTGCAAATGCATAGTTGATATGAGTGAGATAGGTCGGGTCTGGGAGTTCCTTTGGATTATATACGTATGCTATGAGAACCTTCTCGTCAGCATCTCCGTGCTTTGTATCTTCTGCGGTACAAGACGGATTTCGGGAGCACCCGACTGTCGCAATCAGCAGGACAGAGGTGCTTATAATGGTCTGTAATATTTTCATAATCAATTATTTATCAAACGGATTACCTTTGGGATCCCGACTGACAATCCAGCGGAAAGCATTGATGAAGAGCAATTGTTGCGAGGCATCTATGTACTCTTCGTCACCGTGTCCCATATTGAGATAGATCATTCTGTAGTTCTTGTTTGTCCACACCAGAGGCCAATCGTCTCCATAGACAATGTCTTTCAGTCCGATCGGATAATTCTTCTGAGATAACGACACGAGTACTTCGATGTTCCTGTTGGAACGCGGCTCCGGTGACCACTGATAGAATTCAGAAGGTGGAATGACGAATTCCTTCGGAAGATTCTTTGTGACCGGATGCCTTGCATTGTCGATTTCCACCAGTGCAGGCTGTGGCGGCCAGTTGTTGCATTTGAATACTCCTCCACCGATGAACTCAAGAAACCAAGGCCAGTTGGTGTTTCTGTCATTATATGCCGCTGCGTGGAAGCCGACCCAGCCACCTCCGTTATTCATATATTTCTCAAACAGGTCTCTTTCAGCCTTGGAGTGCGGAGTTGTGTTCACGCTTATTATGGTATTGTATTCCATCAGTTCTTCCAGCGTGTATGCTGAAAGGTCGGTAGTGACGTCGATTGTGAATCCGTTTCCGACTGTGAGTTTCCTGAAGAACGCAATGGATTGCTGTGCAAATTGAACGTGAGCCTCTTCGGCGTGTTCAGTGTAGTGTATCAGAGCCTTGAAACGGACAAGATCTCCGGCATAATTTGCCTGACGGGCAGGCTTATCTGTACCGCATCCGGCAGCAAATATCAATGCCGATGCGATCAGGATCAGTAGTTTCAGTGTTCTTTTCATAATATTCATAGTATTGGTTGGAATTCAGAAGTAAGTGAGAGCCATTTGCCGGCCGATGTGGTCCAGACTTCCTTGTAGCAGGCGTTGTTGACTGCCGGCCAGTATGGAATGTCCTCATCCTGGTATGAGCGGATTCCTACCGGTATTTCACCGGTGATCTCTCCGCTTGAAAAACTGCTCATCGATGGATAATCATATCCTTCTCCATAAATGAGAGACTGTCCGAACGGATTCTTTCCGGTTGTCCAGTACAATTGTTCGGCAGCAATCTGCATCAGTTCCTCGTCGCTGAAATATCTGCCGCAGATGGCTGCTGCCTTGCCTGTGGACAGATGTATCGCTGTATTGCCGTTGAATATGCTGAGCCATACAGGGAAACGTTTCACATAATGCTTTCCATCGATGTATATTCCCTTTCTCACCTGCTCTATGTATCTTTCCTTTGCATCAGCAGGTGCGAAGATATAGAGTGATGAAAAATTGTCTTCATCCTGCCAGTCATCGATATGCCAGATGCCGCTCGGTACGAGTCCATACGGTTCGGTATATCGCATAAGCCCTTTCAGATATTCTCCGTACAGTTTCATCGATTCCTCCCATACGGGGCGGTCGGAATGCTCAGGCTGAGTTCTGCATAGAAGTTCCAGCGCCTGCATATAGATCTGTTCGCGTGACTGGTGGGTGTAGTGCACGATCGATCTGTGATCCGTATCACGGTAGAACCAGCCTTTCATCCCGTTCGGCAGCGGTTCCTTGCGCTGGCATTCAATGGTGTATCTTATGTGCGAGACGGCAGCCTCTGCATATTCTTCTTTCCCTGTAAGCCTGTACAACTGACTGGCTGCCCAGGATATGGTGGCCATATACTGGCTTTTCGAGGTGTTGTAACTATGTTCATACATAAACAGGAACCTGTCGAAGCCTTCTGCCAGGAACTTTTCCATTGCGAAGCCGAAGTCTGATTCTGCGGCTCTCGTCAGAAGCCCTTTCATTGCAGGATCATCAGGAATGCTCATAGCGGCAAATGCCTCATATCCGGAAAGCAGGAAATTGTCAAATGCCAGATTCTGTTTCCTGACAGTGAAAATATCATCATCAGTACCTGTTTCCCCGTCAGTCCAGTGCAGGAGACCCATACTGCTTGCTCTCCATCCGTCACCGAATCTTGTCCTTAGCACAAACTCAAGTCCCCAGCGTGCTTCTTCGAGGAGCCTGGCTGCAAGAACCGGGTTGCTTTCCTTGGAGTTGAGATATGCTTCCAGAAGATTATATGTCACATCTCCAGTCTGAAGAGTCTGCTGCGAAAGATCTCCGGCATCGTGCCATCCGCCTCCGTATGAAATCCTCTTTCCGTTATGGACTGCGAACATATCCTTGTGGCACTCGTCGTGTATGCCCGGTACTGCATATCCGCATCTTTGGCAGAATATGAAATTAAGAACTCTCCATTTGGAATCTTCCCAAACATAATCCGATATGCGGAATGGCTTTGATTCCAGACTTTCCGTTCTGATGATGTATTCACCTTGCTTTGAAAGTCCGCTGAAGTCGATGACCCCGTATCTGCCTGAACTGCTTTCGGTTGTGAGTATTTTCCCTTTATAAACGACCTTCCCTTCCGTGTTCTCTATCCGGAACCTGCCGGTTGTCGTGCTGTTTACTATTGCAGTTTTGCGGCTCTTCGGCAGATAGCCGGAATATGGCAGTATTATCCTGTCCTCGGAAGGCTCCCAGCCTTTCTGACTGTCTGGATTCTCTACCTTCTGCAGTCTGATGCCGCCTATAATGAATCTTGCTGTATCTCCGTATGTGGAACCTCCGCCTTTTATGGTGGTGTGTATGCTGATGCTTTCAGCAGATGTTCTTTCAATTTCGTCCAAAGAAAGTATGCAGGTGTTCCATTTCCTGTTTTCAAGATTCATCAGGTGTGACTCACTGTTGCTGACGGTAAGGTTCAGCCCTGTAACGTATGCTCCTTCGCAGTCCGGGTATATGTCCAGAACAATTCTGTTGAATCTGCTCAAATCCTTACCGTGCAGGCTGCAGACAGCCTTTGCGATGCCGTATGTTGCATAATCAGGGTCATCCGGCGATCCCGTGGCTCTGTTTCCCGGGTGGACAGGATGTTCTATGACAATCTTAAGTCCTTCTTTGTCTTCAATGAAGCCCAGGCTTCCCATCCCTTCGAAACTCCAGTCTCCGGCTGATGCACCGAGCGGTTCGTCGTGCAATATCTTATCTTTGAGACAGTTGTCCTCAAACGAATTGTCACGGCAAACAGGGAGCGGAGAGTGGATGAATCCGCTCTCTATGATCTGCTTCTGCAGATCCGGGCTTTCCGTCAGATATATCTGGGCGGATGCTGCGGTGACAAGCAGAAGCGCAGAAAAGATGGTTGCGATTTTTTTCATTGTTTATTTGTCCAATACCCAATCAATTGCGTTTGCGAACATTCTTGTGAAGTCAGGGTCATCCAGAAGTTTCGGACTATGTCCCATCTGGATGTATAGATTCCTGCCTTTGACCTTGTCGTTGCACCATACCACAGGATGGTCTCCCATCTTTATGTCTGTCGGGGTTGTGTATGTGTCTTCATCGACTCTGGCAAGAACGTGCACATTGCCGCGAGGTGATATATCGTAGGTGTAGAATTCGTCGTCAGGGATGATAACGGTAGGGCTGACCCCTTGCATAACAGGGTGTTCCGGATCTTCTACAATCATAGTTCCGTCGGTCAGTTCCTCGATGTAGTTCGTATAGGTTATGCCTCCCAAAAGCCGCTGGAACCATTTCCATATCGGATATCCTTCTCGGAATTCCCCGATAAGAGTGGCGTGGTGGAAACCGATCCATCCGCCTTTGCCTTCCTCAATGTATTCCTGAAAAGCCTTCTGCCCTTCTTCCGACCATCCGAACGGAGGATAGTCTAGTTGGATGATTGCATCAAATCTTTCCAGAAAATCTTTTGTTATCGGAGCGGCTGTGTTGATCTCTGTGATGGTATAGCCGTTTTCCGCACCTTCGTCAGCCAGCCATTGGAGGGCTGCGTCAGTGAAAGGACCGTGTTGTCCGCCTCTTTCTGTGAGTACGAGTATTTCGTTCTGCTTTGGTGTGCAGGAGGCTGCCAAAACTGTAACAAGCGCTGCAAGAATCTGTAATGCTTTCATAATCAGTCTGCTGTTTGACGTATTTTTGAACCTATGAGTGCGTAGAAGAGCATAAAGAGTTCTCCGAAGAGTACAATGAACCAGGAGTATCTCCATATTCCTGCTGCGTCTGCAATCATTCCCTGAAGAAGCGGAAGTATGGCACCTCCGACTACTCCGATCATAAATACTCCGGATGCTATGGATGTATATTTGCCTAATCTGGCTGTGGCAAGTGTGAATATCGCTCCCCACATTATAGAGTGGAACAGACCTGCTGCAGCAAGTATCCACGGATTGTCCATTATCATTGCAGCAATGACCAGTACCGATGCTGACACAGTAGTAATGATCAACTGGGTTTTTGGGGAAATTCTGCTGAGCGAACTGCCGATGCTTCGTCCCACCAGCATTCCGCCCCAATATACGGTGGCCAGAAGGGCTGGTGATGCAAGTCCTTTTTCTATGGCGTACAGGTTGATGTTTCCTCCTATGCAGACTTCTACACCGACATAGAAGAATATTGCAATCACTCCGAGAGTCAGATGGCTGAAGGACCAGACGCTCTTTTCCGGCTTTTCATTGCCTTCATTTCTTGTTCCTTCGATGTCAGGAAGAGAAAATCTTGAAAGGAGGGCAAGCAGGATAAGGATAACGGCTGTCAGTGCCAGAAACGGAACCATTATCTGGTTGATGTTGACATCTTCGGCAGCAACTCCACCGAATACGATTCCAGTGACGAAATAAGGTGCTACGGTAGTTCCTATTGAATTGGCTGTACCGCCGATTGCCAGACGCTGTATGGATTGCGTTCCTTTGATGGAGCAGGCTGAAAGGTAAGGGTTTATGACCACTTGAAGAATCGTTGCCGATGCTCCGGTCACAAATGATCCGAGAAGAAATATTATGAAGCCGATATGAAGGCTTATCTTTCCGATATGCAGAATGGCTTGAGGATAACGTACTGTCACCCACGAAGATATGAAAAACATCGCGAGTCCTGCAGCCATTACCATAAGACCTCTGAGGAGAGTGCCTTTATAGCCGTGGTTGTTTACCCATCTCGAGCCTATAGGCCCGCTGAGAGGGTAGGCCAGAAACCAGGAGAAGGTTATCAATGTGGCGAATGTGTTCTGCAGAGAGCCGGCGTCGGCCAGGAAAGCCTCTTTGAGCGGCCCCTGGAACTGCGTATTGGCCGTCGTGAGGAATCCTACTATCAGGAACAGGAATACCATTGCCAGAAACGGTCCTGTGTAATTCTGTTGCTTAGTGTTCATATTTATGTGTTTAATGTCTATTGTTACAGTTCTGCCGCTGCAGCCTTGTCGAGAAGATATTCGCAATCCGGATGCAATCTGAGAATACTTGCCGGATGGGCTTCAGTCAGAGGCCCTCTCAGCATTTTCTTCACCGATTCCGCTTTGTTGGCACCTTTGGCCACTAGTATGATCTTTCGAGCCTGCATAATGTCTTTCAGTCCGAGCGTGACACCTCCGAGCATCACTTCCTGCGGGGTCTGCGTCTCACGCCTTATTCTTTCTTCCAGTTCTTCGTTCATCTTCGTTACCCAGGCTGAAGAGTCGAAAGATGTTCCAGGCTGGTTGAAACCCAGATGCCCGTTCTCTCCCAGACCAAGAATCAGGAGGTCTATTCCGCCTCTTCTGCCGAGTTCTTCAAGAAACTCTTTGCAAGCCTTGTCGAAGTCATCGGATATGGTCGGAAGCATAATGAAGTTCTCTTCCTTTATATCGATGTCCTTGACTATTTCGTTCCAGAGCATAGTGTAGCAGGCTCCGGAATATTCCCTAGGCACATTCACAACTTCATCCACTCCTGTTATTGTAAGTCTTGAAGTGTCAAAAGAAGAAGCCTTGCAGATTTCCGCTACCCTTCTATGCATATTTCCGGTAGTCCTTCCTGTAGAAAGACATATTACGGAATCCTTCTTGGAGACCATCTGGTTCACTATTCTCCAAGCAGCAGTTTCATCAAATATCTGCTCGTTGTCAACTATGGTTATTTTCATAATTTACATATTCATTGCAACGGCGCACGCTCCAAGCAGGCCGATAAATTCAGGATTAAGTTTTGTGAGCACGACTCCGTTTGTGACAAAGCGCATAGTGGAAGGATGCAGCCTTTTGAGAATATTTTCAAACATATACTCTTCTGCAACTACTCCTCCACCCAAAACTACCGTATCTGGATCTGTGATTCTCACCATATTCATAATGAGGTTTGCTATGCCGTCTGCAGCATTGTCAGTCAGCACTTTGCACAGAGGATCACCACTCTGGCACAGTCTGATGACATCCTGAACGCTGACCCTGCCTTTCATTTCAGATGGGATCTCAAGAGAAGTCTTATAATCCTTGCACAAAAGTCTTGCACATCTGTCTATTCCGGCTCCGGAAGATATGCTTTCGACACAGTCATATCTGCCGCATACGCATTTTACGCCAAGGTTGATCCCGACTCTTGTGTGGCCTGCTTCCCCGGCATTGAAATGGCTTCCGCGGATCTGTCTTCCGTTTACGACCGTGCCGACGGCTATGCCTGTTCCTACATTTATATATACGAAATTCTTTGAGAACTGGCCGACACCCCAGACGCGCTCCGCTCTTGTCGCGCTTTTGACATCATTGTCGATACGGCAAGGTATTCCGTAGATTTCGCTCAGTTCCTTTGCCAGAGCGATAGGTTGTGTCCTGTGAGGATCGATCTGATGCCATATACCGGCTCCGGGATCGACTCTTCCGATAAGTCCGACGCCCATAGCCACAGGCTTGTCCGATGCCCAGCCAACAGTCTTTATGTAGTCATCAAGAGATACCTTGATGATTTCAAGTGCTGCCTGCTGATTGAAGAATCCCGAAGCATATTTCTTATACTTCAGAATATTCCCGTGTGTGTCAACTTCGCCTATCAGAAGTTTTGTGCCGCCAAGATCCAGACCAAGGTAAGTTTCCATAGAGTTCGATTTTTGGTACGGAACAAATTTAATATCTGTATGGCCTTTCCGAGGTTTAAAAAATGACTGAAAAGGTTTGAATCCTTGTAAAATGGGGTTATGAACAAGAAAAGCATCCCCCTGACGGAGGATGCTTTTCCTGGAATTTGTGCAATTTTTACATATACACAATTATTTTCCACATAATCAGGCAGGCTACTATGGTCTTGAGGCCGGTTCCTGTGATGAAGCCGAGGAATGAGCCCACGGCTGCCTTCAATGCCTGGGAGAAACCTTTGCGGCTGTAGTACCATTCAGCCAGCAATGCTCCGAGGAAAGAACCGAGAATCATACCTATAGGAGTGAAAATGATGCCGAGGATGAGGCCGGCCATTGCGCCACGTTCAGCATATTTGCTTCCTCCTGTCACCTTTGTGAACCACATCGGCACCACATAATCAACTATAGAGACAATAGCTACCACGACACCCCAGATGATGAGTGTCTTGAGCTGCATATCTTCCGGTCCCCATATATAAAGGATCAGAAGACCGATCCAACTGACCGGTGTGCCGGGGAGTCCCGGCAGGATGCTGCCAGCGATGCCGATGATGCCGGCCAGAATCGCCAATATTGAAATCAGTATATCCATAGCTTTGTATTGTTGCCGTTGAAATCAGGACTATGCAAGGAGAAGACGTGCCACCCCCGGCTAGGGGTGCCTCCCATCAGGGAGGCGGGGGTCTTCG
>JAGAIM010000031.1 GCA_017626555.1 Bacteroidales bacterium
AGGATGTGTGAAGGGGTTCCTGTTACCACTGAATTCATAGACAAGCTGATAGAAGGTTACTCCGAGCACCGCAGCACAACACCGTATGGAAAGCTGCCTGAGAATATGCTATGGAGCAACACCCGCAAGGGTTGTGAGAAATATGTGTGGTATAACCCGCCATGTAAGAGGGTCATGTACTTCCATTCCTCCCTTGGAATTGAGGATGGAGAATACAACCTTCCGGGGGTAATCTATAGTGTCAGCGGCAACAGCCTTGACATATATGCCTACAAGGATGAGACTCTCACTCCGGAAACGCCCCTGTATGCAGCCCCGTTCTTCAATGTGACAGGATCACGTGTGTGTCTAGGAAATGCAGCGATAGCAAAGCCGTCAGACCTGACATACGAGCATCTGATAGAATACTGGGAGAAGAAATTCTGGCTTACCGAGTTCCTTCATCTTGGTGGAGCCGGCAATCCTACCCGCAGCAATCTTGTGCTGGTTACAAAGGCAGCCGGAAAGGCTCCGTTCGATACGGATGAACTTATACCTCTTGGGGAAATGAAACTTAAAGATATACTGAAATGAAAAGAGTACATTTTACAGAAAGTTACCTGCTCAATCCACGTCATCGTGTCACCGTCAATCTCATCGGCTGCGGAGGAACCGGTTCGCAGATGCTTACCTGTCTTGCTAGGCTTGATGTGACCCTGCGAGGACTGGGACACCCCGGACTGTTCGTTACTCTGTATGATCCTGATACCGTAACGGAATCAAATGTGGGACGCCAGCTCTTCAGTCCGGCTGACCTTGGTCTGAATAAGGCACAGTGTCTGGTCACGAGGATAAACGCCTTCTTCGGAAATGACTGGCGTGCAGTTCCGGACGCTTATCCGGAAGACGAGAATCTTGCCAGAAGGGAACATATGGCCAACATCACTATAACCTGTACAGACAATGTGAAGTCCCGCCTCGATCTGTGGAAGGCATTGAAGGGTGTGAAGGCGGTACGATATGCCAACCATACGACCCCTTTCTATTGGATGGACTTCGGAAATGCACAGACTTCAGGTCAGGTGGTTATCGGGACCGTTCCGAGGAAGATCCCTCAGCCGGAATCCAAGAGGTATGAGGCAGTACCGTCGTTGCGGGTGGTGACCAGGATGGTACGCTATGACAGGGTGAAGGATGAAGATTCCGGTCCGAGCTGTTCTCTGGCAGAGGCTCTGTCCAGGCAGGACCTGTTCATCAACTCGACGCTGGCCCAGCTCGGATGCGACATACTCTGGAAGATGTTCCGTCATGGCATGACTGAACAAAGTGGCCTGTACCTGAATCTTGACACGATGAAGGTGAATCCGATAATGGTGTGATGATAAGAAACAGTTGCAATGATGATCATGAAAAACATAAATGACAGGAACTCTTGCCCGATGGCTGGCGAGGTTGAAGGCCTGCTCAATACCGTCAGGCCATCAAGCGTTCATCTTGAAGAACTGCTCAAGAGATATCCGGAACGGATACTGAAGGATTTCTTCATATCCTGTATTCTGTGCTGGGCGGACTACGGAAGGTTCGATGACAGGAATATCC
>JAGAIM010000032.1 GCA_017626555.1 Bacteroidales bacterium
CGTAAGGGCGAGCCTGTTCTTCCACAGTCCGAGGCTGGCTCCGACGTTGAAGGTGCTCCTCATCTCCCACTCGAGATCAGGATTGGTGTTGCGAAGACGGTTCAGGGTTATTGTCGATGACCCCTCGTATGGAACCACCTCCGCCGGGAGCATCAGTTCCATCGTAGAGAACGGGGTGATGCCGCCGAGGTTGCCGGAGCGTCCGTATCCGGCATTGAGGCTCAGAAGGCTCACCTTAGGGTTGTCCTTCAGGAAGCCTTCGTTCTTGAGGTTCCACGATGCGGAGAGCGACGGGAAGAATCCCCAGGTGTGCATGTCGCCGACCATCGAGCTGCCGTCCGCACGGGTCGTGAAGGTAAGCGAATAGCGGTCATCGTACGAGTATGACACGCTGCTCATCACAGATGCCAGAGCGGAACCCTCGGAGAAACTCTGTGTCTCTCCGTACGGCCTGGAGGTTGCGGCGCCGATGTTCTCATACTGGAAGTGGTTGCTCGTGAAGCCGCTCACCCTGGTCTGGAACCAGGACAGGGCGCCACGCTGGTATTCGCCGAGCAGGCTCGCCTTGAGGCTGTGCGCTCCCCAGGAATGCCTGTAACTGAGAGTGGCGTTGCCAAGGAGGTTCTCGGTCTTGGTCTCCTTGCGGAAGGCCTGTCCCTGAGCCCACACCCAAGTCGGGCAGAACTCGGCGTTCTCGATTGAACTGTAGCTGTATGCTCCGAAGAGCACCAGACGGAGGTCCCTGGTGAAGTCGAAGCCCAGGTTGAGATGGGTGTTGAAGTTCAGTCCCTTCTCGTCGTTCTTCTCGTCAAGGAGAATCTCAGGATGGTTGATGTAGGACGCGGTGTTGTTCTTCACCCAGTTCTCGTACGCGTCGTCACCCGTAGGACAGGTCGGGTTCTGGGTAGCGGCGGAATAGAACATCATCTGGTAGTCGAACAGGTCGCGTATCTTGTGTGAAGAGCCGAATATTCCGAAATCGACTGTCAAGAGGTCGTCGAAGGCCTTCTGGTATATGTTCAGCTTCGCCACCAGGTTCTCGTCGCCATAGCCGCGGATGACGTTGTCGCGGTCGGCATAGCCGATGGAGGCACGGTAGTTCGACGACTCGGTGCCGCCGCTGAAGGCGAGATGATGGTTATGGACAATGCCGGTACGTGTGATTATGTCCGGAGAGTAGGCCCTGTATCCGAAGTCCTTCACAGGAAGGCCCATCGACTGCGCCGTCCTGAGATACTCGTCCGGGCCAAGCATATCCATATTCCTATAGATCGACTCGACTCCGAAATGACCGTCATAGGAGATGCTGAACTTCTGGGCGTTGCCCCTCTTGGTGTTCACGACGATCACTCCGGAGGCTCCCCTGGATCCGTACTGTGCGGTCTGCGAGGCGTTCTTCAGGACAGTGAAGGACGCGATGTCTGCCGGGAAGATGGTGGAGAGGGTCGCAAGGTCGGAAGAGATACCGTCAATGATCACGAGAGGGTCGTTGCCACCGGTGATGGAGGTGGTGCCTCGGACACGCACGCTGTTGAGCATCGCCATCCTTTCGGAACCGTCAGTGGAGACATTCACTCCGGCGACCTGTCCGCTGAGGGATTTGAGAGGGGTCTCGGGCAAGCCCTTGTTCATTCGGTCTGCATCCAAGACCGCAGCCCTTGCCTCCATGGAAGATGTATCGGCCTGCTGTCTTTCCTCGATGATCTGAGCTTCGACTGACATCGCCAATGCAATGAGAACGATGCCGGAACTTATAAGTCTTTTCATAGCAGAGACTGGTAAAATCATTCACGTTGCGCACAAAAATACAATTTTTTGCTCATCTCAAAACGGTTGCCAGAAGGAATTTTTTTCTTGAAAAATGTTATATACAGAGTATATAAACGATTTCCGGACAGTCACGGCTATTGATAATGAAAATGATTTTTTCATACATTTGCCTCACTTTTTCAAATCACATGAGAAATGAAAAGACTTGAAAAACCAGCAATCCTGGTCGTTGACATGCTCAACGACTTCGTGACAGGTTCGCTTACATGCGAGCGTGCCAAGGCC
>JAGAIM010000003.1 GCA_017626555.1 Bacteroidales bacterium
GCTCCACCGATACGACGTGACTTAACCTCAACCTGAGGAGTTACGTTCTCGAGGGCCTTCCTCCAAATATCTAGAGGAGCCTTGTCAGAATCTTTCATCTTCTCGCCTACCATATCAATGGCATCGTAAAAAATAGAATACGCGATACTCTTCTTTCCCTGCAACATAAGGTTGTTCACGAAACGGGTTACGTTTACATCGTGAAACTTAGGATCAGGAAGTAGAATCCTCTTCTTAGGCTTCGTTTTTCTCATTTTTTTTGAAAAAATTAGGTGATGAATGAATTAATAAAATTACTTCTTAGATTTCTTTGGCCTCTTGGTACCGTAGAGAGAACGTGACTGTGTTCTTCCATCGACACCTGCTGTATCCAAAGCACCTCTAAGGATGTGGTAACGCACACCCGGAAGGTCCTTTACACGACCACCGCGAACGAGCACGATTGAGTGCTCCTGGAGGTTGTGACCCTCGCCAGGTATGTATGCATTGACCTCCTTTGAGTTTGTAAGACGTACACGGGCAACCTTACGCATTGCTGAGTTAGGTTTCTTAGGTGTAGTAGTGTACACACGTACGCATACGCCTCTTCTCTGAGGACAAGCATCCAACGCGCGAGATTTGCTCTTCTCTACGATAACCTCGCGTCCTTTGCGAACTAATTGTTGAATTGTAGGCATAAATGTTTGTAAATAAATAATTTATGTTCATTTCCCCATATTTTGGGGGCTGCAAATATACGAATAATTTTTTATTTATCAACAAAAATATTGAATTTCAGTACTTTGGATTGTTGATAACTTCTGCCCGGCGGCTTTTTTCACGGTTTTTACGCAGCACACTGCTCCAGCAAGAATCTCCACCCTAAAACCAGCAGAGGGTAAGCGCTTGAATATCAGCACCTTGAGCAATCCACGTGCCGCACAAAGGGGAGCACGCAGATGATGTAAGCAGTTGAATGCCAAAGGATTAACATCCGACGCATAAAATGACCGGATTTTGGAAAGTATTGTTATATTTGCGGATAACGGAAGATTTGAAACAGAATACATATATGAGAAACTTATTTCGTGCTTTTCTTGCAGCGGTATGCCTGGCAGGATGCTCAGGCGCAGACCCGTCGGATAATCTGGTTTCATCGGTAGATCCGAAAATCGGGTCGGGAGGACACGGACACGTCTTTGTCGGTGCGAATGTGCCTTTCGGTATGGTTCAACTCGGGCCGACCAGCATTCCGCAGACGTGGGACTGGTGCTCGGGCTATCACGACAGCGATTCCACTGTCATCGGATTTTCACACACGCATCTCAGCGGTACGGGCATCGGAGACCTTTTTGACATCACCGTAATGCCGGTCGTGGGTACAGATCTGACATACGCCCGTGGCAGTGAAAACGATCCGGAGTCCGGACTCTGGTCGTATGCCGACCGCAGCAGGGAGATTGCCCGTCCGGGATATTACAGCGTGCCTCTGACCCGCTATGGCATCAATGCAGAACTGACGGCGACAAACCGCGTAGGTATGCACAGATACACCTTCCCGGAGTCGGATGAAGCAGGAATTGTCATAGACCTTCTGAACGGCGGATGCTGGGACGGGCCGGTCGAGACTCAGATAGAACAGGTTTCTGACAACGCGGTGCAGGGCTACAGATTCTCCAAAGGCTGGGCCGACGACCAGAAAATATATTTCTACGCCGAGTTCTCCAGACCGTTCAAGGATCTGAACATACATAGCATAGATTATCAGCCTTTCTATGCCAAGGCGGATTTCGACACAAAGGAGGGAGAGCAGATTGTGATGAAGGTGGCGATCTCCCCTGTAAGCATCGAGGGTGCAAAGGCCAATATGCAGGCAGAACTTCCGGGATGGGATTTCGATGCAGTGGCGCAGGAAGCGGAAAAGGCCTGGAACAACGAACTCGGAAAAATTCGTATCGAGACAGCAAATGAAGATATCCGAAAGATATTCTACACTGCATTGTACCACACTATGATAGCCCCTTCAACATTCTGCGACATCGACGGGGCATACCGGGGAGCAGACGGACAGTCCCACGCAGACCCGGGACATATCACCCACACAACCTTCTCATTATGGGACACTTACAGAGCCGCTATGCCTTTATACAGCATATTCCAGCCTGAGCGCTACACCGATTTCATCAATACGATGCTGGCCATTTACAAGGAGCAGGGAAAACTTCCGGTGTGGCATCTGCACGGATGCGAGACCAACTGTATGGTGGGTAACCCGGGCATTCCTCCAGTAGCAGACGCCATAATAAAAGGCTTCGACGGCATTGACTACGAACTGGCTTTCGAGGCAATGAAGGCCTCTGCCCTCAGGCCTGACAGGGGACAGGATCATAGGATGAAATATGGATATCTGCCGAACGATCTGTTCAATGAGTCTGTAGCATACGACCTGGAGTATGCACTGGCCGATGGAGCACTGGCCAATGCTGCCAAGGCTCTCGGGAAGGAGGAAGACCATCAGTATTTCCAGAACCGGAGCAGGTCATACCGCCAACTTTACGACCCGCAACTGAGATTCATAAGAGGCAAGGACAGCAAGGGTGAATTCCGCAAGGACTATAGTCCGTTCCACTCTTCTCACCGCGCTGATGACTACTGCGAGGGCAACGGATGGCAATACACCTGGCTCGTACCTCACGACCTTGAGGGTCTTATGGAGTGTTTCGGCAGCAAGGAGGCATTCATCGAAAAGTTGGATTCTCTATTCATAGTTCCGTCCATAATCGAGGGTGAGGAGGTATCGCCTGATATTTCCGGACTTATCGGACAATATGCCCACGGAAACGAGCCGAGCCACCATATACTGTATTTCTACACTATGGCCGGACAACCCTGGAAGACAGCAGAGAAGGTTCGGGAGGTGCTGAAAACCCTATACAGCACAAGCCCTGACGGACTTTCAGGCAATGAAGATGTAGGCCAGATGTCCGCCTGGTATATCCTTTCAGCCCTGGGATTCTATCAGGTGGAGCCGGGATCAGACCGATACTGGTTCGGCTCCCCTCTGATCGACGGTGCGGAAATCTGCACGGGCAGGGACAAGGATGGGGCTGAGATAACATTCAGAATAACTGCCGAAAACAACAGTCCGGAAAACATTTATATCCAGAGTATTACCCTCAACGGGGAAGAATACAGAAAGGGATACATTGAACATAAGGATATTGTCCGTGGCGGGGATCTCATCCTGAAGATGGGGCCAGAACCGGCAAAATGAAACCTGAAATGAAAAGACTGTTATTGATAACGGCTACAATCTGCCTTCTGGGCGCCTGCAGCACGCATAAGCCCGAAATGGTAACCGACCCGGCGGAATATGTATCCACACTGACCGGTACTCTTTCGCACCACGCATTCTCCACAGGAAACACCTATCCGGCTACAGCCCTTCCTTGGGGTATGAACTTCTGGACTCCGGTCACCGGAAAGATGGGTGACGGATGGGCATACCGCTATGACCACAATATGATAAGGGGACTGAAGCAGACACATCAACCGTCGCCGTGGATCAATGACTACGGTCAGTTCGCCATTATGCCTGTGAGAGACGCTTCTGATGTGGACGAAAACGCCCGTGCCAGTTGGTTCTCACACAAAAGCGAAACCGCGAAGCCATATTATTACAGCGTATATCTGGCAGATCACGACATAACAGCCGAACTCTCCCCTACCGAACGCGCTGCAGCATTCGTTTTCACATATCCGGAAAGCGAGACCTCAGGAGTGGTAATTGATGCCTTTGACAACGGTTCATATATCAAGGTCATCCCAGAAGAAAGAACGGTAATCGGCTTCACGACCAAGAACAGCGGAGGAGTGCCGGACAATTTCAGAAACTGGTTCGTGTTGAAATTCGATAAAGATTTCGACAATTGGACACTGTACGACGGGCCGGATAATCCAGCACCTGGTAATATGGCTCTTGAAGGTGAGCACATCATCGCCTCCATCGCATTCAAGACCGTACGTGGAGAGAAGGTGGGAGTCAAGGCTGCATCTTCGTTCATATCATTGGAACAGGCCTGGAGGAATTTTGAAGAAGTGGAACAATTGACTTTCGAGCAGGTGAAAAAGGCAGCCAAGAACCGCTGGAACGAGGTTTTGGGACGCATCGAAGTAGGAGGAGGAACGCCAGACCAGCATCGAACCTTCTATTCCTGCCTTTACAGAAGCCTCCTGTTTCCACGTAAATTCTACGAAATCGACCAAAGCGGCAAACCTGTCCACTACAGCCCGTACAACGGAGAAATATGTGAAGGATATCTTTACACCGACACCGGATTCTGGGACACCTTCCGTGCCCTCTTCCCGTTGCTGAACCTCGTCTATCCTTCAGTGAACCGGGAGATCCAGCAGGGTCTTGCCAATATTGCCCGTGAAAATGACTTCCTTCCTGAATGGGCCAGTCCGGGCCACAGGGGATGTATGGTGGGAAACAATTCCGCTTCGGTGGTCGCTGATGCCATCCTGAAAGGCATCACTCCGGAAGAAGACTGGCAGACTCTGTACGACTGCATTGTATATGGAACGGAACACGTTCATCCTGAAGTAAGTTCCACAGGCCGCCTGGGGCACGACTATTACAATACCCTCGGCTATATTCCTTACAATGTCGGGATTCACGAAAATGTAGCCCGTACCCTCGAATATGCATACAATGACTGGTGCATCCTTCAACTGGCCCGCAAACTCGGCCGTCTTGAGGAAGAACTCGAAAAATGGGAAGCCCGCTCGGCCAATTGGAAGAATGTATTCGACCCGTCGCACAATCTGATGCGCGGCCGCAATGCAGACGGATCTTTCCAGGAGCCTTTCAGCCCGTACAAATGGGGAGGAGCATTCACTGAGGGCAATGCCTGGCATTATACCTGGTCGGTATTCCACGATGTAGAGGGACTGAAGGAGGCTATGGGCGGAACCGAAGCGTTTACGGAAATGCTTGACTCTGTATTTGTAGTTCCTCCGGTTTATGACGACACATATTATGGCTACCGCATACACGAAATCACAGAAATGCAGGTGGCTGATATGGGCAATTACGCCCACGGCAATCAGCCGGCTCAGCACATAATATATTTATATGACTGGACCGACCAGCCTTGGAAGGCTCAGAAATGGATCCGTGAAGTTATGGACAGGCTTTATAGCGCCCAGCCTGACGGATACTGCGGAGATGAGGACAACGGACAGACATCAGCCTGGTACGTATTCTCCGCACTGGGATTCTATCCTGTATGTCCCGCATCTGAAGAATACGCAATAGGAACCCCATATTTTCCAAGAATGAAAGTGCATCTGGAGAACGGTAAAGAATTGGAAATCAATGCTGCCAACACTGACGGAAGCACCGATAATCTAAGCGCATACATCAAGGATATCA
Organism: Bacteroidales bacterium; assembly: GCA_017626555.1. Taxonomy (GTDB): domain Bacteria; phylum Bacteroidota; class Bacteroidia; order Bacteroidales; family UBA932; genus Cryptobacteroides. Next base: position 5,417 of record JAGAIM010000003.1, read on the forward strand.
ACCTGGGAGGAAGGAAATGGAAGGAAAATTTCCTTCGATATGAAGATCTTGTCGATGGAAACACCCTGACATTCACTATGCATAATTAATTGATATGAACCCCGAAAGTCAGACAAAACTTTCGGGGTTCATATCACGATATCGGAGATGAAAAACTAAAGGCCGCGACCACGGAGGAGGGCTCCGGCATCAGGATCAGCGCCACGGAAACGACGGTAGAGATCCATAGGCTCGTCGCTGCCGCCCTTTTCGAGGACATTGCGGCGGAATGACATTGCTGTCTCCTTATCGAAGATACCCTTCTGCATAAAGAGTTCGAAGGCATCCTTGTCGAGAACCTCTGCCCAGAGATAACTGTAGTAGCCTGCGCTGTATCCGCCGCTGAAGATGTGGGCGAAATATGTGCTGCGATAGCGTGGGATGATCTCGTCGATGAGACCCATTTCTTCGCAGGCAGCCTTTTCGAATGCCATAGGATCAAGACCCTCAGCAGATGTAAGTTCGTGCCACTTCATATCGAGGATCGATGCCGCTGCAAGCTCTGTGGTCATAAAGCCCTGGTTGAAGTTTGCGGCAGCCTCGATCTTGGCTACGAGAGAGTCAGGAATGACTTCGCCTGTCTCATAGTGACGTGCATAATCTGCAAGAACCTCCTTCTGGAATGCCCAGTTCTCCATAATCTGTGACGGAAGTTCCACGAAATCACGTGCTACAGATGTTCCGCTTACGCTCTTGTAGGTACACTGGCTGAGAAGGCCGTGGAGAGCGTGTCCGAACTCGTGGAAGAGAGTCTCCACATTGTCAAGAGAAAGGAGGGACGGCTTGTCGGCTGCAGGCTTTGCGAAGTTGCCGACATTCACGATTACAGGACGGATGTCCTCACCACCGATGACTTCCTGATTGACGAAGTTTGTCATCCAGGCACCGCCTCTCTTTGTGCTGCGTGGGAAGTAGTCGGTAAGGATTACTCCGATGAGAGAACCGTCTGCATCAGTCACCTTGAAGCCTTCGACATCCTCGTGATATACAGGGATATCCTCAAGTTTCTCGTACTGAAGTCCCCATAGTTTTGTGGTAAGGTCGAATACTCCCTGACGGACGTTCTCCATCTGGAAATATGGCTTTGTCTGTTCCTCGTCGAGGGCATATTTTGCCTTGCGCACCTTCTCTGTATAATAAGCCCAGTCCCAAGGCTCGATCACGCTGCCCTCAGGAAGGAGGCCTGCCTTGATATCCTCGTCCATAAACACCTGCATATCCGCAATCTCCTCCTTTGCCTTAGCCACAGCCGGAGCCATTATGCTCGCAAGGAATGAGTCAACGGTCTCAGGATTTCCGGCCATCTTGTCGGCAAGGATCATCTGTGCAGGATTGTCATAACCGAGAAGGTTAGCCTTCTCGATGCGAAGAGCCATCATCCTGACCATCAGGTCCTTATTGTCATATTCATTTCCGTTGTTGCCACGTGAAGAATAGGCCTTGAACATCTTCTCACGGAGGGCACGGTCCTCGGTAGCAGCCATCGCCTCGCCATACTCGGAAATAGATACTCCGAACTCCTCTGCAAATGCATTGTTTTCAGCCAGAAGGTTGTTGCCAAATGTATTTGAAAGCGATGAAAGTTCCATATTGATCTCGCGCATACGTACCTGGGACGCCTCATCAAGGGCAACACCGTTCTTCACGAATGCATTGTGGAGGTTCTTGAGGGTCATCTTCTGCTCCTGATTCAGGCCGAGATTGTCGATATCCTTGTAGAGGGCATCCACCTTGGCGAAGAAATATGGATTCATAAAGATGTTGTCGCTGTGTTCTGAAATCAGAGGAAGAGCCTGCTCGACGATCTTCTGGAGAGACTCGGTAGCGTCTGATTCCGATACATTGAACAGAACCATAGAAACACGGTCAAGGATGGCACCGGAACGCTCGTATGCCTCGACCACATTCTCGAATGTAGGAGCATCTGCATTGGCAATGATGGCATCTATCTCGCCCTGCTGCTGGCGTATTCCCATCTCGATTGCAGGGATATAGTGCTTCTCCTGGATCTGGGTGAAATCCGGAATTCCGTACGGTGTATCCCATTCTGTAAGGAAAGGATTTATATTATTGCAGGATATTGCTGCCATAATGATTGTTGTGATAAGTAGTATTCTTTTCATATTTCGGGTTGTTTTATTCATACCAAGGAGTGCCGTCGGCTTTCCTGACTCCGCTGAGGTCTATGAGGGTGAACTGGGCAGCGCCCTTGTATTCTGTGAGGATGCCGGTAAATGATACGGTAGCCTTTCCGTCCAGTACTTCCTGAGGGATTTCGGTGTCGGCAAAGCGGGCATATCCGCTGGAGCGTACCTGAACGTCAGTCTTGCCCATCTTGAAATACTGGCTCACCGAATAGGCCATAGAACCGATTCCAGTGCTCTTTCTGAGAGCACCTACTGTCGAGCCTGCGGCCTCGACACTGTCGAAATTACCGGCATTGAGGTATTCCTTCCACTTTGCCTCAGAGCAAGCCCAGGTCGTAACCCCGTAATTGTCAGGACCTTCCTCATCGATAAAGATACCGTTGTTGGTATAGTCCTTTCTGTTTCCGTTAGGATCGACGTAGGCAAGAATGAAGATATGATCGTCATACTTGAGGTCCTCGATGGTAACGAGACGTCCCAGATTCACATCCTTGTGAAGGTCGGCCTCCTTTACCACAACCGGCTGTACAGGATCGTCGTACTTACCCTTGAAAACGTGCTGGTCGATGATATACGCGTGCTCGAGATATCCGGTCTCATACTCCCCTGTCGGATCCTCATAACCAATGTTGATCATACCGTTGTAGTCGCCAACAGTGAGGCCGGAGCAGTCGATATAGAGCCACTGACCGAGCTTGTACTCGTTGTAAAGGCCGTTCTTTCCGATCTTTATCTCGATGCCGGCTGTCTCATCCTGGATATAAAGGCTCTTGTAGAGGTTGCCGACCTGATCAGAGGTGGTCACCTGACCTTTGATCACGCAGTTCTTCTCCACCACGTATGGCTTGTTGCCGTTCTGGGCATACATAGCCTTCACATCAGCGATGGACGTGAACTTGCCGAAGTCTGCGTCAGTATAGATGTACTGCTCCTGAGGATCAGGATATTTGCCTGTAAATACAGGCTGGAACTCCTCGCATCCTGCGAAGAGGGCCGCTGCAGCAATGATTAATGTATATACTCTCTTCATAATATTCATTTTAAGATCCTTCGCTACGCTCAGGATGACAAGTGCTAGAATCTGAAATAGAGGTTCAACATATAATTGAAGCCCTGCATATAGAAATACTTCGAATCGAACTTGTAATATCTCTCCATAGTCTCGCTGTCAGCAAGGCGTGTTCCTTCATATCCGCCGGTCCTCACATTGCGGTTGTTGGTGATGTTCTGAAGATTGAGAGAGAATCCGAAATTGTACTTGCGGTCGATGTACCAGGATTTTCCTATGCTCGCATTGAGAAGGAAGGCTGGGGCGAAACATTCCTGGCTGGTAAGGTCCTCAATCTCTGTAGGAGTGATGTTCCAGTCAGGACCGGCCACGATCCAGTCAGTCCTGTAGAGAGGATTCATATCAAGATATGATTTAGCGAAATACTGTGCGTGAAGTTCGAAGAACCAATATGAATTTGTCCTGTAATTGAGTCCCAGATCGACAGCAAGCTGAGGAGTCGAAGGAACATAATGTTTCTGGAATCTTTCCACGACTGGTTCTCCGTCAAGGTCTGTCTCATAAACGGTTTCACCGTCCATCACAGTCTTTCTGTAAACCGGACTGCTTGCCCAATAAGGAACAGGCTGGTTATCGTAAATAAGTTCTGCACTGTTATCGACAGTCATAGTCATACGAGGGACTGAAGTATAAATGTACTCGCCCCAGCTGAGTGCTCCGGCAAGAGAGAGACCCTGGACCGGAAGCGGGATCTTGAATCCCATTTCAAGACCTATATGCCTCTGGTCTATTCCATTCATAGCAAAATTCACAAAAGAATTCTGCGAGTCGTCATAGAAGCTCATCATATCAGTCTGGTCAGCGATATTGGTCCAGAAACCGGTAATACGGAAATTATATCCGTTGTTGCTGTACTGATAGTTGATATCTGCAGATGCAGTCTTGACTGTAGTCAGGTTCGGAACCATCGAATTTCTCGTACGAGGAGATATGAATGACTGTGCAAATGTCGGAGCATCATTGAAATAGCCAGCATTTGCATAGATTCTGTGTCCACCCTCGAAATGATACTGAAGTCCGAGCTTTGCTGAGTATGTAAGGAAGTCAGCAATTTCAGAATTGCCCTTTGAAGTGATGGCCTTGCCAGTCTTTGCATCATACGTGGTAAGCACCTTGCCTTCATACATCATCTCGTTTCCATTTTCGTCAAGTCCGGCAAAAAGGCCCTTCCTCACAAGACCTTCTCTCCAGAACTTGGCATATCCGGCCTCGAGTGCAAGATTTGCCTTGAATCCGCCGAGGTCGAGGGCGCCGTTTGCCCAGAGATTGGCATTGCGCACGTGTGCATAATAGTCATATCCGTATTTGTCGCCCTCCTTAAGGGACTTTGCCTCACCAAACTCAAGGAAATAGTCAAGGTCATTCTGTACCATTGTAGGAGATGATGCGAAGTCACGCTCTGCGAACTGGTCTATGTTCAGATAATAGTCACCGCCGAGAAGGTCGTCCATCTTCTTGTAATACTCAGTACGGTTCCATTTGTAATTGATGCCACCTGTGAGAGTGAATGCCTTTGAGGCCATCCATTTGATGCTGGCATTGAGATTGATGTCGTTCTGATCGACGCGACGCTCCTCTACCGCATATTTAGAGCGGCGGAGCCCGTCAGCATCGTAATTGTTCCAGTTCACGTTATACAGACGGTCCCAGTTCAAGTGCGTGTATTCAGGAATATCGTTGATCCAAGCATCCTTGGCCCAGGCAGCCTTCTCGAAATTCAACCTGCCATAGTCCTTGTTATCCATCCAGTAGTAGCTCGGAAGATTGCGGTAATAATCCGGACGCGGATCGGCGGCATCATACCAGTCCATCGCTGTATATCCGTTCTTTCCGGTACGCCAGAGGACTGTAGCTGAGGCCTCGAGATTGTCTGAAGGAGTCGCGGTATATTTGAGGATGGTCACAGGCTCAAAGGTCTTGCGGACACGGGCATTGCGCACCTTGCCGTTCTGATATCCCCAGTTGCTGTTGTACATATTGTCGCCGGTGAGGTCATATACCTCCTGGGTAGAAGCGTTCTGCGCGCCTCGCTGACCCGGTGCCGCGAATGTCACGAGAGAAAGACGATGAGTGTCGCCGAACTTCTTCTCTACACCGGCATAATATGCGAAGTTGCGATAGTAAACTCCTTTCACCCAATCGTTTCCACCGACGCGGGCAGATACGTTGAATGCATACGACCAGCCGTTGTCAAGCTCGCCGGAAGCATACGTTGCCATAAGACGGAGACGGTAGAGGGCACTGTTGGTAAGGGCACTGAAACGCCATCCGGTACGCACTGAAGAAGGCATTGCGTGAATGTTGGTCACACCATTGTATCCGCCATAGCCATAGTCCGAAACTTCGTTTCCGATGGTGGTCTCCTTGCTGCGCATAGCCTCATTAAGACCGCTCCAGAGTGAATATGGAGAATAGCCTGTGATGGCATCGTTCATCCTTACGCCGCTGAGATAAACGTCCTGAGACTCATTGGTATATCCTCTGTTCTTGAAACGGATGTTGCTGAATCCGAAACTTGCGATGTTGGTGAACGGGTCGTTACTGTCGAAAAGGATCGACGGAGCGTCCTCGAAGCCGGAGTCATCCATATCGAACTCGGCGAAATTGGAGTCATCCACATCCGCAATAACCTGTTCCACGACCATTCCGACGAAGATAAGGTCCTTCACATATCCCTCCACGGTCACATTTACAGTTGCGTCCAGGAATCCCGCAGCCTTGATAGTCATATCATAGATACCGTTAGGAAGCCCTTCTATGAGGAATTTTCCTTCGGCATCGGATGTTGCGGTCGCGACGGTCTCTCCATTCTGGGAGAGGGTCAATGCCGCTTCAGCAATAGGTGCTCTGCCAGCACGGTTCACAACCGTACCCTTGACTCCACCCCAGTCGCTTTCCTGAGCGAAGAGGGACAGTGAGCAAAGCATTGCTGCGATGAATAGTAATACTTTCTTTATCATTTTGTTGTCATTGTGCAGATTTCTCGACTCGGCCTGTGGCCTCGCTCGAAATGACAGGTACAATTTCGACCGACTTAACATCACTGTCATTCTGACCGGCTTAACATCACTGTCATTTCGACCGAGCGAAGCGAGTGGAGAAATCTCCTTTCTATTTAGTTATTACGATATATGTCGGATAATGGTCGCTGTAGCCTCCGATGAAGGCTCCGTTCGAGAATGTCCTGAACGGAGTGCCCTTGTACTGACCCTTCTGGTTGGTCAGGAACTTAGGGTTATAGATACGTCCATAGTAACCTTTCTTATGGAGCTGACGAAGGCCAAATGTGCCTTCCTGAGGGTTTGCAAGGGCATTGTTGACCAGCAGAAGGTCATATATGCTCCAGACTCCCTGATATGCGAGAGAGCCGAATCCTGCCTTAAGCATTGATGTGAAAGGAGAGAAGAAGTCCTTGTCGGTCACATCTGCCTTGAATTCTCTTCCGTGAAGATATTCAGCCATAGACGGATCGGTCGGATTGTCATTCATATCGCCCATACATACGATCTTGATACCCGGATATTTCTCCTGCATCATCATAGCGTGGTTGTACATAATCTCGCCGCCGCGGTCGCGCAACTGGTTGCCGCCCTTCTTGCCGCCTGCACGGGACGGAAGATGAGCCACATAGATCGCGAAATGTTCTCCATCGATGGTTCCGTGCACCATAAGCACGTCACGGGTACGGAAATAGTCCCTTTCCTCCTGAGACTGGATCCAGTCTATCGAACTGCCTTCGAAAGTAAACGGAATGGACTCGCTGTCAAGGAAGGTGAACACCTTCGGGTTGTAAAGGAGAGCCACATCCACGCCACGTCTGTCCGGACCGTCATAATGCACGATCTGATAATTCGCTTCGGCAATCTGAGGCTCCATCACAAGATCTTCGAGCACAAGGCGGTTCTCTATCTCGGAAACACCGAGCAGAGCGTGCCAGGCACCGTTTTCCTCTTTCATCGACCTTATGACCTTGGCCATATTCTGGAGCTTCTTCTGATACTTCGCCTCGGTCCACTTGTTCTTTCCTTCCGGAAGGAACTCCTCGTCATTCTTAGCCGGATCATCGTATGTATCAAACAGATTCTCAAGGTTGTAGAATCCGATGACATAATTCTTTTCGCCCTTTTTCTGGGCATCAGCGGTGATGCATAAAAGCATCAGCGTCGCAAAAACAATTGCTATCTTTTTCATTTACAATAATTTACATATCACAATCCCCATACGGAGTTTGTAGTCGGATCTTCGGCCTCAAGTTCTGCAGCACGGGCTTCTCCCACCTTGGCCGGCAGATTGACGAAAAGATCGATCCCAAGAATCTCCTCCAGTTGGTCAACCGACATCGCGATATCCTTGAAAGGAGTATAGTTGCCGTAATCCTTATGCTCCGTGTAGAATGCTGCGGCAGACCAAGTACGCAGAGTAGAAGCCTTGCTGTAGCGAAGAAGAGCCTTGTAGTATGCTACCGGGACGGTCATCTTCTTTCCATCCGAATCTTCAGTGAACTTCGTGCTGCCTTTCACGACACATCCCGTCACAACGTATGTCGTATCGGAAGTATTGGCCACATTCCGCACCATACCTTCAAGTGAAGACCAGAGACCTTCATTGTGCTGATTGAGTTGAGGAGTCATATTTGTGCCGTAGAATGTCTGTGCATTTGCTTCATAACTGCACAATCTGTCGGCTGACGGGATCTGATGTCCTCTGGCGTATGAACCCCCGTATCCTCCGAACGGAGCGGATGAATATTCTGCTCCAAGGAGCGGATCGTACGCCCAGGCGTTTGTCCTATCGACAGTCTTGTTGGTATATGTAGAACAGAGCGGATATGCCACCCAAAGGGCTACAAGGTCATCCTGACTCCATCCGAAGGAATAATTGCGGTATTCCTTTCCACGCATCTCGAAACTGTGGCTGTAGTAGCCAAGTTCAGGATCGTCCATAGAAGGCAGTTCCAGCCATCCGGTCTTTGTCAGATCTATATCCGGCACCGGATCGGGATCCGGATCAGGCTGCTGTCCGCTTCCTGCCTGAGTGACAGTGCAGAACACCCAATTCCGACCGTTGTCGAGAACAATCTTAAGTTTTCTGCTCTGCTCCGATGCATTTACCTGATACGAGAGGATGACATTGCTCATATTGCCTTTGCCGGAAGTGACATTGAGGCTGGCCCAATCTATATCCGAATCGTCTTCAGCATCAGCAACAGACAGAGTCCAGGAAGATGAGCATTTCACATTCACGAACATCTGACCCTTTCCTGAATCCACAGATGGGGTCCTCACAGAAACCTCTAAAGCATCGTCTTCCTCATCAGATGGCTTCTGACAGGAGGTGACAAATAGAGCGCAGAAGGCCGTCACGACCGCTGCAACTCTAAATATTTCTTTGAATTTCCTCATTCTCATTTAGACCATCAAAAGGGCCCGACCATCCGGCCAGTCCCTTTTGATGTTTTGAAATATATTTTCTTACTCTGTTATAGCCTTAAGACCGATGAAAATCACTCGACCATTTGCCGAATCAAGAGTCTCTACCTTGATATCGGTTGTCCCAGATGGCAATTCAACTTCATAGTAATCAGACTCTGCCAATGTGATGGTGTAAGGAGGGTTTCCTGTTGCTCCCGGATTTGCCTTTGGCTCTATTGTGGCAATTTCACTTCCTCCTACAGAGAATTTCACCTGAGCAGTCTTATTCTTCCAAGCCACGCAATAGAAACCAAGTTTCTTGGTACCTGCCGCCACGTGAAGAGTTGCATCACCGGTAAGGGAGCCTGTTCCAAGTTTGAGCATATTGTTCACCTGCTCGCCATTCACTGTGCCGGTCTGAGACTGCGTTCCTTCTGATGTGCAGTCATATGCCTTGTTGCCAAGAGTCCAGGTAACACCCTGAGGATCATACTGTCCTGCTTCACCTGCCGGAGGAGTAGGAGTCTCGCCACCACCTTCACCCGGAACGTGACTGATGTAATATGCTGGAACTGCACTTCCACCTCCCTGAGGTGTGCCCTGATATGATCCTCTGAGTGATCCAAGAGTTACAGTGTCACCAACCTTAAGGCCGATGCTGTTGAAAGACTTGTCATTATGTCCGACCCATCCGTTGGTCAGACCATAGATATATACCTCGCCGGTACCGTCGTTGATGTAGAGATTACCGTAGGCATTGCCCGAAACGATAGAAGTGATTTCACCTGTAAGTTCATACCATACATCACTGCTTTCAGGTGCAGCAAGGAATTCAGCCACAGTCACCTTCTTGAGGCTTGATGGCTTACCTTCATTTTCTCCGCCACCAGTAGAACCACCATCTGCTGTGAAACTTACGATATAAGCATCCACAACCTCGTGCTGAGACTTCTGCTCATAGTAGAGGTACTTTCCGTAGATAGTGATCGTTCCACCGTTTGAAATCTTGCTTGTCCACTCAGACTTGCTTGCATCGAGAACAGAATAAACATAGATCTTGCCCGAATCATCAGTCAGGTCAAAACTGCAGTATGTAGGGTTGAAGCCAGAAACCTTTCCTGTAAGTTCATAGTAATTCTGGGTATCAGCCGCAGCGATGAACTCTGCCACTGTCTTCTTGCCCTTTGACTCAGGTTTGGTAGTGCTGCCGCCACCTGTGTTTCCACCTGCGGTGAAGTCCATCTCCACTGCATTCGAGAAATCAACGGATGTGCCGGCCTTGTCGGCAATGACAAGTTTGAGGTCATCCATACGGTATGAACTTGCCACATCCACTTTCATACAGATTGAAAGACTCTCTGTGCCTGCAGGTACTGAGAATTCTGCTGAAGCGATGTTCCAGCGTCCTTCGGTTCCTTCGCCTGCGAACGAATAATCCGTAAGTTCAACCCATTTGTTGCCATCATTGCTGAGGAAGATATGGAACTCGGACTTTGTGAATACGCTACCGTTGTCCTGCGAATACTTCTCTGTTCCGAAAGTGAGAGATAAATCCTTTGTCCCACCGAGAGCGATGTTCTTTGTTGCAAGATAAGCAGACTTGCCGAAGAACATATTGTTGTTGCCGGATCCTTCGTAGTCTGAGTAGTTGCTGTTGGAAGTTGAATTTGCACGAGCCGACATTCCGCTGTATGCATATTCTACATTTGCAGCACCTGTACCTGTCGCATTCATCCATCCGTCGAACTGATCAAGGTAAGGCCAACTTGAACCTGAGCCGTATGTCTTCTCAGCCACTTCCTTGTCATAGTCATTGTAATAAACTATGAGCGCCTCAGCCGATCCGCCAGGACCAGCCTGTGACACTGTAAGATACTTGCTCTTCATTCCGATTGTGAACTTGAGGTTTGCCTCGCGGTCAAGACCAGTATTCTCAAGAACAGACACAGTTACGGTCTGAGCCTCAGACGAAGCGCTTCCAGACTCAGGAGAAACAACCACCCAGTCTGCATCAGTTTCTACCATCCAGTCGCGTGTCGCAGTGATTGTAAGCGTCTGATCACCTCCGACAGCATCAAAAGTCATCTCTGTTGCGCTGACTGTGATGTCAGGAGTACCCAGATTCTGCTCCGGTTCCTCACAGGCTGCAAATACAGCCAAAGAAGCCAAGGCTCCCCAAAATAGATTCTTAAGTTTCATCGTTACTTTTATAATTGTTAATTCTTATTTATCAATAGCCTACAAATATAATTATCAGTCAGCATTTTTCAAAATTCTGATGCAGGTGATGCTCCACTCTTTGTCAATGCCGGTATGTCAAGGCTGAAAAGATCTCCTGCATTTTCCTCTGCATCAAAAGGCACGGCATAGAGCCTGTAGTCACAGTCCCACTCCAACATAACGTCTGTCAGGCTTTCAATAGGGAAATTATACACTCCCAAAAGTTCATCATCGAGAAGAATCGCACGGATTTCATCATCAGTTGCACCCTCTTCTTCTATGACAGACACCGGATAAATCGTATATATCGCATTTTCTGCATTATTTTCAAGAGTAAACTTCAGTCTGGCTACCGCCCATCCGGCATATTCCCCGTAATAATCCGGATCAAGTGCAGCAAGTGCATCACCATCAAAATATTTCAGAACCTGGGCACTTACAGAAGCATCTGTATCATCTTCAGAAGGTGCGACAAACTCATCTATCGCCACTTCAGACGCATAGTTTCCCTCTGCATCCACACATACGGCACAAGCATAATGCTTCAGACCCGGCTTGAGTGAGAAACTTCCGGTCTGCACTCCTCTCCGAGCATAATATCTGGAGAATTCAGCCCTGTCGTTGCAATCTCCGAAGGCAATCGCTTGCTTGATCTGATTATCAATAAGTTTCTTCACACTTTCCGCATTCGGACCACCCTGTCTGGCAAGATATTCCTCATCAGTCACAATTGCCAGATATGACACTGAAACATCTGATGGCTTGAATGTGACACTGACGCTGCGAGGCGTAATTGTGCCATACTCGAATGCAAAGGTCACATCAGACGGATCGCTCGGTGCCATAGTACGGAACTTCTTGGTTGTCAATGGAGTAGTAAGACCTCCATCATATCCGAATACTATGATCATATACTCGGTGTCAGGTTCGAGGTTGTCGTCGAACGAATGCACCATTTCACCGTTATTCGTATGCAGAGGGAAGAACGGCTTATAATTCTTTAGAAGGAATTCTTCAAGTTCTTCCATTGTCATACCCTCATAGACATAATCCGGAAACTCAAGCCATACATAGTCATCATCCGTGCTCGGTGTGATGAAAAGCATTGCCGATGTGGCCGTAATCTGGTCTATCTCTATCTCAAAACTATTCTGCGAGGCCTCTACAGGTGGAGTCACAGCACTTTCCGTATATACATCTGAAACGACTGCGCCCGTCTCATCCGTATAACATACAAACACAATGAATTTCTGCTCAGGCTGGAGACCGGTGACTTCACGTTCAAATACACCTTTCTTCATCAGTTCGCTTATTGCGAGATCCTGATTTTCAAGGATAGTGGTTTCAATGAAATTCGTCGCCGTAACAAGCATATCATCCAGAGAACCGAATGTGGAGAGATATTCTTCTGTAGCCACTCCGCAAAAATACGGAGCATCCGGGTTATCCGGAGTCACCTTCACCTTGCAATGGCTCGAATGCATATCGAATATCTCTATTTCAAAACCGTCGCCACCCGTCTTTCCTTCATCAGGGGTGACTTCATTGCAGGCTGCACCGATAAACACAGCCGCAAGCAACAACCCGAAATATCTTAAAGTTTTCATAATCATCTATATGTATAGGTTATTTCATCTCCGATCGGACAAATGGCGCAGTTTGCCAAATCGTACCTTCCATCAGGACGCGCAGCATTCACTATCACGAGGACTCTGCAATTCTCCGCATTCCAGCCGTCTTCCAAAGGAAGTATAAAGGATTTTTCAGCAGTATCACCTTTGTCAAGTTCGCCCACCTTTTCTCCATAAATGCGAAGATTGAGTGTAGAACCGGCCATTGCCCTTAAAGCATTGTTGTGAGTATTCATCCAGTCTTCCGACGCTCCTGTCTGCCGGCATCTGATCTCGTCTTCAAGCAGCCAGACAGCCACACGGTACTGGTTCTTCTTTGCCGACTTTACACATACGTTTATACCCAGGCTGCCTCCCGTCTGAAGGACTGCAGCCGAAATGCCGGCATCCGCTTCATCTTTGTACAGACCGTCTATATGACTCTTTATAGTCTCCACCGACAGAGATGTACCCGTATTCTCATTAGTGAGATTGAAGGTCAGTTCGGGATAGAATCCGCTGCAGAAGGCCTGGGAAACATTGGCTGCAGCAGTGGAATATGCCAAGTCGTCATTATTGTATGAATGTGCCGCAACGTGCTGATATCGTCCGGAATATTCCGCGTCCTGAGACAATTTCTTGAGAGACGCCATCAGATTAGGGCAGTTTATGCATCCTGTGCCGGTATGCTGGAGAAGGATTATCCTATGCTGAAAAGCAGTGTTGTCAGGATGAGGGTCAGCCGGAAGTTCCGGAATGACCACCTCTCCGTCCTGATGTTTGCCATCATCCGGTTTTTCTGTGCAGGAAGCAAGCACCAAAGATGCCGCCAGAATTGTCATAATAAACTTGACATTCATATAACTGACTGATTATAAAGATTCAATAAATTCCTTGGCAGGCGAAGCGCCACCTTTTACTGCCTTGAACTCGTATATGGTAAAAGGTCCTGTGTATCCTTCATCATTCACTGCTATGCCCAGGAATGAAACGACCTGATCATAATGAACTACGGCGTAACCCTGTGTCTTGTCTTCATCACATTTATAGTCAAGTTCAAACAGGACATCATCCCTTTCAGCCCAACTGAGGAATTCTCCGTATGTAAACGTTGTCCTCCAATGTGCAGCTGTACCGTTCGGTGTCACCTTATATGGCACCATCACCATACCCTCGCATTTGCTGAACTGTACGGGATCAAGTGCGGCCAGTTCGCTACCATCATAATATTCATCTATTGAGAACGATATCTCAGCATCACTTTCAATCAGTATTCCAGTCCGTACAGCGTCACTGCAGAACCCTTTACGCAAAGCAATTCTTCCGGTCTTTATATTAACGCTCGCAGCAACCACTACATACTCTGTATCCTCCTCAAGCCCGGTAAATGTCCAGGTATCCTTGCCGATTGCTGCTCCTATATCACTGAGATATTCTGCCCTAGAGGTTCCGAAGTACTCGGCAGCATAATCTATCTTTTCATCAAGAAATGTACAAATCGCTTCATTATCCGAGCCTGCATCACTAATCCGGGCATTAAGTTCATCTACAGAAATGCATTCATAGAAATAATGCAAGCCGATCTTAGGAGTTATATGCACTGTCAGTTTATTATGCTGCACATCAGTAATGCGGAATGACAGTTCCTGCTCCTGCGGATGCCCTCCGGCATCATCAGTGGTGAATTCAGCCTTGAACAGCGCTGTAGTAGGAGCATCCTCCCATCCGAAGCACAACACAACATAATCCGTTGATGGCTGCAAAGAAGATATAGCCTCAAGATCGACCTGCTCACCGACATAGAGGACATCTTCAAGCATATCCCATTTATCGTATGTAGCAACTACTTCATACATCAGTTCCGTATCCGATTCATAGATCTCAACCTGCGACTTCGGCTGTATAGTACAGACAAACGGATCGTCATTGGAAGGAGTTACAGTTCCCAAAACCGAACAGAATGTCGTTCCAACGATATCTATGGAGAATGTATTGTCAGAAACATTAGCCTCTGTGGTCTTGAAATGAACGACAGATGGGCTGGAATTGACAAAGAAATTATCATCAATGCCGATAGCGTAAGCGATATACTCCGTGTTGTCTGTAAGATCATCAAAAGTTACCACAGTCTGGCCTATAGATCCTAGATTCACGACTATTTCCTTCAGAGTCTTGCCCATCATAATGTAATAATCGACGAGGGCAGCAGCGTGATTGGCAAATGCGTTATCATCACCACCCCACTCCTGATACTGCTCGAGAGAAAACACATTGACGAAATACCTCGCTTCCATATCACTCGGGACAACCGCCACCTTTGCAGATGTAAGACCAATTTCTTCCACCTTTACGGAAAAGGAAACATCTGTCATCTGTATCTCCGGAGTAGCGAACTCTACCTTCGTAACTCCGGTAGTGAAATAACCCTCATAATCCAGCCCGTAAGCATACAGGTAGTAGGACTGCCCGGGCATCAGCCCTTCTTCATCGCTTTCAAAGGAGCCTTTATGCAGAAAGTCTTCAAGCCACTCACTCAAATCCTGCCCTTCCTCTTCTGCCTTTCTCCGGAACCATTCCAGATCACTGTCCTGATATTTATACTCATCTTCAAACTCATCGAACTCTGATTTTTCAACAAGCATCACAACGTAGGGCATCTGATCATCAGCCGGAACGACAGAAAAATGACAGGAAGTCGATGTAATATCCGACACAGAAAGCACAAAATCACTAACCGGTTCTTCAGGCTGCACAGGACCTTCCGGCTGAGGTTTGTCGCAAGCCCAGAACACCATAGACCCCATTATCAGAGCCCATACACACAGGATTTTCTTCATAATGTAATTCTTAAAAGGTTTATCTCACTACTTACCATATAATCGGGCAAATTTATACATTAATCCGGACATAAAAAACAGGCGGTCGTCAAGACCGCCTGTAATTCTGCATTTATATCGTGTTAAAGAATGGAAATCTTTGTCACTTCAATCTTGTCGCCCTGTATGATAAGAGCATTACCCCAAGTATATGATGCAATCGTTGCCGCCATTTCTGCGGTAATGTCAAACTCAAGATATCCCTTGTCAAGACTTGAGTTGTAAGAGTTGAAACCGTGGCCGTAAAGTCCTTCCTGAGAGCCGTCGCTTCCGGTTCCGAACCATTTTTTCCATTGAGGATCAGAAATCTGCAATGCCCAGCCCTCGCCTCCGGTCACATAGATTCTTACCTTATCACCAGGAGCCGTTCCATTGTTGATCCAGTCATTCACTGTACCTATCTGACAATTTGAATAACCGTTTGATGTCATCGAGCCTTCCCATATAGAGACTTCAG
This sequence comes from Bacteroidales bacterium, assembly GCA_017626555.1. Lineage (GTDB taxonomy): Bacteria > Bacteroidota > Bacteroidia > Bacteroidales > UBA932 > Cryptobacteroides. The sequence continues at coordinate 21,246 of JAGAIM010000003.1, forward strand.
CATCTGCCGGAAGAAGAGAAATCTTAGTGACGGTAGTCTCAGAACCAGTGAAGATCAAGCCATTGCCAGCCTTGATTTCATCAATGAGAGCCTGCGTCAGTTCAAGAGTAATCGAATATGAAGGCTTATCATACTGAGTAGGTATTCCTGCAAGATTCGGCCAGCCTTCTGCTGCAGAACGGAGGCTGATGCACCACCAATCCGACGACGGATTGTTTGGAGTCACATACAGTTTGAGTCTGCAGCCGGCCTTGACTGTTGACCAGTCATATCCGCCCCAGGCAAGATCCTGATTACCTGACCATCCTCCTGTATTGTGGGAACCTTCCCAGATAACCTTTTCCTCTGTAAGCTCCGAAGGAATTTCAGGATCCTGAGGTTCCTCCACTGGGAATTCAGCTGACACAACAAATGGGCGGAGAGCACCATTAGCATAAGTCTCCTCTGTAAGATACCAGTTATTATTCTCTGCTGAATATCTGATGCCGAAGAATGTAGAAAGATTATATACATCTACGGTACCGTCATCATATGAGTTATCTACCACCCAGAGATAGTACGCATAATCCTCACCCTGAGGAAGAACAGTTGTCAGGGAGGCATTTCCCGACTCCCAGTCTGTCTGACCGATATAACGGCCATATGAGTCCTGAATAGTGTATGCAGTGAAATCAGGATCATACGTGAATGTAAGGGTATTCCTTACAGTGCTTGCATAATTGATCATATCCTCTGCAGGGAACACGCCTGAAGTTGCATCTTCAGCAAGAGGTGCCATCACCTTTCCGCTGTTGACAAGCCAATATCCGCCATCAGCTATAGGACCTTCTGGAGAATCTCCACCGCCACCAGGAGGAATGATCTCATATGGAGACTCTACTCTTGTTAACGTGATCGGATCTGACACGCCAAAGATGTTCTCGCAAACGACCTTTACTGAATTGGCTGTAAGTTCAGAATACTGTATTTCAAATTCCTCGCCTATCTCATCCCACTCCCAGTCATACTGCATAAATGAAATGACGCCTGAAGCCTTATCTGCAGCTTCTATCTCATAGAAACCTATCATATGCAGAGCGAAGCCTGTCTCATCCATTGTTGGGAGAGCGACACTAAGCATTCCGTCCTCTGCGATTCCTAAGTCAAAAAGAACAGGCATATCGTCAAACTCACCAATCCACTGGTTTCCATCAAGTTTTGCGATGCTTTCACCTGGCTTGTAGCCGGCTTCCATAACCCATACCTTACCGTTAGTCTTGTCGAAGTATATATCATATACTCCAGAACGGTCAAGATAGATGTCATAACCACCTTCTTTAACGGAAATCTCAGTATTAGGCTTGCTGACTGCCTTATCTTCAAGCTGTCCGAATGCATTCCAGGTACCAGTCTCGCAGATCTTGAACTTCACGTAGTCTTCACCTGAAGCATCATCCGAGAATCTGTAGTCATAGTCGAACTCGATGTTCTTCGCCACAAGGTAACCGTCTTCCTCGACCATAAGACCAGGTTCATTGGAAGGGTTCCAATAGTTAGCCTTCTTGTCTGCATCAGTACCCTTGATTGTTCCCGTAACTGTATATGTCACAGTTATTTCAGGTGTCTCATCACCAGGCTTGTAGCCAGGAGTCATAACCCACACTTCCTTCTTTTCAGGGCTGAAATATACGTCGTATGTACCTGAACCTCCGATATATATGTTCTCATTGTCACCGGCATCTGGATTTGCCTCCTTATATTCCGTGCAGGTCGAAACGGCGATAGCCTTGTTGAGTTCGCACTTCTGATCCTTAGCCGCGCGTCCCCACTTGACATCGTCAGCCCAGCTGTTGTTGCCACGGATCTTGAAATTCACCTCGCTGAACTCGATGTTCTTGGCCACATACCACTCACCATCCTGAACAAGCTCGGTATCCGGATCTCCATTTCCCCAGTTATTGTTTCCGTATGCACCACAGATACCCCAGGAAACAGCGATCTCAACGTGCTCAACTGCCTCTGAAGGAAGCTTGCCCTCTGACATAAAGTAGAACTTGTCAAGAGCTTCAGTGAGATATACGTCGAACTTGCCGCCCTCGGTAAGAGAAATGTCATTGCTTCCTACCTCACCGATCTCATTAGGAGCGATAAGTCCGTGCTTACCCTTGACATTGCCTTCCCAGTTAGCATTCTTTGTGAAGTGCATACCCTTCTTTGCAGTAATATTTACCGCCTTCGCAACATAGTATCCTTCCTCAAGAACCATTGTAATTCCGTTAGCGTCAACATTCCATCCTCCTACTGCATCACCGACCAGAATATATGTCTGAGGCTCAGGAGCATTTGCACCGGACTGAGTGATCTTCAAGGTCTTGGTCAGCTGGTCTGCAACTACGGTAACGACAGCTACTCTTGTCTCTTCAACTTCGTTAGGATCGACTGTAACCTTGACCTTGGCTGCATCAGCCGAACCCTTGCCGCTCGAAGGGTCCACAGATACCCAATCCTGATCTGCAGAAGCAGTCCAGTCAACATTGGAAGTAACTTCGATTGTCAGTTCTTCACCGGCAGCGCTTACAAGAACAGATGTTTTGTTCACGTCCAGAGAAGGCTGAACCACAGGCTCTTCCTGATTACACGCGGATATCGCAGCTATTGCGAACAATCCGCATAAAAGAGATCTGATTTTCATAATGTGAATATTTAGTTGTTAATGATTTGCCGTGCGGAAAGACAAATATATTAAATTTTTACATTCGTCCGCAAACATCCTGATTATTTTACATACCAGGATATATATCAGAAATGGAATTGCGATGCAGGACTCGCCTCTTCCTTTTTAAGATCAATGACCTGCAATAATAAAGGTCCGTATATTCCATCCGCATCCCTGGCTACCCCCATAATAGTATTGGTACCCCAATAAGCCAATATATGCTGGCTTTTGAGATTGGCTTCTGTAGGAGCTGCCAAAAGATTCTTTATAATAACATCCCTGCTTCTGTCAGTAAGATCTTCCATTGCTATGTATGACCACCATTCCTCTGCAAAGATGTTCGGTTCCACCAGAAGGTCAATGACCGCATACCCCTTGGCCATACTGAACTCTGGATACAATGCGGCAAGTTCGGTACCGTCATAGTAAGTGTAACCTTTGACACTTATGCTGGCATCCGATATTTTCTCTTCAGGACTTATGAAAGGAGAACTGAACGAGAATGAAGCTGTCGGGTTTCCATCCTGGTCCACAGGTACAGCCCACTGGACATATTCTGTCAAAGGATCAAACCTTACACTGAAGGTCTGGGCACCCATTGCCGAAATGAGGTCAACAACTCTAGCAGATGATCCGAGATCTTCCACCATATCTTCAATAAGAAGTTCAAGACATTCGCCAAACGCAGCATCAAGGCTTCCCGTAGCAGCCATAAGAGACTGCAGATCACTCATTTCCACATAATTGCATATATAAACCACAGAATTATCAGATGGAGTAATGCTGAGATTCATCTCAAAAGCGTCAAATTCCTGGCCAAAGGTAAATGAGCATCCAGCCGGATTGCCACCATTGCCCATAGTGAAGACCTTACGCACTATATCTGTAGTCACAGCCCCTCTCTCATAGCCGAAAGCCACAAGCACATAGTCCCATCCTGCCTTTCCTTCCCAGCTTATCATCTGATCACCGTGATAAGTGATGGCCTCAAGGCCACCCCAGGCTATATTGTTCTGTATGATATAATCCGCGAGTTCCTCAGCAGCAAGATCTTTGACCGTACTCAGCGGTTCTATTGCAAGAATATATGCATCCTCATTGGAAACATCCGAACGAATTGTAGCAGTGGTAGCCGTAATATCTTCCGCCGTCAGTTCGAACGTATTTTCCGACACCTCCTTCTCCGGAGTCACGAATTTCTCATAGACCACTTCCGTTGTAGTCATTCCGTCGTCACCGATACCCACAGCAAATGCGTAGTATGTGCTTTCAGGCTTGAGGGAGGTCAGGATGAATCCGTCGTTTCCATACGAGGATATCATTTCCAGCACTTTCGGAAGAGGCTGTCCGGTCTGCTCCATCATAGAACCCGTAAACCAGGCCATATAATCATCGAAGCCATACTGCTGAGCCTGCTGGAAATCAGCCTCATTGATGACATCGGTGTAATATGGAGACTTATCGTCAAGGGGCTGCACTTCCACAGTCACACTGACAGAGGAGATGTCATATACCTTGAGGGCAAAAGGAGCCGGATCTGGCGCCGGAGAGGGTTCCTCAGGCTGCTGAGGCTGCTGAGGGTGCTCAGGCTTCTCCGGTTCCTGAGGTGTCTGAGGGGTTTCCGGAGCCGGTTTGTCGCAGGCTGTCAATGCAAATATCAGAACGGACAGCAGAAGAGATATGAAATTCCTGTTCATAAAAGTATAGTTTAGTTCGTTGATGAAAATGCAAACTTACGGAAAATCTTTTGTTTTTACGTCCGTTGCATTGAAAAACAAGTGCACAAAAAAGAGGCCGTCTTCATTACGGCCTCTTTAAGAATGGATTACTTATAGCTTACTTTAGTGATGACTGCACCATATTCCTGGATGACCATACCCTTTCCTGCATTTATTGCAGCGATATCTTCGTCATTAAGCGCAAGTACATATTCTGTCTTCTGCGGATCGAGCATCACACAGCCATACTCATTGACATCAACAGGACTTGTCATAGCGTTCCATCCCCAGTTCTGATCTATATAGCAGAACTTGAACTGATAATAGTCGTAGCCTGCAGGAGCCTCATAAACAACGTGGATCCTTGCATCCTCAGGAAGTCTTGGGACAGAATTGATCTGAAGACCCTGGCTCCAGTCCGAACCGAGATCGAACGAATCACCGGCCCAGATTGTCTCCTTCACTGCAGGGTCAGCAGATGCTGTCCAATCAACATTGGAGGTAACTTCAAGGGCTACGCTGCCGCCCTCTGCATCTACAGATGCTGTTGCCTTGTTCAAATCAAGTTCCGGAGTCACTACAGGTTCCTCCTGATTACACGCCACGGTTGCCGCCATAGCAAGCATACCGAGCAATATCTATTTTAACTTCATATCTAAAAGTTTTAGTATTTTTTAACAATTGAAAGCCCGATTACTCTACAACTTTGATTACAGGGCTTGTTCCCGCTGCACCTGCGATACGGCAAGTACCACCATTAGGTGCCTCGACAAACGCTTCGTTGCTTGACTGTCCGTTAGCAACGCAGAGCATACGGAACTTGACATTCTTTGTTGCTGCAGAAAGAGTCACTGTTGCATTTACCTCAACATTCTTCTTTCCATCATCAAACATAGCAATATTGTAGTTGAACTCCTGCTCATTGAGAGTATATGATTGGGTCTCCATCGCAGGCTTCCAGTCAGCACCATCAAGATACTCAAGTCTCCAGTATTTGTGACCGGTCTTTGAAGTTCTTGTGATATAACTGATGCTCACCTTTGTACCGGCTGCATACTCTGTTCCGTCAGTTGCCTCGAAGAGCCAGTAGTCACCAGGCCAGATACCTGTTACGTACGGATGTCCTGACGAACCTACGATTCTTGTAGCCTTTCCTTCAGTATCGATTTCGTTCTTATCAACCTGTACATAAGAAATCTTACCCTCACCTGCAACATTAGCGGCAACATACTTTCCACCGTCACCTGCATTCTTATCAGCAACACCGGCAGTTCCTCCGAAGTTGTCAGCATAAGCAGTCATAGCATCAGCAGAGAAAAGCCACTCAGTATGGAGAAGAGAAGGCTCTGGTTCTGGTTCCGCTGCCACAAGAGATACAAAAATCGCATTCTTACCCTGTGGAGTTCCATTATATGAAGTACGTGCGGTCTGGATTGTGATTGTATCGCCTACCTTCGCACCGGATGCTTCCCAATACTTTGGCTCGCCTTCTGGGCTGCAGAGACCATAGATATAAACTTCGCCTGTCTCATCCTTGAGATAGAAATTACCATAAGTGGTATTGGCCACACTTGTAATGACTCCTGTAAGTTGATAAATTGTAGCATCCTCAGCAGCCGCAAGGAATTCTGCCACTGTCGCAACAACCGGATCTGCAGGTACTTCTGGCTCCGCGATTGGATCTTCAACAAGCACAAGTGCAGGATATGCCCCCCTCTCTTCTGCATAACATCCGTATGAATTATATGCCGAATCGAACTGGATTGTGCTCATTGTATCAAAGTTGGCAATATAATATGTGCCATCACCCATTGGATAGATTTCCCAATAATATGCATCGGAAGCCGGATCCAGTTCTCCTACATTGAAACTCTGATACTCTGCCTTCTGATAAAGATATTTGCCTTTGCTATCCTGGATAGTATAGAGAACATATTCTGGATCAGGTGACTGGGCAGCATCAACAAGAGTAAACTTGAATCCGTTGGATGCTGTGCTCTTTCCGTCAACCGCATCAACTGTCTGCAGATAGCCGTATGAAGTTGTCAACGGTGTTGCAACCCTGCCGTCAGTCATAATCCAATAGTCGCCTGTTGCAAGAAATTCAACTTCCGGTTCCGGAGTTTCGCCTGGCTTGTAGCCGGCGTTCATAACCCACAGTTTGGCATTCGCCTTGTCGAAATACACGTCGTATGTTCCCTCAGGAGCAGCAAAAGCAACGTTCTCACCGCCGATTATAAGCGATACCTCTGTATTGACCTGCTGCATCACGTCCTTTTCAGGATATGCATAAGCATCCCAAGTACCTGTCTCAACAATCTTGAGTTCGATCACATTAAAGTCTCCACCATAAAGTGTTGAGTTCCAAACAAATGGAACATTCTTCGCAACGAAGTAATCACCTTCGGCAACCATCAGTCCACCAGCGTAGTTATTATCCCACGCGTGATCAGCGATTGTACCGGTCACAGTATATGTCACATCCTTAGGTTCTGCAGGGACCGGCTCTCTTTCGCCAGGCTTATATCCCTCTTCCATAACATATACCTCAAGTTTCTCAAAACTGAAATATACGTCGTATGTACCGGCTACACCGTTGAGTTTGATATCAGCCGCATCTCCACCAAGATTTGCCTTCGAATACTCTGCTGTAACCACTGAAAGTTTTGCATTCACAAGTCCCTTCTCCGTCCAGGTGCATAACCGATATTGGTCGCGTCATCCCAAGATGCGTTACCACGGATCTTGAAGGTAAGTTCTGTGAACTGGGCACCCTTGGCTACAATCCACTCGCCTTCCTTGGTCATAGGAACATCTGAAGCCCACTGATTATCAACGAAGCATCCCATCATACTCCAAGCCACTTCTGGCTCTGGTTCAGGCTCTGGCTCCTGAGATGTAACACCGGCCTGAGTGATCTTCAACGTCTTGGTGAGTTTCTCCGCTGCTACTGTCACGGTCGCGGTTCTCGCTTCCTCCGACTCATTAGGCTCCACTGAAACAGTCACCTTGGCTGCGTCCTTGGAACCCTTGCCGCTGGCAGGATCCACTGACACCCAGTCCTGGTCTGCAGATGCTGTCCAATCTACATTGGAGGTAACCTCAAGGGCTACGCTGCCGCCCTCTGCACCCACTGATGCTGTTGTCTTGTTCAAATCAAGTTCCGGAGTCACTACAGGTTCCTCCTGATTACACGCCACGGTTGCTGCCATAGCAAGCATACCGAGCAACAAATGTTTGATTTTCATAATGACATTATTTGGTTAGTAATTAGTTATCTCATCGAATTTGACAAATTTACCAAAAAAAATCATATAAACTCCATCCGTATCCAAAAAAAACGGACGATTCCCGAAGAACCGTCCGTCTGATTATTATGCAGGATCAATTATGGAAGAGTTACCTCAAGCATATCTGCATACTTGTCAGGCATTGCACCTGTAGCATTCCACTCGGCATCCAGTGTGAGAATTCCCATATATACTTTCTCACCAGCAAGAACGGCATTTGCTGAACGAGGGAAAGCGAATGTCCAGGTAACAAGATCACCATCTACAACCTTCTGTACGTCAACAGTTTCTTCTCCTACAGTCAGAGTAAGATCCGAACCGCTGATAGCACCACAACGCTCTGCATTGTACTCCACATCGCCAATAGCATTATTCCACCAGCCATAGAAGCCTTTACCTGCTGTTCCGTTTGTCTTGTCATAGAACGAAATGGTGAGACCATCCGTTTTCTCCTCTGCCTTAGAAATTGAAGCAACAAGACGGATGTTGATGTTATCAGCATCTGCATAATACTTGACGTTTCTGAGAACCTGACGACTTGAACTTGCACTCTCTGGAAGGTCGTATGACACTGCAGTCTCCCAAGGATCTGCTGCAGGAGCACCTTTCTCGTGAGAAACGTAGAAAGCGCTTCCAACCTGTGCTGTGCCCTTGTATGCTGACCTTACACCAACAAGTGTTACGATGTCGCCCTCAACAAGTCCGAGAGACTCGAACATCTTTGAAGGACCACCCCAGCCGGAAAGAAGACCATATACATATACTGAACCGGTCTCATCCACGATATCGAAGTTACCGTAAGTGGTATTGGCGATTTTAGAAACCTTACCTGTGAGGCGATAGTAAACTTCCTTCGACTCAGGTGCTGCGAGGAATTCCTCGACAGTCTTGGTTGCAACAGGCTTGTGATCCTTGACAGTGACATTCTTCATCTGAGGTGAGCCCTTGTAAGAAACCTTAGGACCGACTACTGTAACGATGTCACCTGCTTTGATGTTGAGGCTGCTCCAGTTTGCACCGTTGCCCTCAGCATCCAATGTACCATAGACATAAACCGATCCTGTAGCATCCTGAATATAGATGTTGCCATACTTATCGTTAACCACCTCTGTGATATATCCGGTAACCTCATAAAGTTTGTTTTCATCATCTTCAGCAGCATTGATCTCGGCTGCAGTTGCAACTGTAGGCGCAGCAGCGGAAGCCTGAGTAACTTTGAGTACCTTATCAGAAGCACCGTCTGCCTTTGCAGTCACTGTGTGAACGATAGCAGCATCTGTTGTGTTTGCTGCGAAAGTCATCTTCACTGTAGCATTTCCTTCGCCAGAAGTCTTGTCAAGAGTAACCCCCTCACTTGCAGTAAGGCTCCACTTGAGGTTAGACTTGATGTCGAATGAATACTCTGTTGCCTCCGGTGCCACAGTGTCCTCTGTCTTGGAGAATGAAAGTTCTGGGAATACATAGTCACCAGCGTCCTTTACAGAAGTGACGACCAGATTCGCAAACTTGAATGCACCAGAAGACTGTGATACGCTGAGGAAGTATCCGCTGAGAGCCACAACCTTGTCTTTATAGTCGGCAAGTTTGAGAGACTCGAGAGGATTGTAAAGAGAACCCTGATATGGTGAACCTGCAATCTCGACATTATGGTATTTTCCATCGATAGTGAGTTTACCGATCATAGTTGCATACTCTACCTTGATAGCGATCTCCTTCTCTTTGTTTGCAGGGTCAACAGTATCCTTAAGAGCACCGATTACCTCATCAAGTTTTGCAGCGTCATAAAGAACAGCCTCAGGATATTTGACCTCCTCAGGTTTCTCAGAAACCTTCTCCTCGAAATATGGAGTCTTGAGTTGAGCAGAGAAGTTGTATGCGCCGAGAGCCTCAGCAGCGGCCATAACCTTGTCTCCAATCACCACGTTGCACTTCCATCCTTCCTCCGGATGATATATGAGGATGTTGCCTGTACCGTCGTTAAGGATATATCCCTGTGAACAGAGAGCGACAACAGTTCCTTCTACACAGATGCCTTCTCCTACCTTGGTTGCATCCTTGATCGGAGTAGGATCCGGAATCATACCCTTCTGAGTGATGGTATATGTCATCTCTGTAGCACCATCATCATTAGAAGATTTAAGGATAATGGCACCCTTTCTTGGAGCAGCCTTCTCCATATACTCGGAAATAGCGAAAGTAACGATTGCAGTATCAGCAGGGTTTGGCTCGATCTTGGTCGGGTTACCCGGATATGTATCCACTCCGACAATCGACACCCAACTCTTTGAATCCTTGTCAACCGTAGGATAAAGGCCCTCACCCTTGAAAGCAACCTTAACGTTGAATTCTCCACCTTCCTTCTCGTAGATGGTCTCCTCAGTGATTATCTTAAGGAGAGACTTCTCGATGCTGATGACAGTCACGTCAACAAGTTCGATTGTAGAACCATAAGTAAGTTTAGGACCTTCAACCTCAACAACGTCACCCACTTCCATTCCCCAACTTTCATAGTTCTTGGTCTTTCCGTCCTTGTCGAGAGTACCATATACATATACTTCACCGGTACCATCGTCAAGATACCAGTTTCCGTATGTGGTATTGGCGATTCCGGTACATACGCCCTTCACTCTATAAGTCTTTCCGTCCGGGCCAGCAATTACCTCGGCACAAGTAGCAGAAGATGCCTCGAGGGAGCCCTGACGGATCTTCACAAACTGAGAGTTGATACCTGCTCTGATGCAGAGTTCGATCTCACGTCCACCGTCAACCTTGCCGGCAGTGAATTTAACAACATTCTCTCCTGCCTCACCAGACAGTGTATTTACAGTGAGCCAAGATGGATCGACAGACGTTACAGTCTCTACACCTGTTTCCTTATCCTTCGAACGCTTGATAACGTTAGGCCATACATCCTCTGTATAGAGTGTGTCGAAAGCCCACGCCTCTGTTGCGTTGATCTTGAGTTCTACTGAACCACCTTCCACAGGAATGACGAGCATAGTCTTGTCCAACTTGATGTTCTCGAAGGAGTCTGTACCCATCTCGTCCACGCAGCCAACAAAGAACAAGGCTGCAAGAATCATTGAGAATAAATATCTAAGTTTCATAATCTTCTTCAAAATAAATTAGTTAAACATATACTTTATTCCCACTGAAGCATACCAGCACTGACCTATTGCGATGCTAGGCACAAATGTCTGAATATTTCCGTCAACCTTCTTAGGTGTAGAGAACACAGGATATCCTTCTGCGTCAACGCTCTCAAACTTGAGGATACGTCCCTCATTGAGGTCTGAGTTCATATACTTGCTGACTCCCCAATTAGAATTGAAGATATTAAGGAGATTCTTGATGTCCACGCTAAGTTGAAGTTTGTTCACTGTCTGACCGATCCTGACCTTGAAATCGTGCTTATAACTGAAGTCAAGTCTGTGAACCCAAGGAGAATACACGCTGTAAGCCTCTGCGTATTTGCCCTGGTTCTTGCTGAGATACTTGTCATTATGAACGTATGCCATAAAACGGTCACGGTCCTTCTCAGAAGCGAAACGGAACTCGTTATTTGCAACCTGCTCATCTGTAGGAATATAGAGGGCATCATAATTATAACCGTCGCCATTCATATCGTTTGCAAGCATATATGAATAGTTGTATCCGCCTCTCCAAGCCTCATAAATCAGACTGAAATGATTTCCAGACTTGTCGCTGTATGTACCTGAAACCACTGCACGGTCAGGAGTAACATACTGTGAGTTATGAAGTTTGATATTGTTCGGACCCTCTACTGTAGGAACGTATGTGAATGCTGACTCTGCTGCTGAACCAGGCATACCTGTGAGTTCCTTTGAAGCAGTGTGAGTATAAGCAGCCATCAGGCTGAGTCCTTCTACCGGACGCATATTGATTGTCACACTTCCTGAGTATCCGTATCCCTTGTGAGTGTTCTCCAGAACGAATGCCTTTGTTCCGGTTCTGAAGGTTCCTGGGTACATCGGACGGGCATCAGCACCGTTGAGTCTTACGAAACCATTGACAGGAAGCATACTCCAGTCGGAAATTGTCACACCGTTGACTGTCTTGTTGTAAATTCCTTCAACAGAGATTGTGAATGGGAATGAAACAGGAACTGTGTAATCGAGAGCGAGTGATGTCTTCCATACCTGAGGCATCTTGAACTTAGGATCCACTGCAGAAATAGAAGAAGGAACAGCACCCTCATCTGGTGAGATTGTATCAGGATAACCGAGAGAATGAAGTTTGTCGAGAAGAGCCTGGGTTGTAGCCTTTCCGTTTGCATCTGTCACAAGACCGCCCTTGAATTCATCCATAGTGAATCCCATCTTTTCAGCGTTCTTAGCATTGATCTGTGCCTGGTACTGAACCATACCTGAGTTAGTAGGCATATTGGTGAAGAACACGAGAGGGAGACGTCCTGAGAAGAGACCAGTACCTCCACGGAGTGTAAGGCTCCTGTTCTCAAGGATATGCCAGTTGAAACCTATACGAGGTGAAACTGTAAGGCTTGCGTTTGGCCATTTGCCTGTGTCGATTGTACGCACGCCACCGTCAACTGTCGGATACTCGATAGCCTTGATTGCAGCGTTGGTCATAAGGTCGCTGTTATCGAAGAAAAGACCGTCGAGACGAAGACCGTAAGTAAGTTTGAAAGCCTCGTTGATATTCCACTCATCCTGACCATAGATACCTGCCTTATGGAACTGCACGCGGGCTGCAGGGTTAGTCTCGCCGTCGTATCCGTAAGTGAGACAAACCACCTCAGGAGCAGCACCATTGATGAAATCATCTACGCTATCATAACGATAATAGCCGGTACCGTTTCTCATATATGCGTTGTCAGCCATCTGATACTCATAGTTCACGCCCATTGTCACCTTATGGTTGCCGGCATAGTAAACGAGGTCATCCTTGATGTTTGCTACAGTGTTGTGCACTGCATTGTTCCAGGTGAAGAGTTCGTAACCGAGAGCCATATACTGAGTTGTAGTACCTGTTCCATCGTGGATGTCGATGAATGGGAACTCACTCGAATTTGTGCCACGGATGTCATCAAGTTTTGAGAACGTCGCGAGGAACTGATTTGAAAGGTTGTCGTTGATACGGCTATTGAGATCGACAGACAATGTATGAACGAGATTGTTCATAGAATACATCGAGTTAGCAAAAGCCATAGAGTAGAGCGATGTACGAGAGTATGCAGAACGTGTACCACCGTCCATTGAAGAAGCGTTAGGAGCGTTCCACTTTGTATTGTTGGTATAGTTGTAACGAACTGCAAGACGGTTGTTGTCATTGATGTTCCAGTCTATACGTGCAAGGAGTTTGAGGTTGTTCTGGTCAGCAGGGAAATCTGTGTATGAACCTGTGTCATAGCCGTATTTATCCATTACGTGGTTCTTCACTCTTTCCATATCCTCGATAGAACAGTATGAGAGATACTTGTCATTCACACCCACACCGTCCTCAGATGCTCTCCAGCGTACAGCCACAGAAGGAGTCTGAGAATACTCTGCATTCACGAAGAAGAAGAGTTTGTTCTTGATGATAGGACCACCGAGTGTGAAACCGTAAGTAGTGTTGCGGTCACGGTCACGTGCTCCTGCAACCTCTACACCAGCAACCTGATTACCACGCATATTCTCGTTGCGGTGATAAACGTATGCAGTACCCTTGAATGTGTTTGTACCTGACTTGGTGATTGCGTTCACACCACCACCGATGAAGTTTGTCTGACGAACATCGTATGGAGATATTACCACCTGCATTTCCTCGATTGCATCAATAGAAATAGGGTTTCCACCTCCTGGAAGACCATCGTTAAGACCGAAGTTGTTGTTGAAGTTCGCACCATCGACTGTGAAGTTTGCAGTACGTCCGTCAACACCTCCGAAGGTCATTCCGTTTCCTCCGTATGGAGAAAGTCTTGTTACATCAGTAAGACTTCTGCTGATTGTAGGCAGAGATGTCATCTGCTCGCTTGAAATGTTTGTAGCAGCACCTGTCTTCTCCGCTGCAAACTTTGAAGCCGCTGCTCCGATTACCATTGCTTCGCTAAGCATTTCCGAATCCTCATTGAGAGTTGCGTTCAATGAAGAAGTCTCAGCGAGTTGGAGGGTAAGATCTGTGTAAGTAACAGTCTGATAACCCAGACAGGTGAATTCTACCGCGTAAGGACCACCGGAACGCATACCATTGATGGTATAACGACCTGCCTCGTTGGTAGTAACGCCATAGACGGTTCCGGAAGGAGTGTGGGTTGCAATCACTGCAACACCTACAACAGGCTCTCCGTTAGCGTCAACAACGCGTCCACCCAGAGCAGATGTAGTCACCTGTGCGAAGGCAACTACGCTCATAAGTGTTGCCACGAAAATGGCAACAAGACACTTAATTGCTTGTTTCATAACGATTTATAAGTTTATAAAATACAATAACGAGGGCAAAGATAGCATATTTTATCGTATTGAGAACTTATAATCGTAATTTTATTCAATAAAAAACCGCCAGATATTAATCTGACGGCCTATAAAAACCGGACCATAAAGGACAACGGGTGTTATTGTATTCTATATAAACTTATAAATCGTCACGACTTCTAAGCAAATGTTGTACCATTATGATCCGGGAAGAACTTTCAATTAAAACATCCAACGGAGGCTGAGGAGCATCTGCCAAGTGTTGTATGTGTTGGTAGACACTGTCCACTCTGGAGCCGAGAATGTATATGTACCATTATTGTAGGCGAGGATCTGTTCTGAATTAACTTTCTTTGCAACACCCCAATTGCTGTTGAAGAGATTACCGATATTGTTGATATCGAATCCGACCTGAACAGTATTCTCTCTGCCGGCTACATTGAAGTTGATATCCTGAGCGAACTTGAAGTTGAAGCGGTGGTTCCACGGAACAGTCACTCCACCTCTCTCCGAATATTCACCTCTGTGCTTACTGAGATAAGAATCGTTCCTTATGAACTTCTCGAACTCATTCCTGTTCTCTTCTGATGTGAACGGCATATTTGCAAGTTCTTTCTCAGTAGGTATATAGACAAGATTATTGGCACCTGTATCACCTGTAACATTATTCATTACGTATGAAATTCTGTTGTAGGAATAGTTACCTACATAACAAAGATTCATACCTTCATAGAACAGGCTGAATGTTGACTTGCCCCTATTTCCCTGCTTGATGGCATAACTTAGATTTGCAATCACTCTGTGAGGAGATACGAAGCCTGAATGACCAAGAGCTGCGACATTCGATCCGTTGACATTATAATTGTTTGCAGAGAAAGCTGAAGATACCTGATCTCCATAACCCTCGCTCAATGACTGGCTGTCGCTATAAGTATAAGCCGCCATCATAGAAAGACCGAAGTTGAAACTCTTCTGCAACTGTGCTGTAATCGAATAATAGTATCCATCCACATCCGAGTTGGTGAGATACAGAGGGCTAACAGTCTGGCCTGTACTATTCTTGATGTTCTCAGCACTCCATTTTGCTCTCTTGACAGGCTCACCCGGAAGCTGGATACCATCTGGATCCTGTACCATTCCGAGCTTATGAACATAAACGGTGGTGAGATCCTTGTTATAAATACCCTCGAGAGTAGCCTTGATTCCGCCAGGAAGACGTCCTTCGAGTGCAAGAGATGTCTTCCAGGTTGAAGGAAGCTTGAGATCCTTGTCAAGGATTGTAGCACCTTGAGGAGCAGGAAGATTTTTAGACTCATATGCACCCGTAAGGTCATAAAGATCCATTACGATATCATTTACGTTAGTATGGAATCCTATGTCGGTGTTACCCTTCTGGTCATAGTATTGAGCCTGGATGCAGTTGCTGTTACCAACAGCTGAAACGATCCATACGAATGGGATACGTCCTGTGTAGATACCTGAACCTCCACGAAGAATGAGGTTTCGGTTCTTAAGAATATCCCAATTGAAACCTATACGAGGAGAAACTGAAAGACGTGCTGCAGGAAGATCATCAGTATTGAGACCTTTGAATGATTGTGAAGTCTGTGCAAGTTCAGAGAACTCAACATTGTGGTTGTTCCGGATCGTAGGATAGAAAGGAAGTTCAAAGCGAAGACCGGCTGTAACTTTGAAGTAATCGCTGATATTGAGTTCATCCTGTGCATAAGCAGAAAGCTGCATATACTGGAATGAAGGATATACCACATCATTCAGGTTTGAATTGTTCGGATGTGTGATAGCGAATGCGGCAGGCTTGACGTTATTCTTGAAATCATCCCAGGAATTGTAGAGATAATATCCTGTACCCATCTGCATATAACCGTTCTTTGTCTCATCCCACTCAAACTGGAGACCGGCTGTGATGTTGCTGATGCCCTTCATAATGCTGATCTCATCAGTTACAGTGATTGTCTGCACATCACGGAGGTTACCGAGTGTGAACGGATCGAGACCAAAAGAGGTGATGACAGCTTTCTTTCCGTCATCTGTTGGCTGAAGGATATCCACAGAAGGGAATACATCTCCTGTATGACTGCGTTCCTCATTCTGGTGCGACCAGGTGAAACGGAACATATTATTCAGCCTACCGTCAAGGAAGCGTGAGTTAAGTTCTGCAGAAAGCGAAGTGAACTGCTGGAGAGTCTGATAATTTGAGCCCTGGAAGAACATAGCATAGTCAGAAGTACGGCCATAGTCGTATCTGTTATACATATTATCCTTATTGTGAGACATAGGGCTGACAGATGTCGATGGCCAGGAATTGACCATATTTGCTGTATGGTTGAAACGTACGTTCAACTTATGATTGTTGCTGATGTTCCAGTCCACACGCGCCATTATTTTCCAGTCCGGAGTAGCTATGGAATAATTCTGATATGGACCTGGATCATAATCATATGTCTTCTTCAGATAGTCTGCAACCTCATTCATAAAAGCCTCGGTAGGACGTGAATAGACACCACCGAACTCATCAGACTCACTTTGACGAGCAAGCTTTGATGAAGGATTCGTCTCTGGAGAATACTCCGCATTGATGAAGAAGAATAACTTGTTTCTGATGATAGGACCACCCAAAGTGAAACCTGTCACATTCGAGAACGACTTGGTAAGAGAAAGTTTCTCATCTGCTATCCTGTCGCCGGCAAGTTGATCATTTGTATAGTAGTTATAGACCGAAGCACGCCACTGGTTTGTACCACTCTTAGTAACTGCATTGATCGCACCGCCGGTAAAGCCTGAATGACGAACGTCAAATGGAGTGATATCCACGCTAAGTTGCTCGAGAGCGTCAAGAGAGATAGGTGAACCTCCGGCAGGAAGATTTGAACCGATACCGAATGAGTTCTGGAATGCTGCACCATCAACAGAGACAAAAGACGAACGATAGTTACCGCCACCGAGTGATGTACCGTTTGAGTTCGACGATGACTGTGGAGTAAGCATCATTACATCGGTAAGAGACCTGTTTACAGTCGGCAGAGCGCTCATTGTCTTCTGGCTCACAGAAGTGCTGACTCCGGCATTGTTCAGGTTCATTCCAGAATCCACGCCGTCAGCTGTAAAGACTGCAGCATCAAGACCCAAAGCCTCAACCTCCATACCACAATTCAATGTAACCACCTCTCCGATAGGGGCATAAACTTCTGTAAACTCTACAGTTCTGTAACCAAGCATTTCAACCTTAACCGAGTAAGGGCCACCTGGAGTCACTGCATTGATACGATAAGCACCATTGCTGTCGGATGTAGTGTAATAAGTTGTTCCTGAAGGGGTATGTACAGCTATTACTGCTGCACCGATAACTACACCTTCATTGTCAGAAATTCGTCCTGAAATAGAGGAAGTAGTAACCTGTGCGAACGCACAAATGATAGATAGGACTGCCCCCCCCTAGCAGGGCAAAAAATCGCTTAACTGATTGTTTCATAGCGCTTTATAATTAATAGGAGTTATAATTTCGAGGCAAAGATACTATATTTTGTGAATGTATGAAAGTTTTGGTGACAATTTTCATTTATTTAAATTACTCCTTATCTGTCAGCAACATTTGTCAACAAATCTGGTTGTATGTCCGGATTTTTGACTATCTTTGCCGCCCGAAATAATAAATGTGGAGAGATTTGGCTGCTTGCAACCACTTGAAAAAATGCTAAAATGTTGACTTTACGGTCATCGGCCACGGTGACCTCTTTCATATCAATGTTTTGTGTTTTTGTGACGGCTCCGCATTTTTGTGGGGCTTTTTTGATATATAAAACAATTACGATATGAACTACTTATTTACATCAGAATCGGTGTCAGAAGGACACCCGGACAAGGTCTCGGATCAGATTTCCGATGCCATTCTTGACGAATTTCTCCGTCAGGACCCTGAGGCCAAGGTTGCCTGCGAGACATTCTGCAGCACAGGCCTCGTAGTAGTGGGCGGCGAGGTACGCTCAGAGGATGCATACGTTGACATCCCTAAGACCGTGCGCCGCGTCATCAACAAGATCGGCTATAACAAGGCTGAATATATGTTCGACGGCAACTCCTGCGGAATCCTTTCCGCCCTGCACGAACAGAGCGTTGACATCAACCGCGGTGTAGTCGGCGAAGATGCAGACGCACAGGGAGCCGGCGACCAGGGAATGATGTTCGGATATGCCTGCCGCGACACAGAGGAATATATGCCTCTTCCTCTCGCCCTTTCACATCAGGCCCTTCTGATGCTTGCAAAGATCCGCAAGCAGAAGCCGGAACTTATGCCATATCTCCGTCCGGACTCGAAGTCACAGTTCACAATCGAATATGACGGCGAGACTAACGAGCCGGTACGCGTGCACACAATCGTGATCTCGACCCAGCACGACGAGTTCACACCGGAATCTCTCGGAAAGATGAACTATGCAGACGGCTGCGCCCAGTTCGGACAGAAGCGTGTGGACGAGGCAATGCAGGCGAAGATCCGCGAGGACGTACAGAACATCCTCCTTCCTATGCTCATCGAGACTCTCGCACCGGAGACAGCAGCCCTCTTCAAGGGCGACCATATCCTCCACGTGAACCCTACAGGAAAATTCGTGATCGGAGGTCCTCACGGTGACACAGGTCTCACAGGCCGCAAGATCATCGTTGACACATACGGAGGAAAGGGAGCACACGGCGGTGGAGCATTCTCCGGAAAGGACCCTTCAAAGGTTGACCGATCTGCTGCATACGCAGCAAGATATATCGCCAAGAATATGGTAGCTGCCGGAGTGGCACGCGAAATGCTCGTGCAGGTATCATACGCCATCGGAGTGGCACGTCCCCTCAGCATCTTCGTGAACACCTACGGCACAGCAGCCAACGGCCTCACCGATGCGGAGATTGCGGAAAAGATCAATGTTCTCTTCGACCTCCGTCCGGCAAAGATCATCGAGAAGTTCGGGCTCAAGAAGCCGATCTATGAGCCTACAGCATCATACGGACACGTCGGCCGCGACCCTTACAAGGCTACCGTGACAGTAAGACGTGACGGAAAGGATGTCCAGGAACTCGTCCAGTTCTTCGGATGGGAACTCCTCGACTCGGTAGATCTGATCAAAGAAGCATTCGGACTATAAGAATCTTTATCGAAACGGCATCACCCTTGGACAAACGGCGCATATCCCTATGTTTCTGCGACGTAGTCCGAGGGTGATGCCGTTTTACCAAGGCATTACACCAATCAGCCCCGTGAGCAAGCGAAGCATATCCCTTTTTCCTGCTTCGCAAACCACGGGGCTGATTGAGTGTATAGGCCGAGAACTTACATTCTTTCCATCTCGCGCCTGAGATCCTTCTCCTTTATCGATGCTCGTTTGTCATATTCCTTCTTACCACGTGCAAGAGCGATAAGCAACTTTGCATAACCGTTATCGGCAACATAAAGTTTCACAGCAATTATGGTAAGTCCCTTCTCCTTCACCGCCCTGTTCAGACGGGTCAGCTCCTTACGGGTAAGCAGAAGCTTCCTCTCACGACGTGGATCGTGCTTTCCCCAACTTCCCCACCAATACTCGGCAACGTGCATATTCTTGACATACAGCTCGTTATTATTGAAATAACAGAAGGCATCCACCAATGAAGCCTTTCCAGCCCTGATGGACTTTATTTCCGTACCTGTAAGCACAATTCCCGCCTGGAAGGTCTCGATGAACTCATAGTCAAACGAAGCCCTCCTGTTCTTTATCTCTACACTGCTTTTCGCTTTCGGCATAATCTAACTCAAAAAATAATTTAATAGTATTTCTTCTATTTCTTTAACAGGCAATGAGCTCGGGCTATCATTGACCATCGCTTCTATCCTTTGTTTCTCATTATCTGGAAGCAAGGCTATATCCAGCATCATTCCTTTATTAAGATCATTCGGCTCGAATTTCTGCAAGCCATTACCGTATTCTCTACAATTATCAGCAAATATTTCCTTAGCGATATCCGTCTGCAGATAGGCGAATAACAGGTCATCGGACACATCATTATACAAAGTGTGTTTAGGATATACGCAATGAAACGTTGTAAGATTATGAACTCCCGCAAGATTTCGGATAAATCTCAATCCCTTCCTGTTAAACACAGTTACCCAAATAGGTGAAGGAGGACGATTTTCCAAGGCATACCAAGGATTCCGGCTAGAAGTAAGATACTTTTTATCAATACCTTTAGAAATCCCCATCTTTAAATACTTAAGGATATTCTCATCCTCAGTCCCAACTGCATCTAACAAATATACATTCTTATCTTCATTTCTTAATTTCAGAAAATCCTTTTCAGTGAAGAGCGGGCCTTTAACATCTGCACACTTGCACACACAAGGTAGAAGATGTTCTTCGTTAATTCCCTGTTCTACTGCCTTGCCTTTATTAAACACGAAAAAGTCATTTGCACCTGTAGCGATTCCCCGCATAACTTTAGCATACAAAGAAAAAGGCACCAGATTGCTATATCTATAAACATTCGATTCCTGATAATATTTTCTCCATTTGATATCAGGATCAATGTCAGAGAAAGCATATATTCTACTGAATACATCATCCGGTATATCACCATTCACACATCGTTTTATGAGCTCCGAACCTTTCAACGCAGGAAGTGCAGTAAAACGAACAGTATCACAGTCAGTTCCATTTTCACAAAGCACCAGACAAGATGTCGTCAAGGCATCCTCAAATAAACTTTCCTCAAAATTAAAAACTATAATATGACGCAATGCCCTTGTCTTAAGAAGATGATGCTTTACCAATGCACCATAATCCGAATTAAGAAATTCAGATGGTACAATATACGCGCATCTTCCTCCGGGCTTAAGCTGATGAATTGATTTCAATAAGAATAGGGTGTATAAGTTGGTAAAACCGTTCAACTTGCAGGAAAGCCTGGTTTCTATCTCTTCAATTACCTTTTTATTATCATAATCGTGAAATTTGAAATATGGAGGATTACATATAATGCCATCATACTTGTTGTCCCAGTCATTATACATATAATCCTGATGAAGAAGATTTATTTTCGGCCCATATAGTTTCTTACTCTCCTGTAATATATTGTCATCTATCTCAAATCCTTTTACATCCAACTTCTCCTTCCTGCGCATCAAGCATCGAGAAAATACTCCCAACCCAAAAGCGGGCTCAAGTATAGACACGAGATCGTCTTTCTTCACCAACCAATCAACCATAACATCGGCCAATGAGATCGGGGTAAAGAATTGAGCATAAAATTTACGATGCTCTAGCGGAGTTCTACGAATATAATCCGCTTCTATTGGACTTAAATCCTGCACTAAAATTCTCCCTTTATTTCCAATACTGCTCTTAATTTATCAACATCCAGATATGCTGTTCCGCCATTAAATGTCACATAAAACAATAAACGGCCCCTGTCCATTTCCTTTCTTACACTCTTGTGATCTGGTTCATCAACTTTATACGCGACCTCAATCCCTGACTTAGAACGGATCTTGATTGTATCTTTATTCTGATTTTTGGAATCACTCTCTATGGAGAAAACAAGTCCCTCGTTATCTGGATCAGAGATTATTTCCAATATCTTTTTAAAAGAGATTCCATACACCTTATCAAAGAAAACCTGGAAATAATAATGAGGAACATTATAAGTCTCTATCCACTTATACACGACCTTCAAATCCTCTACTTTAGGAGTTATCGAAAGGTAATCCCTTTTTTGTATCTCCTTTATCGCAGCCTTCAGTTCCTTGAGTTTATCATTCAGAGTTAATAATCGTTCTGAAGATCTCCATCCAGGAACCTTGAAATCTGCAATATTCAAAGAATCTTCTGTCAATCTTTCCAGAAGATCTCTATAGTTTATACGGGACTGATGCAGCAGTTCATCAGAATATTCACTCAGAATCTCATTTCTAAGTTCCATTGCTCTGGAAGAATAGTAGTCGACACGGCTCTGCATTGCTTCCTCATAATGATCAATGAGAAATGCACTTGACCTGACCTCAATACCAGCAATCGCTTTTCTGATATATGAATCTATCTGCGTATGATCCAAATGACTTATATCAAGTCCCAGATTCTCGTCATAATCCTCTTTTCTGAATATGAGCAAATCAGGCCGTTTACCGATCTCATCCAATTCTCGCTGGAACTCTTTAAAGAAAACGTCAAATCCAGGTTCTCCAGCCACAACGGCATCCGATTTTCCATATTTGACTGCAATATAATTCTTCGAAGTCCTATTGATTGCACGCGTCAACAAACTCTCCGCCCAATCACCCTGCTCCTTATTTGTTATAAAATTTGAACTCGCCTGTGTAGGAGTACGCGCAACATCTCTAGGCAATGAAAAATCAGCCAAAGTATGCGGAACATTTTTGACAAGTTCCTTGATATCTTCGAAATAAGTCATATCCCTCCTCCTAAACATTATACTGCAAATTTAAAAGATTATTCCGATTCTTTAAATATCTTTGTACAACTATGGCAAAGAAACCTTTCACACCGATACCCCCGATGGCAGAACTGCCTCCTGCGGAAGAAATCAATGTCCGGGAAATCCTTGACAAATACCTTACCGGAGAGATCGACCTTATCTGCGTCCTGGGTCCTACAGCCAGCGGCAAGACCCGCTATGCCGTCCACCTCGCCAGGGAAATCAACTCCCTACTGGATCAATCTTGCACCCGCGAGGTTTTTCTAGTGGCAGAAAGCCTCGAGGACCGTGCCACCCGCGGCACGGAAGCGGGGGTACCACAAGCAAAGCGCAGTGGTGGGGTGAGCGCAGCGAACGTCCGAGAGGCTTCTGGCACCAGAAAAACCGGCGCCGAAATCATCTCCGCCGACTCCCGTCAGGTCTATCGCGGAATGGACATCGGCACAGGAAAAGATCTGTCTGAATATGAGGAGATTCCATACCACCTTATGGATATAGTCGATGCCGGAACGAAATATAATATATTCGAGTATCAGAGAGACTTTGAAAAGGCATATAGGGACATCCGGGAGAGAGGCGGGATACCGATCCTCTGCGGAGGTTCCGGGTTATACATCGAAGCGGCGACCTGCGGATATTCCCTCCCGGAAGTACCTGCCGATCCGCAGCTGCGGGCAGAACTTGAAAAGAAATCCGATGAAGAACTCATAGCACAACTCGCTTCGTTGAAGCCCCTTCACAACACCACCGACTACGACACCCGCAAGCGCCTGATCAGAGCCCTGGAAATAGCCATCTACGAAGCTGAACATCCTGTCCATCGCACCAGCTTCCTGCCAAAGAACACTTATTATATAGGTACATTGGTCAGTCGCGACGAGAGAAATGCACGCATCGACCGTCGTCTGGATGCACGTCTGGAAGAAGGAATGGTAGAAGAAATCCGTGGACTGATCGATGGGACCCATCCGGCACTCGCACCTGGGCACAGGCCAGTTCCCGCTGAAGACCTTATCTACTATGGTCTGGAATACAAATTCGTCACCTTATATATTACCGGTGAACTCACATTCGAGCAGATGCGCACCCAACTGGCCACAGCAATCCATCAGTTCGCCAAACGTCAGATGACCTGGTTCCGCGGAATGGAACGCAAAGGCATCCGCATCCATTGGACCACAGTCTAGTGTGGCACGCAACCCGCTATCCCTCAGCACCTTACGTATAATGCCTGCTGCATTGATGCAGCAGGCATTATACGTAAAACACTACCTATCAATAGGTTGTGCGCCACCATTATTCGACCGGGTAGAATTTTGAGGCTACCGGAAGGCCGGAAGGAATCACAAAATGATGCCCCTCATCCTTCCATCTGTCCTCATCCCACTGCGGACTGATGTAGTCCCCTGAATGATCTGCCACAAAGGAAAGATATGTTATCGGAAATCCTTGAGCAAGATACTGGGACTCATAGAAAGTCTGGACTTCAAAAAGGGCATCCACAGCGGCACGTCCGCATAAAGAAGAAAGTCCGCTCTCATAAAGACGTTCTCTGTCAGCACCGTAAATATCTGTAGCACAGGCTAATATCTTCAAGTCATTCTGCTCGGCCATCGCTCTGGAATATTCGTGAAGATAACGGCTGTCAGTCTTGAGATGCACGATACCGCCCGACTTCAGGAAATTGCGATACCTGCTCATAAAAAGCGGAGCCGTCAGACGTTTCTTTTCACGGCCGATCTGAGGGTCAGCGAATGTAATCCAGATCTCAGACACCTCACCAGGTGCAAACAGCGACTCGATGAACTCGATACGTGTGCGGAGAAAACCGACATTGGACAGACCGTGCTCTGTGGCATATTTGGCACCCTTCCACAAACGGGCTCCCTTTATATCTATGCCTATATAATTGAAGGAAGGATTACGTTCTGCCAGATCTACGGTATAGTCTCCCTTGCCGCATCCGAGTTCCAGCACAATAGGCTTGTCATTTCCAAAGAAATCACGCCCCCAATTGCCTTTCAACGGATGATCACAGTTCAAGACTTCTGACGTCGCCGGCTGAACAAGACACTTGAATGTCTCATTTTCACGGAACTTTCTTAATTTATCCTTTCCCATAACTTATTCCTGCTCCTTCTTGGGACGATCGTTGCGACGGCCGCCATTCCGGTTGCCACCTTTATGCCCCTTATGTCCGTTGGAACGCTTTTCTCCATTATTATCCGCTGCTTTCTGCTCTACTGGTTCAGCGGCTGTTTCAGCCTGTGCCTTCTTCTGACTGTTTCCGCGCGACTTTTTCTTCTTCTTGCGCTTACGTGCCTCATCGAAACGGTTGATGGCATCATCTCCTACTGCTGTAACAAACTCAGGAGCAACCGGCTCCGAATCATTCTTCAATGATTCCGGCTTTTCACCGTTACGATTCATCCTTATGATATCCCAGACATCCTCTGCGTAAAGAGGATACAGATTGGCAAGTGACTGAGGATCGTATGAGAAATACATAATCTCGCGCAGGATATCTGTCTTCATCAGATATGCCAGACCATCTTCGAACTCAAGAGGGTTATGCACTTTAGGAATCCTGGACTGGGCATCCATATATGCGGCAGTCTCATAATTGAGACAGCACTTGAGTTTTCCGCATTGTCCTGCCAGTTTCTGAGGATTGAGCGAAAGATCCTGGCAACGGGCTGCAGAAGTGGTGATGGACTGGAAACTGGAGATATAGTTGGAACAACACAGTTCACGTCCGCATACTCCCAGACCACCTATCAGACCCGCCTCCTGACGTGCTCCGATCTGCTTCATCTCGATCCTTATGCGGAATTCCTCTGCAAACACCTTGATGAGTTGACGGAAATCGACACGACCGTCTGCGATATAATAGAATATGGCTTTGGTACCGTCACCCTGGAACTCAACATCACCGATCTTCATATCAAGACCAAGTTCGGCAGCAATCTGACGTGAACGGATCATTGTCTCGTGTTCACGCGCAATTGCCTCCTGCCACCTTTCTATATCGAAAAGTTTCGCCTTACGGTATATTCTCTTGAATTCGTATGTCTCGGGATTGATCCTCTTGCACTTCATCTGGCGACCCACTATAGGACCTTCAAGCGTCACTATTCCGAGATCGTGACCATTGGCAGCCTCGACAATCACGAGATCACCAGTCTTGACACTCTGACCTGATCCATTGCGGTATATTCCCTTGCGCGTATTCTTGAAACGCACTTCGAAAAACTCATCGAACTGCTCCTGGTTCACTCCATCAAGCCAATCATACACTTCAAGTTTACAGCATCCTTGACGATAATTGCACATTATCTCACCGCTCTCAGCACGCTCTACAGTACATCCCCTTGAGCAGTCATATCTTTTAGACTCATTCATAAACTAAACTCCAACAGCCACCTAACGCGGCCAAATGCTTAAATACATACGGTTGACAAGGTCACAGAAAAGAATCTTGGAACTCACATTCCTGTCAATCATAGCCACGACCTTCTCTATATTGGTTATAAATCTCAGGCAGAATCCTTTGCCACATTTTCCAGCCATATCAGAATAGAACTCGTATTCGTGCTCTGCTACTGCGGCAATCTGAGACATATTCTGCTGTATCATAAATATCTTTCTGATACACTGACTTGCAAAGGTACAAAATCCTTTCTGCTTTTCGCGCGATTCCAGACCGGCTATGGACTCTCCGCATTCAAGTGCCGCCTGAAGATCTCCCGATGTCACCGCCCTCATCAGGTCGGCAAAAAGTTCCATAAACATTTCATATTCACTATTGTCATCGAAAGGATTCATCTCCTGCACCCTGGCTGCCTCTTCTTTCGTCAATGGCATAACCCTGATGCTCTGACACCGCGAGAATATAGTCTGAAGCACTTTCTCGGGACTATGTGTAATGAATATGAAGAGGGTCTTTTCAGGCGGTTCCTCAACCATCTTCAAGAGCCTGTTCGCTGTCTCCTGATTCATCTTCTCAGGAAGATAGAATATCACCGTCTTATAACCGTCTGCGACTGCGGTAAGAGACAGTCTGGATATTATGGATCTTGCTTCAGCGACTGCAATAAGTCCGTTCTTGCTCTCTATTCCTATCGCTCTCTGCAGATCGGATTCCGTAAAATAAGGATTGGCGAGGGCAAGTTCCCTCCAATACTTCATATATGATTCGGAAGTCGGCTTATCGTCAGAGGTCTTCGGGCCTTTATTTACTGGAAATACAAAATGAACATCAGGATGAATCAGTTTGGACATCTGACGGCAGGAAGGACATTCTCCGCAGGAATCTCCATTCTGCGGATTGCTGCAATTCAGGTATTGCACGTATGCAATGGCAAGAGCAAGAGCACCTGAGCCCTCGTTCTCATACATCAGCATAGCGTGTGCAATCCTGCCGGTGTCCGCCATAGACACCAACGCTTCTGCCACATCAGCATTTCCTATTACATCCGCAAATCTCATTACATAACTCTTTTTGCTGTAAAATAGGCCATTTCTTCAAGGATTTCCCTCTCCTTGCACTGTGGGAGCACCGACAAGGCTGCAACTGCCTGAGACACATACTTATCAAGTTGTTCCACAGCATATTCAAGGCCACCGTTTTCCTTTACGAATCTGAGGATATCATCCCTTAGTTCCGGTTGTTCTACGATATTGCCGACCATTTCCCGCACTCTGCCTTGCTCTTCCTTGGAAACATTAGCCAACGCTCCCAAAAGCGGGATGGTTATCTTCTGCTCCAGAATATCCACTCCCAATGGCTTGCCCACGCTCTCCGTTCCGGCATAATCAAGAATATCGTCCTTTATCTGGAAAGCCAGACCCAGAGCAACAGCGTAATCTCTTGCCGCCTTCTCGTATCCGGCTGAAGCACCGACTGAGATAGCCGCCGACACACAGGCCGCTTCGAAAAGCGAGGCTGTCTTATTGTATATGATCCTCAGATAGTCATCCAGACCTGTATCACCGTTCTGAGCCTTCTGCAACTGGAGCATTTCTCCCTCAGCCAGGTCGCTCAAAGTCTTTGAAAATATCTTTATGACCCTATGATCGCTATCTGCAGAGCCCAGAATCAGTTCCATAGCCTTCACCAGCCAGTAATCTCCCACCAGAACCGAAACGGAAGGCCCCATCAACGACATTATAGTCGGGACTCCCCTGCGCTGATCGCTTTCATCTGCCACATCATCGTGGAGAAGAGTGGCGTTGTGAAGGAGTTCCGAGGCAGCGGCATATCTGACTGTGGCTTCCGTGATTCCGTTGCAGGAGCATACACGTGCCACAAGAAGAGCAAGAAGAGGCCTCATCTGCTTTCCCGCATTGGAAAGGATGGAGGAGTTGGTGGTGTTGAGAAGATCTATGTCACTATGAAGAGATGCTTCTATCTTCTCCCTGACATTATTCCAATCATTACCAAGGTATTCTCTTACAGACTTTATATCCATAACAAAACTATTGCAGAGCATCCAGGATTTCATCCGGGCTTTCTGCGAAAACAATCTTACTGAAAGTTTCCTCAGTCATCATACGCATATCTACATAATGTCTGAGAAGTTGCCTCAAAGGCTCATAGAATCCATCGTGATTGAGGACGAATATTTTTCCGAAATACTGCTTCAGATGCACCAGAGCAAACGTTTCTATGACTTCATCAAGAGTACCGATTCCACCGGGCAAAGCAACTACGGCACAGGTTCCCTCTCTAAGAAGAGTCTTCCTTTCAGCCATCGTATCGGTCCAGATAACTTCTGTCAGATCCGGATAGACATACTGTTGCATAAAACGCGGTATTACCCCGAGATGATATCCCCCGCAAGCGTGAAGTTCATCTGAAATCTCACCCATCGATCCTTTTACCGTGCCACCGGATACTATACCGTATCCACGTAACGAAGCCGCCCGGACAAATTCACGGGCGACTTTGTTATACTTAGGATCTATTTCAAAACTTGCAGAGCAGAAAACCGCTATCTTACCATTCATCATCAAGTTTATTAGAACAGGTATGCCAACGAAAGTGTCACACCCCCGAAATGTTCGCTTCCTCTCTTCAGAGCAGGTATCTGCTCCTTTATGTCATCCCATCCCTTCACATTGTAAAGCGATCCGAAATTCCAGTTATACCTTGCAATAACCTGAAGTTTCCACACATTGACTCCTGCTCCTATTCCCAGACCGTACTCGAACCTCTTCTTGCCTTCCCAGGTATTCCAATCAAGATTCAGTCCCGGAAGAGACATTTTGGCATCACTTGCCAAAGCATATCCGATATAAGGAGTAACATCAATGAAAGGGCGGAAAATCAGCAGATCCGGTCCCCACTGTACAGACACCGGCAGTTCAAGGTATCCCATTGTCTGCGAGACTCTGTCCGTAATATTAGCACCTTTCTGGTGATATAGAAGCGAAGGCTGCACTGAAAATCCCAAAGGAAGATCCACAAGACAGGTTGCACCTACGCTCCATCCGGTCCTGGCTTTGACATCAATATCAGAAAACTTCGATGTATTGAAATTCAAACCGGCTGTTACGCCCCATTTAGGCTGAGCGGAAACAGTGATGCCGCAAAGAAACAATGCAGCAAACACTATTGTAAAAAAACGTTTCATAATAATATTTCTTAGAGAATTGAGTCAAGTTTTGCTGCAAGGTCAGCCTTCGAAATCACTCCCACGTGTCTGTCAACAAGTTCTCCGTTCTTGAAGAAAAGAAGGGTAGGAATGCTTCTGATTCCGTATGTCATCGGAGTATCATCACAATCATCGACATTGCATTTGCATACAACGGCCTTTCCTTCATATTCTGCTGCTATCTCCTCAATTACAGGAGCGATTGCCTTGCAAGGGCCACACCAGGTCGCCCAAAAGTCAACCAATACAGGCTTGTCAGTATTCAATGTTTCAGCGAAATTCGCATCAGTTACAGTAAGTGCCATAATAATCTTGTTTATCAGTTAAAAATAATCCAGTCGCAAATATAAAGAATTGCGACTGGATTTACAAGAATGATACCTAATGATTAATAAGACTTTTCAACATTCCACGCAAATGCTCTGATGCCGAGGTCTGGAGTCTCTTCATCCATAGAGCGGAGACGGGCGAGGATGTCGTCAACCTTATCATCCGGAACAAATGTAAGGATTGCGTTATTCATCGTCGGCCAAGCGTGATTGCCAAGATGAGGTTCTCCGGAATATCCTCCACGGCCTGCAATATCCTGCCACATTGTGAAGCCGCGGCAGCCAAATTGCTCCAGAGCATCTGCAATCTCCATATTATACGCCTGATCGTATGCTATAAATATTGATTTCATATTTTTCGATGTTATTACATTTTTCGGTTTCTGATAACTTATGCCTTGGCAAGTTTCTTTGCGGCTTTACGGGCAGCACGACGCTCCTGCCAAGATGCCATTGAAGCATACACAGTCGGGATGATCACGAGGGTCACGAGAGTCGAGATGGAAAGACCCCAAGCCACAACCATACCGAGCGAACGCCACATCTCCGATCCTTCACCATGACCGACGGCCATCGGAACCATACCGAGCACAGTGGTAAGAGTTGTCATAAGGATAGGGCGAAGACGTGACTTGGCCGCAATAACGGAAGCCTCTGCAACACTCTTTCCTCTCTCGCGCATAAGGATTGTATAGTCAATGAGCACGATACCATTCTTAACAACTATACCCATCAGGATAAGGATACCGATCATACCCATCGTGCCGAGAGGAGTTCCTGTCACCCAGAGACCGAGGAGCACTCCGACGAATGCAAACGGAATCGAGAACATAATCACGAAAGGACTCATAAACGACTCGAACTGGGATGCCATAACGATATATACGAGGATGATGATCATTGCAAGGAGCATAATGAGGTCACCGAACATATCCTGCTGATCCTCATACGAACCACCGATCTCAACCGAAAGTTCTGATGGAATCTCTGTGTCTGCAAGGATTGCATCCGTAGCAGCCACCGCATCAGAAAGAACTACACCGTTGGCAACCACACCTGACACAGTAATAAGGCGCTCACGGTTCTTTCTCTGGATCGAAGGCGGAGTCAGAGTCTCTATCACTGTACCGAGATCCTTGATTCTCACACCCTTGCCCATATTATTGTAGATGATGATATTCTCGATATCCTCGATGCCTGTACGGAATTCCGGAGCATAACGCACACGGATATCGTACTCATCACCATCCTCACGATAGAATGACTGAGTAGAACCGTTCATAGCAGCACTGAGATAAGATGCGGCTGTCGTACTGTTCAGTCCGTTGACAGCAAGTTTCTCGCGATCGAAATCCACCTGATACTCAGGAATATATTCATCTCGGCTCAAAAGCACCTGTGAGAAGTTGCCGCCTTCAAGCATCTTGGCCTGTACTTCCTTGGCAACGCGGTCTGTTGTCTCGAAATCATAACCATAGATCTCGATATCCACAGTGGAAGCACCTCCCATTCCGCCGCCACCTTCTGTCACCCTGACCTTCTTGAACTCAGGATAATCTGCCAGAATACCACGGATCACATCTGCAATTTCGGAAACAGAACGCTCACGATCCTCCATACTACCGATATTGATATTGAATGAAACCACGTGCGTACCGTTGTTCTGCATCGAAGCAAAAGCATTGTCAGAATCAGCCTGTCCAAGAGCATACGAGCAATTGATGATTTCAGGAACTGCATCCACGAACTTGCCGTAAAGTTCGTGTGCTATAGATCTTGTCACGCTCTGTCCTGTACCGGCCGGAAGTTCAAGTTGAAGGGTGATACGTCCGTCATCCGACTTAGGCATAAACTCAGTCTTGATGCGAGGACCGATAAGGCCGACAGTACCGACAAAGACAATAAGCGATATCATCACCACAATTGTCCTATGTCCCACACACCAGTTGATTAGACGGCTATAACCTCTTGAGATCAGGTCTATGAACTTATTGAAGTTTCCGAATATGAGGTCGTGGATCTTTCCGTGTTTAGGCTTATAGCGAAGGAACTGGGCACAAAGCATAGGAATGAGAGTAAGAGCACCGATTGTAGAGACAATCATAATGATGCTGGTGATCCATCCCAACTGCTTGAACATAAGACCGGCCATACCCTTGATCATTGTAAGCGGAAGGAACACGGCGAGCATTGTCAAGGTAGAAGCGATTACCGAGATACCCACTTCCTGGGTAGCGTGAACTGCGGCCTCCTTCGGCTTGGCACCCCTTTCCAGATGTGTAGAGATGTTCTCCAATACCACAATGGCATCATCGACAACCATACCTATGGCGATGGAGAGGGCAGACATCGACACGATGTTCAGTGTGTTTCCTGTAGCCCAGAGGTACATCAATGAAGCAAGAAGGGAAACAGGAATCGAGAGCACGATGATGAATGTCGCACGCCATCTTCCGAGGAAGAGATACACCACGAGCATCACGATAAGGAAGGTAACTATAATAGTCTCCTTCAATGAATTGAGAGTGTTGAGGATGTTGTCGGAACCGTCAACGACTGTCCTGATATGAATATCTGAAGGAAGAGTCTTTTCAATCTTCTTCATCTCCTTCTTGATACCCTTGATTACGTTTACGGTATTTGCATCAGCCTGCTTCTGGATAACGATCTGCGCACCCTGAGTACCGTTTACGTATGCCTCCTGATATCTTTCTTCCACTCCATCGATGACTCTTGCCACATCGCGGAGATAGATGGTCTTGCCGTTTGAATGTCCGACAACTATGTCAAGCATCTGCTCGGCAGCAGTAAACTCCTTCTCCACGCGAAGTGAATATGCATTCGAGCCGATATCGATAGATCCCGATGGCACGTTCCTGTTCTCAGCCGCGATCAGACTTGAAATACCGGCAACAGTAAGTCCGTATGCCTCAAGTTTGTTCGGATCGCAATATACCTGGATCTCACGCTGAGGTGCTCCGGCAATCGATACTGTACCCACACCTGATACTCGAGCGAGAGGAGTCGCCACCTTGTCGTCGAGAATCTTCTCCAATGCCTGGAGGCTCTCGTCTGCGGTCGCAGCCATAATCATAATAGGCATATCGTCCGCACTGAACTTGAAGATGATAGGAAGTGATGCTCCATCAGGAAGAACGGAGTTCACCATATCGAGTTTGTCTCGCACATCGTTGGTTGCAACATCGATATCGACACCTTCAATGAATTCGAGAGTGATGAGCGAAATGTTCTCTTTAGAAGTAGAACTCAGGTTCTTGAGGTCGCTCACACCGTTGAGGGAGTTCTCGAGCACCTTGGTAAGATTGGTCTCGATATCCTCCGCACTGGCTCCCGGATACGATGACATCACCATCACGACGTTAGCATCGAACTTAGGGAACCTGTCCAATGATATGTTAATCAGCGAGAATACACCGAATATTGCCAATGCGATGAAGACCAGCGCAGTGGTTACCGGGTTATTGACCGCTTTTCTGTAAATACTCATACTATATCCTTATTCGTTAACAATAACCTTAATGCCATCCTTGAGGCGGATCTGACCTCCGGTCACAACCTTCGCTCCGTCAGCGATACCTTCAAGAACCTCATACTCAGCGCCCATACGACGTCCAAGAACAATCTTCTGATATGTTACGGTGCCGTCCTCATTGAGGATATACACAAATCTCTCTCCAGAGCCCTGCTGCTTCACGACTGCTACGTCAGGAATGACAACACTGTTGTTCGCTCCGAACTTAACTGTAGCCCTTACAAACATACCCGGACGGAGTGTGCTGTAATTATTGTCAATGACGACCTCCACGGTGAATGTACGTGTTGTCGGATCGACGGTAGGATATATCTTCCTGATCTTGCCGTAGAAAGTCTTGCCAGGGAGAGCGTCTGCTGTGATTTCTACAGAATCGCCCTTCTTAACCTTTGAATAATCGGTCTCTGAAATGCCTACAAGAAGTTTCACAGGCACGATCTGCTCTACAGTATAGATAGGGGATGCCATAGCATACATATCACCTGCATCGTAATTACGTGCAGTTATGACACCGTTGATAGGAGATACAAGGGTAGCATTCTCCTTAAGGTTCTCATACTGAGTCTTGCTTACTTTGTATGCCATCTCGATTGCGTCGAGGTCTGACTTTGACAGACCGCCTACCTCGTAAAGTTCCTTGAGGCGGTTGAACTCTGTTTCATTGTTCTTGAGTTGAAGTTCCACCTGAGCAAGTTGGGTCTGATCCATCTCTGCCACAACCTGTCCCTTCTTTACAAAATCACCTATATCCACAAGAATCCTGCTGATACGTCCTGCTGTCTGCGGAGCGATATTATTCTTCACGTATGCCTGGATTGTAGATGTATAGGTAGCCTCCTGCGGCACCTCACGGATTGAAACCTGAGTCACAGACACTGTAGGAACGACTTCCTCCACAACTGTCTCTTCTACAGCCTTGTTTTTTGTGTTGCCACAACCGGCCGCCAAAAGTACTGCAACGGCTATGGGCATAATCCTGAAAATAGTCTTCATATTATTATCTTTATTTCTTTTTTATTCAATGAAATCCTGTCCGAGTGTCTGCTCAAGTTGAGCCTTTGCCACAACGAAATTATAGATTGCCTGATATTCGGCAAGACGCGCCTGAGTGAGAGCAAGTTGTGCATCATTCAGTTCGATAAGCGTGCTGCGTCCCACCTGATATGCCTTCTCAGCAATGCTGTAGCCCTTTTCTGCCATTGCCACCGCGTCCTGAGCCGAATAATAACTCTTCATATTTGTCTCCATCGTAGTAAGGCTCTGACGGATCGCAATCTTAAGTTGGCGCTCTGTATTGTCGATCTGAAGTTGAACCTGCTGATGCTGGTTCTTTGCCTGACGGATAGCCTGATAGCGCTTACCGCCTGCGAAGATCGGAATATTGAGACTGAGGCCTACGTATGAATAAGGAGTCCAACGGTATTCGCTGAAATTGAAATCGTTAGTCATAGCGTTGAGACTGAAATTGAATGCCACTGCAAGCGAAGGAATGTTGGCATACTTCTGAAGTTTTATAGTCTCCGCAAGCATTTCCGACTGGATGGCAAGTTGCTTCATAGTGGAGTTGTCGTCCAGTGAAGCACCGTCGTGCTGATGGATGTCATAGAGCATCTGATCCGCATAGTCCGACAGTTCACCGGCGATATCAAGATTCATATCCAGATCTACTCCGAGAATAGCCTTCAACTGCCACAATGCCAATACGATGGAACTCTCTGCATTATATACATTAGGAATAGCGTTTGCGACGGTGGTCTTTGCTCTGAGAAGTTCGAGTTCCGAAACCTTCTCGGCATCGAATTTCTTCTTTGTCTCCTCATAATTGCTTACAGCATTCTCATATACATCCTTATATACATTGAATGCTTCCTTTGCCAGGAGAGTTGCGAAATATGCATTCTTGACCTGAGTCACAGTCTCGAGACGTGAACTGCGTGCTTTCTCAACAGCCAGTTCGACATCAAGACCCGAAATACGTATGCTCTTCCAGAGTTGCGCATTCACAAGAGGCATCGCAGCCGTAACACCTGCACTGTAGGTATTCCAACGTCCCACCTCAAGTCCGCCACTGGTATCCATCGATGGTGTCTCTTCTGGAATCTCCACTCCATCAGGGAGTTCTGTATCGCCACCTTCTCCACCTCCCATCATTCCTCCGAGAGAACTCATATCGAAGTCCATATACATCACCTGCTTCTTGATTGTCCTCTGGTATGCACCGGAAGCATCAATCTGAGGGAAGAGAGCAGCGTATGCACCCTTCTTGGCAAATCCTGTCCTCTCAATCTCCATATCAGCCACTTTGACTGACACATTCTCGCTCAAAGCAATCTCGAGCGCCTGTTCCAAAGTGATTACCACCGGAGTCTCCGAAGCATCCGCCTGAGCCAGAATTGTCTGAACTTCAGGATTCACAGCATTCTCTGGCGCATCTTTTGTCTTGTACTGCGCTGATGCTGCAAAAGGAAGCAGAAGCATTCCTGCAATGATCACTGTAGTTACCGCTAATTTTTTCATCATTTTTACACTAATTTTCAAGCCGCAAAAATACAACAAATTTCAAGCCGCTCCATAATGTATTTTGGTTCAAAATTACATAGTTTTGGTTAATTCTTCCAGAATATTTATATTTGAGGTCTTAAAAGATAAAAATGAGCGAAATAAAGCACAAAACAAGTAAGCCGGCCGTCCTCTTCGGATCAAAGAACGTAACCAAGGTCGGATATATCGAAGATTATATTTTTGCCTGCGAGATAAAAGGTGAAGGGCATCTGACATACAACAAGCCACGAAGGCCTAAATACCATCTGGTAATCATCGTCCTCAGAGGAAATATGGATCTGATTGTAAACGGTGAGAAATTCACTTTCAGAAAGAACACGTATGTCAACCTCCCCACCTGGACCGACATTTATGAAATCAGATATGGAAAGGACTTCCACGCTATGGCCACCGCAACCGACAAGAGTATCGTTGAAGACATTTTCCAGAACCGCAACCCGTTTCCTCCCGACTTCAAATTCACTATAGACCACGGAATCGGAGGAGACATAATGGATAAAAAGGATATCGATATTCTTTATAAGGACATCAGCAATATGATTGACTCACTTTCCAACAAGGAGCATCACTTTGCAGAAGAAGTCAATTATGCATATTTCTATATCCTGCTGACCGATATGGCAGATATGATGTGGAGACGCTATGGCAAGGGAACACCATCACACCACACAGAAATGAAGCGGTCGGACGGCATAATGAAAGAGTTTGCAGAACTGCTTACCGAACATATCTATGAGGAGACAAGCGTGGAGTTTTATGCCGAAAAACTCTGTATATCAAAGCAATACCTGTCTCTGATTGTCAAAGAAAAAACCCGAGTCACAATCGGGACTGTCATAGCATCTATGAGAACGGAAGCGGCTTCGAGACTCCTGCGCAATCCAGACCTGACCATACAGCAGATAGCAGAGAGGCTTTCATTTGCCGACCAGTCGTCTTTCGGAAAATTCTTCAAGAAACACGCAGGAATATCGCCGTTGAAATATAGACAGAAACTCAGAAAAACGCTTCTGACTCTGCGCTAGACCTCTGCCGTCACATCAAGCCACTCATATTCTCCACCCCAGATTTCAAGGAATCTGATAAAGTCAGCATTTGACAGAACCACGCTTGCAGTATTGTCGCAAGGATGGAAACTTATCTTTTGTGCATTCTTCAAATCACGGTCCAGGAAAAGTTTCACTCTGTGACCATTAGGGAAATGTTCCTTGGTAAGTTCCTCTGTATAAGGATCATTGATCAGCCCGAGAGGCGACACCGATCCGGGAAGAAGCCCTAGACAGCGCTCCATACGCTCGGCAGAAGCAAAGGAAAGTTTACCCTGCTTCAGGATATGCTCAAGCGAGTGTATCTGCATTTCCTTATGGCATTCGAACACCACAAGATAATGTCGGTTGCCTTTGTGATTGCGGAAGAACAGATTCTTGCAATGGACTGAGTCGATATCTTTCCAATATTCAAGTGCCAATTCTATTGTCGGAAGCGGCGGATGTGTATGAAGTTCATAGCCGAGGGCGTGCTCATCAAGAAAGCGTAATACCTCGGCAATTCTCTGATTTTCCATTACTTGGCAATGCTTTTTGCGTAATGTGTCGGTGCTGCCTTTTTCTTTTCAGGATGCACGATCATAGCAGGCTGTTTCCTTATATGACTGTAAACAAGGAAACATATACCCAGAAGAATGAATGGAATGCTGAGCCACTGACCCATATTCAACACCATATCCTGTTCGAAACCCACCTGAGGCTCCTTGATGAACTCTATCAGGAAGCGCATTCCGAAGCAGCCGATGAAGAATGTTCCGATAAAGAAGCCTCTATGCAGTTTAGGCAGTCTGTACTTGTACATCAGAATCTGGAACACACCGAGAAGGAAATAACTGAGAGCCTCGTAGAGTTGGGTAGGATGCTTCGGCTCGGTCTCTCCACGAAGTTCAAATATGAATCCCCAAGGAAGGTTCGTCACATCACCATATATCTCCGAATTGCAGAGGTTACCCAGACGGATGAATGTAGCCGCAAAGCATACCGCGATAGCAAGGTGATCAAGGATCCACACGAAATCAAAGTCATATTTTCGACCGTAATGCCTTGCAAACCACCACATTGCTATAAACAGTGCTATCGTACCTCCGTGACTGGCGAGACCTCCTTTCCACGGCATAAAGATTTCCCAGAATCCTTGCCAACTGCCAAGATAATAATCTGGCTGATAGAAGAGGCAGTGTCCGAGACGGGCACCGACAATTGTTCCGATAAGAAGGGTATAAAGAAGCGGATCCAGAAGTTTTTCCGGCACTCCCTCTCTTTTGAAGAACCATTTGAAGATAAACCATCCGAGAATGAATCCCGAAATGAAAAGAAGTGAATACCACCTGAGAGAGAAGGCTCCTATGCCGATTATCTCAGGATTCATATTCCAGTGTATTGCCAGTGTCTCAAACATAATCTTTCATATTTAATCTTGCAAAGATAAGAATTAGAGCGGATATCCGTCAACATTTATCTGTCTTTCGGTTTCTTGAGACGCCCGCTCTTACGCAAAGCCTCTGCTATGATCCATTGAAGTTGGCCGTTGGTAGAGCGGAATTCATCTTCCGCCCATTTCTCAACGGCCGCCATAGTCTGAGCGTCGATACGCAATACAAAACTTTTATTCTGTTCCTTAGGCATAGATATCATTAATGGTGCAGTGTGCCGGCATTGACTACTGGCTGGGCAGATTCGTCCGAACAGAGCACGACCAGCAGATTGCTGACCATAGCGGCTTTACGTTCCTCATCAAGTTCCACGACATCATTCTCAGCGAGTTGGTCAATAGCCATCTTTACCATAGAAACAGCACCTTCAACGATTTTTTCGCGTGCGGCTATGATTGCATCAGCCTGCTGACGGCGAAGCATTACAGCGGCAATCTCAGGCGCATACGCAAGATAATTGATACGCGCTTCAACCACTTCTATTCCGGCCATTTCAAGACGCTCCGAGAGTTTGGTTTCGAGTTGTTCATTGATTTCATCAGCGTTGGAACGAAGACTGAGTTCTCCTTCTGCTGTAGAATTATTATCGTATGCATAGTATCCTGCGACCTGACGCAGAGCGGCATCACTCTGCACAGCCACGAAGTTTGCAAGCGCATCCATACGGGTATCACTTGCGCTTGCAGCCTCCACCTCAACCTGCCCCTTTGCCGAAGTGGTAGTCTTTACCTGTTTAGGCGCATCAATGTTGAAGACAGCCTTGTAAATTTCCTCAGCCTTCACCTTCCACACAAGCACCAGACCAATCATAATAGGATTGCCCATCTTGTCATTCACCTTGATAGGATCTGCATTAAGATTACGTGCGCGAAGCGATATCTTCTTGACGCTCATAAAAGGGTTCACCCACCAAAAGCCTTCTTTCCGGAAATTTCCGCGGTACTTGCCGAAGAATACAAGCACTCTGGCCTGATTAGGCTCAATGACCATCAGACCGGCCAGCATAACCAGTCCAGCCAGAATCAACGCCACTCCGACAACAGCAGTCAGTCCGAAACCGGTATTGACCGCATATACGATTCCCCATATTCCTGCTGCAATCATTGCCAGTATGACAAACAGCATCACGAATCCGTTGGCTTTGAATCCGCTGTAATCCTTGTTTAAGTTCTGTTCCATATACATTTGAATTAAAGTGATATTATTTTGATATCACAAATTAAATAATAAAACGGCTGATTTCCAAATAATTCGTGCTTTTAGAAGAGTCATACCCTAAAAAGGGTGACGCATATAATGGGCGCGACGGGCAGGAGAAAACTTCTCTATGGAATAGCGGAGCATAGTCCGTGGCATCTGCCGGCAGTGTCTGTCGAGGAAATCTGTCAGAACCTGCTCGTCGCGTTTGCCTACTTCGCGCAACATCCACCCTACTGCCTTCTGAATGAGATCATACTGCGTGTCTATAAACATCGCAGCGAGTTTCATCGTGTCACCGAACTGATTGTCTCTTATGAGAGCCAGAGTGGCAACTATGGCTATTCTTTGCTCCCAGATGTATTCTGATGCAGCCAGAGCATACAACACAGACCTGTCCTCCTGCAGCGTCAGATAGCGTCCGAGAATATAAGGCGCAGACAGATCTACAAGATCCCAGTTGTTGATTCCCTTCGTATGACTCAGATAGAATCTTACCGTATCTTCCGTACTCTCTTTGTATTTGCACACTAAGATCAGCAGTCCGCACAAACGGCATTCGTGCCATTCACTTTCCAGCAGTGCCTCTATGACTTCCCAAGACACTGAGGCATACTCCTTCGCGACTTTCCGCGTGTTGGGAACGGTTACTCCCAGAAACTTGTCTCCCTCTCCGTACTCTCCTTTTCCTGTCTTGAAGAATCGCGGCAGGATGACCTTCTTTTCTTCATCTGAATTTGATCTGAGAGCCTTTGTGATACGTGCATACGTCCTGGCAAAACGGAGTTCGGCAGGTGAAAGGTGGCAGTATCCGTCCGGATTCTTCAAAAGATAGTCCTGATGGTAATCTTCTGCCGGAAAGAAACATTTCAAGCTGCATTTCTCGACCATCAGGGGACTGCTATGCCTTGCCTGAATTTCCTTATAGACTTCTTCTACTACCGTTCTGTCCTCATCATCAGTCCAGTATATGCCGGTTCTGTACCTTGTCCCTATGTCATTTCCTTGTCTATCTTTGAGCAGAGGGTCTATCGACCGGAAGAAGAGCCTGCACAACGTGGACAAAGAAATAATTTCAGGATCATATAGGACTTTGACACACTCGACATAGCCGGTCTTGTCCGTATAGACCTGCTCATATACAGGATCAGGTATGAACCAGTTGGCATAACCGGTAAGAGTCTCAGTTACACCCTCGAACTGTCTCAGGTAGTGTTCCGTACCCCAGAAACATCCTCCTGCAAAATATATCTCTTTCATATCAGCAAATATACGGATTTGAAATATCATTTTGAGAGATCAAGTGCACAAACACAGGCAAAGTGCCCGTGGTACCACTGATTTTGTGGGTACCACGGGCACTTTCATTATAGAAATGCACTTGGTGCTTTAATTATTTGCGGATTGCTGCGATGCCAGGGAGTTCCTTGCCTTCGAGGTACTCGAGCATTGCTCCACCACCTGTTGACACATAACTTACCTTGTCAGCGAAGCCCATCTGAGTAACCGCTGCAACAGAGTCACCACCACCTACGAGTGTGAATGCTCCGTTCTCGGCTGTTGCCTTAGCAAGGATCTCAGCGATGCGGTTTGTACCCTTTGCGAATGCAGGGATCTCAAATACGCCTACAGGACCGTTCCAGAGGATGGTCTTTGACTTCATAAGAACCTCCTCCCACATAGCGAGAGTGCTTGGTGCGGCGTCCATACCTTCCCAACCGTCAGGAATCTCTGAGTTGAGGCAGATCTTGGTATTGGCATCGTTAGAGAAATCGTCTGCGATAACAACCTCCTTCGAGAGATAGATCTTAACGCCCTTCTCCTCAGCCTTCTTGAGTGTGTCGAGAGCAAGTTGCATCTGATCGTCCTCGCAGAGTGAACGTCCGATCTGACCGCCCTGAGCCTTCTTGAATGTGTAAACCATACCGCCACCGATGATCATATTGTCAACAGCGTCGAAGAGTTTCTCGATGATAGTGATCTTTGAAGAAACCTTTGCACCACCTACGATTGCAGTAACAGGGTGCTCCGGAGTCTTGAGAACGTGGTCGATAGCCTTGATCTCACCTTCCATCACATATCCGAACATCTTGTCATTAGGGAAATAGTCAGCGATAAGGGCTGTAGATGCGTGTGCGCGGTGTGCAGTACCGAATGCATCGTTGATGTAGCAGTCAGCGTAAGAAGCAAGTTTCTTTACGAACTCCTTCTGGTTCTCCTTGACCACTGCCTTTGCAGCCTTCTTCTCTTCCTCTGTTGCGAACTCGCCTCTTGGCTTGCCTTCTTCCTCAGCATAGAAACGGAGGTTCTCGAGTACGAGGCACTCACCCATCTTGAGAGCAGCAACCTGAGCATCAGCAGCCTGGCAGTCATCAGCAAACTTCACAGGTGCACCGAGGAGTTCCTCAACACGGCCGAGGATGTGCTTGAGAGAGAACTTCTCTGTCACGCCCTTTGGACGACCAAGGTGAGACATTACTATTACAGCACCACCCTTCTCGATAACCTTCTTGAGTGTAGGGATTGCTGCACGGATACGTGTGTCGTCAGTGATCTCCATATTTGCATTGAGCGGAACATTGAAGTCAACGCGGACAATTGCCTTTTTACCGGCGAAATCGTAAGTGTCAATAAACTGTTGCATAATTGTATAGTATGTTTGTTAATTCCTAAATCCGAGCAAATTTAGCAATTTTCGGGGAAATACAAGAAAATAAGTATCTTTGCGCAAATTTTCGACGCGTATGATGACAATTGAAAGCCCAGGCGCATTCTGGAAAGACTACGAACTCATTGATTCCGGCAACTTCGAGAAACTTGAAAGATTCGGCCCGTTCATTATGGCTCGCCCCGAGCCCAAGGCACTGTGGGACAAATCCCTGTCGGACGGTGAATGGAACAAGATGATCCACACCCGTTTCAAGACCGGAGCAGGTTTCGGCAAGGCCGGCAAGGAGGACAGCGGCACCTGGGAGCGCAAGAAAAAAATGGACGACCAGTGGTATATCCGTTACAACGGAGCACAGGAAGGTCTGGATTTCTCCCTCCGCCTGGGACTCACCTCCTTCAAGCACGTGGGAGTATTCCCTGAGCAGTCATCAAACTGGGAATATATCTACAAGCAGACGCGCGAATTGGTGGAAAAGGCTGAAGCGGAAGGCAAGCCTAAGCCACGCGTGCTGAATCTCTTTGCATACACCGGAGCAGCATCCCTCGCAGCAAAGGCAGCCGGAGCCGATGTGACCCATCTTGACTCCGTCCGTCAGGTCGTGACCTGGGCGCGCGGGAATATGGAGGCTAGCCGTCTGGACAATATCAGATGGATTGTTGAAGATGCATTGAAATTCGCCCGCAGGGAGGCTAAGCGCGGCAATACATATCAGGGCATAATACTCGATCCGCCGGCATACGGCCACGGCCCGGACGGCGAAAAATGGAAACTCGACGAATGCCTCAACGAGATGCTCCAGTGCGTAGCGGCCATCCTCGCCCCACAGGACAGTTTTATGGTCCTCAACCTCTACTCCAACGGCTACTCAGCCGTACTCGGCGAGACCATCGTAAAGCAGGCCTTCTGCCTTAAAAACGCATACAAGTCCCTCGATTTCGGGGAACTTGTATTACGTGATTCATACGGCAAGAATCTGCCGCTGAGTGTATTTGTAAGGCTGGCGAGATAGTTACTCCTCTATATCCAGCAAAGCATTGAAGCGGTCTCGGATTTCAGTGGCGTATTCCTTGTCACCGAAATGTTCGGAAAGATCGGCCAGATATGACAGGCAATTGTAGCAGGCCTCGAATTCACGCTTTGTGAAGTCGTAATTCTCCAGGAAGAACTCTGTGGAAACGAAGAGTTCTTCGGCAAAACGACGCGACAGTTCAAGTGCCTTATCAGGCGCTCCTGCATCATAATAAGTCTCGACCATATCAATGACCATATATTCATTGGAGAATCCAAGATATGTCATATCCAATGGGAAATTCTCTGCAGGAACGCATTCCTGACACATATCAAGCATTTCCACAGCGCGGGCAGAATCCCCGATCTTAAGCATTTCCTTGGCGACATTTACAAAAATCTGTCTCTGTGAAAGCACTCCGCAGAAGGTGTAATAGTTCTGATAATCAACAAACCAGTCTGTCCTCTTGAGTGCATCCCAGACAAACACATTCTTCATCTTGTAATACAGATCCTCAGGGTCGGCAAAACCGATTTCCGTACTCTTCATCCTATTCTTTATCGGTACGAATTTGTATGAAAATCCCTCATACATCAGATAATCCTTGATTCCGATGTTGATATCACCTCCCATACTGAGAAGATTGATAGGACGATCCCACTTGTAATTGGACAGCAGATCAAGCATAAATATCTCCGGCTTGGTCAGGTAATCCTTATCCTTCGGTATAGTGAGAGTGATCTGATCCGGTATCA
Organism: Bacteroidales bacterium; assembly: GCA_017626555.1. GTDB lineage: Bacteria > Bacteroidota > Bacteroidia > Bacteroidales > UBA932 > Cryptobacteroides. Next base: position 65,063 of record JAGAIM010000003.1, read on the forward strand.
TATCGGCATATTTTTCATCAAGTATGCCGTATTTTATCACATTTTCCTTGTTTACAGGGATGATGAACTTACGGGACATAATATAGTCAACCTGCTTGCCGCTCGAAAGAGGAATCTTCGCATCAGGATGTTTGAATATGCGCATAACATCCGAGAGCAGGAAGGCTGTATCACGTGTATCATATATATATACGAATTCATTGGTTCCGTAAAGATACTGCTTCGGACCCACTGTAAGATCCAGAGGTGAAGACTCGTTCACAGCATATTTCATCTGATCGATGTGCCAGTCGGTACCAAGGAGCGAAGTGTTCGCAATACGCACATCGGTACGTATCTCTTCGACCTCCTGGGCATACCAGAGAGGGAATGTATCATTATCTCCGTGAGTCACCAGGATTCCGTTCGGTCCGACTGAATTGAGATAGTTCTTCGCCATCTCCACAGTGGTGTAACGGTTGCTCCTGTTATGGTCGTCCCAGTTCTCCGAAGCCATCTGTGCCGGAACTGCAAGAAGAACAGCCGTCACGGCAATCGAAGCAACAGCATCACGACGTGCACCCTTGAACCTGCCGGAACCTTCGATCCAACTGTAAACCGCAGCCACAGCAAGGCCTATCCATATAGAGAAAGAATAGAAGGAACCTGCGTATGCATAGTCACGCTCACGCACCTGGTATGGAGGCTGGTTGAGATACACCACAATGGCGATACCTGTCATAAAGAACATAAGGAATGTGAGCCAGCATCCTCTCTTGTCCCGTCCGAACTGGAAGAAGAGACCTATCAGACCAAGAATCAGAGGAAGCATATAATAATGATTCTTTCCTTTGTTGTCCTTGAGATAGCCCGGAGCCGAAGATTGGTCACCGAGACGGAAATAATCAATGAATTTTATTCCGCTCTCCCAGTTGCCGACAAAAGGATCACCTGGAGAAGGACTGTGTATGTCATTCTGGCGACCGGCGAAATTCCACATAAAATATCTCCAGTACATCCAGTTGAGTTGGTAATCGAAGAAGAAGGCCAGATTCTGGAAGAAGGTCGGCTTCTTATGTTCTGCTCCAGCCACGGTATGTCCCCCGTTACCCATATATGATTTGTAGAATGCTATGTGCCTGGCATCACCGCTCCACATACGTGGGAAAAGCATCTTGCCTTCCGGAGTATATTTCACTTCACCAGGACCGTCTGTCTTGATATATTCATCGCCTAGAGGTGCCCAATATTTGGTCTGCTCGATATCATACGGAGCATCGAAATACTGTCCATAAACAAGAGGATTGCTTCCATACTGCTCACGTCCGAGATAGCGTACCAGTGTGAAAGGATTGTCCGGCTGATACTCGTTTGTAGGGGTCTTTGCGCTGGAACGGATGATGACTATCGTGAAGAGCGAAAAGCCGATCACGATCATCGTGAAGCACAGAAGAACCGTATTGGCAAGCACTTTCTGATTCTTCATAGTCCGGAAAAGTCCCCAGAAACACAGTGCCAGAAGCGCAACCATAAAGAAGGCAGCACCACTATTGAAAGGAAGTCCCAGAGTATTTACAAAGAACAGGTCGAAATAAGCCGCGAATTTCGGAAGATAAGGTATTATGCCGAAAAGTATCACTGCGAGTATCACGACAGAAACAAGAAAGATCTTGACATATTCCCAAAGAGTGTAGTGTCCGCCTTCCCTCTGCTTGTAATAGTACATAAATACCAAAGCCGGGATTGCAAGAAGGTTGAGAAGATGTATTCCGATGGAAAGACCCATCAGAAGCGAAATCAGCACGATCCATCTGTTGGCATACGGTTCATCAGCCTGCTCGTACCACTTGGTCATCGCCCAGAAGACAAGTGCAGTGATAAGTGAAGACATAGCATAAACCTCACCCTCCACAGCAGAGAACCAGAATGTATCGCTGAATGTGTATGCAAGAGCGCCTACAGCACCCGAACCGAATATCGCTATTGCCTTACCGACCGTATTAACTCCTTCTTCCGAAGGTCTTAAAATCCTTTTGGTAAGGAACACTATGGTCAGATAGAGGAAGAATATTGTCAACGCAGAACATATTGCGCTGAATGCATTGACTGCCACCGCCGCGTGTTCCGCATCCGTGAACATCGTGAAGAATCTGGCAAAAAGTTGGAATACAGGGTTTCCGGGAGGATGTCCCACTTCAAGTTTATATGACGACGCTATGAATTCTCCGCAATCCCAGAAGGAAGCGGTAGGCTCTATCGTCAGGAGATAGGTCACGGCCGCAATCATAGCAACAACGCAAGCAATGATCCTGTTGATAAGTGTAAATTTGCTGTTATTCATTATATTTCTCTTAATTTTCATTCCGGAGGAATATCCTCAAAACTTACAAATATACGATGATTATCACTATATTTGCAAAATAATTTTGATTTCACTTATGGCAGAGAACGATTGGAAGAAAAGACTTGGAGTGGTGTTTTCCACTAATCCAGATTTCACATACGAAGAAGAAGTGGTGCAGGAAGAAGCCACGCTCGAACCGTCAAAGCAGAATCTCATCGTATCCATTGACAGAAAAGGCCGTGCAGGCAAGCAGGTGACACTTGTCACAGGATTTATTGGTACCTCCGACGATCTGGCCGATCTCTCCCGCACACTGAAGGTGAAATGCGGAGTGGGAGGAAGCGCAAAAGACGGAGAAATCACCATTCAGGGTGACTTCCGCGACAGAGTCACTGCAATCCTGAAGGATATGGGCTATAGAGCAAAAAGAGGGAACTGATATGCTGGCCGATATCCTTGGACTTTTGTCTATCATCATTGTGATCCTCCTGCTCAAGAGGTTCGTAAACATATTCCCGTCTCTTATGGCCTGCACGATCCGATGGAAGGAAAGCATCAATCTCGAAGCAAGCGTAAAACACAGCCTTGACCGTGATATGCTTGCGGCAGCGATGATTCTTCCATTCTGCCTTGTTGCTGACGAGTTCCGTCTCTATTCTCCACGATTTATGGATGGGCTCGGAGACAATGCACATCTGGCAGCCGTTATCGGAATCTGTGCTGCCTACTGCATCATCCGGACGCTCATCTCAAAAATGCTCCACCCGCATAAGATGAACCCGAAGATATGGAAGACGGCAGGAAGGTCTTCCTTCACCTTCTTTATCATCCTCACTCTGGTTCTCCTTGCTATGGGAGGAATAATGAGGTTTGCAGGGATTGATCCTTTGTTCACAAGAAACGCAATGCTTTGTGTATCAGCATTCATCTATGCACTCTTTCTTTTAAGAAAATTTCAAATTTTTATTTCCGGAGGCTCTTTTTTTACAGGATTTTTGTACCTTTGCGCCCTCGAAATAATACCGACTGGGGTTCTGGTGGCTTCAGCCGTATTTTTTTAGGATATTTCCATAGGAATTTTGAACAACTTCATAGGTTAGAATGAGCGTAAAGAACATACTGATTTCACAGCAGCAGCCGATGACGGCTTCGCCTTATACCAGCATTGCAGAAAAATTTGGAGTGAATTTCGACTTCAAGCCGTTTTTCAAGATAGAGCCCTTGACTTCAAGGGAGTTCCGCGCACAGAGAATCAACATTCTCGATCACACTGCAATCGTATTCTCAGCCAGATCCACCATAGATGCTTTCTTCCAACTTTGCGAAGAACTCCGCGTCAAGGTTCCTGAAACAATGAAATATTTCTGCACGACTGAAGCAGTCGCGAATTATCTCCAGAAGCACATAGTCTATAGGAAAAGAAAAATCTTCTTCGGCGATGGTAAACCTGATTCCATCATCGGACTTATAGGATCGAAGCACAAAGGAGAGAAATTCCTCATCGCTACTGCTGAATCTGCTACAAAGGACGCTGTAACAAAGGTATTCGAGACACAGAAATATGACTTCGAGACAGCGGTTTTCGTAAAGCCGGTCTCTCAGAACATCAAGGATGTCGATCTGCACGCATACGACCTGGTGGTATTCTTCAATCCGGCAGACGTAAAGTCCCTCTATGAGAATCAGCCTGATTTCAATCAGGGTGACATCAAGTTCGTATCATACGGTAAATCTGTAGTCGGCGCAATGGAAGAAGCAGGTCTGAGCATAGAGATCTCCGCTCCTACCGTTGAAGCCCCATCCGTAGCCAAGGCTCTTGAGATATATCTCTCAAAAAAATAACAGTGGAAATACTGGTCGGTAATACTCTTCCTAAAACAGAAAGATTGTGCGGCAAGACGAGCATTTCTGTGCTCCTTGCCAAAGGAAAGCACGGCAATGTGCCAGGAATGCGCTTTCTTTGGCTCAACAAGACCGGTAACGATTCCAACCGCATTATGATATCTGTCCCGAAGAAACTCTTCAAAAGGGCAGTAAAACGCAATCTCCTCAAGAGAAGGATACGGGAAAGTTACAGAAAACAGAAGCACAGCCTGGCCGTCAGTTGCGGTCTAGACGTGCTGTTTATGTATTCCACAAAGGAAATTCTGAGTTACGACGAGATATTCACCGCAGTCGGACATATCATAGACAAAATCAATAAAGTGATAAAACCGAATGACGATGGGACAGCGGCTGAATAAGACTAAAGATCTGATCCGGACAATCGCTATCGCACCATTCATATTCCTGATCCGATTCTATCAGGTGTGCATATCACCACTCAAGCAGCCCTGCTGCAGATTCACTCCTACCTGCTCGCAATATGCTCTTGAGGCCTTCCGCAAGCACGGGCCTTTCAAAGGACTGTATCTCGCAATCCGACGCATTCTCCGCTGCCACCCTTGGGGAGGAAGCGGATATGATCCTGTACCCTAGAAAAGATATGCGACAAAGCCGACTCCTGCCAGAAGGGAAACAGCAATCACGCATACGGAAAAAGCCTTCCGGTAGAAACTATATTCCTGTCCTCTATCCAGATGCATTTTGGCAATCAGCAGCAAAAACACAGGAATCATCACTGCATATATGAAATGTGCGGGATCATAAACACGCATAAACGAATATATCCCAAGCAGGACAAGTGCAGCAAGAATTAGAACGGACACAAACAATTTAGCATACCCCTTGCCCAATCCAGACACCGCAAGACAGAGCAGGCCTGCAGATAGTGCTGGAAAAACGAGTATCCAGGAACCGAATGAATGAGCACATACGAAATAGGTTCCTATCAGCGCAACAGGCCCGTTCAGGAAACAGGTAATGACTCCATCAATGATGCCGGCAGACTTTCCGGTCCCTCTAGCCAATCTGATTACAAAATATGCAAACAGAAGCAGCAATAAAGACTCAAGCGAGATCACGCTTCCAAACGAAAACCATACGGTAAGCAATGCCCCTGCTATCGATGCGACAAGCGCGATACGGCTCCCTGCCGACATATATATATGCAGCATAACCACGGTAGCAATCAAGGCGGAAGATGTGGTCCAGGCTACGTGATAATCGGCCACTGCAAGGAGAATTCCAAGAACCGGAGCCGACAGAGAGAGCATCATCCCGAAAGGATCAATTGCCGCAAAAGTATTCTTCAATTTCATCCCCATTTTTCAAAAAGTGCCCTAGAGGGCTCTACAACACGTAAAACAACAACAAAAACAACAAGAGCAACAACCAGAAGAAAGATAAATCAGACGATCTTTGCCCTCGGTTAAGAATCTTATTCGTCTCTTTCTGCAGATCCGATTTTCTAAGTAAATGTGCAATTCCTTGGGATCGGCAGAGAGCAATAAAAAAGGGAAGTCGCGACGATTTCCCTTTTTTGTTTCTAATCCAGTTTCAACACAGCCATAAATGCGCTCTGCGGTACTTCGACCGTTCCGATCTGGCGCATCCTCTTCTTTCCCTGTTTCTGCTTCTCGAGAAGTTTTCTCTTTCGTGTAATGTCACCTCCGTAACATTTCGCAGTCACATCCTTTCGGACGGCCTTGACTGTCTCTCGTGCAATGATCTTTGCTCCGACAGCAGCCTGGATGGCGATATCGAACTGCTGGCGAGGAATGAGTTCCTTGAGTTTCTCACACATCTTACGTCCGAAATCGTATGCGTGGTCGGCGTGGATCAGCGAAGACAATGCATCCGCAGGATCTCCGTTAAGAAGTATATCCAGTTTTACAAGTTTAGCCTCCTTGAATCCTATCACGTGATAGTCGAACGAAGCATAACCCTTTGAAATCGATTTCAATTTATCGTAGAAATCGAACACGATTTCTGAAAGCGGCATCTCGTATGTAAGTTCCAGACGGTCTGCCGTCAGATAGTGCTGGTTGATAAGGATTCCTCTCTTGTCAAGACAGAGTTTCATTATCGGACCATAATAATCAGAACGTGAAATTACCTGTGCTCTAATGTATGGTTCCTCGATCTTGTCGATGAGAGTAGGTGCAGGAAGTCCGGAAGGATTATGCACATCAAGCACCTCGCCCTGAGTGGTATAAACCTTATATGAAACGTTAGGCACCGTAGTGATCACGTCCATATTGAATTCTCTGTAAAGACGCTCCTGAACTATCTCCAGATGCAGAAGTCCGAGGAATCCGCAACGGAATCCGAATCCCAGCGCGAGGGATGACTCAGGCTCGAACACGAACGAAGCATCGTTGAGTTGGAATTTCTCGAGGGATGCACGCAGTTCCTCATACTGGTCTGTCTCCACAGGATACATACCGGCAAAAACCATAGGCTTCACCTCCTCGAATCCTGCAATGGCCTCCTGACACGGTCTGTTAAGATGTGTGATGGTATCACCGACCTTCACCTCCACAGCCGACTTGATGCCCGATATGATATATCCCACACTTCCGCAAGGGATCTCATCACGCGGATGCATCTTCATCTTCAAAACACCAATCTCATCAGCCTCGTACTCCTTACCTGTATTGAAGAACTTGACCTTGTCGCCTTTCTTTATAGAACCGTTGACAACCTTGAAATATGCAATGATTCCTCTGAATGAGTTGAACACAGAGTCAAAGATAAGCGCCTGAAGCGGAGCCTCGGGATCGCCTTTCGGAGCCGGGATCCTCTCGATTATGGCATCCAGGATTTCCTTCACACCTTCACCTGTCTTTGCTGAAGCAAGAAGGATGTCCTCCGGCTTGCATCCGATGAGATCCACGACCTGATCCGTCACCACATCCACCATAGCCGACTCCACATCGATCTTGTTCAGCACCGGAATGATCTCCAGATCGTGCTCGATCGCCAGATATAGATTTGAAATCGTCTGAGCCTGAATACCTTGCGTAGCATCCACCACCAGAAGTGCTCCCTCGCAGGAAGCAATGGCACGTGACACCTCGTATGAGAAGTCAACGTGGCCCGGAGTGTCAATCAGGTTGAGCGTATATTTCTCACCCTTATAATTATAATCCATCTGGATGGCGTGGCTCTTGATCGTGATACCCTTCTCCTTCTCAAGGTCCATAGAGTCAAGGACCTGGTTCTCCATATCACGTGCGTTCAAAGTATCGGTCACCTCCAGCATTCTGTCTGCCAGAGTACTCTTTCCGTGATCGATATGCGCAATGATGCAAAAGTTTCTTGTGTTCTTCATCTTAAGTATATAATCGGTGCAAAGATAGAACAATTTTCGTACATTTGCCTTTAATCCAACCCCCAATTTTAGTGTCTAACCTCAGGTGACAGACGAAAGAATCATAGAACTATTTTCCAGCGGTATGCAGGAGGAGGCTTTCAGGGGCATCGTGGATGCATATACCGAAAGGCTCTACTGGCACGTCCGCAGGTTTCTATGCTCTCACGAGGACACGAACGACCTGCTTCAGGACATATTCATAAAGATATGGTCAGCCCTGCCCTCATTCAGGGGCGAAGCGAGGCTCTACACCTGGATATACAGAATAGCAACCAACGAAGTCCTCAACTATCTGCGCAGACAGAAATTCAAGGCTCTTTTATCTCTGGATTCAGTATCAGCCTCACTCGAAAGAAAAATCGATGAAGACGCCGGCTTCAACGGCGACGAACTCCAGAGGGAACTCCACAAAGCCATCCGGAGACTTCCGGAAAAACAGCGCATTGTATTCAGCCTCCGATACTTTGATGAAATGAAATATGAGGATATCTCTGAAATCACAGGAACCTCTGTAGGAGCCCTGAAAGCCTCCTACCATCACGCATATTCAAAAATAAAGAACGAACTGCAAAGGCTGTTTTGAAGTAAGATTAAACCAAAGATATGATATCGTGTCTAAAATACAGTTTCTCAACGATATGAAAGAAAAGGAAAGAGACATATTGGCAGAAGAAAAAAGGCTGAAAGAGATGCCATTCAGCGTACCGGAAGGCTATTTCGAGGCCTTCAAGGTAGAAATGGACACCTTCGAGGGTAAGGAACCAGGATTGTTCCGAAGGCTTGTACCATATATGGCTATGGCTGCTGCATTTCTGTTCCTGGTGACCGGAGGAACCTTCCTCCTGCAGCACACTGTCCCGGAAGAAGATTTCACCCAAGAAGACTTCCTCGTATTTTCCAGCGGGATATCCAATTACGAGTATTATGAAGAAATGGAGCATATTGCAGATGCCGATATTGAGGATGAAGATATTATAGAATACCTGATATACAGCGGAATAAGCGCTGAAGAAATCGAACTTTCAAAATGATGGAATATATGAAAAGGATTATTTTTATAGCAACTGCAGCACTGATGATGCTGGCAACTGCATCATCTGCATCCGCACACAGGAAATGTGACGGGGACTGGAAGCAAAAAATGCTGAGCGAAAAGATTGCATACCTTACAGTTGAACTTGGCATAACCCCTGAAGAAGCCCAGCAGTTCTGGCCTGTGTATAATGAGATCAACAAAGAACGCGACGAGGCTATGCACCAGGTTTTCAAGTCCTATAAGGCATTGGAAGAAGGCATAAAGGCTGGAAAGACAGGGAAAGATGCGGAAAAACTTCTTGAAGATTATCTGAAAGCCCTTGATGACCAAAGGGAAATAGATAGCAATGCCAGCGACAGATATCTCAAAGTGCTTTCTGCCGACAAAGTAGCAAAACTATATATCGGAGAAGAAAAATTCAGAAGGCAGCATATCCGCAGACTCCACGGAGGAGAAAACAAGCCAGGGCCAAAGAATTGATCAGGCAAACAGATAGAAATCTCGGGTGAGGGAAAGATACTCTTGGGTATATTTTCCCTCATCTTGTATTGTAAGGAGTTCCTCGACAGGTTCAATGCATCTTGTCCTTGCAAATTCAGCAACAATGCGCGAAGGATTCTTACGTGGAGTGGTTCTGACACGCAATATCCTGAACAGATGGAGTCCGCACATCCTTGCATATCTGGCAAGAGCGGCTTCCTGATCTGCCGGAAGCACGAGAGACACGCGGCCGCCCTCGGAAAGTCTGTCTTTGGCAAACTCAAATATATCCCTATATGAAAGGCCGTCTGAAGTGTGTCTGGCCACGCTTTTCCTTTCGTCCGGAGCAGTCAAGGAATCCTCGAAATATGGAGGATTGGAAAAAATCAGATCATATATTTCCGATTCCTTTTGTGCAAAAACCTGAAGGGAAAGATTATGAGCCTTGAGAGATCCGGCCCAAGGTGATGTCTCGAAATTCGCAGCAGCCTCAGTTGCCGACGGCTCATCAATATCAACAGCATCGATGCGGAAGTCAGGCTTTATCGTCCGGCTGACATCCTGAGCGGAATCAAAGAATCTCTGAGCCGCCATAAGAGCAATGGTTCCGGTTCCTGTGCCGATATCCAGCATCAACCTGTCCGAGGGCAAAATGGTCATAGCGGCTCCAAGGATGACACCATCCGTGTTGACCTTCATAGCGCTTCGCTCATTGACCACATCGAACTTTTTGAAATGGAATACACTCATCTCCAAAGCCTGATTTATAGATCATTTACGGATACGAACTGGCCGTCAACCATATAAAGCGATCTGTCACACATCTGAGCCAGACCTGAATCGTGGGTTACAATGACAATTGTCTGACCATATTTCTCGCGCAGTTGGAAGAACAAGCCGTGTATATCTTCCTTTGTCCTTGAATCAAGATTGCCGGAAGGCTCGTCCGCGAAAAGGACAGCAGGACGATTGATCAATGCCCGGGCTATCGCCACCCTCTGCTGCTCTCCTCCGGAAAGTTCGGAAGGCTTATGTGTCAGACGCTCACTCAATCCCATATCGGTCAGAAGTTCTGTCGCTGCCTTTTCAGCATCCTTCCTGGAACGTCCGGCAATGAAAGCCGGAATCATAACATTTTCCAGAGCCGTGAATTCAGGCAGAAGATGATGGAACTGGAACACGAATCCCAGACGAAGATTCCTGAATTCAGCCAGACGTTTGCTGTCAAGACTAAGGACATCAGTGCCATCAATAATCAGGGATCCCCCATCCGGAGTGGACAGAGTTCCCAGAATCTGGAGAAGCGTGGACTTACCTGCTCCGGACGCTCCCATAATGGACACGACTTCAGCCTTGTCAGCGCAGAAATCAATCCCCTTCAGCACCTTCAGACTGCCGAACGACTTTTCTATTCCCTTTGCCTGTATCATATTCATACTTTTTCAAGAACAAAAATAGTAAATATGCTCCATATTTAAAAATAGGGAGGAGGATAACACATTACATATCAGCGGTTTACTCACCCTGCGTGCTCCCCATTGCACAGCACGTAGAAGCGATAAGGCACTGATATTCACCGCCTTACCCTCTGCACGGAGGTGCAATAAAAAGAGGCCGATCCGAAGATCAGCCTCTTTATGTCGGGGTACTGTGACTCGAACACAGGACCCTCTGGTCCCAAACCAGATGCGCTAGCCAACTGCGCCACACCCCGATTATGGTTTCCCTTTCATTTGGGACTGCAAATATAGACACAAAAAATAAAAGTGCAAAACTTTTTTGGAAAATTTTGCACTTTTTAATCTTTTACCGCTGATTTCCGGTGTAATCCGGGTTTTCCACCTTGTAGGTCTTCTTATCGACACCCACTCCGGTCACCGTCAAAGATTTCCAGTGAGAAGGGATCTTTGTCGGAATCTGAATGATGCCCTGCTCAGTGATCTCAAGGCCGGCGAAACCGAAAATGACACTCTGAAGGATGCCGCCAAGACCAGTTGCAAAGGACACTCTGGAATTGTTGGCATTTTCCGAAAGCACACCGAACGGAGGACGCAATTTGTCGGTATAACTCTTCTTGAACACCTTGAAAGCCGTTTCCGGATCACCGAGACGGGCGTGAAGCACTGCTATTATGGCATTGCTCATAGCCGGGCCGTTAGGATCGATCCTGCCGAAATAATAATCGATGTCACGGATTATCTGGTCACGGTCGGTGACAACCCCGAGAGGGTATGCGAGCATATTCACATCCGTCTGCTTGATTATCTGTCCCTCATAACCGGTATATTCCATTGTGACTCCATCGGCATTATGTGTAAATACAAGACCGTCAGCGACCTCTTTCCAGCGCGGATCTGCCATATAATCAAGCACCTGAGCCGCACGGGTCACATTATTGAGCACTCGCTTGGCCGCGCCGTTGGTGAAGGCATTGTCATCCACATTCTCTGCATATTCGTCGGCTGCGACAACATTAAGGATAGAATAACTTCCGTCATCATTCCTCACTGCACGGCTTACCCAGAAGTCACCGATGTTCCTGAGCACCGGCCAGGCTGTCTCGCGAAGCCATTCCTTGTCTCCTGTCACACAGTAATAGTTCCACATAGCGATGCCTATATCAGCAGTGATATGATGCTCGTATGTGCCTGTAAGAGCCCATACAGGTGTACATTCTTCGCCCGATGTATCCGCTTCCCAAGGATACATAGCACCCTTGTAACCGTGATTGAGGGCATTCTGCCTTGCCTGCGGCAGACAACGAGCACGATAGTCCATAAGCGAACGTCCAGCCTCAGGATTCATCAGGAGGATAGGCGGATACATCCAGAGTTCGGTATCCCAGAAATAGTGGCCGTTATAGCCCTCGCTTGAAGAAAGTCCCATCGGCGCTATACCCACCGGACAATTGTCACGGGTGATGGAATACAACTGATAAAGGGCGTGACGAATGTCTGTCTGAGACTCCGGATCGCCTTCGATGATGACATCGCCCTTCCACAGTTCAGCCCACGCAGCGCTATGATTATCAAGAAGATAGTCTATGCTTGACTTATAGGCGAAGGTGGTCAGACGCTTTGATTCGTTCACCGGATCCTTGAAGTCCTGTGTAGAGCAGACTGCGCCGACAAGAGCAAAACGATAGGCCTCCCCCTTCCTGAGTTTCACGGAAAAGCACATTCCGTCCCTTCCCGGCTCTTCGATCCGTTTCACCTCCGGCTCATCTCCGTCAAACATAAACATCGAAGACGAACTCACACGATGCATCCCGGTCCTGGTAGCAGCATTGAGTTGATACACCAATTGGGCACCCTCACCGAAACTTGACTGAGCATCGCTCATCTCCTGAGGAATACCATATATATTATCTACCCTGAGGGTGATATCCTTATAAGGGAGAACTTCCACGACAGACATCGCATTGTACGGCAACTGCCTCAGAGCCAGCACCGTATATTTGAAGGAGGCCTTTCCCTTAAGTTCTACGTTTGTAGTAAGTCGGGCATTGCGGAGATCAAATCTCTGGCTCCAGCCTGTAAAATCCTTGTCCGACACCTTGACCCCGTCCACGGTAAGTTCCATATTCAGGAACACCGGTCCGCTGGCCACGCGGCTCACCCCGTTGTACCCTTCCTTGTCAAATACACCGGCCAGCACGATCTCACGTGAAGTGAACGGGCGGTCATCGGTAACCACTCCTATGCGGCCGTTCGCCATTGTGGCTCCGTTGTAGTTGTCTCTTGAAGATGTTTCCATCACCCAGCCCTCCTGAGCGGCCGCAGACAGGCAGAGGCATAGAGCGAGAACGATTATACAGATTCTTTTCATACTTACAAAAAGGCGATGTACAGGGACAGCCCCGGACATCGCCGATAAATCAGTTCCTCAATAGGAATCCTTTATTAAAGGTTTGGATTGATGGTCTTCCACTCTGCCACTGGCGGGATGATGCCGAGGTTGATGATCTCGTCACGCATAACCTGAAGGTGTGCGTAAGATGCATCAAGAGCAGCGATCTCCTCTGCAGTTCCTTCTACTTCACCGAAGTGAACGCCTGTAGCGTCGATCACTGTAGGCATAGCCATAAGAACGTTCTGATATTTCTCAGTGTTTACATAGCATCCTGCAGGCCAGTTGAACTCAGGACCGCCCATAGCAGCCTGGATCATAAGAACTGACTGATAAGCAGGGCTCTGGAATGACGAACGTCCACGGAGTTTGATGATGTTCGAGCCACCCTGGATAGTAGCGTGCTTGATCTCAGCCCACTTGTCCTCAGGAATGTTGTACTCTGCGAGAGGCTTGCCGTCAACTGTGATCTTTGATGCGAACACTGCCATAGCCTCACCGTGACCACCGTAAGTACGTGCGTTCTCTACCTTGTACTGTGGTACGCCGAGTTCCTTAGCGATTGCTGACTGGAGACGTGTAGAGTCGAGAGCAGCAAGTGAAGTAAGCTGATTTGGCTTGAGACCTGAACGGATGAGAGCAGTAAGGGCAGTAACGTCAGCAGGGTTGAAGATAACAACCACGTGGTTCACGTCCGGGCAATACTTCCTGATGTTGTCACCGAACTCAGCAGCGATCTGGCAGTTACCCTTGAGAAGGTCCTCACGGGTCATACCCTCCTTACGAGGAGCACCGCCTGAAGAGATGATGTACTTTGCACCTGTGAAAGCGACTTCAGGATCAGTTGTCCAAGTGATGTTGGCACCCTCGAATGCGCAGTGATAGAGTTCCTCTGCAACACCGTTCACGCCTGGACCATAGATGTCATAAAGGCAGATGTTAGGAGTAAGGCCGAGCATAAGAGCAGTCTGAGCCATATTAGAACCGATAGCGCCACCAGCGCCCACGATCACGAGCTTGTCGTTAGTCAAAAAGTTCATAATTGTTGAATTATTCTATAATGTTAACATTTAGTTCCAAATCTTGGCAAATATAATAAATATTATGGTATTCCGAGCATCCGGATACAAATGTTTCAGCACGAACACTCATAAATTAATTTTCAGATATCAAAAGTCTTTGTTATCTTTGCGGCCTAATTATTAGTTATTTAGACAGTGGAACCTCCCAGTCCTATAGTAAATACTCAGCAGATCAACGCGGATCAGACCTCTGACGATCCGTTGTCCGACAATATATATATGGTTATGGGCAGCACTTCTGACGAAAGTCAGGAGGTGTTTTCTGTGTGCGCCTGGTCGGTGCGCACGGGTCTGTCGTATATAGGCACACCGAGTTCCACACTCTCATAGAACATTATTGATATATGGCACTATATTTAAGAAAGAAACTTGAAAACAAGGCGGAAATCGCCGTATGGCAGGTCACGGAAACCGAAGAAGAGTTGAAGAGTCTCGTGTCGGTTCCTACCGATGAACTTGAAGAAATTTCGCTATACCGGGTGGAAAGCCACAGAAGGCAGAAACTGGCGGTCAGGGCTCTGCTGAACGAAGTGTTCGAAGACAAGATGTACCTCAACCATCACGACAACGGAAAGCCATACCTCGAAAACAGCGTGACCAACATCAGTATCACTCACACAGATAAGTATGTAGCGATAATCATCAGCGATGATGACGAACTTGGCATCGACATCGAGTCTCTCGACAGAGACTTCTCGGTGGTCGAGAAGAAGGCTCTTTCTGAGGACGAGATCGACGATCTTGAGAAGGAGAAAAGAAATGAGCAACTGGCTATCTATTGGTGCGCAAAAGAAGCCATCTTCAAGAGAATGTCCCAGAACAGGGTGGATTTTGCAGAGCAGATAGAGGTGGAGAAATTCAATGTCCGCAAGGAGGGTGAACTGGAGGCCACTTTCATCCACAAGGACGAACACGAAGAGGATTTCGAACTTGAATATATGATATTCGACCGTCACGTGCTGGTTTGGCTTGTCGGATAGCCATTTAAAATATTTCAAATTTAAATATTTTATAACACTCTGTCTATCATTGAATTGGCAGAGTGTTATTATTTTTGTTAATAACTTTTATTGGAAAATCAAGAGGATTTGATTTATATTTGTCTGACCGTCTGAGAACGGCCTTCACAAAAGGAAACTCCCAAAAGATAAATAACAAACTGACGGATCTCTCTCCCCGGAGTTCCTGTCTTACTGACACTCATACAGTTATGGTAAAGCACGTGGTAAAGCGCGACGGAAGAGTCGTGATATTTGACAACAGGAAGATAGTTGACGCCATCCTCAAGGCAATGAATGTAACCGAGGAAGGAGAGGATATCGTACTTGCGGCGGAGATTGCTTCGGCCATTTCCAAGATCAATGTTGACAATATGAGCGTGGAGGATATCCAGGATCAGGTCGAGTACGAGTTGATGAACAGCCCGCGCAAGGAAGTGGCGAAGAAATATATCGCATACCGCAATCAGCGCAACCTTGCCAGAAGCGCCAAGTCACGCGAGATATTCCAGGAGATCATCGACGCCCAGGCAACGGAGATCACCCGTGAGAACGCGAATATGAATGCCGACACTCCTGCAGGAATGATGATGAAGTTCGCTTCGGAGTCAACAAAATCATACGTTGACGAGTGTCTGCTGTCAGAGGATGTGAAGGAGGCTGTAAAGAACAACTATATACACATCCACGACAAGGACTACTACCCTACAAAGAGCCTTACCTGCATACAGCACCCGCTGGACAAGATTCTTGAGGACGGATTCTTCGCCGGACACGGTGAGTCACGCCCGGCAAAACGCATCGAGACTGCAAGTATCCTGGGCTGTATCTCAATGGAGACCGTGCAGAACGAGATGCACGGAGGTCAGGCCATACCGGCTTTCGACTTCTATATGGCTCCGTTCGTAAGAAAGACGTTCCAGGAGGAACTGGATAAGATAGGTGAAATCAACGGCGAAAGTTACGCCCGTCTTTACGACGCCCCTATCGATGACTACCTTAAGCGCGACCTTATCGGAATCCAGGGTGATGACAGGGTGATCCAGCACGCAATGAATATGACCGTAAGCCGCGTGCATCAGTCTATGGAAGCATTCGTACACAATATGAACTCCATCCACTCACGTGGAGGAAATCAGGTGGTGTTCAGTTCTATAAATTATGGCACAGACACTTCTGCAGAAGGCCGCTGCGTCATCCGCGAACTTCTCAACACCACATACGAAGGTGTGGGCAACGGTTCTACAGCCATCTTCCCTATCCAGATATGGAAGAAAAAGAGAGGCGTGAGTTATCTGCCGGAAGACCGCAACTACGACCTTTACAAATTTGCCTGCAAGGTGTCTGCACGTCGTTTCTTCCCTAACTTCGTGAATCTCGACGCTCCGTTCAACCATCACGAACTCTGGAAGGCAGACGACCCGAAGAGGTATCAGTGGGAGGTAGCGACAATGGGATGCCGTACCCGCGTGTTCGAGAATCGCTTCGGACCTAAAACCTCCATCGGCCGCGGAAACCTCTCGTTCACGACAATAAATATTGTGAAACTCGCCATCGAGTGTATGGGCATTGAGAACCGCGAAGACAGGATCCACGAATTCTTCAAGAAACTCGATCGTACCCTCGAGATTGCAGCCAAACAACTCAATGAAAGGTTCAATTTCCAGAAAACTGCCCTCAAGAAGCAGTTCCCTCTCCTTATGGGGGCTCTGTGGATGGATAGTGATAAACTCGGCGAGAATGACACCATTGAATCCGTAATCAACCACGGAACCTTGGGTATCGGTTTCATCGGTCTGGCTGAGACCCTCATCGCCCTTATCGGCAAGCACCACGGAGAATCAGCAGAGGCTCAGGAACTCGGACTTCGCATCGTGACATTTATGAGAAGCAAGATCAACGAATTCTGTGAGACATACAAGCACAATTACAGCGTGCTTGCAACTCCTGCTGAGGGCCTTGCAGGACGTTTCACAAGGGGCGACAAGAAGAAATTCGGAATCATCCCGGACGTTACCGACAAGGACTATTACACCAACTCCAACCACGTTCCGGTTTATTATAAATGTACTCCGAAACACAAGGCTGAGATCGAAGGTCCTTACCACGCACTCACCGGCGGCGGACATATCTTCTATGTGGAGATCGACGGAGATGCCACACACAATCCTGAGGCTATAATGAACATCGTGGACCTTATGGACAAGTATGATATCGGCTATTGTTCGGTCAACCACAACCGCAACCGCTGTATGGACTGCGGATTCGAGAATGCTGAAAAGAACCTCACTAAGTGTCCTCATTGTGGTGGAGATCACATAGACCAACTCCAGCGCATCACCGGCTATCTTGTCGGTACAACCAGTCGTTGGAACGGAGGAAAACTTGCAGAACTCCGTGACCGCGTGGTTCACGAATAAAAGAGACATTGGCTGAACACCATCCCTCGGTTGTAGGCGAGCGAAGCATATCCATATACTTCTGCGAAGCGAGCCACAACCGAGGGATGGTGTTATCAAGGATGGTAACCTATTTATAAGGAGTTATTGAAACGGTACCGTCAATGATATCGTCTTCTTCTTTTGTAAGATGTATGATCCTTTGATTGGAACTGCCACGGAAATGAAGATCAGGATCGCGCAACTCCGCTACAAACGGTCCGTCCACCAGAGTATCTATATATGGAAGTATCTGCCTGAGACGCTCGTCAGCCTGGATTTCCTCGTATGTAAATCCGGTGTAGCACCATATATTCTTGCCTGTCTCCTCCTTGATGCGACGCGCCAGTTCAGTAAAAGCCTCGACCTGATAGAGAGGATCACCACCGGAAAAAGTCACATTGGCAAATTCATCTGCCTTGACAATCTCTAGAAGTTCGTCGATATCGACTTCCCTGCCCCCATTGAAATCCCAGGACTGGGGATTATGGCAGCCCGGACAATGATGGGCGCATCCCGCACAATATATAGATGTGCGGAATCCCGGCCCGTCAGCCATTGTCTCTTCCAATATATCCAGTATCCTTATCTTCAAAGTGTCACGCATCTTCTTGTATTTCAACAACTTACCTATTATGCCTACTGCATCTGCGCAGCAGGCATTTTACATATCAGACTGAGGATCAATCAATTATCCGCCACCAATCTATCGAGATGGCCTGGGCGGATGTCATCCCAGGAGCGGATGGCCTCGTATGCCTCACGTGAGCCGTAATAGGCAAGGAATTTCTCCTCATCATTTTCCACCCACCACTGGGTTCCGAGCCCTTTCTCGAAAGCAAACGGCTTCATAAACATTTTTACAGCCCAGGCCGGAGCAAGGAATGCAAGATTATAGAACCACGGCAGTTTTGACTTCATCGAAGCGAAATACTCATCTACAGGGACGTTGGCCCTGAAATGAAGGATTTCTTCAAGCCCGTCAGCATCCTTATACCACATCCCGTGGAAATTCTTGAGCGCAAACCACTGAGGCTCAAACACTTTCTCAGGAGAAGGCAGTCCCAGCGACGAAAGCATCCGGTTCATAAACTCATAATTGGTCATACGGTACTGCTCTCCGCTGCTGATGTTGTAAGCCTTGTTCCAGAAACTTTCCGGCACCCAGTCCTCACATACATTTGCCAGCAGACGGCCTGAATCCTCGATCGTAGCCCATTCGAGCACGCCACCCATCGGAACGTGGAAGGCAGTCGGATTCACCACGCTGAGGATGCCCGGATATAGAATGCCGCTCTGTCGGAGTGATACCCAGCGGGACAGGCCGGCAGATGCAAAGATTTCCTCCGAACGTATCTTGGAAAGGGCATACATATCGAAGAGAGCCGGAGTCTGAGGATCATCCGCACTTCCCCAGTGATGAGGAGGGTTACGGTCGCCATACTGAGCCACCGATCCTATATAGACAACTCTGATTTCTGACGCATCAGGCTGAGCGAGAACCGCCTTGACCACATTCTCCGCCGACCCCACATTGACCTTCAGGGTCTTTTCTGGATAATAATCTGCAGCAGGAGACACCATACCTCCGACGTGAAGAACATAATCAGAACCGGCAACACCCTCCAGCACATCCTCATAACGCATCAGATCGCCCCAGATCACCGTCACGGATGCATCCGATAGATAAGGTGCGAGTTTCTTCCTGTTCTTCTTGCTGTCACGCGCAAGAATCCTTATATCGAACCTGTCCTTTCTTTTATATAGTTCCTGAAATCCGGCCCAACCCATATTTCCTGTTGCACCGGTAATGAATACTGTCTTTTTCATATCTATCTCAGCCATTGCTCCGGATTCTGCGGAGACTTTCCCTTCCACACTTCGAAATGAAGTTGCGTCTGTCCGTTTATAGTATCGATTGTGCCTATGGTCTGACCTGTCTTCACCTTGTCACCGGCCTTGACCACGATTCCTTTCATCTTGCAATAAAGAGTGAAATAATTTCCGTGCTGGATCAGAACGCACTGGTTATATCCCGGCATAACGAAAACCTGGCTGACAACCCCATCAAAGACCGTGTTGACTTCAGCGCCCTTGGAAAGCGCGATATCCACACCGTTATTAGGCGGAAGTTCAAGATTAGTATAAACCGGATGATACTGCTTACCGAAACGGCTCATCACCGGCCCCTCTGCCGGCCAAGGCAATTTACCCTTGTTCTTGGAAAATTCCCCATCCAGTTTCATATCTACCTGCGTCTTACGGGCATCCTTCTTCTTCTGATCATCAGTCTTCATAGCCTGCGCTATGATCCGTGCGATCTCTCTATTCAAGGCATTGACTTCCTTCTTCTTGTCCGCCAACTGTTTCTGATACTTCTTACGGTCTTTCTGCAAGCGTTTCACCACACCATCCGCCTTATTTTCATCCTTGCGAAGTTCATCCAGTTCCTTCTGTCTGGAAGCCTTGACAGCCTCAGACTCTTTCTTCATCTGCGCAAGTTTCTCCTTCTTTTGCTCCAATTCATCCTGCATATCACGGATCTTGGAAGCCTCTGACTTCATCTGATTGGAAAGATTGCGGAAATATCCGAAACGGCGGAAAGCCTGACCGAGATTCTCGCTTGCAAACATATACATATACCACACCTTGGCATCCCTGTTTTTATAGGCACTCATAACAAGCCTCGAATAGTGGGAAGTCAAAGTGTCGATCCTCACCTGAAGACGATTTATTTCCCTATTGGTCAGATAGATACTGTCAGCATACCTCCTTACCTGTCGGTCAGCCTCAGCCACAAGAGCCTTTCGATTGGAAATCTTCTTGCGGATGAGTGAAAGGTCGGACAGCATCGAACTGCTCTGAGAAGCATTGGCAGCAAGTTGCTTATCGATTATGGCGATTTCTCGCTCAAGCCTTGCCTTCTTTTCTTCCTGAGCCTTGATATCCTGTGCATACGTCCCCAGAGCAAACGCACAAAACATCAGCACTACACTCAATATATTCAGACAATGTTTCATCATTTCTTCATAGACTGCTTTCTTGATTTCACTCTCTCTTCAAGATCGGGAACATCACCATCGTTCTTTTTCAAAGCCATATTCCAATAAACCATCGCAAGGTCATATTCCTTCAGCGCAAACAGTACCTCAGCATAATGATCCATTATCACTACACTGTCCTTACCACCGTAAAGCATAGCGTGCTTGAAGAATGGCTTGGCTTCCAGCGGCTTGCCCTGAAGATACAATATCCACCCGAAAGTATCCAGATATGTAGGATTGTCAGGTTCAGCCTCAATGGTGCGTTTGCTCATATTATATGCCTTCTTCAGGTTCTTACCCTCCATACTAAGGTAATAGGCATAATTGTTAAGCACATACACATAATCCGGATTTATCTTCAAAGCCTTATCGTATGCCTTGTAAGCCTTCTTATCCTCACCCAACTGATGATATATGTCACCCATAGTTGACCAGGCTCTAAGGGTCTTGGAACTGTCACGAGGAGCCACCTCAAGCACCTTGAGGCATATATCCAGCACCTTGTCATAATTCTTGAGATTATAATCGCCCACGCTGGCCATCTCCAGGAAAGCGGTCTCCTGAGGGAACTTTCCGAAAGCCGCACGCCCTTCCTCGGACAGATCGTCCCAATCCTCCGAATACATCAGGAACTCCACATAATTTGCAGCGGCCGAGATACTCTCAGGCCAAGCCACCAGATTCGCCTTGAAATGCTTCTTTGCTTCTTCGTTCCTGCCCGTAGAGTAATAATAGACGGCCGCCGTCTGAAGAATCATACTGTCTGCCGGATGGGCACGCAAAGCCTTGTCCACCACAGTATCGATCTGGGGCATAAAGGAAGTGATGAATTTCGGATCCGTTCTTTGTATAACTGCCATAAGATAGTCACTCTTGGCAGCAGCAGGACTGTCCGGGCTTTCCACGTACCTGTCCAGAACATTGAAATAATCATCATATTTTCTTGTAAGTCTCAGAGTTTCAGCCTTTCCCACCAACGCAGGGCCATAATCAGGTGCAAGATCAAGAGCCTCGTCATAATAAGCCAGAGCAGTGGAATCATTATACATAGACATCTGATAATCTGCCAGAGTTGAAAGAACGTAAGGTGATGAAAACTCTCCATTATACTCCTCAAGAGATTTATAGGCATCCTCCTGTCTGCCAAGCATACGTAGAAGATTGAACCTGTAAACAGCAATGGATTCCGTCATTCCGAACACGGTTTCGATTTCTTTCAGAGTTTCCAGAGCCTTTTCATACTCTCTCTGTGCAGCGTAAGTCTCCACCAGATCGAAATATAGATCGCTCCGCTTCGGAAAATCCTCGAGAAGTTTCTCATACATATCTACAGTGAGTTCCGGACGAGATGTGACGGAATATAGACGAGCCAGTTTATAACGATACCAGAAATTGTCCGGATCGGCTTCTGAAGCCATTACAAGAGCCTGTTCCGCCATTTCAAGATCGTCCGATGCAATAGAGCATTGTGCGATGTAATACCAGGCAGCATCATTCGAAGGATCTTCGGCAATCACTTCCTTCAGGATCTTCATAGCACCGTCAATATCCTGTCCATTATATCTCTCTACCGCTGTAAGGATAAGATTGGAGGCTGCCGCTCCTTTCCTTTCGCTCTGCGCATAAACTGCGGATGACGCCCCAAGAAGAAGCATTGCAGAAAGAATCACATATATTATATTCTGTTTCATAGTATCCTTTTTGTACTGAAAGAAAACATACAAAAATAACACTCAATTTCGGGAAATTCCATATTTTTGGGAAAAATGTGCTTGTGATGCAACAATATGGATCCCATTTGCATCTTTATTGAGCACAAACAATAGAACAACCTTCGGGATCCAACTTAGAGAACCGTGGCAGAAACCTTTGACTATCAACTGATTGATTTGTGCATAAAAGGAGATCGAGCGTCCCAGAAGGCCCTGTATGACCGTCTGGCTCCTCGTATGTTCCCTTTATGCATACGATATATCGGTGACAGGGTACAGGCAGAAGATATTCTGCAGGAAGGCTTCATAACACTCTTCTCAAAACTGGAAAACTACAAGGGAGAAGGTTCCTTTGAAGGATGGGCAAGAAAGATCTTTGTAACGACTGCACTTATGAGCCTCAGGAAGAAGGATGCTTTGAAGATGAGTGAAGAACTCGACATAGTGAGAGGAATGAAAGACGATCTTCCTTCGCAGGGACAGAACATCGGATACAAAGAACTTATGAAACTTGTAACCGAACTGCCCACCGGATTCCGGACTGTATTCAATATGTATGCGATAGAGGGGTATTCACATAAGGAGATCGGAGATATGCTCGGAATATCTGAGACCACGTCCAGGACGCAACTCAGCAGGGCAAGAATCTGGTTGCAGAAAAAGATTAAGGAGATTGAAAATGTTTGAGGAAAAAGATAATATCAATGAGTTTGACCTGATGGTCAAGTCGATTCTGGACGAAGGGCAGGAAGAAGTTCCGGCCAGCGTCTGGGAAGGCGTGTCCGAAGGTCTGGACAAGGCTGCGCAGCGCAAGACCGTTATTATCTGGTGGAGAAGGGCGGCCGTAAGCGTCGCAGCGGCAGCAGCAGTGGCGGTGGCAGTGATATTCAACATCGAGCCACAGACAGTCCTCGTTCCCGAAGCAGGCGAAAGCGGGCTTATAGCAGTGGTGGAGCCTAAAGATATCCAGGAGGAAGATGCATTTCAGGAAGCGGTTGCTGACGTGATGATGACACAGCATCCGAAACCTGCCGGAAAGATACCGCAGACTGCATCCGAAAGCATCGAAGCATCGGAATATGTCGCACCTGAAACTCCGGAAAATATTGAACAGCAGCCTTCTGCGGAGAAAAAACCTTATATGCAGGAAAAGGATACCAAAGAGGTCGCAACCCCTGAGGCAACAGAGTATTTCCCTGAAGACTGGGGAAAAGAAAAGGAAAGTACCCGAAGAGGCTTCTCATTTACAGTTTCAGGCCTTGCAAGCACCAACAGCACACAAAGCCAGAACCGCATAGGTCCGATGAAGGCTCCGACAATCACTATGGCACCTAAAAAGACAGGCATATCGGAGACCAGTACCACTTCGGCATACGGTCTGCCTCTTTCATTCGGAGCGGGAGTAAAGGTGGATCTGGCACCGCGCTGGTCGATAGGAGCGGGTATAAACTATTCTCTTCTCACCAGACAGTTTTATGGGAAATATATAAAAGTGAACGAAGAAGGAAGCATAGAGAATTCCACTTCATCAGACATTCGCAACACCCAGCACTACATCGGCATTCCGGTCAATGCATACTTCGACATTGTCGATAGTGGCCGTATCAACCTGTATGCATACGCCGGAGGAACTGTAGAAAAATGTATATCAGACAGTTACAAAGTCCTCAACACCTCAATATCACATCAGGAAAAAGTTAAAGGAGTCCAATTTTCGGCAAACGTCGGCCTTGGTGTCGAATTTATGCTCGGAAAGCATCTCGGCCTGTACATAGACCCTTCTGTAAGATATTACTTTGACAACGGACAACCAAAGAGCATACGTACGGAACAACCTCTTATGCTTGGTTTCGAACTCGGATTTAGAGCAAGACTATAACCCTTCTATTATATTTCTCGCAAGAGTATTGGCACAGACGAAATCCTTCAGTTCCTGGCAATCGGGCTGAAGGATTGTCTTTTTATCACCCTGCCACAACATTCTTCCCTGATATATGAACCCGATCTTGTCCCCGATCTCAAGAATAGAGTTCATATCGTGCGTATTCACGACTGTAGTCATATTGAATTCCTTGGTCAGGTCGCTGATGAGACGGTCGATCAGGATGGACGTGTAGGGATCAAGGCCTGAGTTCGGTTCGTCACAGAATAGGTATTTCGGATTCAGTGCAATAGCGCGGGCAATTCCTACACGCTTCTGCATTCCGCCGCTCAGTTCGTTAGGATATTTGTCATCAGAGTTGATGACATTGACCTTTTCAAGGCAGAACCGGGCCCTTTCTCTCCTCTGAGCAGCCGACCAGTCGGTAAAGAATTCCATCGGGAACATAACATTCTCTATCACAGTCGCAAAATCAAAAAGGGCACTACCTTGGAAGAGAATGCCTATATTCTGCCTCAAAAGCATCTTCTCCTTGTCGGACATCTCCGAAAGTTTCCTGTCCCCGTAACTTATATCTCCGCTATCAGGCTCCATAAGACCTATAAGATTCTTCAGAAGCACAGTCTTTCCTGAACCGCTGGCACCGATGATCATATTGCATTTGCCAGGCTCGTATGTCACGGAAATATCCTGCAGTACCTGCACTCCGTCAAAACTTTTGTTGAGATTCTCTACCTTTATCATTTTAGTAAAGCATTAACTGTGTGACTATCAGGTCTGCCAACAGGATCAGGATGCTGGTGATGACTATGGCCTTTGTGCTGGAGCGTCCCACTCCGAGCGATCCGCCCTTTGCATAATAGCCGTTGAAGGCCGCAATGGACGATATCATAAAACAGAAGAGAGACATCTTGAAACAACTGTAGAATATATAGAAACCGTTGTAGAAGGCCTTGATACCGGTAATGTATGAAGCAGTCGGTATGATCTGGGTGGTCTCCACAACAAAATAGCCCCCGATGAGGCCGAGAACCAGACTCAGAAGCATCAGAAGGGGGCTGAGGAGGGTTGTAGCCACAACTTTAGGCAACACAAGGAATCCAGCCGAATTCACACCCATCATATCCATAGCATCAATCTGCTCGGTAATGCGCATACTGCCGATTTCTGACGATATGTTCGAGCCCATCTTTCCAGCCAGGATCAGCGCCACCATAGTTGAGCAGAACTCCAGAATGAGACTCTCCCTCACCATATATCCTATATACATCTTGTCAATGATCGGGTTTTCAAGATTGGAGGCAGTCTGAATCACGAGAACCCCACCGATGAAGAGCGATATAACTCCCACCAGCAGGATCGAGGATATGATCAGTTTATCCGCCTCATTGACGAACTGCCTGAAGAATATCCTCCATTTCTCCGGCTTCCTGAAAACCTTCTTAAGAAAAAGGAAATAACGCCCTATTGATTCCAATGATTTCTTTAGCATAGCCTTCTGGTTTTGCAGTGCAAAGGTACAACGTTTTTTAGCATTTCCGACTTTTGTTTACGGCAAAAGTGCCATAGAAGAGCCTCCGATGGACATAAAATAAATCTTATGTCGCATAAAATATTTTTTATGTCCTGCATTTCACCACATTTTTCTTTTTTTTAAACCCAGTCTCGGTTTTATATGTGACATTTGAACAAACAGGTACTTGAAAACTCCTTAAAAGTTGACGAAATAAAAATTCCTTAAAGAAAGAAAAGAAGGTTATGTATAAATATGATGACATAGGAGACTATTCGGCTTTACTCTAATGGAAAACATTGATGCCGAACACATCATTAAATGATAATAGATTATGCTGATAAACATTCATTGCGCAAAATGCATCGGAATCGATGCTGTACCCGTAGAAGTCGAAATCGACATAGCCACCGGAATTGGGATTCATCTGGTGGGACTGGCAGATGCCGCTATCAAGGAAAGTCTGCTGAGGATAGTCACATCACTCCAGACTCTGGGATTCAGGATACCAGGAAGGAAGATTGTGATTAATCTTGCTCCGGCCGATATGCACAAAAAGGGTAGCGGATATGACCTTCCGATTGCCCTGGGAATCATTGCTGCCTCAAAACAGTACGATCTTCCCCTCCTGGATAAATTCCTGATAATGGGAGAATTAGGGCTTGACGGAACTGTACGGGAAGTATCCGGAGCCCTCCCGATAGTGGAACTTGCCGCCCAAAGGAATCTGAGGGGCTGCATTCTCCCTCGCCACTCTGCCCTTGAGGCTTCCGAATACGGGAAGATAGATGTTTATGGGGTGGAAACAATGGAAGAAGTACTGGAGATTCTTTCGGGAGAAGTGGAAAGGAATGACCTTCTGGTGAAGAATTTTACAGTTCCGGATATAAAAAGCGAAAGGGAGTTGGCGGGAATAATGGACTTCTCTGAAATAATTGGGCAGGAGGCGGCCAAAAGAGGACTGGAAATAGCCGCTGCAGGAGGCCACAATGCCATACTCATAGGTCCTCCCGGTTCCGGAAAAAGTTCTCTGGCAAAGGCTATGGCCGGCATTCTCCCGAAAATGAATTTTGAAGAATCCTTTCAGACAAGCAAGATATATTCGGTGGCAGGCAAGGGAAATCCTATGGGAGGACTGATGAAGCAACGGCCTTTCCGATCGCCGCACTACAGTGCATCAGTGGCTGCCCTGCTGGGTGGAGGATCCGATAATATTATGCCAGGCGAAATATCTCTGGCCCATAACGGCATCTTGTTCATCGATGAGTTCTGCGAGGCTCCCAAAAAAGTGCTGGAAATGCTGAGAGCACCGATGGAAGACGGGAAAGTCACCATCTCAAGACTGAAAGCCAAAGTGGAATATCCTGCCGGTTTTATGCTGATAGCAGCCACAAACCCCTGCCCTTGCGGCTATTACGGAGAAGGCGACCGATGCACCTGCACACCATCAAAACGTATAGCATATATGTCAAAATTATCCGGCCCGATAATGGACAGAATAGACATACAACTATGGATGAGGCCGATAGATCCGAAGAAACTGGTGGAACGGAGACGAGCGGAATCCAGCGCCGAAGTTGCAGCCAGAGTACTGAAAGCCAGAGAGATACAGAAGAAGCGCTTCAACGGAGAAGGGATATTCTGCAACGCCTCTATGACAAACAGACTCATCGACAGGCACTGTCGTCTCGACAAAGAATGCAAGGATCTGATGGAAAGGATCATCGGGAAAATGGGACTGTCAGCACGAGCCTGCTCCAGAATCATAAAACTTGCACGCACTATAGCGGATCTGGAAAATGCGGAAGACATAAGGATGGAACATATTTCTGAAGCGGCCAGATACAGGTTTCTAGATAAGCAGAATATATTGGAATAAAGATCTGTCTGTTTTGCGGGAGAGATGTTTTTGCATATCTTTGCCGTATGAAACAGGAAATCATCATAAAAGACATCGAAGACCTCGAAAGAGCAGCGAAAGAATTCCTTGATAAGATCGGAAACAGAACGCTTGTTGCATTCTTCGCTCCTATGGGATCAGGAAAGACCACATTCACCACTGCAATCTGCAAGGTGCTGGGCGTAACAGACCCAGTAGGCTCACCTACATTCGCCATTGTGAACGAATATATGAGAGCCGACGGAGAGCCGATGTATCATTTTGATTTCTATAGAATCAACAAATTAGCAGAAGCGATCGAGATAGGGCTGTATGACTATCTCGACAGCGGATGTCTCTGCATTATGGAATGGCCGGAAAATATAGAAGACCTTCTTCCGGAAGAGACATTGAAGGTATATATCACAGTCAATCCGGATCAGTCTAGAACCCTGAATTGGGAAGTATAGATATCATCGGACACTGACAGAAGCAATATATCCGCATATATCCAGAAACTCGACATCTCCATCCCTCCATATCAACGGCCGGCCGCCTTCAGATGATGAAAGTCCGATATGGAGTATCCCTCCTGCTACAGCAGCGCAATCGGCACCCATTACTGCATATCCCATAGGCATAGGCAGTTCCTCTCCGCTCCTGTAGATCATTCCCGTACTGCTTCTGAACAAAGGATTGAACACACAATTGACACCATCCCCGGACAGACAAGTTGAAGCGGTAATATAGCCATCATTAAATGACACACAATGCCCAGGGGCTGACCAGAAGGCACTTGCGACCGAAATATCAGGAGATGTGAACAGGCCTTCAGCATATATCTTATCCCCGCACCCCATCATTCTGAAAGCAAGAGGGCTTGAATCTTCCGGCATAACGAGAGCATTCAGACTCTGATTATGATAGAGTACCGGCCTGGCAATGCCGGTCACTGTGGCTATCCAGCATATCTCCCCTTGATGCGAGAGTATATCCCACACTTTCCTTACATCATCCCTCAATGCTGTCTGGACTACCCTTCCATTTTTGCAATGATAGTATCTTTCTATGGTATCATCTTCAGTTAGAACAGGTTCGGCAAACGCGAAGCATACACTGTCCTGATCTTTGTAAAGATGTCCGAATGTCCTGCCAGATGTTCGGGACAATACGACTTCTCCATTCCTCCTGTAGGAGAATCCCTCACCGTCGCGAGGTATTCCCAAAGTATGGATTTCTTCACCATCTGCCAGCATTCCGCAAATTATTTCACATCCGGGATAGCGCAGGACAGTCTTTCCGTCCCGTTTAATGACTGTCTCGGTTTCTGTCGCATAATCCGTATAAAGATGCCCATCTATCATTCTGTGCTTATCAGGATCGGAACTGACTTCATACAGATCGCCTACCGGTACTTTCATCATAGGAACTCCGTCTGCAAAGACCACCAGTGAGCATTTTATGCTCCCCTTCTCCTTGTCTGTTCGCCAATCATAATCCTTCGGATAGTCAAAGGCCGTCACATAACAGATCTCCTTGGACTCCGGATCTGCATTCATACCCGGACCTGTCCATATATCTTCTCTGTTTGTCCCCGGGCGGCTTGAAATCTCCTCTATTCCACAAGATACCGATACCAGCAGTATGCCTGCAATCATCAACATTTTCATCTTCCTTTGTTTTTTTCACCAAAGGAAAACAAAATAGCGGAAAGCGACGGAATTCTTTACCCCACATAAAGACCTTTCGTCACCTTTTTCTTTTTTTTATCCTTTTTCAACTTTTTTTATGTCCCGATTTTTTCATCAAGAAGTTCGGATCTCTTTTTAAAGAGCAGCCTTCCTGTAAAGAGCGAAAAGGGCAGAACCGGAACCGGACATTGATGCATATATGGCTCCGCTCTCATATAAAGACCGCTTGATTGCAGCCAGTTCAGGATGTACGGAAAATACAGTCTCCTCGAAATCGTTCATAAGTATCCCATCCCATTCCTCCACAGGACGTGCAAGAGCCTCCTTCAATGGAACTTCCGGAAGATGAGGTCTGATACCGCTGTATGCCTCTTTTGTTGACACAGATATTCCGGATGGCGTTATGACCTGAAGATCGTACAGAGAGCCGGAATGCCCATCAGAAGCAGATTGCCAATCTATATCTTTTATTTCATACTCCGTAAGAATCTCCCCTCTACCTTCCCCTAACATAGGACGATTATATATGAAGAATGCACAATCACTTCCAAGACGGGAAGCATATCCGGCCAACCTATCCTCCGAAAGGCCAAGATCGCATAACTCGTTCAGCATCTTCAGAGCAAAAGCCGCATCAGCCGATCCTCCACCCAGACCGGCTCCGACCGGCGAAGTCTTTTCCAGAAAAATCTTGACAGGAGGCAAAGCAAAATCCTCAGCCAGAATCATATATGCCTTTGCTGTCAGGTCGCGGAGAGGATCCCAGTCAACCCCTTCTTCGCGAGCAATGGTTATCATCAATCTGCCATCTTCAGATATACCCTGCACCAGTTTCGGAGCCACAGACTCCTCTGTCTCTACTCCGAACACACCTTCAGGCTTGACGCTTCCCTGCACAGCAGGAACAGACGAAGCATATCTGCTGAAAAGTGCAGCAGAAGTGCGGCTGTAGTCATCTCCGACGATGATCTCCAGAGTATCGCTTATTCCGAAATAAGGAACGAAAAGAGTTTCAAGATCGTGGAATCCGTCTTCTCTCTTGCGCAGGACATTAAGTCCAAGGTTTATCTTGACATTAGGGTGGGTAATCATAGTCCGCGGATTATGTTTCTGATATCGGACTCGAATTCTGCAGCAATTGATTCGCGCTGAGCCTCATCCTGAATATTTTCCAACACCGGAGCGATGAACGAGATCATCTGAAGCACCTTGGCATCTTCGAGACTGATGCCGCGGGAACGCATATAGAACTGTTCCTCTTCATTAAGACGGCCGATAGTGGCTCCGTGCGAGCATTTCACGTCATCCGCATATATCTCCAACTGAGGCTTTGTGTCCACCTTGGCATCCTCTGAAAGAAGTATATTATGATTCTCCTGATATGCCTCGGTCTTCTGCGCATCCTGAGCGACTATGATCTTTCCATAAAAATCCACCCTGGATCGTCCTCCGGCAATTCCTTTGAACAATTGACGAGAATTACAATGAGGCACTTTATGATGCATATCTACAGTTATCTTGACCTTCTCATCACCACCACAGACGTATGCACCATAAATGTTGGCCTCAGCACCCTCACCTACCAGATGCACATCCAGTTTCACATCACAGTTGACTCCCGGATATACCAGCACAACCATATCCACCTTGGCGTCTCCCTCCACAACAATCTGCTGTGGGATAGTCGTGGTACTTGATTGTGGAGACGACGTGCCACCCTCGGCTAGGGGGTGCCTGCCGCCAGGCAGGCGGGGGTCGTCGGAACAACAAGTACCACGACCTCCTAGAACATATATTCTATGCACTTTACTGCACCTAGTTACTATCAAATCTTCCATATCCTACAGATTATCGTAACCCTTCTCTTCAATATCGGCAACAAGTTCCTTGCCTGCAGTCTTCACTATCTTTCCATCCTTCAGGACGTGTACCACATCCGGAACGATATAATCCAGAAGTCGCTGATAATGAGTGATTACAATGGCCGCCTTCTCAGGAGTATGCAGGGCATTGACACCGTTTGCAACGATACGGAGAGCATCCACATCAAGTCCGCTGTCGGTCTCGTCAAGTATGGCGAGAGTCGGATCAAGCATAGCCATCTGGAATATCTCATTACGTTTCTTCTCACCGCCAGAGAAGCCTACATTCACCTCTCTCTTGGCAAACTCAGGCTTCATCTGCACAAAAGCCATCTTCTCACGCAGCAACTTCAGAAAATCACCTGCCTTGAGAGGCTCCAGACCCTTTCCGACCCTATGCGCATTGACAGCAGTCTTCATAAAATTGGTAATAGTCACTCCTGGTATCTCGACCGGATACTGGAAAGAAAGGAAAATGCCTGCCCAGGCACGTTCCTCGGGCGACATTGCCAGAAGGTCCTGTCCCATAAATTCGATTGTGCCGGCAGTAACAGTGAACTGGGGCTTTCCGGCAAGCACTGCAGAAAGAGTACTCTTACCTGCACCATTCGGACCCATAACCGCGTGTATCTCACCCTTACGGATGACAAGATCAACACCCTTGAGAATCTCCTTATCTTCCACTGAAGCCCTCAGGCCCTCTATTTTCAATAATATATCGCTCATATTATGCGTTTTTTCTATACAATTTATACCACGTGAACAAAGACCATATTCCATTGACCAGGTACAGACAACTGACAATCGGCATAAATACCAGTCCGGCCTTCAGGTAAAGCGTCAGATTGGCTATGTTCACAAAAAGCCAGGCAATCCAGCAGTCCCATTTCTTCAAAGCCGATAAAGTCTGTGCAGTAAGTATCAGCACCGTTACGCAGCAGTCAAGGTATGGCAGAGGATTGGCAGGAAAATATCCCACGAACCAGTTCGTTCCCATCATACTCATAAGCCATCCCCACAGAAGAGCAAGCACGAGTACCAATACTACTATCTGCCCCCTCTGAGGCCAGGTCAGCATCGACACCTTGAGTTCGCCGCTCTTTTGAGCACTCTCTTCATTCTTCTTCGGATGACTCCACCTATACTGCCCCATTATATTGATACCCAGCGATATAGGCTGAAGTATAAGATTGGCGTAAAGATTCTTCTGCCAGAACATAAAGAACAGCAATGCGGTGTAGGCATATCCCACATAAAAATTTTTCTTGCTGTTCCTGCCTGCCAGAAATACAGTGGTCAGTCCGAACACCGCCGACAGAAGATCTATCAGCAGCACCGGTTTCCCGCCCATCTCAAACAAAATTATATTCCAGAATTCCATCATCCTACAGATCCCTCCAGACTTACCTGCAGCAGTTTCTGCGCCTCAACAGCAAACTCCATCGGGAGTTTGGACAACACCTCACGGGCATATCCGTTTACTATCAACCCCACAGCCTCCTCCGGACATATACCCCTCTGATTGCAGTAGAACAACTGATCCTCACTTATTTTCGAAGTTGTAGCCTCGTGTTCCACTACGGCAGTCTTGTTAGCATTTTCAATATATGGGAATGTATGCGCACCGCATCTGTCACCTATCAGCAGACTGTCGCACTGAGAAAAATTGCGCGCATTATCTGCTCCTGGAAGCATCTTGAC
Organism: Bacteroidales bacterium; assembly: GCA_017626555.1. GTDB lineage: Bacteria > Bacteroidota > Bacteroidia > Bacteroidales > UBA932 > Cryptobacteroides. The sequence continues at coordinate 97,810 of JAGAIM010000003.1, forward strand.
AAGTCCTCGATAACTGTTCTGACTGCGTCCGGCAGATATTCCCTTGCTGACAATACGGCTTCTGGTATTGCGGCCTATATGTATCATCTTTGTTCCCGTATCCGCCTGCTGGAAGTTGTTTGTCACAGCCACGGAATAGAACTCCGACGACGAATTGTCTCCCTTAAGTATGGTCGATGGATATTTCCAGGTGATAGCCGAACCTGTCTCTACCTGCGTCCACGAAAGATGGCTTCCGGAGCCCTTGCATATTCCCCTTTTGGTCACAAAGTTATATATACCTCCACGTCCTTCCTTATCACCGGGATACCAGTTCTGCACCGTCGAATATTTCACCTCCGCATCCTTTTCCACAATGATCTCCACCACAGCGGCGTGAAGTTGGTTCTCATCACGCATCGGAGCGGTACAGCCCTCCATATAACTCACGTATGAGCCTTCATCCGCCACAATCAGAGTCCTTTCGAACTGGCCGGTTCCGGCAGCATTTATACGGAAATAACTGGACAGTTCCATCGGACAGCGCACTCCTTTCGGAATATATACGAACGAACCGTCACTGAATACGGCCGAGTTCAGAGCCGCATAGAAATTGTCACCCACAGGCACCACCGAGGCCAGATACTTTCTCACCAGATCAGGATGTTCCTTCACCGCTTCCGAGAACGAACAGAATATTATGCCTTTTTCTGCAAGAGCGGAGCGGAATGTCGTAGTCACAGACACCGAATCAAATACGGCATCTACAGCCACGCCTGCAAGTGCAGCCCTCTCGTGGAGGGGAATGCCCAATTTATCGAAAGTCTTTTCCAGTTCAGGATCGATCTCCTTAGGCCGGTCAGCATCCTTCTTCGGAGCCGCATAATAGATTATATCCTGAAAATCTATCTCAGGAATATCCAGATGTGCCCATTTCGGCAGCGGCATCTTCTGCCAGCGGCGGAATGCCTCCAGACGGAACTCAAGCATCCACTCTGGTTCCTCCTTCTTTGCCGATATCAGGCGTATTATATCTTCATTCAGACCTTTAGGTATGAACTCCTGTTCGACATCCGTCACAAAGCCGTGTTCATATTCCTTGTCTGCTATGCTGTCTAATATTTCTTTACTCATATCACAATAAAAACTGCTACCCTGCAAGGCTCAGACCATATATAGCCTGAACTTGCAAAGATAGCAGTTTTTAATGATTATTCAGCCTTTATATATTGCTATTCATTGGTAAACACCACAGGAACCGTCATACGGACACTCCTTTTTTCCCCCTTGTGCTCACCTGGTGTCCAACGAGGAGATCCTTTCACTGCATTCACAGCGGCCTCATTCAATATCGGATCCGATCCGAACAAGGCGTGTACATCAGTCAAGGCACCGTCTTTCATCACAGTAAACTCCACAATGACAGTTCTCGAAACATCTCTGGCAGCCAATGATTCCGGATATTTCACCTGCGAATTTACCCAAAGTGCAAAATCATTTATATCGCCACCCTGGAACTTAGGACTGATCAGACCTGCCTTTTCCCTAAGATGAATATTCCTCTCCTCCCAGATAAGTTCGAGTTCCTTCAGGAAATCCTCCTGCTTTCTCTTCAAATCCACACGAGGATATTCAGGTCTGGCATATATCGCTTCGTCTTTCACATCGACCCTGCTCTTAAGCCTTCCCTTGCGGTATTTTCCCACAAAGACCGACCCATTGGATCTGTACAGAGTATCAAGTCCGTGATATTTTCCGTTCTTGTACTGCCCCGACATAACGATACCGTTATCTCTATAGATACGTCCGTTACCAGTCTGCTTTCCTTTTTTGAAATCGCCCCAATAGACCTCGCCATTAGGCTTATAGCATACACACCTTCCTTCAGCCTTGCCTTTGCTGAAGGTGCCGATTATGAGTCCGTCCTTGTAAGAATACAGGATACCCTCTCCTGCAGGCCACTGACCGTCATAGCGGTCGTATTGATACTGGGTTGGGGTTGCACTGCGCTGATCCTGCGCAAGAAGAGACACTGACGAGAGCATCGCCACCACCAATGTCAAAAAAAATAATCTGGTTTTCATAGCATTGGTCATTAGATTTTCAAGAGCCGCCTTTGCAGTTTCCTACAAATATAATGATTTTAAGAATATCTGCATATTCACCATCAGGAATTTTTGAAAGCATATAAAACAGAACTTTGGCCGTTTCTTGGCGTTTTTTCATCAACACTGGGATGGAAATGGCCTATTTTATTCTTACAATTATGAGTTTTTGATATGTTTTTGGAAAATTTCCTTAAAAAAGTTTGGAAGTTTAAAAATTATACGTACCTTTGCAATCCCAAACGAAAAGTAAGGGAATCTGCGGAAATAGCTCAGTTGGTAGAGCACAACCTTGCCAAGGTTGGGGTCGCGAGTTCGAGTCTCGTTTTCCGCTCCAAAAGAGGTCGCTTAGATGCGGCCTTAAATTTTGCATCATCGGCGAAGTCGCTGAGCCGTAGCGAAGAAATAACCAGACGTGGTACAATTATATATGCAGTCGTTCTCTTACAGAGACGGCTTTTTTCTTTTTATATCACTTTTTGGCGGGGTGGACATTCCGGGCGGGGTGGATATTCTGGGTGATGAAACCGCTGCAATGAATTGATTTTCATATCTTTGCGAAGATTATCATCGATAGGCTCAAGAACCAGTTCTAGTGAAAATTCTGCCCATATACTTCACTAGAACCTGGATATAGAGTCTAATTTTGTCGTTTTTAATGGGTTCTGGTGAATTGTAGGTACTGAAGGTTCACTAGAACTATAAGCCCAGACAAAGCACCAACCATCAATCAGATCTCTGGACACATACAGACCTATCAAAGGGTAGAAATGCCCCTATTTCAATCAGTTCTAGTGAGAATTATGGCCATAAAATTCATTAGAACCTTGATTTGAAGTCTGATTTTGTTGCTTTTGATGAGTTCTGGTGAATTTGGGACAAGGAAAGTTCACTAGAACTATAAGCCCACACAAAGCCCCAACCATCAATCAGACCTATGGACACATACAGACCTATCAAAGGGTAGAAATGCCCCTATTTCAATCAGTTCTAGTGAAGGTTATGGCCATAAACCTCATTAGAACTTTGATTTGAAGTCTGATTTTGCTGTTTTTGAGGAGTTCTGGTGAATGAGAGGGGCCGAAAGTTCACTAGAACTATAAATCCGCACAACTCACCAACCATCAATCAGACCTATGGACACATACAGACCAGACATCAAAATATCAGTCAAGCATACACAGACCAATCCTGCTGTGGCTCGCTCCGCAGAAGCGTATGGAAATGCTTCGCTCGCTCACAGCAGGATTGGTCGTTTCTCTGAATAAAGATCCCCGGTCGAGCCGGGGATGACTATTGAGGATATGTCGGGGATGAAAATTCTTGTAAAGATCCTTCGCTGCACTCAGGATGACAGAGAGCACTCTGAATGACAGGGGACGCTCAGGATTACAACAAAGGGGCGTACATTACATAGAAATCCTAACCCAGAATTACGGTCACTTTGTGTTCTCCCGGAGTGCAAGGAATAATGTTGCCACAGAGAGGCTGGCCGTCGAGAGTGATTTCACGTACGCCTTTGCAGACGCCGTCAGGATTCTTGACAGTGATTTCGTAAACGGATCCGCGGAAACGGCGTCTTACAGTGTATTCCTTCCACTGCGAACAAATGCAAGGATCGATCTCCAGGCCGTTGTATGCCGGCTTTATACCCAGAATGTACTGGGTGATGGCATACCAGTTCCAGGCAGCGGTTCCGGTGAGCCAACTGTTCTTGGCCTCGCCCGGACGGGCTGCATCCTTGCCGGCTATCATCTGTGAATAGACATACGGTTCCACTTTGTGGAGGTCACTTCGGAACTCTGTATATGATGGACATATCTTTCGGAAATAATCCCAGGCATAGTCTCCGCGTCCGAGGACGGTCTCACCTATGATCACCCAAGGATTGTTGTGGCAGAAGATGCCGGCATTCTCCTTGTAACCGGCTGGATATGAGGATATTTCACCATACTCAACAAAATACTTAGTGAATGCAGGATTGTTCAGCACTATGCCGTGCTCGCAATCAAGACGCTCCTTCACGGAGTCCAGAGCCTTCTGCACCATCCCCTCTTCGAGGCCGATTCCTGCCATTGAGCACCAGCCCTGTGACTCGATGAAAATCTGACCTTCCTCGTTCTCCTTAGAGCCCACCTTGCGGCCAAAATAGTCGTATGCACGGAGATACCACTCCCCGTCCCAGCCGTGTTTCTTCACAGCCTCGACCATAGCCTCCACGCATTCTTCGGCTCTGTCGGCCTCTTCAGAAAGGCCTCTCTCTCTGCACAGTTCAATATAATCACGGCCGCATACCACAAAGAGTCCGGCAATCATAAGTGACTCAGCCTTAGACCCTTCTGTCTTGTTCTCGGTAGTCTGGAAAGACTCGTTCGGATCCCAGGAGAAGCAATTCAGATTCAAGCAATCGTTCCAGTCCGCACGACCGATGAGAGGAAGGAGATGAGGACCGAGATTATTCACCACGTGGTCGAATGAAATGCGCAGATGTTCCATCAGAGACACCTCCGAACCTGGCTCGTTATCGAACGGCACCGGCTCATCAAGTATGCTGAAATCGCCTGTCTCCTTGATATATGCCACCGTTCCGAAGATAAGCCACATCGGATCGTCATTGAATCCGCCGCCGATGTCGTTGTTTCCGCGCTTTGTAAGCGGCTGATACTGATGGTAGCAGCCTCCGTCAGGGAACTGCGTAGATGCTATGTCTATGATGCGTTCGCGTGCCCTTTCCGGGATCTGATGCACGAATCCCACAAGGTCCTGATTCGAGTCGCGGAAGCCCATTCCACGACCGATTCCGCTCTCGAAGAACGAAGCCGAACGAGACATATTGAATGTGACCATACACTGGTACTGGTTCCATATATTCACCATCCTGTCGAGTTTATCTTCCGGACTTTTGACTGAGAATATATCCAGAAGTGCATCCCAGTATGCCTTCAATTCTGAAAATGCAGCATTAACCTTCGCTGCAGTATCCAGAGATGCAATCATAGCACGCGCCCTCGCCTTGTTGATTATAGGTGAACTTCCGCTGTGAAGCAGACCCGGCTCAGCCTGAGGCACAAACTTCTCATCCTGAGCATTTTCCACATATCCGAGAAGGAAAATATAATCCTTGCTCTCGCCTGGCTGGAGTTCCACTTCGATACAATGTGAGGCTATAGGGCTCCATCCGTGGGCAATACTGTTTCCCGACTGTCCTGCAAGCACATTCTGAGGATCGCGGAACTCATTATACAGACCTATGAAAGTCTCCCTGTCCGTATCAAAACCATCAATCGGAGCATTCACACTGTAGAATGCATAGTGATTGCGACGCTCCTTATACTCCGTCTTGTGATATATCACAGAGCCGTCCACCTCAACCTCTCCTGTCGAGAAATTGCGCTGGAAATTCTCCATATCAGTCGCGGCATTCCAAAGACACCACTCGGCAAAAGAGAATAACTTGAACTTCTTCGCCTCGGCAGAAGTATTACGCAGGGTCATCTTCTGCACCTCGCCCCACGTATGAAGCGGAACAAAGAACAACACACTAGCCTCAATGCCATCTTTCGCTCCCGTGATGCGTGTATAACTCATTCCGTGACGGCATTCATAGAAATCCAGCGGAGTCTTGCAAGGCTTCCAGCCCGGCGACCACACCGTACCGTCGTCATTGATATAGAAATAACGTCCGCCATTGTCCATAGGAACATTGTTATAGCGATAGCGTGTAATGCGGCGGAACTTCGCATCCTTACAGAAAGTATAGCCTCCGGCAGTATTGGAAATCAGCGAGAAGAAATCCTCATTGCCGAGATAGTTGATCCAAGGCCAAGGGGTCTTCGGGTCAGTAATCACATATTCGCGCTGTGCGTCATCAAAATATCCGAATGTCTGCTTCATAACAAAACCGTGGCACACAAACCACTGCTATTCAATTATTTATATCTTATGCCTGCTGCACTACAACAGCAGGCATTTTACGTAATCGTTTGATTGTCAGGGACTACTCTGCCACCAGGTAGAGCACGCGGCTGCTCCAGTCGTCCTGCTTGTGATAGCCAACTTTATGCTTGAGAGGAATCTCCAGACCGTTCTCCATCAGGAACTTTCCGCTGAAAGAAAGACCTTCGTAAGGCAGAGGTTCATTGTCTATGCGATTGAGTTCACGAACCTTATAAATACGGTCAGGATCCAGTCCGGCCATTCTCACGCGTGGAAGATGATCGTCATAGAAGGTCTCGGTCTTCCACCAATAGAACACAGCCTTTTCCTTTTCAGGGGCTACATACATCAGAGAGGCCATATTATGTCCGTCATACGGAGACACCAGACGGTAAATGTCACCGAACTGCACCACAGGGCGGATCTCCTTATACTCTGAGATAGCCTTGCGGCAGAGAGCCTTTTCCTCCTCTGTCATATTCTTAGGCTGGATCTCCATTCCGAGACGGCCGCTCATCGCCACGTCGATACGGTATTTTATCGATGTGGTGCGGAATACGGTATGGTTCGGAGTGGCACTGATATGCGATGCCATAGCGATTGAAGGGAAGAAATATGATGTACCCCACTGCATATAGACACGCTGGAGTGCATCTGTGTTGTCGCTTACCCAGAATTCATCGAACCAAGGGAGCACACCCCAGTTGGCACGTCCGCCACCGGATGCACAGGCCTGAATGGTCACATCAGGATATGCTGCACGGATTCTGTCGCATACAGCGGCAAATCCTCTGTGATACTCGATATAAAGATGACTCTGCTTATCCTTGGAAAGATATTGAGAGCCGTGGTTGGATATAGGCATATTCGCATCCCACTTGATATAATCGATCTCCGGATTCTCTGTCAGAAGGTCATCCACGATACCGAAAACAAAATCCTGCACTTCCGGATTACCGAGGTCAAGAACCAACTGAGTGCCTCCACGCCCCTTGACAACCTCGCGCTCAGGAGCCTTGATCACCCATTCAGGATGCTTCTCGTAGAGTTCGCTGGTGGTGTTGGTCATTTCAGGCTCGATCCAGATGCCGAACTTGATGCCGTGCTTGTGAGCCTGTTCCACGAGCCAGCCGATGCCGTTAGGAAGTTTGTTTCTGTCAACTTCCCAGTCTCCGAGAGCGCAGTTGTCTGTGAGACGAGGATACTTCACGCCGAACCATCCGTCATCCATAACGAAGAGTTCACCGCCCATAGATGCAATGTCTGCCATCATCTGGTCCATTCCCGGCTCATTGATGTCGAAATAGACACCTTCCCAACTGTTCAGAAGGATCTTGCGTTCCTTGTCACCGTGAGCAAGTTTATATTTACGTCCCCATCTGTGGAAATTGCGGCTGGCCCCGCTGAGACCCTCATCAGAGAATGTCAGAGCAAGTTCCGGAGTCTTGAACACCTCTTTGGACTCAAGAATATATGCCGAATTGTCCGGATTGATTCCAGCATAGAATTCGTGGTAATCGGTATCCTTTGTATCGACACGAAGTTCATAGTTGCCGCTGTAGCAGAGAGCAGCACCGATCACGCGTCCGGCATTCTCCTGAGGCTTTCCGTCAAGGGAGAACATCACTTCAGAATGGTCAGTATGCGAATTTCGTGCACCGTCCTTGTTCTTGATTACTCTCATTCCACGCTGAAGAGGCTCCTGCACCAGAAGTCCTTCATTAGCCCAGGTGCCGTGAAGATGACTTATCCACACATCTCCGAAACGTATAGGAAGATATCCTGAATCGAAACGTGTCAGAGTGACCGGTTTCTTCTCAAGATTGGCGATCTCAGTCCAGGTCTCGATCATATCCACATCCTGATATGCACGATAGCATAAGGTCACATAGAACGGATACACCTCATCCTTCATAACTATCTTTGTGACTATCGAATTGTCTATCACATCAGACTGAGTTACACTTTCAACCCTCAGCATTGTGGACATATTGCCGTCACTGTGAGTTACGCCCAAAGAAGCCTCTGAAGCACACCAGAGGCCGTATGCAGGGTATGCATTGTGATTCGGAACGCCAGCAGCCTCTAGGTTGGCTGCATCTGCATCCGAAAGTCTTTCTCCGAAATACTTTATCTGTGGTTCACCGCCTACATCAGCCTTGAGAATGAGTTCGGTGCCCGGTGTTGCGATGCGTATCTGAGCCGATGCTGTCAATACGCATAAAGCAGCAGTCAATATTGATATTATTCTTTTCATTATCAATGCATTATATAAGATTATAAGTCTCAGCAGCTGTGACATTTGCAGTGTGGCTATGTATTCCGGAGGCCCCCGCCTTCGCTACGCTCAGGCACCCCATATCCGTGGGTGGCACGCCTCCTACATACAAAAGGCACACTGCTTAAATGTCACAGTTGTTCCTTTACGAATCTGCCCCACGGTCTGAGTTCAGCATCTGCCCAAGGTCCTTCAGACGGAGCGGAAGGAAGAAGCATCGAGCAGGTTTCTTCCTTATCGGAGATAGACCAGAACGCATAACTGATATCGTTCTCATCCATCCACTCGATCCAAGCCTCTGTTGACTCGACATCAATCGGTCCCTGACCGTCGGCATTCATACCGCCACATTCGGTCACGAACAGAGCCAGACCTTTCGAAAGAGCATAGTCACCCTTCTCACGAAGCCATTCCTTGTGCGTTCCGGCATAGAAATGAAGGGTGTACATAAGATTCTCATATCCCAGGATAGGATCATTAGCGGCATCATCCACATTCTGGGACCAGCGCGGAGTACCGACCACTATAACCGCATCAGGCTCCACTGCACGGATGGCAGCAATGACAGTCTCGGAATACTCCTTGATCTCAGCCCAGGTATAGTCAATCTGGTTGATATGGTCCTTATATGAAGGTTCGTTCCATATCTCGTATATCACATTCGGAACCCCTTTATACTTTGTGGCCATATATGTAAAGAACTCCACGGCGGCCTCGGTATGAAGACCGTGAGCGTGCCAGTCCACCAGCACATATACACCATTCTCTATAGCAGCATCAACGATGGTGCAGGCGCATTGTTTTCCGAAATCCGGATCCTTCAGATAATTCTGCATACGGCACTCGGCGTCATCGATTTCCACACCTATGGCGGCACGGACAAGTTCCGCATCCCAATCTTCGACAACGTGCTTTACAGCCTGAGCATTATAGAAACGTGGCCAGAGCACATTCCATCCGAAACTCATTCCCTTGAGTTCGACTGTATCCCCCGATTCATTCATCAGAGCGGTTCCCTCAACACGGAGGCGCTCCACTTTAGGAGCCTGCTGGGTGCAAGACATTATCAAGGCAGCAAAAACTGCAAGAACAAATATTCTCCTCATATTTTCGACGAGTATAAATTTCTGTATATCAACAACTTACGCTATCTACGTGCTCCCCTTTGTACGGCACGCAGATAGCGTAACTACTTATTACTCAGCGGATTGAACTCCTCTCTTGACAGCGAGTTCTGCCTGTACGCCTTCCATTTTCTTCTTTGTCAGAGGATAGAACCATACGACAAGGATGGAGAGAGCAGCAACTGCTGCAGGTACCCAACTCATAAGGATACGCAGACCGAGGATGGCTGTCTCTGTCTGGACTGCACCTGCAACGGTATTGTATCCGAATGCAGCAAGCATCCACATAACTGCAGAGCCTCCGAATGCACCACCGAACTTCTGTGCCATAGATGCTGAAGAGAAGATGAGTCCGGTCGATGCGGTTCCGTCCTTAAGTTCCGAGTAGTCAGCCACGTCAGCATACATACTCCATACAAGAGGAGAAATCACACCGGTGAAGATGGAGATGACAACCTGGAATATCAGCATAGCCCAATATCCTCCTGTAGTGGCAGGAAGGAAGAAGAAAGCGATGCTCAGACCGATAAGCACTGCCATCGAGATGATGTAAGTGGATTTCTTTCCGAGATTCTTTGACATCGGCACTGCAAGAACAACTCCTATCATATTGGAAATCTCTCCTATCGAAAGGAAAATGCCGGCAGATACGAGGAAAGCCCACTGCGGAGCCATTTCCACGGTCTTCTGGATATAGTCTGCGAAGAAATATGCAGTTGTGGTTCCACGGACGGTGTTGAAGAGGTTTGAAGCAAGGGCTGCTCCGATAAGAAGCCACCAAGGCTTGTTCTTCAGAAGAAGTTTGAGGTCCTGGCCCACCGATACTGTGGATTCGCTCTTCACGTGCTCCTTTGTAAGAAGGAAACTGAGTACAAAGAGAATGAAGCAGCAGGAAGCGATGACGATCATTGCCTTCTGCCAAGCCTCAGGGCTGGTAGAGATGGAAGCAAGTCCGCCGGCAGCATCATCTGCGACTGTGCGTGCCTTGTCGAACATATTGCAGAGAGGTTCCCACGCAAAGAGGGCGATGAAACTACCGCCGTAAGCAAAGAACATCCTGTATGAAGAAAGCACGGATTTTTCATCAGAATCCGCTGTCATCACGTTAAGAAGCGATCCGTATGGGACATTGATACCGGTATATACGGTCATCATAAGGATGTAGGTGATATATGCCCAGAGGGTCTTTCCGTTCTCCGGAGTTGTGAAAAGGAGTATTCCGCAGACAGCGAAAGGAAGTGAGAAGAAAAGCAGATACGGACGGTACTTGCCCCAACGGGTCTTTGTACGGTCTGCAATTATTCCCATCATAGGGTCAGATACAGCGTCCCAGATACGGGTCACGAGCATCAGTATACCGGCATCGGCCAGGCTGAGGCCGAAGACGTTGGAGTAGAAGAACGGCAGGAAGTATGAAAAGAGTTTCCAGAACATCGATGAGGACATATCACCGAAGCCGTAGCCTATTTTCTCTGATAATTTCATTGGTTGTTGTCAGTTATTGGTGTTATTAAGATGCTGATGGGCAGGCCATATCCTGTGGCTCGCGAAGCAGAAGTGTATGGATATGCTTCGCTCGCTCACAGGATACGGCTGATACTATTTCAAATTCTTATCAATCAGTCTGTTAAGGCGTTTTACGGTCTCGCCGGTTGTGAATGCGTCTGGCTCTGTATTCATACAATAGTCAACAAGGCGGTCAACTGTAGATGTCGCCACGTGCATACGGGTGTCGCTTGAAGCATAGTAAATGAAGACCTTGCCGTCTTCGTCTGCAATCCAGCCGTTGGTGAAGAGCACGTTCATCACGTCACCGATATATTCCCATCCCTCAGGAACCATAAAGAAGCCTGCAGGCTCTGCAATGACCTTTGTCGGGTCCTCGAGCGATGTCATATACATATAAAGGACATATCGCAGACCTGAAGCGCAGCCACGTACTCCGTGAGCAAGGTGGAGCCAGCCGCGGTCGGTCTTGATCGGATGCGGGCCTTCTCCGTTCTTGCACTCCTTGATGGTGTGGTAGAAGCGGTGGTTGATGATCTTCTCCTCTGTTATGACCACCTTCTCCATACTGTCAACCAGCGCCCAGCCTATGCCACCGCCGTTGCCTGCATCGATGAAGCCGTCCTGAGGACGTGTGTAGAGGGCATATTTACCGTCCACGAACTCAGGGTGAAGCACAACGTTGCGCTGCTGTGACTTGGATTCCATATCCGGAAGGCGCTCCCAGTTGACAAGGTCCTTTGTTCGTGCCACACCTGCCGCGGCAACTGCAGAAGACAGATCGCCAGGTGCAGCATCAGGATCCTTGCGCTCTACGCAGAAGATACCGTAGATCCAGCCGTCCTCGTGTGCGGTGAGACGCATATCATAGACATTTGTCGCGGGCTCTCCGTACTCAGGAAGAGTTATCGGACGGTCCCAGAAGCGGAAGTTGTCCACTCCGTTAGGGCTCTCGGCCACAGCAAAGAAGGACTTGCGGTCAGCACCCTCGACGCGTACTACAAGGACATATTTTCCGTTCCACTTGATGGCTCCGGAGTTGAATGCAGCGTGCACGCCGAAACGCTCCATCAGATAAGGATTTGTCTGCTCATTGAGGTCATAGCGCCAGAAAAGCGGAGCGTGGTCACCTGTAAGTATAGGATTCGCATAGCGCTCGTAAACTCCGTTGCCTTCGATAGGCTCGTTCTTCTTTGTGATGAGGGCTTCGTGCTGTGCCTTCAGCCACTCCAGTCTTTCATTGAATGTCATATTATGATATATTTATTTCCTTTTGTATTAAAGCATTACGATATCCTCAAGGCCAGCGAACGCCTTGAAATCTTCTGCAGATTCCTGACCAGGGAAAGGTGCATAGAAATGGTGCTGCATATTATCGTCGCAGGCATTTCTCCAAGTAAGTACATACGACACAGGATAGTCCTTCATCACAGGATAAAGCACCTCTGTCCACCATTTCGGATTCTTCAAGCCCTCGTGTCCTGTCTCAGTGATGGCCATAAGTTTGCCGTGCTCTTCTGCAAAAGCCTTGGTGATGTCAAGGGCATTCTTCATACTGTTGCTATACCTTTCATAATCGGTTCCGCAGTAGCAGTCAAAGCCTACCATATCGATGATTTCATCACCCGGATATCTCTCGCCGAACACCTCCACAGAAGTCAGTTCTCCGGCTCCTGGAGAATATGCCCACACAAGATTGTCAAGGGCACGTTCACCCACCATATAGTCGTATGTCATCTGCCACAACGCCTTATACTGCTCTGTGGTGCACAGTTTCTGTCCCCACCAGAACCAACTGCCGGTATGCTCGTGCCAAGGTCTCCAGATGACAGGAACAGTCTCGCCGTCAGCAGTCTTGATAGACTCGAGAAAGTCTGCTGCATTCTCAAGCCAGCCCATAAAGTATTCGTGCTTCTCGCCACCTGGGAGAATAGAAGCAACCACCTGATCCGATGTCACATCCCAGGCATCTCCTCCTGTGAGAGGATTGCGCGGATGCCAGGAGAAAGTGACGATACCGCCGCGCTCGTGATGAGCCACGGCAGATGCACGCATCTGATCAAAAATGTTCTTGTCGAGATTAGCCGGCCAGTCAAGTTCTATTCCGCCCAAGTCCATTCCATAGACAGCCGGATATTTTCCGCAGACAGCATATACATCAGACTGGACATACTCTGTCGCATCATCAGCAAGTTTCCAGGAATGGCCGTACATCAGGTCGTCCTGATGACCGTACATAATTTTTCCGTCATCAACAAGGGCAGACAGACGGGAGATGAGTCCATCGGCAGGAGTCTGTGCCGGTTCCTGCGCGCTTCCGCAGGATGCGATTGCAATTGCTGCTGCAATCATAAGGATAGGTTTCAGTATAGTTTTCATAATTATGTGGTTACAGTTATTCTTACTTCGGTGCATTGCGATATACATCGTCAAGAGTCAGGGCATTGGTGTATGAGGATATCAATGCCTGGATGGCAGCCTTTGCCTCCGGTGAACAGAATTCGCCTGTACCGTGATCGATGAATGCGTGACGCTCGTTGCCGGCTCCCTTGGCTCCGTTATCCCATATTATTGACGGTACGCCGTAAGTCCTGGCCAGTTTCGCGTAATATTTAAGGTAATACTGCTGGAAGGCCTGCTCTCGTGCAGTGGCACGATTCACGCAACCGAATTCACCCATATATACAGGGATACCCTTCGATATATAATTTGCATATATTTTCTCAAATACTCTCTTGAGGTCACCTTCGTTATCTCCTGCGACCTTCTTTGAAGCATCGGCCGTATGACCCCACTCATTCTTTGTCGCTGCCAATGTATAATCGTAAGGATCATAGCAATGCACAGACATCATCAGACGATCATTTGCGGTATCCTCAGGCATAACGAAAGACTCTAAAGATATATCCACATTGGTGCAGTAAGCAGGTATTCCGAGAATACGGTCTGCGTTCTCACCACCGGAAGCACGTACAGCATTCACGAATGCCTGATTCCATTCATTCAGGCACTTGTACTGCTTGCCGCCATCATTCCTGTTGGCTCCCCAGCCCCAGCCGCCGTCGTGGATTTCATTGAAGGCCTCGAAGATGAGGAACTCACCCTTGTCCTTGAACTTGTCGGCGATCTGACCCCACATTGCACTTACCTGCTCGAGAATCTGCTGATGAACAGCCGGATTGATTGCTGCCGACTTGATATCGAGCCAGAACTTGCTGTCGCTCCCGTCGTGGTGCATATTGATGATAGCATTCAGGCCTGCTGCTTCGGCATATCCTACGACCTCTGCAATTCTGTCAAGCCAAGCGTCCTCTATCTTATAGTCAGGAGCCTCTCCGATATGCCCCATCCAGGTCACAGGAATACGGACAGTATTGAAACCCGCCGCCTTTACCTTTGTGAATGTTGCAGCCGTCGCCTTAGGATTGCCCCAGAAGGTCTCCCCGGACACTCCGTTGTTCTGTGCGTCGAAATGATTGCCCATATTCCAGCCTATGCCGAGACGTTCGGCGAACTGCCAGGCAAGGTTGCCGTTGTTTTCAGGAACAACTGCTCCACCTCCCTGGTTGCCACCTTGGTTTCCACCATCACCGGAAACATCCTCGCCAGCCTCCTGCGACACCTCGACATACATCTTTTCTTCGCCGGCCACAACTGAAATCTTCGTTTCGCGCGCCTGTGCAACAGTATTCTTCTGTACCTCCACAGTCACAACCGTATTGTTCCCTGTCTTCGTACCTTTCTTTGCAGAGACCCATCCGTCTCCAGGCACAAGATAGACCTGCTCGGAGGCAGTCACGGTAAAGGTCTGTCCGCCGCCTTCGGCAGGGAATTCCAATGATGTCTTGTCAATGGACAGTTTGACGGTCTCCGGCTGCACAGGATTTTCAGGATCGCAGGAAATAGCCAGAATAAGGGCTGAAAGTATGTATATAATTTTTCTCATAGTTTTAGATTTCTCCACTCACTTCGTTCGGTCGAAATGACAGTCTGTTTCGTTCGGTGAAATGACAGTTTATTTCAAGGACGGCATATCTTCGCGTGTCATTACGTATGGGCTGGACATCACCTGATTCCAATAATCACCGGTATTGAGATTGAAGTTGCCGTCAGACGGGGTCAGAAGGATATTTCCGTTTGAATCCGAATTGCACCATACCATAAACCAAGACCACTTGTTGCCTGCATCCATACATTTCGCAGGATCAGGAATGTTGCCGCACTCGCTTACGGTCACGAGTTTCTTTCCCTTGGTAAGATCCACAAGCGCCTGATACTGACGGGTCTTTGCATCGGTATTGGTCTCATATATGTCCACTCCGAGAATATCCACATATTCATCACCAGGATACCAGTCAAGATACTGATCCTCAGCACCTCTGGTCACATCCACGGTCCATACCCAGATGAGGTTATCCAGGCCATATACATTCACAAGTTGGTCATAGAGAAGCCTCCAGAGTTGCTTGCAAGGCTCGGCACCGTGTCTTCCCCACCAGAACCACGCCCCGTTCGGCCCGTAAAGGTCATAATTGCCCGCAGCCTCGTGAAGAGGACGCCAGATCACCGGAATGTTTTCATTTTCAAGAAGTTGGAGATAGCCTGCAACTTCCTCTATATCCTTCATAATGAAGTCATTCTGCCAGGTTCCCGGCTTTACTGCCTCCCTGATATCAAAGGAAGTCTGGTCGGTGTAGAAGGCATAGCCGTCGAAGTTGTAGTTGTTCACACCATTGTCCCAGTCCGCCTTGCTATTGGGCACATTCCAATGCCACATATAGTTCACCAGACCGTTTGCAGCCCACTGCTCTTTCGGTGCGGAAATGTCATTGTAGTTCTGCACCCAACTCCAGTTGTCCGGAGTCGGAGAGAACTGAAGAAAGAGGAAGTCATAGCCAACAAGTGCCGGGTGTTTGCCTGTATGTTTATAGACTGCATCTATGAAATCATTCTTGTGGGAATGGCTTGACTGCACGCCGGAAAGGGTCTTCTTTCCGCTCTGCTCGAGCAGGAAGTTATAGACATTCTTAGCCTGCTGGGAGGCATTCGGATTGACAAGGGTCTTGACAGGATCGAGTTCTGAAGGAACGTATGGCTCGACCTTCTTCATAGTGAAGGTATATCGGATCTCATCGGCCGGATCCTGATATTCCTTGAAGCCAAGAATCGTACCCTTGGGTATCACAAGAGTATAGGTCTGTCCGTTTTCCTCCAAAGAAGATATGTTCACCGTCACATTTTCATTATAGGCGCTCACCTTGACAACGGATGCGCCATTGTCAATGGTAACGTTCGAATGTTGCGAAGAAGGCGACTTGACATTCTGATCAAAGGTGAATATCACGGTCAGTTCCTTGCCGGTGACATCTGTCACTCCGTTTTCAGGACTGACCGACAGTATTTCCGGTCCTGCCACAGGTTTCTCCACCACAGGTGGATTCTCAGAACAACCTGCAAGAAGCAGGATAATAACCAACAACTTAAAAAAATATCTTTTCATAATCTTTTTTAATTCTCTGCAAACAAATCTTTCTGCACCACTACATTCTGAAATATATCACTATGTTCATTATGTTTCAGACCATAGGTGGTCACAAGTACCGGATGAATCGGATAGCGGATCTTGCAGTCGCGACGGAACCGCAGAATCTTATTATTGATTTCTTCCCGATATCTGGCCGTCATTGAGAACTCCTCATCGGTAAACTTCATTTCGCAGACATTTACGATGTGATCCGAGCGGCTTATTATCAGATCTATCTGTGCTCCTTTCAACGGAGGGGTCTGAGAGTCATCCGGCTTTGCAGTCCAGGCTGCCGCCTTAGTCAGAATTCCGTTGATTCCAAGACTCTTCTCTATCTGGTTATAATGATACAGACACAATTGTTCAAAAGCATATCCGCTCCAGGCATTATGAACCGGAGTATTTATCTGATATGCCCAGAAAGGCTTTTCCGATGTACCGTATTTCTTAATGAACTTGAAATAAAAGAAAGTATAAAAATCCGTCAACTGATACAAAGCCCCTCTCTCATCTTTCCCAAATCCTTGATAACGACGAATAAGGTCACAGTTGTCAAGGTCAGATAAGACTTCCGACAGAGCACCACCATCCGACAAAGCAGTAGCCTTTATTATTTCTTCTCGTGAAAGTCCTTTATTCTTCTTGCTTAAGGCAGTAACTACCTTTATGTATTGCTCACTATTATCAAAAAGGGAAGCATATAGATTTTCAAACTCGCCATCCAGTTTTCCTTTCCGACGGAAGAACATCTCATCTATATTCTGTGCGAGACTTTTTCCTCGCTCCAGCATACTTAGATAATAAGGTATTCCGCCCATAATCATATAGCACTCCAGAATATCCTTGTCGGAGATATCCAGTTTCCTGTATTTGAAATATTCTTTTGTCTCATACAGGTTGAACGGACGGACATATATCTTTCTTGTCAGACGGTTATGAAGTCCCCCTTTATTCCTGATCAGTTTCTTTGTGATCCACGATGTGGCTGAACCGCATACTATGAGAAGAAGATTACTCTGGGTGCATCCCCAATCATTCCAGAAATGTTCCAGAGCCGGCAAAAGATTGCTCCTTGGTGTATCCATCCAAGGTAGTTCATCAATAAAGACTACCTGACGTCCCTCGGACTTTTTGTTTTCCAATAGAAATCTGAGACTGGAGAATGCTTCTACCCAGGTGGACGGAACCGGATATGCGGCATTGCCATACTGTGTCAAGGCATCTGCAAAATTCTTCAACTGGAGTTTTTTATCCTTTTTGGCAAGGCCTGTTACCTTGAATGTAAAATCATTCTCGTAAAATTCATTCACAAGAAATGTCTTGCCGACTCTACGTCTGCCATAAACTACAGCGAATTCCGCCACACCGGAACTTGTAATATGTTCCAGTTCAGCAATCTCTTTATTTCTTCCTACTATCTGCATAATACATTTATTTTTCGCTGCAAATATAAGAAATTTTATAGTTAGCGCGACATTTTAAAACTCAAACTCCGCGCTAACCCTAATTTTGCACATAGTTAGCGCGACGTTTTAATATCTTTGGTTCCCAAAGAGGCGGTCAGGCCTCCCTGGGAAAATATATCACTATTTAAGTGAAAGTCTGAAATTATCAATCTTGGCTCCTACCGGAAGCAATGCTCCAGAACCTTCGATTGCAAGTCCCTGAGAGCCTGATGACATATCAAGAGTTGCAGGAACATTAGCGCTTGAATAGTCAATGGTGATAGTTGCCCATTTATCCTTTCCTACGATTTCCTGGTTAGAAATGTTTCCTATCCAGTACCAAGTATCACAGAAGACAACCTGTGCAACAATCGAATCCGCAGCAATTACGCTTCCTGCTGGAACCCAGATGTCAAACTTGACATTATACTTGCTTGAATCCTCAACGTAAGGTGCAAGTTGACCTGCGCTCTGGTGATTACAGTTGATAAGCCAACCTGATCCCTCGCTTGTAATTTCAATATAACCATTGTCTCCATCCATCTTTCCTGTAGCATATCCTGACCAACTGTTATCCCAGTATGCATTATGCTCACCGTGCTGGTCGAAGTCATTGATCATAATATCTGAAACGAATACAGGATCAGAGTCTCCGTTTTCATAAGTGAAGTAAACCTTGGTAATCGTGATGAAGTGACCACCGAAAGCGACACCTGCCTCAGCAAAGAGTTGCAGATCTGCATCACTCAATACAAGGCTTGCGTGAGTTGTGCCAGGATTGAACTGCATAACATCGCCACCGAATGTATCAATCACGCTCTGTACACCTTCCCAATTCTTCATATCCATAGGCTTGACCTGATACCAAGGCTCTGTAGTACTTTCATTTATGACAAATTCAAGATGCATTTCGGCACCGTATGGAATCTTCGCAAACTTATCTGCTGATACTGTAAGGTTAGATGACCAACTTCCGAGATCGTGTTCTCCCTCGAAAAGAACAACGGTAGTCATTGCACCCTTCACATCGATTGAAGATGCACAAGTCTCTTCTTCACCTGTAGTCAGGACAAACTTCATATTGTAAGAACCTGTCTCAACAGCAGCAGGAATTACGAATACCATCTCGTCATCCGCTCTCTTGCTGTAGCCTGTAACCTTCACTTCACCGAAGTAGATAGCCTCGATCATATTGAAGTTTGCTCCTGTCATTGTTATCTCGTCACCGATTCTTGCTTCAGATGGCAATGAAGAAACCACCACGAATGAATCATAAGTCACGGTCAATTCACCAGCAGCGACTTTCACACCGTTTTCACAAGCAAGTTCTACAGGACCTGTAGCAGAAGTTCCTACTGTAGCGACTGTTATCTTACCAGATTCTGCATCATACTCGTACTCCATTTTCACTCCCTTGAGAGTAACTGAAGTCACAAGATCCAGGTCAGTTCCCTCAATTGCAAATTTCTCACCTGCAACCAATTCAGTTACGCTGAGACCTTTAACAACAGGCTTCACAAGTTCGATAGCCTCAGTCTCTACGCTCTTGCCGTTTGCAAGAGAGAGGACAACTGTACCGTCAACAGCAGCAGCAGGAATTGTGAAAGTGATCTTATTGTCGGCAAATGCATACTCAAGTGCTGTACCTGCGAGAGCAGCGCCAGTAACCAGATCTAGATCCTTACCTGTAACGACAGCCTTAAGACCAGCCTTGTAGCGGCTCTCGGCAGCGATTGCAACATTTGTAGGAATGACTGTAGTATAGGCTCCAGCCTTGAACTCCTTGCCTGCGTATGAAGTGAGAATAACCTCACCCTCAGCCACGGTTGCAGGAAGAATGACCTTCACTGACTTGTTATCCTCAGCAAGAGCGAAATCAACCTGAGTGTCAGATTCTCCAACTCTGAAAGCAGCCTTCTGGATCATATCAAGATATGAACCCTGAATTGTAATCTCAGCACCAGCCTTGAGCATACCTCTGTCTGCAGTCTTTACTGAAGGATCACCGATAACAAGTTCAGTCTTTGAAGGAACATTGTTAGGGATGAGACCGTCAGGGTTGTTGTTCTCGTCAACATCACCGATGGTCACAGGACCAGTCACAGCGTTTGAAGGCACGATGAACTTAAGTTCACGACGGCTCTTCGCAGTAATCTGCTCGCCTGTCACATACACGCCGTTGTTGAGAACGATCTGCTGTACATTATAAAGATAGTCACCCTTTACTGTGATCTCGTCACCTGGCATTGCCGTAGCCGGAGAGAATGAATCAAGAACGATACCTTCAGTAAATGAAAGTTCTGTCTTGCTCTTATAAGTATTGCCAGACTTGTCTATCAATACTACAGGGCCTGTTACTGAAGCATCCTCTGCTCCTGCTGCAGGAGTCACCACGCGGATCTCACTTACTCTGCCAGTAGATATCACTTCTATTTCAGTGATTGGCTCTGCGCCCGGAATCTGCACCTCGACAATCTTGTCGAGATTACTTCCAATAATGCGAAGTTCTGCTCCGCGAACCACAGGGTTCGGAGCAAATGCACTCAATACCACAGCATCATCAGATAACTGATCTGTTGACAGTTCTTCTGTACAACCGGTCAGTCCGACAAGACTGGAAATGGCAAACAGTGCCGCAAGTTTAAATATCTTTTTCATCATTGTTTCCATTTAAATTATTTAACAGGAACCGCACGGATGTTGTCGATCTTGATGACAGGAGCACATTCCTTACCGGCAATACCACCGCCTACGACAAACATTGTCAAGCTTGCGAAGTCGTATTCTGAAGACAACTGCTTTGTTGCTCCGTTACCATCTTTGTTGAATGTGAATTCCGAAACAGGAACAGTTACTGTCACCCACTTTCCACCTGTGTCATAAGAGCCAGTAGCAGCCCAAGGACGATACATTGCACGTCCCCAGTCTCCAAGGCCATTATCACCGTTGAATGCTCCTGCATTCGCCTTTCCGACTGTGTCATATCCTTCAACAGGTTCACCGGAAACAGTCACCTGGCTGATAGGCTGGAAGGCTATCTGCATTGCTCCTGCCATCCAAGGATTAGACGCAGGGATGCACATTTCGAACTTAAGAGCCATATTCGCATAATCCGAGAAGTCCACGATATTATACAACGCGATTCCTGGACCGGAAGTTATGTTCTGAGGATTTGACCAAGTACCGCACCAATATTCGAACGCATACAGAGCATCATTCCAATCTGCAGTGGCATTAAGCACTGTACTTCCGTCACCCAACTGGAGATAGTTGCCATCAATTGCAGTATCATCTGTCTTGATTTCACGTTTATGCCAGCAGTTATCGACGTTAGTAGCCAAAGCAGCATCTCCGTCATCATCGAAGTCGAAGAGCATTCCGCTTGGATCCATATATGAGAACGGAGAACGTGCCAGACCTGACTCAGTCTCGATCTTGATCCTACCAGGTTTTGCGTCAGCAGGAATGGTGAAAGTAGCCTCAGTCATTGAAACACTCTTGAATGAGGTAACCTCAACACCGGCACCATCCTCAAATGTCAGGGTCATAGGCTCGGCAAAATAATTACCATATACGGTAACATCTGTACCAGGCTTCTGGTATTCGCAAGACATTGACTTGATCTGAGGAGCAGGCATCATCACCTTGAAGTCAACGGTCACTGTATCCTTGTTCTTAGTAATCATATAAACCTTATCTGTCTTGACCTGAGGGATCTTGCCCGGAACGGCTGCAATAAGAGTATTGGCAGTCATATAACTGGTATTGAGAACTGCAGGATGCTCATTGAAGTAGAGTTCACGCACGCTGCAGAGATTCTCACCGACAAAGCATACGATCTCTCCCATATATGCCTGCTCTATAAGCACCTCACGGTCTGCGTACCTTACAAAATCTACCGAAGGCACTCCATCCGCAAGCACGAATGCATCAGGGTAATCCTCGCAGGAAGCGAATCCCAATGCAGCAGCAAACAGTATTATGCTTTTGATATATCGTTTCATATATTCTTGTCATTAAAAGTTATAAACATAAGTTGCGCGTACATCCACTTCCTGAGCCGGCTCAAGCAGATGAGGATTGAATACCACATCCTCTGTCGGGAACGGAAGTGTGAAGATTGTCTCGTTGATGTTTGGAAGCGGCACGGTAGTGTCATACTTACAATCACCAAGTTCCCATACTGCATTGTCTTTATTGAATGCTTTAAGGTCAGATGGTGGTGAATCAATTGTTCCGCCACATCCTGTGTACCAGTAATTCTTGGCCACATCATTATAACCGCCGATAGCGTTTCTCTGCTGAGCCTTGAGTTCTGTAATCACAGCAGGCATATCATAATATGATCTGCGTACGAAGTCATACCAACGGTCACCTTCTCCAGCAAGTTCGAGACGACGCTCTTTCCAGATGTCTTCGAATGTAACTGCTGTCAGAGCGTCAGCACCTGCGCGCTCACGCACTGCGTTAGTATAAGTGAGAGCCTTTCCAGCATCTCCTGCAAGCACATTCGCCTCTGCACAAACGAGATATACATCTGAAATACGGAGAAGAGGAGTAGGAAGAGTATAAGCCATTCTCTTTGACTCATATCCTACTGCATCCGCGTGGTCAAATTTGTTTCCATAGAGGTGCTTTACATTCTGACTGCCGCAAGGACCGTTGAATGCTCCGTTTGTTCCCCATTCTGCATATTCCGCATCTTCGCTATAGAAGAAATACAGAGGGTCGAATCCGCCCTTTGCAGTCCAGAAATACTCATAATGGTCACCGGCCATCATAAGAGTTGCCTTGCGGCGGCTGTCTTTCTCTCCTTCGCGTGTCTTAGGATCGGCAAGAGGATCAGCGCCGAAAGCCAGGGCAAGGTCGTATGAAGGACCGCCCCAGTCTCCCCACATATCTTCGAAACCGCTGAATCCCTTGAGACCAAGGTCTGACTGAAGAGTGTTCTGGGCTGTCCAAGTGCCATCCTTTGCCTGCCACATCCAAGCAAGGAGATGCTCTCCGGTCTGGTTGTAAAGTTCAGGATTCATTCGGAAAATGTCAGAATACTTAGGAGTAAGAGTTCGGCCAGAGTTCAAGATGACATCCTCTGCAAGTTCTGCTGCCTTCTTCAGGTCATCATTATTCAATGTTCCGGAAACACCTGCCTTGGTAAGATATACCTTGGCAAGAAGGCCTTCTGCTGCATAGTAGTCGATGCGTCCGTTCCAGCCCGATGTCTGCTTTGGAAGAAGTTCCAATGCCTTTTCAAGAGTCATAATGATGTATTCGTAAACTCCTGCTCTGGTCACCTTATAGAGATCATTATAAGTGCCGGAATCGAGGGTTTCCTTATTGTCGTGCACAATAGGGACTTCACCGAAAGTTCTTACCATATAGAAATAAGCCATTGCCTTCCAGGTAAGAGCCTCACCAATCGCTTTGTTCTTCGCTGCCTGTGAAGGGCCTTCAGAAGCAGCGATGTTGTTGATCATAGTGTTGGCCTGTGCGTTCACGGCCCAAAGAGAATAGGACATATTCATCAGATCCTCATCTGAACCGTTTGTTGTGAATGTAAGATATGGAGAAGATCCCCAGTACATATTTCCTGACATAACCTCACCTATCTTGATGAAGGCACGCTGGAAATCATACCAAGGAGAATTGTAGAGGGAGTTTATACCCATCTCCACCTGCTCATCGGTTGTATAGAAAATGGAAGTATTGTATCCATCCTCGACAGGGCGGTGAAGGAAGTCGGCACAAGAGACGGTACCCAGAGCGAGAACTCCTAACAACGCACCTTTAATTATATTTCTTAGTTTCATATTCTTCTTTCTTTAGGGATTAGAATGTAAGGCTTACGCCGAATGAATATGTTGTAGGAGAAGGGTAACGTCCGTTATCCACACCAAATGCATATCCCTTTTCGTCCTGCGTAGAAGCTCCGACCTCAGGATCATATCCTGAGTACTTGGTGAAAGTATAAAGGTTCTGGATGTTGCAGTAAACGCGGATGTTCTCGAACTTGATCTTGTTCATCCACTTCTTAGGGAATGTATAACCGAGAGTTATGTTCTTGATACGGAGATATGAACCGTCCTCGACATAACGTGAACTCATACGGTCATTGTCGTTAGGGTTTGCACGTGTAGGACGAGGGGTCTTTGTATCTGCATTGGCAACCTTCACGTTTGTAACGTCATCAAACCAGTTCCATACAGTAACTCCATTGACCTCTACTCCCTGAGAATAATCCTTGTCAGGGTCGATCGGTACGAGTTGTGCCCTATCCTTAATGGCTCCAGCATTCTGGTTTACCCAAAGTGAGTTCATCGATGCAAGTCCACCGCTCGGACCGTGCATAAGGCTATAGTTGAGAACCTTGTTGCCATACGATCCGTTGAGGAAGATATTGAGGTCAAAGCCCTTGTAACGGAATGTGTTGTTCCAACCGAATGTGAAGAGAGGAAGCGGACTTCCGATATCTGTACGGTCCTTGTCGTCGATTACACCGTCCTCGTTGACATCCTTGTACTTAAGGTCACCTACCCATACAGTATTTGAACGGTTGTAAACTCCGTCAACCGGATATTTGGCTGGTCTTGGCGAATTTTCTATATCTTCAAGAGACTCATATACACCTTCAACTTCATAACCATAGAAGTTATACAGCGGCTTGCCTACTTCAGATACGCAAACCACGTCACTCCACTGTCCGTAACCGATGATGCTTGCTGAAGTCGTTCCGCTGAGTGCTTTAAGGGTATTGCGGTTGAATGAAACCTGAAGGTTGCTGTCCCACTGGAAATCACCTATGAAAGGATGAACATCGAGAGTGATCTCAAGACCTTTGTTCTCGATGCTTCCGTAGTTTCCTTTCGGAGCCTCAAGTCTTGATGAAGGATTACCCTGAGTTCCCATATAAGAAGGCAACTGCATTGACATAAGCATATCGTTGGATACCTTCTGATAGAGGTCAACAGTAAGGTTCAGTCTATCCTGGAAGAAACCGAGGTCGAGACCTATGTTCCACTGCTCCTGAGACTCCCACTTGACTGCTGTATTTGCAAAGTTTGCAGGACGGAATCCCATACCGAGATATGAGTTCATCTGGCTGAGAGATGATCCCCAAGCGTAACCACCTATGTTAGAGTTACCAGTCTGTCCCCAACCGAGACGGAGTTTACCGTTGCTCCACCAGTCAAGACTTTCCATCCATTTCTCGTTAGTGAAACGCCACGAAGCAGCAACGGAGTGGAAACCTGCCCAACGGTTGTCCGGACCGAAGTTAGACGAACCATCATAACGATATGTGTAAGTAGCATAGTATCTGTCATCGTAGTTGTATGTCTCACGGGTGAAGAATGAAGCCATTGCCGAACTTCCGAAACCATAGGTAGGGGTCTTTTCTCCAGTTCCGAGCATAGGGTTGCGCACTTCATTAAGCGGAAGACTTGTATTGTTCAATGACATATAGTCATAACTTGACTCCCACATTTCCTGACCGATCATCGCGGAAACATTGTGTTTTCCCCAAGTGTTGGTATATGTGAGATAGTTCTTCAACTGCCAGAAAAGATTCGAGTTCTTCTGAACGCTTGAAGAGTTATCCGGCTGTTGCCACTGTCCTATGGTAACCTTCGGTTTGAAGACCTCAGACTTGCTGCTGCCGATATCGAAACCGAGTTCTGTATGCCAGACAAGATTCTTTATAGGGGTAATATCAGCGAAAATGTTTCCTGTAAGTTTCTGACGCTTGAGAATAATGTCGTTTGACATAGCCACAGCCACTGGGTTTGTGAAAGATCCGAGTCCCTCACGACTAGTAGATGTAAAGTTTCCGTCAACGTCATAAATCGGAATATCAGGTACTGCTGTCAATGATGTAAAAATGATACCTGCCTCACCGTCTGCAAGTTTGAGATCATCAACAGTATTCGAGAATGTAACGTTCACTCCTAATTTGAGCCACTTCTTGAGTTGGGCGTCAAGGTTTGTACGTACGCTGAAACGCTCGAAGTTAGAACCGATGATGGTACCTTCCTGATCCATATAAGATCCTGAAACATAGTACTGAACCTTGTCTGTACCGCCGGAAGCGGAAATCTGGTGCTGATGCTGGAGAGCAGTCTGAAAAACTGCATCCTGCCAGTTTGTTCCCACACCAAGAAGCGAAGGATCGGCATAATATGGATTTGTTTCATATTCCTCACCGATTCGGATCATCTCATTGTAGAACTCTGCATACTCGCGGAGATTCATCATATCAACGCGTACATTCTGCTGTGAAACAGCGAACATACCATCGTATGTGAACTTCGCCTCACCAGCCTTACCACGTTTGGTTGTGATGAGGATGACACCGTTCGCACCCTGTGCACCATAGATCGCTGTTGCGGAAGCATCCTTGAGGATTTCCATACTTACGATATCGGCAGGGTTGATTGTCGAGAGAGGTGAAATGGTTGAAACCGCACCGTTTCCGAGTGCATCACCAAGACCGAAAGAGGCGCCTGAGTTTCCACCGCCCTGAACGATCACACCGTCGATAACGTAGAGAGGCTCTGCGTTAGCGTTGATGGTAGCCTGTCCGCGGACACGGATAGATGATGATGAACCAGGGGCCCCTGAAGTCTGCACGGCAGTCACACCGGCTGCACGACCCTGGAGAGTCTGGTCGAGTGATGAAACGATCGAACCCTTGATGGACTCCTCGCTCATCGAAACGGATGAACCTGAAAGGTCACTTCTCTTCATCGTACCGTAACCTACGACTACGACTTCGTCCAGAAGTTGTCTGTCCTCCTGCAAAGTTGCATTATAGACATTCTGGCTGCCTACGAGAAGTTCTACATCCTTGTAACCGATGGAAGATATGACGATTGTAGCGCCCTGAGGTACGCTCAATGTCCATTTTCCATCCAGATCTGTAACGGCACCGTTTTGGGTACCCTTCTCAATGACGCTCGCACCTGCCACAGGGCCAACTTCGTCAACGACTGTACCGCTGACCTGTTTGGTCTGTGCCATCAGCGAGAAACTCAGAAAGAGCATCGCCAAGCAAGTAAATAGTTTACTTTTCATTAGTACTGAATTTAGTGTTAATAATTAAATATAACTGTTGTTATAGATATTTTTCAAAGAAGTCTTCCTTTGCCACAGGCCATCCCTGCTGTTCCCAGACATTGTGTCCGGCCAAAGGATAGCATATCCAGGATTTTTCTGTCTTCACGTGATTGTAAGCCGAGAAATTGGTGTGTGGCGGACACACAGGATCCTGAAGTCCGATGGCCATAATCACAGGACACTGGATCCTGTCGGTGAAATTCTTGATGTCGAAATAACTGAGAGTAGTGTAAAGATCCTCATCAGATATTCCTTTATCACTGGCAGCCTGTGTTATCCAGTTGCCCGGCCAGTCCACAAGTGCAAAATAGTCAGGATAGTCGCAGAGGAAAGGTGCTGATGGCGCTATAGCCTTAAGCCTGTCATCAAGAGAGGCCGCAGCAAAGGTGAGGGCACCGCCCTGACTTTCACCATTTGCAAAGACACGACTTGTATCGGTCTTTTCGAGGGAGCACACAAAATCTATAGCCCTTACAGCATCTGCAAACGCCCCACGATAATAATATGTTTCCTTGCTTTCGAGGCCTCTTGTGCACCAGTCATCCTTTTCGCCAGGCTTGCGGTTGAAAGCCTGATTGCGGATACAGAGCACAAACTCGATCATCTGAGGATTGGAAGATGGATCTGCATACCACACTTCACTGCCATAGCCCATATAAGAGATCATAGCAGGGTATTTTCCTTCAGCGACAGGAACATAAAGAAGTCCGCTGACAGTCTCTCCGCCAAAAGATTTCATCTCGACGCGGAAAGCCTCACGGACATCATTTGAGTGCTCTTTGAGGAGAGTAAGTTCCGGCTCCATATCCACAGCAGCGAGTTCTGCAAGAGTTCCGGCCCAGAATGAGTCGAAATCAGGCTGCTTGTCCTGATCGGATATGATCAGGGTAGGGTTGAAACCGAGATTGGTGCGGGTCAGTTCGGTTCTGACACCGTCTTTTACGAGATATAGAACGGCATTGTAGAATCCTGGAGCAGGATCAAGACTGAAATTAAGTTCTGCCCCCCCCTTGTGCAATTCAGCAGTCTGTGACAGAGTGATCACCGGCTCACCGAAATCTGTTCTGACTTCCAGTTCCATTTCTACCTCCATAGTCCTGTTCGCAGACACATTCACCTGCACCTTGTGCGGTCCTTCACCTTCGAATATTCCCGCATTTTCATCAAGAACAAACCAGGCATTCGGCAGAAGTGCCTTTGCAATGGCCTCAGTTGCCGTTTTGATTATAGCCACAGTGGATTCGTCACAGGCATACACAGAATTGAGTCCCTGCTGCTCCTGTGCAGGATCACCGCAGTAGTCATCGCCTGGCTGCCAGTAGAGATTGGTCTCGGACTGTCCTGCAAGACCTCCCCAGCCCCAGAAATTCAGACCTGCAAAAAGGCCGCCTTCCTTGGCAGACTCTTCAATACGGCCGAAGACGTGCTTGTAGTACGCATCACGGGAAGTTGTCGGAGAACCTTGAGCAAACTGGAAACCGTCACGAGGAAAACCGAACTCCTCCAGAACCACAGGCTTGCCGTATTTCTCGGCCACAGCAATATGCTCATCGATATAGTTATCGGTGTTCTCTATCGCTATAGGAAGATTCGTATCGAGAGTATTCTCGCGCACCCAACTCCAGTTATATGGCCAGATATGGATATTCATATAGTCAATATCCGGGCAGGAATGCACCTTCTCAAAAAGTTCGATGCTTGTCTCGCAACCGTGCTTTCCTTCGCTTCCGGAAGAGACCAGATGGTTAGGGTCGAGAGACTTGATAAGTGCCGCAGTCGTCCACATAAAGTCAACGAATGCCGCCTGTCCTACTGAATCAGGTCTGAAGCAGCGCGGCTCGTTTCCGATCTGCCAGGAGAAGATGGCTGGGTCATCCTTGTATGGCTTTCCAGTGACCGTGTTTGTTCGGCTCACAACGTGCCTTACGTGATTGTAGAACAGTTCCTTAGCCTTTTCATTGGTAACAAATTCCGAAACGGCATTACAGTAAGCCGTATATCCGACTTCCGCAGGGATCAGAGCCTTGCCTGCTCCGGCCCACTCGAGATACATTCCGTATCCGCCGGACCATTCCCAGGAATTGTTGATATACAGAACGGCCTTCATTCCTCTTTCGGCCATTTCAGCAAGAAGATAGTCGAGTCCACGGAAGATTGTGTCGTTATAAACTCCTGGCTCTTTCTGAAGAGTAGGGCTAACTCGGGTAGGAATCCCATCAGGGCCATCTCCGCCGACAAGCACACGTAAATTGGTCATACCCAACGATTTGAGAGTATCGAGTTCCGCTTCGAGACGCGCACGATCACCTCCGACGCCCTCGCTTCCGAGAATGGCGCCGTACCAGAAATTGGTTCCGACATAATGCGATGGATAATCTTCACAAACGAACTGGCCGTCTTCCACCCTAACGAAAGACGGTTTTTGAGCCTGACAAGAGCACAGCATTACCACTGCGACAAGAGTCAGGATCGAATAGATCCGGGTCAGTTTCATCAAATTTTAGCGCTAGTAATTATGATATCACAAAATTACAACTATACCCGAAGTCAAACAAATACAATATTATCAAATTATGATAAAATCTAAACAATTACCTTGTTTTTCTTGAACATCGCCCTGAAATCACGCGGCGTATAATTCCGTTTCGCCTTGAACGTACGGTTGAAATTGGAAAGATTGTTGAAGCCGCATTCATAACATATTTCCGATATGTTCTTGGTGGAATCCACAAGCATTCTGGCAGCATACCCCAGCCTGATGTCGATTATGTAGTCCGATAAAGTTCGGCCTGTTCTCTGACGGAAGAAACGGCTGAAAGCCACCGGACTCATACCCACAAGTTCAGCCAGATCCGTCAACGTCAAAGGCTTAGCATAATTGTCGTTGATATATTGCTTCACCTTCTGGACACGACGGCTCTCCGTACTTCTCTCTGTGTGAGCGAAAGAACTGGAAGCCAGCACTCTAGCCTCATCGGAAACAGACAATTCATAGAGAATATAGAGGAATTTCAGGAACTGCACGAAACGCTCCTGTTCCTGCGCTATCGTATCCAGGGTCGAATATACCCTCATTATGGCAGAAACCGGAAAAACAAGGCCGTGACCGGCTCTGCGGAGCATTCTCCTTATGGAAGCGAACTGATTCTTCGACAAAAGATCCCCGCTGAATATATCAGACGAAAACTGAATGGTAATCTCCCTTATATCCTTGGATCTGCAACGCCCCTGCTCCCAGACGTGTTCCAGATCCTCACCCCCGATAAGGACAAGTTCATATTCACCTATCTCTTCCACACTGTCTCCCACTATCCTGCGCACCCCTTTTCCGTGCTCTATGAAGTTGAGTTCGAACTCCTTATGCTGATGAAGAGGATAAGTGAACTCCGTCTTATGACGCTCCACGATATAGAAACAGTCCTTTTCGGACAACCTCGTTATTTCTGTAAAAACCTTAGCCATAGGTGCAAATATACATATTTTTTTAAATGTGATACTATTTTAACATATTTTTCCACATTTATTATACGCTTTTTTGAAGTGTTGGGTACGCTCAACTATTTTATTTATATTTGTACAAACCCACGCATCAAATGGAAAAACCACAGAAAACTCCGGCTGAACTCTTTGCAGCACAAGCCCTTGCATCGCAGGTAAAAAAAGAATTGACAGAGAATATACTCCCATATTGGATGGAAAAGATGATCCGTCCGGACGGAGGCGTATATGGACGGATAGATGGCAACGAACATCTTGACCAGTCCGCTCCTGTAGGAAACATTATGGTAGCACGTATGTTATGGACATTCGCATCCGCATATCGGCTTCTCGGCAGACAGGAATACCTCGATATGGCTCTACGCGCCAAAGAGTTGATAATCAACAATTTCTATGATTCCGAGTTCGGCGGAACCTATTGGTCACTTGCCTCGGACGGAAATCCTTCGGATACAAAGAAACAGATATATGCAATAGCATTCACCATCTATGGCCTTGCGGAACTTAACCGCGCCACCGGAGACGGACAGGCTCTCGAGTACGCAATAAAATTATTCAACTCCATTGAGGAACATAGTTTCGACACGGCCAAAGACGGATATTTCGAAGCCTTCACAAAGCAGTGGGAGCCGATCGAAGATATGCGCCTGAGCGACAAAGATGCAAATGAAAGCAAGACGATGAACACTCATCTTCACGTGCTCGAAGCATACACCTGCCTATATCGCGTCTGGAACAACTCCCTTCTTGAACAGCGCTTGCGAGGCCTTATCGCCATTTTTGAGGAGAAGATACTGGGGTCGGACGGACATCTGAAACTCTTCTTCGACGACGACTGGAACTGCAATTATGACATATTTTCATACGGTCACGACATTGAAGCATCCTGGCTCATACACGAAGCAGCCCTTGTGCTCGGAGACCCAGTTGTTCTTGCACGTATGGATACCCTTGTAACGCGCATTGCCGGAGCCGCATCAGAGGGCTTCTCTCAGAAGGATGGTATGATATACGAAAGGGTAGGGGAAGAAACCGACAGAGACCGCCACTGGTGGGTGCAGGCCGAGACTGTGGTCGGATACTTCAATCTCTGGGATCATTTCGGAAGTCAGGAAGGTCTGGAGAATGCTCTGATGTGCTGGGAATTCATCAAGGCACATATAATCGATAAGGAAAACGGAGAGTGGTTCTGGAGTCTCCGCGCTGACGGATCCGTCAACCGTGACGACGACAAGGCCGGATTCTGGAAATGCCCATACCACAACGGGCGTATGTGTATGGAAATCATCGAGCGCACCGCAAAACGCTGATAATCAGACAATACAAAATCCGCCTGTGCCAGAATTCTGACGCAGGCGGATTTTGTATTGATTGTCTCAGGATTATTGCAACTGAGCCTTTGATTCGAGGAAGAGTTCGTCCATCTGCTCCTGATCGACAAATGAAGGAGAGTCGATCATCACGTCGCGACCCTGGTTGTTCTTAGGGAATGCGATATAGTCACGGATCGTCTCCTGGCCGCCGAAGAGCGAACATACGCGGTCGAAACCGAATGCGAGACCACCGTGAGGAGGTGCACCGAACTTGAAGGCGTTGATGATGAAGCCGAACTTATATTCCGCGTCCTCCTTGCTGATGCCGAGAACCTCGAACATACGCTCCTGCATTGCTGCCTCGTGGATACGGATCGATCCGCCGCCAAGTTCTGTTCCATTGAGAACAAAGTCGTATGCGTTTGCACATACCTTCTCAAGATCTTCTTTCTTGTCGCTGTAGAAGAGGTCGAGATGCTCCGGCTTAGGTGCGGTGAACGGATGGTGCATTGCGTAGAAACGCTGGGTCTCGTCGTCCCACTCCACGAGAGGGAAATCCACCACCCAGAGAGGTGCGAAATTGAACGGATCACGAAGACCAAGGCGGTTACCCATCTCGATACGGAGGACACCGAGCATTGTCTGAGTTTTTCTCTTAGCGCCGCAGAGAACGAGCATCATATCGCCCTTCTTCGCGCCGAGACGGTCTGCAACTGCCTGAAGTTGCTCAGGAGTATAGAACTTGTCGATCGAAGACTTGATGCTGCCATCCTCATTGATCTTGATATAAACAAGTCCCTTGGCACCAACCTGAGGCCTCTTCACCCACTCTGTGAGTTCGTCGATCTGCTTTCTTGTATATGCTGCGGCACCCTCTACGTTGATTGCACCGATATAGTCCACGCCATCGAACACAGAGAAGCCATAGCCCTTCACGAGGTCCGTGATCTCATTTATCTTCATATCGAAACGGATGTCCGGCTTGTCTGATCCGTAGAAATCCATAGCGTCATACCAACTCATACGAGGGATACGCTCTGCTATCTCCACGTTGAGTACATTCTTGAAGAGGGTCCTCATCATTCCCTCGAATGTATTCAGAACATCCTCCTGCTCTACAAAAGACATCTCGCAGTCGATCTGAGTGAACTCAGGCTGACGGTCAGCACGAAGATCCTCGTCACGGAAGCAGCGTACGATCTGGAAGTAGCGGTCATAACCTGCCACCATCAGGAGTTGCTTGAATGTCTGAGGAGACTGTGGAAGAGCATAGAACTGACCAGGATTCATTCTTGAAGGCACGATGAAGTCACGTGCTCCCTCCGGAGTGGATTTGATCAGGTATGGAGTCTCTATCTCGAGGAATCCCTGTCCGTCAAGATAGTTTCTCACCTCGTGAGCGATCTGGTGACGGATCTTGAGGGCTCTCTGAAGAGGGCCTCTGCGGAGGTCTAGATAACGGTATTTCGCACGGAGTTCCTCTCCGCCGTCGCTTTCCTCCTCGATTGTGAAAGGAGGAGTGTTCGCCTTGTTGAGAACCTTTATCTCGCTGAGACTGATCTCTATGTCTCCGGTAGGCATCTTAGGGTTCTTGCTCTGGCGCTCGATCACCTCACCTGTCACCTGAAGCACCCACTCACGTCCGAGGCTCGAAGCAGTATCCTGAAGTTCCTGAGCAGCGTGAGCATCCACAACCAACTGCGTGATGCCGTAACGGTCTCTGAGATCGATGAATGTCATACCGCCAAGTTTTCTTGACTTCTGTACCCATCCTGCCAGTGTAACTGTCTGGCCTGCATTTTCAATGCGGAGTTCTCCGCAGGTATGTGTTCTGTACATATATGTGTTGTTTTATATTTTCCTAAAATCTGACAAAAATAATCATTTTAAATGATATACAGAACCCTTGCTCTCATAATTAATCAATTGTGAAAACTATGACCCCGATATGCCCTGACACAGAAAGGCCTGTCCGACAAGCATTTACGCAATATGCCTGCTGTACTTTGACAGCAGGCATATTACACAACTAATTGATAGTTACTATATTGCGTTACCAGGCCGTATCAGTGACCGGAATATAAGTCAGACGGGTATTCTTATAGGTGAAGCCTTTCGTGTCTATCGCCCACATAGCTCCGGAATTGACGTTCAGGAGGATGATCTGGTCGGAGCCGTCACCATATTTGATCAGCTGATAGTTGACGGCATCCTTGTCATAGACAAAATCATCCGGTACATTGTCCCTGAGAATGTTCCATCTTATCGGTTCACTCCTGTGATAGGTTATCAGGGTCACCTGACCGGTGTATTTGTCAAGAAAGTATTTGCCAAGATTCTCCACTCTGGGACCTTCCAGTGATGTTTCCGATTTCGCTCCGAATATACGTTTCAGTTCATATTCCAGAGATGGTGATGACTTCTGCGCAGGTTTGTCATCGGACTTTTCTTTTGTCTCCTCCTTCTTCTCCTTCTCCTCGCCGCCACCGATCGTTACACTTACTGTCTGTGCATATATTCCGGATGCACTCCACATCACAGCGACAGACAGCAGGGCTGCCGCCATCAAGGATTTCATATACATCATAGTTGTTCGTTTTATTGATTAGACGTTTCAGGTTTGCTATAATACTATAAATTAGTGCAAAAAGCATTCCTCAGGAAAGGCATTTTCGCATATCTTTGCATCTCGTTTCAAAAACTGCAATATGTGGCTTATACTCGCTTTCATCTCGGCAGCAATGCTCGGGTTCTATGACACTTCGAAAAAGGCATCACTGAAGGACAATGCCGTCCTCCCGGTGCTGCTTCTGAACACTATATTTTCGACATTGATTTTTTCGCCGTTTATTCTGGACTATCTCGGAGACTTCGGGTGGTTCTCGCAT
This sequence comes from Bacteroidales bacterium, assembly GCA_017626555.1. Classification (GTDB taxonomy): domain Bacteria; phylum Bacteroidota; class Bacteroidia; order Bacteroidales; family UBA932; genus Cryptobacteroides. The sequence goes on from JAGAIM010000003.1 coordinate 132,517, forward strand.
ATCAGATGGCTTGACGCATCCACGGTTTTCGCTGACACTCAGACGCTTACGCATAATGCCTGCTGTACAGATGCAGCAGGCATTTCACAGAAGGGGTTGATTATCAGCGACTTGCCTGGCACCAATCCTACGCTCACGGCGCATCTGATGGTCATTCTGAAGGCCTTCATCGTGCTTTCATCGTGGATCTGCGGATATTTCGGGCTAAAGCATCTCCCTCTGACCATCGTGGGGCCAATCAACGCCACGAGACCGGTGCTGGTGCTGCTTGGCGCCCTGCTCCTCTTCGGAGAAAGACTGAATCTCTGCCAGTGGGTCGGAGTGGTTCTGTCGCTGTCATCCATCTTCCTTATGAGCAAGGCCGGAAAGAAGGAAGACATCGACTTCAAGAGCAACAGATGGATATGGTGCGTGGCAGGAGCGACCCTGCTGGGTGCCGTAAGCGGATTATATGACAAATTCATAATGAAGTCGCTGAATCCGATGTTCGTCCAGAGTTGGTTCAATTTCTACCAGATGATAATTATGGCCGTCATCTGTGCTTTCCTCTGGTATCCTCACCGCCGTCAGACCACACCATTCCGGTGGTCCTGGGCGATTCCTCTCATATCCATATTCATCTGTCTTGCTGATTTTGCATATTTCACATCCCTCAGCGATCCTGACTCTATGATATCCGTCGTTTCACTGGTACGTCGCAGTTCGGTGATAATCTCCTTCGTCTGCGGAGTCATAATCTTCAAGGAAAGGAACATCAAGGCAAAACTCCTTGATCTGGGACTCATTCTGCTGGGAATGGCGTTCATCTGGATAGGCACCCGATAGAAGTATTCGCTTTTATTTTTTACCTTTGCAGGGCGTTGCCACATATTTTTATCATTTATTTATATGGAAGTTAGAGCGAAGAAGGCCCTTGGCCAGCACTTTTTGACAGATCTGTCCATCGCACAGAGGATTGCGGAAGCACTCATAGTACCTTGTCCGGGCATCGACGCCGTCAACGATGCAGAGAATCCGATGCCGGCACTCGAAGTCGGTCCGGGAATGGGTGTACTGACCCAATATGTGCTCCAGAGACCGGAAGTGGATCTGCGTATGGTAGAAATTGATACTGAATCAGTTGACTACCTTCTTGTGCATTTCCCTCAGGTAAACGGCAAACTCATTGAGGCTGACTTCCTGAAACTCAGACTGGAGACTTTTTTCCCTGGAAAATTCTGCGTAATAGGCAATTTCCCGTACAACATATCGTCTCAGATCTTCTTCAAGATCCTGGACTACAAGGAAAGTGTGCCTCAGGTGGTGTGTATGATCCAGAAAGAGGTGGCAGAACGTATTGCCGAGAAGCCTGGCACAAAGACATACGGCATCCTTTCGGTGCTCCTTCAGGCCTGGTATGACATCGAATATCTGTTCACAGTAGGAGAAGGAGCATTCAATCCTCCTCCAAAGGTAAAATCGGCGGTCATCAGACTCGTCCGCAACCAGCGCACCTCTCTCGGCTGCGACGAGGCTCTCTTCAAGACTGTAGTCAAGACAGGTTTCAACCAGCGCCGCAAGACCCTGCGCAACTCCCTCAAGCCGCTTATCCGCGCCAAGGCGGACAGATGCGGATGGTCAGAAGAACAACTTGCAGAGTTCGTGGCCGATCCTGTATTCGAACTCCGTCCGGAACGTCTCAGTGTAGAGGATTTCATCTCTCTGACCCTGAAACTGGCATAGAAAATGCTTTTTTCCGAAGTATGAAAAAGATTTTGATGATTATGGCAGTGCTGATGATGCTCTGCCCGGATATATATGCCTCAGCGAAGAAGGCTGAAGAAAGTCCTGCAGTACAGGTGCTTACCTCCAACAAGAATGCTAGAAAACTGGAAGGGGGAATGTTGAAATTGGCAAGACCGGCCCTCAAGAAGACTCCGATGGCTGTCGTTATGGATGATATCGATATGATGGTGATGTATTCCATCAGCCAGAAAGCCGACGAAGAAGAGAAGCAGTTTGCTCAACAGGCTATAAACGTGTTGGAAAAATACAACAAAGTCAGTGAAATCGATGATCCGGACTACCGGATGTCCATCTACATAGACAACCCGGTCGGCGAAAACTTCTCAGAAATAATATTATACATCAGCAGACCGGATGCCTCGATAATGGTGTTTGTAGGAAACTTCACCATCGGATCGTTGAAAAAGGTCGGTGAAATCTCAGACCAGAGAAGGATGGAGAGAAGACAGGCTAAACGTTGAAAAGCCCGGTACGGGACAACGAAAAAGCCAATATCCCAAGGCTGAGTACACCCAGAAACATATATCTCCAGGTGATTACGAACTGAATCACCGGCGATGAATAAGGCATCTGAGGATTCACGAGAAAATAAAGGGCAGCAAACATAATTATCGAGAGTGCTGCATTCAGAAGCAGAGCCATCAAAGCCTGACGGCGGCAACGTTTCCTCAGCATCTCACGGATAAGGCTCAATATGCGCATATTCTCCTGTATCCTTTCCTCATCAGTCCCTCTGAGTGAGGCCGGAACAGGCAGAAGGTCGATCTGACGCACCAGATCCGCAATGAACGCATCATCCTCCGGCACCTGTATCTTATTGTCCTGCAAGAACTTCCTTATATCTTTATCGGTTTTCATATCTTCCATTTAATAACTGATTTTTGTCATTTCGTGCGAAACGGAGTGCAGTCGGAAATCCCTATCCCAACCCCTCCAGAAATTGCCTCAGATGCACTCGCGCCCGTGACAGATGCGACCTCACCGTCCCCGAAGGCATCCCGGTTATCACCTCTATCTCCTTGACGGACTTATCCTCCATATAGAAAAGCAGCACCACCGCCTGTTCCTGTCTTGAAAGACTCCCGATAGCCAGATACAACTGCTGCTGTTCATACTTAGTGTCTGCTGAATGACTCTCATCTTCAACATCGGCAACCTCTTTCCGTACATTCCAATCCGAATCATTCACTGAAATCCAGTCATCCTTCCCTCCGGCCTTCTTCAAGTGGTCATACCAGCAGTTGTAAGCGATCCGGAACAGCCAGGTCGAGAAACGGGAACGACCCTGGAAGCGTTCAAAAGAGAGATAAGCCTTCAGCAAGGCCTCCTGTGCTATATCATCCGCAAGAAACCCATCGCCTGCACACAGACCGCGCAGGAACCTCCTCAAAGACTCCTGCTCGGCTGCTATCAACTCTATGAACTGCTCCTTATTCATCTACTAAACCAACTATTTCAGATACTAAGCACTTCTAGTCGTAGCTATTTCTGAAGCTTTTTCTCCTCCGCCTCGATCTCCGGTGCCAGATATTTCCTGCCGACAAAAAATGCCAATATATACGCTGCTCCGACTGCAATCAGTACACCACCTATGATATACAGCATCTCAATTCCGGCAACTCCTTCAAAGGCATCCAGTTGAGTACAGATCAGCACAGCCAATCCGATTATGGCACATATTACCCCAGTCGTAAGCTTCCTGACCAGCTTCATCTTAGTGTTACGGCCACCCTCCGTCTCACTTACCAGAAGCGCAGGATCTATATCCACACCATTCTCGATGGCCTTCACCAGTACCGCCATCTTCTGCTCATTCTTCTTGAGCCTTGCACGGGTCACCAGCCATACGACCATCACAGGAAGCACTACCACCACAAAGATAGGAAGAAGAGTTTCAAACAATTCAACAACTCCATTCATAATACCGATTATTTTAAATTTGACATTCATTCCGCTCCGCCCGACGACATTTCCCGGACGGTTTCAGATATTAGACTGCATAATGCCGAAAAATGTTGCAACCATTTACCTGACTTGGCGACAAAAGCACAAAAATAGTCGTTTTTGTTCTTGGATAACTGTTTTTGAGTGGCACAAACACTAGACAAGGCGTATTTTGAACCGAGTAACAGTATCTAAATCAGCATCGACGGTGATAGTCCCATTTTTGAAAAGGCGAATAACTTCTTGCCGAGATCCTTCAGGGAGGCACCTATATGATAGACATCATCATCCACTATCAGAAAGCGGTCGTGGATATTTGGCATCTGAACGATATTGATCGGTGGATACTGGCTATTGTGTTTCTGAATATCCAACTGCAATTGCCTGGACAGATGACCGGTACGGATCTCTGCCTTTACAGCAGCAGCCCGCTTTGAAAGAGTCACCAGAACGGATTCATCTATATAATTATCAATCAGGACAATCCGCTTCCTGGCAGATTTAATCAACTCAGCCACAAACACATACGCATCAAATATCTGTCCATCATAGAAGATTCCCTCAACAGGAGGAAGCGATGTCCGGACGAAGAAATCGATCTGCTTCTGATGTTCATCAAGGCGATGTTCGTGCTCAATAAACTTCAAATTTACCCTATTCTCTAAAATGGAAAGTCGATTGCTTGTAAGATTCCCACTTAAGAGATATTTTTTAAGTATAAGATTTGCCCATCTGCGAAATTGGACTCCACGAGAAGACTTAACGCGATATCCTATTGATAACACCATATCAAGATTATAGTGTTCTACATAATAAGTTTTGCCATCTGTTGCAGTTGTCGCAAAATTTGCGACAACTGGCATTTCTTCCAACTCTTCATTTAACGCATTCTTTATATGTTTGCCTATTGTCTTTACATCTCTGCCAAACAACTCTGCCAATTGATGACGGTTCAGCCACACAGTCTCTCCTTCAACCCTCACCTCCAGCCTCGTGATTTCATCCGGCTGATACACTACAATCTCACCGGTCATATTATTTTCTTCCATAATCATTTGATTGTATTTCGATATTTCCTTTCAGAGTAACAGCATAGACGGTGATAACCCCAGTTTGGAAAAAGCGAAGAGTTTTTTGCCGAGATCCTTCAGGGAGGCACCGATGTGATAGACATCATCATCCACAATCAGGAAGCGGTCGTGGATATTTGGCGTCTGGATGATTTCGACCGAAGGATACTGACTGTTGTGTTTCTGAACATCCAACTGCATTTGCCTGGACAGATGGCCGGTACGGATCTCTGCCTTTACAGCAGCAGCCCGCTTTGAAAGAATCACCAGAACGGATTCATCTATATAATTATCAATCAGGACAATCCGCTTCCTGGCAGATTTAATCAACTCAGCCACAAACACATAAGCATCAAAGATCTGCCCGTCATAGAAGATTCCCTCAACAGGAGGAAGCGATGTCCGGACGAAGAAATCGATCTGCTTCTGATGTTCATCAAGGCGGTGACTATGATCAAGTAGTATGTTTTCTATCACTTCAATTCTCTTATTCGCCACATATCTCCGAAGCATATATTCCTTTAATACAGAATTAGCCTATTGCCGGAACAATACGCCTCGTTCAGACTTTACTCTATAACCAACAGAGATTATCATATCCAGATTGTAATATTCTACCTTTCGCTCAACAAGCCTGCTACCTTCTTTTTGAACTATCGCAAAATTTGCGACAGTTGGAATATGCCTTAACTCTTCACGCAAAGCATTATGTATATGTTTGCCTATTGTCTTTACATCTCTGCCAAACAACTCTGCCAATTGATGACGGTTCAGCCACACTGTCTCACCCTCGACACGCACTTCAAGCCTCGTGATTTCATCCGGCTGATACACCACTATCTCACCAGTCAGATCTTTATCTTTCATAAAAAAATGATGACTATCCTTCTCAAAGGTCAGTCATCATTTTATACTAATCAAGATGCGAAAAGAGATTTTTCTGTTTTTTAAGAAACTTTTTCTCTTTTTTAGGTGTTTTCAACTTTTCTTATGTGCATCACGCCGCTGACGCAAGGACTTGTTATTCTTGGACGCAACGGACAGAGGACCCGTATGCACGGTTGTGGTCGTACATACCGGTGTAGTCGCCACCGAAGTATAGGTAGTTGGCGTAACTGAAGTTCGGCCTGGACGACCAATAGTAGCCTCGGGCTAACGAAACAACGGCGGCGTCGCCTATGCGGCGATAGCCGGCAGCATAGAAAAACACCTTGGCATCTTCATCAACTGGAACATCATATTTTATATCTGACGCTCCGCTAAACCAGTAACCTTCCTGACCGTCATTCGTAGTCCACGACGACTTTATATTTCTAAGAATGTCCAATTCCGTGTATGTCGGAACACGCCAACCGTCAGGACAAGGATCATACTCTGTCTTGATAGGAGTAGATTCTGTCCCGCTGTTCCATAACTTGTCATCCTGTATTGACAACCAGTCATATCGGAAATCCGAAGTACTAGTAAAGAATACATTTGAATTATCTTCAGACTGACCATACTTGAGGGAGACAGGCCCTTCCTCTATTGCCGGCTCGTCCGCATCGTATGAAGTATCATATCCCTGACCGTATTTCCTGCCCCACTGATATAACTTACCATACGGATAACCCTCGTCATCAGATGTTGATTCTTTGTAACCGCAATTCACAGGAGCCCAGACAGTAGCACCTATGGCAATACCTTTACCACGGTTCACACCATACTCATCAACATAATCAACTGTGGCCTGAGAAGTCGGAGGGGTGATAACAGTAACGGTACAGGATTCCGACACGCCTCCAAGTGCAACTGCTGTGATTACTGCTGAACCATCACTGACAGCGGTAACTACTCCATTCTGATCTACGCTGGCAACAGCAGCACCATCCGAGGACCAGGCAAGGGTCTTGTCCGTCGCATCTGTAGGAACCACCTTTGCTTTCAATGTATATAATGTTCCTGGAGCTAGAGTCAGGGATGTTTTATTCAGACTGATTGCCTCGACCAGAGTTCCATCAGTGTCCGGATTCTCTTCTTCCTCTACAATTTCCTCTTTAAGCACCACGGCCGGCATTGTGAGAAGGGATGAGCGAAGCACCGTATTGGCCTTATCTGTCTCGACAGTGTAGGTCTTGCTGTCGGAGTCTGTGACTGTGACAGTAAATCCTTTACTGAAAAGCACCGGTGGGAGGGCGATGATGAACTCGGTGGCTGTGCTTTCGCTGAGCAGGACACCGGAGCCGCAGTTGAGAGTTACAGAAGTTGAAGCACCGTCAGACATTGTAATGGCCGGTTTGGTCTCGTCTGTGTAGGCTGTGACTGTGGCAGCACCGGAGAGTTTTTCGGAGTTATTACCCTGGAGGGTGATGGCTGTAACGGTCTGAGTACCTTTGAGTTGGAGTTTCATTCCTCCGAGGACATTGCGGAAGGTGATGTTGTTGTCTTCGCTGACGGCTACCATTGCCATAGAACCCTCACCGAAACTTTCAGGAGCATAGGTCTGCTCTGCCGGAAGGACGACATCAAGGATGTAGTTGTCGCCGGACTTTTCGGCCTCGACTGCATCTGAATATGGATAATATACTACGTTATGATCCCATTCGGTGCCGGCAGATAAGTTTCCGCTACCAGATGACACAATGCTGAAATCGGCATAGGTCTTACCTGCAAAAGAACTGATAAGTTGGTATTTATGTCCGTATGACGATTTCATAAATGCCACTACCTGATCTCCTTCGGACCAGCGGATGTTGTTGCTGGCATCCATATATGTCTTGGTGGCTACCTCCTGCTCGATCCGGGCAATGATAGTGTCCGCTTCAGGGGCTGGCGTTTCGGTCTTATTGCAAGCCATAAGGATAGTGATGGCCGCGAGAAGTATGGTTGTTTTCTTCATAATACGTATTGGTTTGAGGGTGAATGAGATTCCCGATCAAGTCGGGAATGACGGGAAGAACCGGAAATGACGACTACCAGATACCCTCGTTTTCTTCAAGTAATTCATTGCTGGAGCACAGGACTCCTTCGAGATAAAGTTCCAGCGATTCAATGGCTGGAGATAAATATTCTTTCTTTTCCATACAATTACGACCCATTTTAAAAAGATTAAGAATTTGATTTTCTGCAAAATTAGAAATTTTCTCCTGAACTCCACTTTTAATGAGAATTATCCTCACAAAGGCACGACACAAATGTGAGAGTAATGTCGTTTGCGTCGCGGCCTGGTGGATAATCTGAAAATGTTGCAGAAATTTTCTGATTTCCTACATAAATCCACTATCTTTGACATATTATGAACGTCCTCGAAAAAAAAGAAATAAGTTAATAGATGTTCAATAAAGCAGACAATTCGAGCGAAGCGATGGCAAGTCCCCTCTCCGAGAGAGGGGATTTAGGGGTGAGGTAACGTTGACATATTTTCATATTATGCACGTCCTCGAAAAAAGAAATAAGTTAATAGATGTTCAATAAAGTTATAAGGTAGAAAATATGAAAGTATTATTAGTAAACGGCAGTCCCCACAAGGAGGGATGCACATACACAGCACTCTCTGAAGTGGAAAAGGAACTCAATGCGGCTGGAGTGGAAACTGAAATGATCTGGCTGGGAGTAAAGCCTATATCCGGATGTCTTGGCTGCGGAGCCTGCTGCAGAAGAGGGCCGAACGGAGAGCCTGCATCATTGCGCTGTTTTATGAATGACCCTGTGAATGAGTTCCTCGACAAGGCTGAAAAGGCCGACGGATTCGTTTTCGGAAGTCCAGTTCATTATGCTGCTCTGTCCGGAGCGCTCACATCATTTATGGATCGTGCATTCTACGGCAAGGGTAAGATTTTCCGCTACAAGCCCGCTGCCGGCATAGTAAGCGCACGTCGCGGAGGCACAACAGCAGCATTCGACCAGATAAACAAATACTTCACCATATCCTCAATGCCTGTGGTATCTTCAAAATACTGGAATATGGTACACGGCAGCACACCTGACCAGGTGCGTCAGGATGAAGAAGGAATGCAGGTGATGCGCGAACTCGGCCGCAATATGGCCTGGCTCCTCAAATGTATAGAGGCAGGACGCGCCGCAGGTATCCCTGATCCTGTCAAGGAGAAGCCTATAATGACCAATTTCATCAGATAAACCGTCTTCCAGGCGAGAAAACAACAGAGGCTGACAAAAAATTGTCAGCCTCTTGTAATATACTGATGGACAGAGAATTAGAGTCTCTCAAGTTTCACAGTGAAATGACGCATCAGTTCGGTCTCCCATACGATCTTCACACCGCGTGTGATCTCGTGACGACGGTCATAAACGTTCTTGAGCGCTGCTGCGATCACGTCCATATGGTTGTTGGTATAAACGCGGCGAGCAATGCAGAGACGGAGAAGGTCAAGACCTCCGAAACGGTTCTCACGGGTCACAGGATCACGGTCAGCGAGGATGTATCCGATCTCACAGCCACGTACACCAGCCTCGATGTAGAGTTCGATAGCGAGGGTCTGTGCAGGGAACTCTTCCTTTGGAACCTGATCAAGAACACGGTCAGCGTCAACGAAGAGAGCGTGACCACCTACAGGACGCTGATAAGGAATGCCGTACTCATCGAGTTTTGCAGCAAGGTACTGCACCTGGCGGATACGAGTCTCGATAGTCTCGAGTTCTGTGTTCTCGTCTAGACCCACAGCAAGAGCAGCCATATCACGACCGTTCATACCACCGTATGTAAGGAAGCCCTCGAATGGGATACAATATTTCTTCGCACCCTCGTACCAGTCCTCGTGACGTGTAGCGATGAAACCACCCATATTAACGAGACCGTCCTTCTTTGATGACATTGTCATACCGTCTGCATACGAGAACATCTCCTTGCAGATCTCCTTGATGCTCTTGTCAGCATAACCTTCCTCACGAGTGCGGATGAAGTATGCGTTCTCAACGAAACGTGCAGAGTCGAAGATCACGCGCTTGCCATATTTGTCAGCGATGGCGCGAACTTCACGAAGGTTCTGCATAGATACAGGCTGTCCTCCGGCTGTGTTGTTGGTGATTGTAACGATGATGAAAGGAACAAGTTCAGCCTTCTCAGCAAGCACCTTCTCGAGTTTCTTAGGATCCACATTACCCTTGAAAGGAACTTCGAGTTGAGTGTCCTTAGCCTCATCAACTGTGCAGTCAACAGCAAATGCCTTGCGGCTCTCGATATGACCCTTTGTGGTGTCGAAGTGCGAGTTGCCCGGTACAATCGCATCAGCCTTCACAAGGTGACTGAAAAGAACGTTCTCAGCAGCACGGCCCTGGTGAGTAGGGATCACATATTCAAAACCTGTGATCTTTGTGATAGTATCCTTCAACTGGAAGAAAGATGCTGATCCAGCATAACTCTCGTCACCCATCATCATAGCAGCCCACTGACGGTCGCTCATTGCGCCTGTACCAGAGTCAGTAAGACAGTCGATATAGACCTGGTCTGACTTGAGTTGGAAGAGGTTGTAATCCGCTTCCTTGATCCACTGTTCGCGCTCCTCGCGTGTGCTCTTGCGAAGAGGTTCCACCATCTTGATCTTCCACGATTCTGCAAAAGGTAATTCCATAATTATTTATTTTTAGACGTTATTGATTATGATTTTTCTTGAATACAACCTTCAAAGGTAATGATTTTTAATAAAACTACATCAATTCATTTTAAAATTCCTTCTCTACCACCTCTGTAATCTTTGCTACAAATCCGCCACCCGGCGCCATAGTTATCTTCAAAAGCCTGTCGGCAGGAAGGTCTATCACCTCCTTGCGGTAGTCGCAGGCTGCACGGTCGGCATTGACACCGTCCCTGTAGAGTTCCACTTTATAGTCTCCCTCAGGAAGGAAACTCAGGTCGAGGGTCATTTCGCGGGCGTTCCAGTCGGTCATTGCACCAACATACCAGTCCAGACCGCTGCGGCGTGCAATTGCTATATATTCACCGACCTTTCCGTCAAGGCCTCGGGTTTCGTCCCAAATTTCAGGAACAGAGGCTATGAAGTCCGTACATTCCTTTTCCTTCATATAATTGGAAGGAGAGTCGCAGAGCATATTGAGAGGAGAGTCAAATACCACATACTCAGCGAGTTGTCGGCAACGTGTACCTTGGCTCATTGCCTCGGAATTGACCGGACGGTAATTTCCGCGAGCGGCATTGCGCATTGCACCCTGAGTGTAATCCATCGGGCCGGCCATCATACGGATGTACGGCACTGTAACATCGTAAGTAACCTGATCGACATCCTCCTTCGACCATTTCATCTGTTCAAGGCCGTGAACGCCTTCATAATTCACCACATTAGGATATGTCCTGTGAAGACCGGTCGGCTTGTATGTGCCGTGGAAATCTACCATCATTCCATATTTTGCCGCAGTCTGGGCAGCACGACGGTGGAAATCGACCATAATCTGATCGTCACGATCCATAAAATCTATCTTGAAGCCCTTGATACCCATCTTCGAATAGTATTCGCACACCTTTTCCATATCACGGTCAAAAGCCCTATATCCTGCCCACAGAATCAAGCCTACATTACGCTCGGAAGCATATTCAGCAAGCATTTCTACATCTATCTCAGGTACAACATTGAACAAATCGGCTTCTCCTGTCACAGCCCAGCCCTCATCGAGGATCACATACTCGATACCGTTTGCTGAAGCAAAATCTATATAATACTTATACGTATCATTATTGATTCCTGACTTGAAGTCCACACCATAAAGATTCCACGCATTCCACCAGTCCCAGGCCACCTTGCCAGGCTTAACCCAACTCCAATCAGCCTCTGCAGCAGGAGTGGCCAGACAATATACCATATCATTATCAGCCATCTGCACATCATTTTCAGACACAGCAACAATCCTCCAAGGGAAGGATTCTCCGCCCTCACACTTGGCAATATACGGCTCTCGGCTCTGAACCTCCATCTGGAGATTGTTGTGACCTCCCTGCTTCACTTCCTTCGGATATGGTGCGAACACACCGTCAAGAGTGTTGTCTGCATTGCCATTGTAGAGATACATTCCGGGATAATTCATAAGATCCGCCTCAGTTATGACTATCTTCTTTCCTCCAGGACCGTCAACCATAAGAGGAAGGAATGCAAGCCTATCCTTGTTCCACTCTGAAAGCGGAGTATAGGAATAGGTATTTTCAAATGAGTTATAATACTGACTATCAAGGGTTTCAGTATGCTGACACACGTATGCCGCCCACATATTCCAGTCCTGGGCGAAATTGAAATCAGCCATTTCCATCTCCACCTGAGACGGCTCCTTCAGATGAGACACAAATCTATAGGCCATTCCGTCGTCATACGCCCTGAAGATGACTGAAAACTTCTTGAATTTCAAGGTCATTTCATTGAATTCATCCTTCACCTCAGCCTTCTTGTACATAAAAGCAGGAATCGTCGAACTTACACTTCTGCGGCTCACCTTCTTTACCGGCTGAATACCGCCGAATACGGTGCCGTCTGTCATATACATACCCAGATGAGAATCCTTCATCAGAAGATCTCCTCCGTGAGTCAGGGTGTATGAAATCCCTTCTCCTGCTTCAACATATACGGACAGTTTTCCGTCAGGTGATTTCAATTCATAGTTCTTCGGTGCAGCAAATGCAGATACTGCGATGAGAAGTGCTGCGAATGTGGTCATCAGTCTATACATAACATCTTTTATTATGAAGTGGTGATACAAAAAACGGTAATTTCTTGTATCACCGCTTTCTATATGCCAAGTTGTTCCTTCATAGATCGCAACAAATCGAAGGCCTGAAGCGGAGTCATATTGTTAAGATCGGCCTTGTCAAGTTCGTCCTTGAGGGAGGAGAGAAGAGGGTCTTCCAACTGGAAGAACGAAAGTTGGAGAGAGCCATCACTCTCGACACGGCCTTCACGGATGTTGTGAGGCTTGACCTTCTTCGTCTTGACTGGAGTGCCGGACTCGAGCGAAGCAAGAGTCTTCTCGGCTGATTCCAGCACCTGCTTAGGCATACCGGCCATCCTGGCTACGTGCAGACCGAAACTATGAGCGACACCGCCCTCCATAAGTTTTCTAAGGAATATAACATTCCTGCCCACTTCCTTGACTGCAATATGGAAGTTCTTCACACGGTCATATATTTCCTCCAGATCGTTAAGTTCGTGATAATGAGTAGCAAACAACGTCTTTGCACCGTCGCCATACTCGTGGATATATTCCACTATAGCACGCGCAATGGACATTCCGTCGTATGTCGATGTTCCTCGTCCGATCTCATCCAGAAGCACAAGCGAACGGGATGATAGATTATGCAGGATCATCGAAGTCTCGAGCATCTCAACCATAAATGTCGATTCTCCGCGGGATATGTTGTCTGATGCACCGACGCGCGTGAATATCTTGTCGCAATATCCTATTTCTGCAGAGGAAGCAGGAACAAACGAACCTATCTGTGCCATCAGAACTATAAGGGCAGTCTGGCGCAGGAGAGCCGATTTTCCGGCCATATTCGGACCGGTCAGAATTATTATCTGCTGATTCTTGTTATCGAGATATATGTCGTTCGGCACGAATTCCTCCCCGACCTGCATCATCGTTTCAATGACAGGATGACGCCCCTGCTTTATATCTATGACATTGCTGTCGTTCATCTTAGGACGGCAATATCTGTTGGAGACCGCAAGATCGGCGAATCCGCTCAGAACGTCCAGACGGGCAAGAATGCGGCAATTCTTCTGTATTATGGAAATATTGGCTTGAATCCTTCCGACAAGTTCCGCATATATCTGAGCCTCAAGGGCATATATTCTTTCTTCCGCTCCGAGTATCTTCTGTTCATACTCCTTCAATTCCTCTGTGATATATCTCTCGGCATTGACCAAAGTCTGCTTTCTGATCCATTCCGCGGGGACACTGTCCTTGTATGTGTTGCGCACTTCGAGATAGTAGCCGAAGACATTGTTGAAGCCTATCTTCAGAGACGTTATGCCGGTTCTTTCTATCTCGCGCTGCTGCACTTCCAGAAGATAATCCTTCCCGTGACGCGCTATCTTTCGCAATTCATCCAGTTCTTCATTCACGCCACTGGCAATAACATCGCCTTTGCCAAGTTGCGAAGCAGTTTCCGGATGCATAGTATTTCCCAGATATTCCAGAAGTCCGGCGCAGTCACCCATATTGTCTAACAGGTCGTCCAGGGCACCGACTTTTGAGCGACATAACCTGATTATCGGATCGGTCTGGCTCAGGCCTCGGCGAAGTTGCATCACTTCACGAGGCATAATCTTGCCGGCTGCTGCGCGTGAGATGATTCGTTCAAGATCACCGACATCACCTATCATTGTCTGGAGACGGGCCAGATCATCCTGATTATCAACAAAATGCTGAACCACAGCATATCTGTCTTCCAGTTCCTTCAGATCCATCACCGGCATCGCCAGCCAGGTACGGAGCATACGGGCTCCCATCGGAGACGAACACTTGTCCATAACCTCGACAAGTGATGTACCCTCTTTCCCTGCCGTAGATGTGAATATTTCCAGATTGCGGAATGTAAACCGGTCCATCCATACAAAGGCACCCTCATCAATGCGGGATATTGAACATATATTTGTAAGTTCCTTATGCTGAGTCTGTTCCAGATATATAAGCAAGGCTCCGGCAGAGGTTATACCGAGAGGGAAATTATCGATGGCAAATCCTTTCAGGGAGTCAACGTGCAACTGTCTCTTGAGTTTTTCCACAGAACTGTCATAGACAAAAGCCCATTCCTCCAGAGTCGAGACATAATAATGATCGCCATATCTTTCCTTTGTACCCTTTTCATACCCCCTTGGTACGAGAAGTTCCTTCGGAGCGAACGAACTAAGGAGCGTCCCGATATAATCGAGACTGCCTTCTGCCACTTGGAATGTACCTGTAGAGACATCCAGAAAGGCCACGCCACACCTGTCCTTGTGGAATGTAAGACCTGCTATATAGTTATGTTCTTTCTGCTCGAGAAGTTGTTCATTGAAGGCTATGCCGGGAGTAACCAGTTCAGTGATACCTCTCTTGACGATCTTTTTGGTCAGTTTAGGATCTTCCAGTTGATCACATACTGCCACTTTGTATCCTGCACGGACAAGTCTCGGAAGATATGTTTCGAGTGAATGATATGGGAATCCGGCCATCGGGATTGCTCCAGGGGTGGCACTGGAACGCTTTGTGAGCACGATTCCAAGCACTTTGCTGGCCGTAAGGGCATCATCGCCGTATGTTTCGTAGAAGTCGCCGCACCTGAAAAGAAGCACTGCCTCCGGATGCTCCGCCTTCACGGCGAAGAACTGCTTCATCATCGGTGTTTCGGTCGGTTTCTGAGTTGCCATAATATGATAGTTTTATGATATTCTGCGCTTAAAAACGCAATCAGGCAAATTTACTGATTTTATCCGAAAAAGAAAAGGCACAACAGCATCAGAAGACGATCCCCTGACATTCAGCCACTTACCCACTCTGCGTGCTCCCCTTTTACCGGCACGCAGTTGCTGTAAATGCTTCATATTCACCGCATTAGCCTCCACCTTCCGATGTTCGGAGATTTTATGTATATTTGCAGGATTATGAAAAGGGTGCTGATCATATCATATTATTGGCCGCCTACCGGTGGTTCGGGGGTACAGCGATGGGTGAAATTCGCAAAATACCTTCCGGAAGAGGGTTGGCAGCCGGTGATATATACTCCGGAGAATCCAGAGCAACTGGCCGTGGATGCATCATTGGAAGCGGAAGTGCCGGCAGAGGCCGAGGTTATAAAGAGGCATATCATAGAGCCGTATGAACTGTACAAGAAGGTTCTTCGAAAATCGGGACACAGCAAGGAGGCCGTAGAGGTGAATCCGGTCAACGCCCAGAACAAGTCCTTCCTCCAGAAAGCCGCTATGTGGGTCAGGGGCAATTTTTTCCGTCCGGATCCACGTTGCCTCTGGATCGGACCATCAGTGCGATATCTCAAGAAATATCTTGAGGAGCATCCTGTAGATCTGATTGTGAGCACAGGACCTCCGCAGTCGATGCATTTGATAGGTCTTCGATTGGCACGCGAAACCGGACTTCCGTGGGTGGCAGATTTTCGGGATCCTTGGACGAAAATATTCTATTTCAAGCACTTGCAGATGACCAAGGCGACCGAAAGATGGCACGGGAAAATGGAAAAGAAAGTGCTTGACGAGGCTTCGGCAGTTGTTGCCGTATCCCCTCTGGTGCAGCAGGAGTTCCAGGCTATGACCGATACTCCGGTGGAACTTATAACCAACGGGTTCGACGAGTGCGATTTCCCTTCTGAAAAGGATATCGAAGCATACGGGGGGCCGGACAAGGATTTTACAATAACGCATACCGGACTGTTCGCTGCAGACGGCAATCCTACAGTGCTCTGGGATGTGCTTGCGGATAAATGCCAGGCAGATGAAGATTTCAGGAAAAGGCTGAAGATCAGATTGGTAGGAAAGACTGACGAGCAGATCATCAGGGCTCTTGAAGAAAGAGGATTGAAGGATATGCTGGAAGATATGGGTTATCAGCCCCATCAGGTGGCCGTGCAGGAGCAGAGAAGTGCATCTGTACTCATCCTTCCACTGAGAAAGGAGCCTGAATACAAGGCCGTGCTCCCAGGTAAACTTTTTGAATATCTGGCTTCATACAGGCCTGTGCTCGGAATAGGTCAGAGGGACGGAGCGATGGCTATGATCCTTAATGAGACCCAGACCGGAAGAGTTATCGGTTGGGAAGATAAGGAAGGCATATCGGAATATATCGAACAGTGCTGGAAGAAACATCTTGAGGGAAGACTCACGATCGAAGGAGGCGATATTTCGCGCTTCACCCGACGCAGCACTACCCGACAGATGGCCGGACTTTTTGACAGACTTACATCTCATCCGTAAAACAGTCCTTTTTACGGATGGCAATAGAACAGATAAAAAATATGAATAAAGAAGTATTGAAGAAGATCGGAATCTACGCAGGCATTTTCCTGCTTTTTGTCGTACTGGCTTACGGATACACTCCTCAGGTGCTGGACGGTAAGATTGTGAATCAGAGCGATATAGCATCGTGGAAAGGTATGGCTAACGAGGCTATGACTTTCAATAAGGCCAATCCGGACGACCCTACAGCCTGGACGAATTCGATGTTCGGAGGTATGCCTACGACTGCCACTATCGACAGTTTCGATGGAGACTGGACTGACCATATATATGATTTCCTTCTCACAGGAAAGCGTCCGGCAAGTTATTTCCTTCTTGCCTTGATTGGAGGATTTCTTCTTATGCTTTCGATGGGGACAAGCAAGGTGATTGCAGTGGCCGGTGCCATCGCTATCGCTTTCTGTTCGTACAATATGCAGATCATCCAGGTGGGACATAACACCAAAATGCAGGCAATCGCCTATTTCCCGTGGGTGCTGGCAGGGGTCATTTTCACATATCGTGCGGCAATGAGATCCCTCGACTCCTGGCTGCCTAAGACAATCCTCGGAGCGACATTGTTTGCTTTTGCCCTCAGTATGCAGATAAAGGCCAATCACCCTCAGATTACATACTATCTCGCAATAGTAATATTCGCATACGCTATAGGGCTTCTTATTTACCTGTGTATCAGGAGAAAAGATCTGCTGAAACGTTTCTTTGCCGCATCGGCTCTTCTTCTGGTGGTGGGATGTATAGGCATAGCGACAAATGCCAACAAACTGATTCCGACATACGAATATTCTGCTTATACTATGCGTGGCGGATCTGAACTTTCATCAGACAGCGACACGCATAATGACAAGGGACTGGATCTGGAATATGCCACTGCCTGGTCGTATGGCATCAATGAAATGCCGAACCTCCTGATCCCTAATTTCAACGGAGGAGCATCCTCCGGAGAACTGCCTCTGGATTCAGAGACTGGCGAACTTCTCAAAAGAGCCGGCCAGCCAAATCTCCGACAGACTATGAAACATCTGCCCCTTTACTGGGGTCCGCAGCCTTTCACGGCCGGTCCTATGTATATGGGAGCAATAACGATATTCCTTTTCGTCCTCGGTCTCATCCTCTGCAAAGGTCGCGAAAAATGGTGGCTTGTGGCAGCAACTGTCATCACTGTTTTTCTTGCCTGGGGCAATCATTTTATGTGGTTCACTAGACTATGGTTCGATTATGTTCCTATGTATAATAAATTCAGAACCGTATCTATGTCTCTGACCGCTCTCCAGGTGCTGCTTCCAATGCTGGGATTTTATGCTCTGGACAAGGTACTGAAGGAAAGATATGACAAGAAGGTATTTATGAAGGCTGGCTATATAGCATACGGCATCACCGGAGGATTCTGTCTTCTGTGCGTCCTGATTCCTGGCATTGCAGGTACTTTCACAGGAGCATCGGATGCAGGAATGAATGAAATGATCGTTGATGCTCTTGCCGCTGACCGTCAGACACTTATGACCAAGGATGCTCTCAGGTCACTGATTCTTGTCTCGGTAATGTTCCTGCTGCTCATCTGGGCTTTCAAGACTCCTAAGCAGGATGCTGTCGGAAAGGATGGATCATTTGTACGAAAGGGCAGGATGAGCATCGTTGCTGTGGCCGTTGTGTTCCTCGTATGGATCGACCTGGTAAGTGTAGGCAAGAGATATCTCAACAAGAGCCATTTCATCACTCCGAAGGATTTCACCGCTCATTATGACCCTCGTCCTGTGGATGAAATAATCCATCAGGATACCGATCTTGATTATCGTGTGCTCGATCTTAGCGTGAATACATTCAATGATGCGATACAGAGTTACCATCACAAGTGCATCGGTGGCTACAGTCCGGTGAAGTTGCAGCGCTATCAGGATCTCATCGACAGATATATAACTGACGAAATCAGAGATATTTACGGAGCCGTTTCCGGAGCCGCTACAGTGCAGGAGGTGGAGAAAGCCCTTCCTGAGACAAAGGTAGTGTCGATGCTGAACGGAAAGTATATAATCCTTGACGGAAATATTTCACCGGTAGTGAATCCTTATGCATACGGTAACTGCTGGTTCGTGTCTGATTATGTGCCTGCAGCCACTCCTGACGACGAAATCGCCCTTCTGGCCTCGACAGATCTGCATACCACTGCTGTCATAGGTGATGATTTCGCCTGGGCACAGGATGCAATACGTCCGATCGCTGACAATGCCGCTGAAACTGCCATTGCAAGCAGCGACGAGGCAACATCTTCACCGATTATCGAAATGACACACTATGCACCTAACGAACTCCGTTATTCATTCAGTACAGATGCAGAGCGCGCCGCAATATTCAGCGAGATATATTACCCTAAGGGCTGGAAGGCGTGGATAGAGCCTGCAGGAGGCTACGGGGAAGTGCGTAACGGACATTATCAGCCAAGCGCTGAAGGCCGTCCTGTCGAACTTTTCCGCGCAGACTGGATGCTCCGTGGAGCGATCATACCGGAAGGGGAAGGCCAACTCATTATGCGATTCGAGCCTGAATCGTACCAACTTGGCGAAAACATCTCCCGCGCCAGTTCGATAGTTCTGATCCTGCTTCTGATCGGCTCGGCTGCCGGAATGATAATCTTCCGCCGAAAGAACGGTGACGCATAAAACACTGATATTCAACATATTCCATAAAATGCCTGCTGCATCTGCGCAGCAGGCATTTTATGTAAACACTTGATATTCATCCGATTGCGCGTCTCTCATATTAATCCTTCGACCCAAAAGTAGGGCATCGACTCTACAGCAGCCCGGAGATGAAGATGGCGATAATGGCAAGAGGACAGACGAATCTGATGAGGAACCAGAGGACACCGAAAAGTTTTGCATTACGGCTGAGGGTATCCCCGTTGGTGAATTCATCATAAACATCGGTCTTCTTGAGCCTCCATCCGACGAATAGCACCGTCAGAAGACTTCCGAGGGTCATCAATATGTTGGATGAAAGATTGTCGAAGAAATCAAATATATTGCCTCCGTCTATCTTTATATGCGAGAGTGGTCCGAAAGACAAAGAGCAAAGGGCTCCGACAACCCAACAGATGCCGAAAAGCAATGCGCAGGCAGCCACACGTGAGAATTTCTTTTCTTCAACAAGATAGGCTACTGCCACTTCAAGCATAGAAATAGATGAAGTCAGAGCGGCCACCAGAAGAGCGACGAAGAAGAGAATGGCCACAAATCCTCCTGCCGGCATCTGTCCGAAAACGAACGGAAGGGTCTCGAAGACAAGGCCGGGGCCGGACTGCGGATTTAGCCCGAACGCGAACACGGCTGGCATTATGGCCACTCCGGCTATAAGGGCAAACATAAGGTCTGAGACTGCTGTCGCTGTGCTCTGGAACATTATATTCTCTTTCTTATCCACGTATGAAGCGTATGTCATTATGGTACCGAATCCAAGTGAAAGTGAGAAGAACGCCTGTCCGAGGGCTGCTGCACAGGCTTTGGCGTCTATCTTGGAGAAATCCGGATTGAAGAGGTACTCTACGCCCTTCTGAGCACCGGGAAGGGTAAGGGAATAAATGGCAATACTGATGACAATGAAGAAAAGCAGAGGCATCATTACCTTGCTGAATTTCTCGATACCGTCCTTGATGCCGACTACGACAATCAGCGTGGTTGCAAGCAGAAAGACAGTCTGAACGATAAGAGGTGCCCAAGTGGAAGAGACAAAATCCGAGAACATCGTATTCAATGCACTTTGAGACTCACTGCCGGTAAATGAGAAGGCAAAGGACTTGAACATATAATCGATCGACCATCCTCCGATTACGCTATAGTATGAAAGGACTATCAGAGGCACAATGATGGTGAAAAGTCCAACCCAGCGCCAGGCCGATCCGCCTGAAAGGTCACGGAAAGCAGCGTATGCATTCTTCTGGCTCCTGCGTCCCACTACGAATTCGGAAATGAATATAGGAAGGCAGATGAGGAAACTAAGGATTATATATACAATGATGAAGGCTGCTCCTCCGTTCTCTCCCACAAGATAAGGGAAACGCCAGAGGTTGCCCAGGCCCACTGCCGAGCCTGCCATTGCTACAAGTGCGCCGAAACGGCTGCCGAAACTGTCTCTTGACATAATATAAAATTTAAGGTGACACCTAAGTGTCTGATTTACAGCGGAATGCGTGATATGCCTGCTGCAGATACACAGCAGGCATAATACGTATATTACTGGTAATCAGGCATTTGCGTGACCACGTTTATAGGTTACAAATTCAAAATCGAAGCCGGATTCTTCGTCGTGGAACATTTCAGAGCGTTCTTCCACCTCCCATACGGACGGATCGATCTGAGGGAAGAACGTGTCGGCATCTTCGATGACCGTATGGACGTGAGTGACTACAAGACGGTCAGCGTCAGCGATTGCTTGAGCATAGATCTGACCGCCGCCTATGACGAAGCAACGGGAAGGGGATTCCTCGGCTGCGCTCGGAATGACAGAGGAAGGGTCGGGAATGACGGATGACCCGGCAACGGTATATGCCTCTGACAATGAACCGACCACAATGATTCCTTCCGGAGCATCAAAACCACGCGAAACGACGATATTGGTACGCTTGGGAAGCGGACGGCCGATGGACTCGAAGGTCTTGCGTCCCATTATGACCGGACATCCTGTCGTAGTGCGCTTGAAGAATTTCAGGTCCTCGGATATGTGCCATAGGAGGGCATTGTCACGACCGATAGCGTTATTGTCCGCTATGGCTACTATTATGCATTTTTCCATTTTCTGTTGATACTGTTTGTAGGCGCTTCAGCACAGCGACCGGAGTGAAATGTAACTGTCGTCAGACTGCTACAGGCGCAGGGATACGCGGATATGGGTCGTAATCAACAAGTTCGAAGTCTTCGTATCTGAAGTCGAAGATGTTCTTTACGTCCGGATTGATCTTCATTTTCGGTAGGGCGCGAGGCTCACGGGAGAGTTGGGTCGCAACCTGCTCGAAATGATTGACATAGATGTGAGTATCTCCGGTCGTATGGACAAATTCTCCCGGCTCTAGTCCGCATACCTGGGCAATCATCATTGTCAACAGGGCGTATGATGCTATATTGAAAGGCACTCCGAGGAATACGTCTGCGCTGCGCTGGTAGAGTTGGCAGGAGAGTTTGCCGTCGGCCACATAGAATTGGAAGAGGGAGTGGCAAGGTGGGAGAGCCATCTTTTCCACTTCGGCTACATTCCAGGCCGACACTATCATACGGCGTGAATCCGGGTTGTTCTTTATCTGATTTATTACATTGGAGAGTTGGTCTATTGTGCCTCCGTCCGGAGTCGGCCAACTGCGCCACTGATGACCATAGACAGGGCCGAGATCACCGTTTTCATCAGCCCACTCGTCCCAGATGGTAACTCCGTGATCCTGAAGATATTTCACATTAGTATCCCCTGCTATGAACCAGAGAAGTTCGTATATGATGGATTTGAGATGCACTTTCTTTGTGGTGAGAAGGGGGAAACCTTCGCTGAGATCGAAGCGCATCTGATAGCCGAATATGCTTTGTGTGCCCGTGCCGGTGCGGTCGGACTTCATTGTTCCGTTTTCGCGGATATGACGTAAGAGGTCTAGATATTGTTTCATAGGTTATCGTACAGAGAAGGCGAAGATGATTGCCTGTTCATAAACTTCTCCCGGACGGAGTTCGGACGATGGGTATTCTGGTTTGTTCGGAGCATCAGGATAGTTCTGACATTCGATTGCCACACCGGTGTAGTCTTCATAGATATGTCCGTTCTTGCCTGCTGGGCAGCCTGAAAGCCAGTTTCCGGTATAAACCTGCACGCCCGGCTGGGTTGTGAATATCTGAAGCGACCTGCCGCTTTCCGGAGCATAGAGTTCCGCGCAGTCCTGGAGTTGTCCCGGCTCTGCACCGTCGATGACCCAGCAGTGGTCGTAACCTTTACCTATTTTAAGAGGTTCAAAATCGGCATTGATATCCTGGCCGATAGGTTTTCCTACCACGAAATCCATCGGGGTTCCTGCTACAGGAGCACTTTCGCCGAGAGGTATCTGAGTGGCATCGGTCGGGAGATATTCGGAACAATTAAGCCTGAGAATATGACCGAGAATATTGCCGTTACCCTCGCCGTTGAGATTGAAATAGGCGTGGTTGGTAAGGTTGATTACAGTCGGTGCATCAGACTCGGCCGTGAGGGTGAGACGAAGTTCGCAGTCTTCGCTCCAGTCGTATCGTGCAATGGCTTTCAATGCTCCCGGATAGCCTTGTTCTCCATCCTCAGAATAATAAAGGAATTCCACTCCCCCTTCGTTCTCGCGACTTTCCCATACCTTGTTCTGGAAGCCCTCAGGACCTCCGTGAAGATGATTCGGGCCGTTATTTACAGGAAGTGTATATTCTGCTCCATCGAGGGTGAATTTGCCGAGGGCGACACGGTTGGCATATCTTCCGGGAATCTTTCCCATACAAGGGCCGTCCCCGAAATAACTTGAAGGCTCCGGATAGCCCAGAACCACATCTGCAAGATTTCCATCCTTGTCAGGAACCACTACGGAGACTATTCCGGCCCCCACGTTGGACAACTGTACGTATGCTCCTTTTTCATTAGTCAGTGTATAGAGATAAATCTCTTTTCCGCAGGCAGCCTTGCCCCAAAGTTCTTTTGTAAGTTTCATTGTATATTGATTATTATATTTCACGATAGAAATTCCAAATTTAGAATTAATATCTGAAATTGACAAACCATTTAATGACACATTATGCCAACAGGGAGGATTTCATAAATCCTGCAATTTGGTCGTTTTCGGACCAGCGGATATTGTTGCTGGCGTCCATATAGGTCTTGGTAGAGGGCGCTTCCTGCTCGATCCGGGCAATGATGGTGTCCGCTACCGGTGCTGGTGGACGATTTTTTCATATAATTAATGTCCCTTTGGGAGAGGTTTAAATTCAATTTCCCAAAATTATGATTTATTTCTCAAACATCATAAAAATATCAACCACCCCGTCCAGTTGGACTCAGCCTTGGGGTGGTTGAAGTTGAGCGTAGTATTGAATGTAATAGGCTGCTATTCGGCAGACAGAATTATTCGAGAACTATAATTCTGCCATTCTGGAGGTGTTCATAAAGTTCAGCAAGATCACCGAAGGACTTTTCATAAACCTTACCTCCGTTATTGAACTGGAACTTGACATCGTCAACTGTCCAGTTGTATCGGTATTCGCTTCTGAGTTGAAGTTCGAAATTTCCAGATTCGTTGACATCAACCGCTCCGATTCTATTGTATGTAGGAAGAACTTCGAACGGTACGAATGAGCCTGCAGGGATGTCCTTGAGGGTTCCACCGTCATTATACTGTATCTTTCCTGTTATCAACTGGTTCTGGATTCTGAAAGTCTTGTCATAGAATACTACCTTCGATTTGTCGGAAGATATCTTGATGTCGCCGACGCTTACAATATCCTTGGTCTTGAAAGTGATGGACTTTCTTTCGCCTGAACGGTTGGTGTTGATTCCGTCATATCCGAGAGGGTTTCCTCCGTTGGCTTCAGCAGATCTGTCTGCAGCCACGTGATAGACGTATCTGCCTTCAACAGATGTGTCCTTTTCGATCTTTCCAGCCTTATAGTAAGGGTCGTTCGGATCTATTTCAAGCATCGGAGCGTCGATGTAGATGTCGAAGGCTGTGCCGAAAGGATCCACTGAAACCTGACCGTCAGCAAGGACAGAATTGTCGTCTCCACGTATGGTTGACTGGAAACTTGTGACATCGAAGGAGATGACTACATTGCTGCCTGGAACGTATGATACAAGAGCCGTCTCTACTGTCTCCGGATTCTCACCGTCAACTACATCACCCTGGCCGTTCACCTGTGCTGCAAAATGGAATGGGTGGAAGTTGGCAAGTTCGAAAATTACTGATTTATAGTCATTTCCTGCACAGTTTCCGCTACCCTTGACTGATGGAGATCCGTTAGGGTTTGAAGTTATTCTCACAATTTCCGCACTCACCGGTGCATTGGTCTTGAGGTGGAATACGGCTGCCTCGCCCGTCTGAAGAGGAGTGTCGGTCCTGTAGAAGCCGTGAACTCGTCCGCCGGTTCCCCAGTTTGAAGCATCCACTTCCTCAAAGTGGAAGTACTCTTCTACCGTGTGATCCAGATATTTCGAATACATAAGGAATTCGTCATCCGCACCCGGAGCAATAGGGGTAAAGTCATATTCTCTGGTTGTGGTGTTCCATACCACATCTGTTCCGAGGTGAGTGTGAAGTTCCAGAGGAGCATTGATCTTCTGAGGGACCAGATAGTAGTGGATTACCTCGTCCTTTGGAATAGCCGCTGTATAATGTCTGAGGTTATCGATGATGATCCACTTGTCTTCAGCGTGCTTGAATGTGGCTGTCTTCTCAACAGGAATGAAATGCTCTGCCTCGATCTTGGCTGTGATGGTGGCATTCTCAGTATGCGTGAGAATTGTCTCGAAATAAATTCTCTGCTTTCCTGTGCTTTCTACAGTAAGGACATATTTGTAACCGATTCCATTGTCTTCTCCATATCTCTCCGGATCATCTTCTGCCGTGATCACAGGAAGAACCATACCTGACTCGTTTCTGACATCCATATCGTTCACAGACACAAGGACTTCCATAGGGAAGATTTCCGCAGGGCAGTCATCAGGAATCGTGAATATCATAGTCACGTGTTCTCCTGTCTCTCCGCCATATACGTTGGTTGTGATCCAGGCAGGAACAAAAGTCTGCTGGCTGATTGTGATGATCTTTACCTTCCTTGAAAGACGACCGGCCTTGATAAGGAGGGTTCCTTCGCGCTTGCTGAGGCCATCCATATTGTTAAGGATAATGCCGATGCTTCCGTCAGTATGAGAGAAGTTGTGAAGAGCAACATTATTGTCCCCTACCCAGGAAACTTCCACAGTCTCACTTCCGGTATATGTATATGAGATATAATATGATGATCCTTGTGAAGGAATATCCTTTTCTGCAATTACAATTGCAGTCTTATCAACTGTCAGCGTGCTTGAGCCGTCTGATATGCTTCTGATATCATCCGCTACCGACACCCATACATTGTTTGTCGCCGGAGCCTCAAGAGCCTGTTCGAATGAAGGCTGGCCATAATATAACTCACCGTCGATGTTGACTTTGTAGTGGTGATTTCTGTAGATAGGGATATATTCTCCATTGGAGTCAATGATCGAGATGCGGTAATAAAGTTCCGGTCCTCCGTTGTATGAACCCCTCAAGATGAAATCAACAGGGTCGTCAGCCGTGTTTTCTGTCTCGAAGACAAACTCTTCAGGATTGGTACGTACATTGAGGAATTCTGTGAGTTTATGATTATTCTCAGGCAGAGTTACAAATGGTCTGTCAATGTAATGAGGGGACTCAAAACCGTGCTCCGGGCAATAAGGAGCCACTGTTCCGTAGGCGTTAGTGTTGACTACAATCCATCCGCTCTGTACGAAAGGAACACCTGATGCAACTTCAAGCGTGAACTTGGCCTGGTTGCGGGTGAGGAGCACAGGATTGGACTCTGTGTTATGGCCTTTCAATTCGTCAACGGTCTTGCGTGCCCAATAGATCATACGTCCTGCAGATGCTTCAAGAGCGGACATAACCTCAACTTCCGACATACCACGGTAATCATCTTCATTGAAATATGTAAGATTCTGGTTTCCTACAAGTTGAAGGGTCACAGCGTGGTCAGGGATGTTTACCTTGAACTTTCCTCCCATCGAAGCGTTTCCGGCAACGATTTCATCGCGTACTATGTCCTTCACGTTTACAGTGGTTATGAAAAGACTGTTTGCATCGAAGCAGAAGATAGTCATATTCTGAACTCCACCACCGTCCGGATCGACCGCTTTCGTCTGCACCTGATTCATTTCGGGTACCTGAGCCATAAACTCGATTGTTCTGTATCCGACAGGAGCATCATTCACATCAGGAATAATGATATCCCTGGTGCAGGAAACCGAAAGCCCGATCAAAGTCGCGACTGCCGCAAGTATTCTGATAATTCCTTTCATTTTTTCTCTTCTTATTATTCAATACTACTACTCTTCTTTTTTCTAATAAACGTCACGTATGCATCGTACGGCATTCTGTGTACCGCTCTTTCCTGTTGCCTTTGTATAGATCACATTTCCGTTTCTGTCAGTGTTATATGCGCAATAATATGCTGATCCTGAGAGTACTACTGCCATTGCATCGCTTATATCCTGGTGTTGGATGATGATGTCTATCTCTGCTGCTGTAGGGAGTCTCCAGTCGTCATATACCTGCCCGTCAACACCTACTTCTATATATTGTTCACAGTGAGACTTGGCCTGATTGACTCCTCCGTCCGGAGAGAGGGTTGCTCCCAACTGCGATGCTATCATAAAGGACGGTGAAACCAGTTTTGTGTTGTCAGCCGAACTCTCGGTGTAACCGTTGGCATCCAGACGAGGTCTTGCTACTATGTAAGTGGAGGATGTGGCTGTCACGTGTACGTGATACATTCTCGGATTGTTCAGTGTCCCGATTTCAGGAGTGACGATTTCGCCATCATCCCAATAGGCATAATTGATGGTATAATTTCCTTCTGAGCCTAATGCTACCTTGGATCCGAAGAAGTAACTTCCTGAAGATGTTCTGCCATAATCCCATCTGCCGTTATCCCAATTTGCTCCGGCTCTATCTCCTTCTGTCTCATAGTTGGTTCCATTGAAGTCAGACCTGTAGGAATACGCTCCTCTTCTGTTGCTGATGTAAATGGTCGGGTACTGGTGCACTGTAAAGTATGCCGTGTCTCCTTCCTGATTGGTAACCTTGAATTCCATATAACGGATAGCATTGTTGTGCGAGTCCTCATCGGAATCAAGGATTTCCCTGACAGACTGATTGTAAGCGTTCAATGCTGCAACCTCAGTATTATAGAGTGCCAGTTCGTCCTGATACTGCTGGATTTTTTCAGCCTGTTCCTGTGCAGTCAGGCTTGACCATTCGATATATGCCTGATATGCTGCATCGTACTCATTCTGAGCAAGTTGAGCGTTTTGTCTTCCTGTACTGCTGGAATTTGAAACCGCTCTGAAGACAACATTTGCACCTGAACCTGAATATGTGATTCTTCTGTATTCGTACTGACCCTGATTGTATCTGTTGACGATTTCCTGAGGATCCGGTGCCTGGACTTCAGGATTAACCGGCTCGTCACGTACTGAAGGTGCTGAACCAAGGGCTGCAATCTCTGCCGCAATCTCAGCATCGGTCTTTCCTACGAAAGGAGAATTGATTGTAACTCCTCCATTGAGAGCACTGCCGTCAATAGGAGATGCAGTGATCGCAGATGTAGTCACATCTACCTCCTGGTCAAGATAATTGACGTAATATGCCTTGACGAGTTCGATGGAAACCGGTGACGATGATGCATAACTGAGTGATTTGTTGTCTATGTTCACGTTATACATATCGACGTGGTCGGTGTTGAGTTGAAGATATGACGGTCTTGATGCATCCGAAATATTGATATCGACAGTTGTCCATTCACCGACAGCATAGAAGATTTCTTCAAGTACGGTAGGCTCTGACTCAACGATTGCACCAGGACGGTTTACAGTGATGTTCACTTCGTAGTAATTGTTCCTTTCAAAAGTCTGGTTGTCGGTCATCGGAATCTTGTACCAACTGTTGTGGAATGGCTCAGCCACCGAACCAGCATCCTTCTTATAATCCATAGGAAGATTCATCACAACACAGGTTTCCTTATCAAGGATGGACTGTCCCACCCAGCAGTGAGGATATACGTATGTTGTCAATGTAACCTTCTTCTTACCTTCTTCTGTGGTAGGATCCCAGAGGAAATGACCTGAGTTTGTCTTTCCTGTAGTAGTAAGTTTCGCATATAGAATCTCGCTTGCAGGAAGAGTCTCGGCAAGAAGGTAGGTGTCATACGGGAGATTCCTCACATAATAAAGACCGCCTTCAGAACCTTCTGCTGTGCCGTACGGCATAAAAGTGACTGCATCACCTGCCGTTACATTGATTACGACCTTTGCTGCTGCTCTCTTGAGTGTAGCGAAAAGTTCGGTATCATCCTGTGGTCTGCCGTTATAAAGCACTACAGGTGAATTTCCGTTTCCGTCCTTCGCAATACCGTCCATAAGGAAATATTTCGGAGCAACGTCGATGGTAAGACCGGTAAGATGGAGGTTGATGTCCTCCTGCATCATATCGTGCAATTCACTGTATGAAGCGATTCCTGACAGATCCTGAGTGCTGTTCGCTATGAGATATACGTAATATTCTGCATTCTCTGGAAAATCCGTTCTCTTAGCCTCGAGAGTGACCGTTGGTGTATTGTTGACAGTAAAGTGCTCGTGTACGACACACTGGCCTGGAGTTGATCCGGAAACTGCAAAGATGAACACATCAATATGATCGATATACGATTCGGTATCCGTATCATCAGCCTTGGTAAGACCCGATGAAAGGTCAAGAATAATGCTCTCGTTGACAGACACATCAACTATCAGTTCCTGCTGGCAAGAGAAGGCCGTCAGAAGAACTGCAAAGCAGGTAAGAGTATTTAAAATCCTTTTCATTTTCATCTTAGTTTACCATTGTGATTGTTACGTAGTTGGCATCCGTGCTTGAAGGCCAGTAGAAGTTACCTGCACTTCCGTTGATAAGAAGGAATTCGTGGCCGTCTATAAGTCCAGGCTTATATGTGAGCGCAAGATTTACGGTTTCTCCTATAGGGAAGTCATTATTAGGGGTTACTTTTATCTTGTACCATCCGTTGTAGGCCGGAACCGGTCTTTCGGTAATCAATTCACTTGTTTCATATTTATATATCGTGATTTCCGCTTCGCTGGCGCGATTGCCTACCAAGGTCGGTGTGAAACTTTCGCTGACAGGAGCCGTCATCTGGAAATATCCCTCGAAGGCCTTTGTCTCAGACATCTCGGCACGACCTGAAGGTTTGACGGAAAGGTCAGCATCTGTAACCGGTATCGATTCCCTCACATACGAATGGGTAGGATAAGCGAATTCGAAGTCAGGTATGTTATGATCATTCCAGTCCGCTACATCGTATGTGACTGTAATCTTTCCTTCGTCCTGTGAACTGATGAGGATACAGACCTTATAGTGCTTGTTTCTCTGGATCGGAGGCATATAGATATATCCTATCTTCAATTCACCTCCGTCTGAAAGCGAATATTCAATCATCAGACTCACTGCTCTGATATTTTCTGATGGCACGGACCAATCCATTGAACCGTATGTGACTTCCGGAAGATAGGCCGGCGCTGTCATTACCGGAGTATAACTCGCGGCTGAATTTGCAGCACCGCTGATTTCGTTTAACATAACTTTCTGGTCGAGAAGAGGAAAAACCCTATCATTGACCCGGGATGGAACCGCATTGAGGATTTCATCAGTCTGAGGATAGAGATAACTGTATTCTCTTGTTCCTACAGCAAGCATAGTCACGGAAATAATATTAGGAGAAGTTGATGCTCCTGCCGGTTTCGCTCCATAGACAGATAGTTTTGCAAGGGATCTTGTGAGGGTGAAATGCACCTTCTCGACAAGTTCAAGGTGTCCGATATGACCCTGTGCCTCGCTTGCTGTGTATTGTGTGGTGTTGAGGTTCTTCTGCTCCTTGCAGTAAAGAGGAAGCGGCGATCCGGATGCTATTCCTGTATATTTGAGGGCTTCAAGTTGAGCCTTTGTCATTGTTTCAGACAGTTGTACAGGATTGTTGCGGTCCATCATAGAGGATGCATTCGCGATGAGATAGAAATCAACCGGAATGCTCGTTCCTTCAGGAAGAACAAGATCCATAAGGAAAGGCTCGTTTACAGTAGTAACGTTTCTCTGATGATAACCTGCAAGTCCGTTACCGCTGAATGCATATATATGCAGGGTATTGATTGCAGACTCTGATGATGTCGGCTCGGACTTGGTCTGAATTTCGTCCGCAGATACATTGATCTGGATCAACACGCTTTGCAGATCCTTCGGCATTTCCATCTTCTCGAAGATGCAACCGGTAGCAAGAACTGCCGTAATGACCGCTAAAGCCGCCTTATTAAATATGTTGTTTATCTTCTGCATAAAACGTGGTGATTATTTTTTAAAGTCCGGGGTAACTAGTTGAATGAACCAGGATGGGATCGAGATTGTGACCTCAAGGCAGATGTTGTCGTCAGGAACAGGATAGCCTGGTGTTCCGAATTCGATCAGGAAAGGAATCGTGCATTCGTGAAGTTCAGGATTGATGAACTCCTTGAATCTTTCGATGTGCTCATCAAAATTGATTATAGCAACCGGAGTTCCGTCCTCGCCTGTCACTCTCAGATATACATCCTTATGGTTCTTATGTCTCATTATATTATTTACGGCCGTCGTGGTCTTGATACCATCGTGTTCGGTCTCCATAATATAGTCTGTCGCCTGTCCTTTGGCTGTGTTATGGAAATCGGTCTGAGGAGAAACACCGACAAGTTCTATCTTAGGGTGCTTTCCGATATTTTCCGGTGCATTGACAACCTCAACAATAATGTTGTAATGCGAACTGGCGAAGTAGGCTGTTTTGGTCTCCTCCTTCTCGTAAGCGCTGAATGGTTCGATTGTGTAATCAATTGAAGACCAGTAAAGAGAATCGTTGCCGGACACAGTCTCTCCGTTGATGTAGTCATCGGCAGCAAAGGTTATCTTGCTCAGATCCTTCGAATCAAGGTTCTCGACCTTGGTCTCATACGCATTTCCTACGAAAACGAAACGGTAGTCACCCGGATCGAGCGGCGGAAGCGTAACAAGTTGAGCCTGCATCTCGGCGTCGGAAAGACGGTTGGAAGAGACACAGTTGCTGTTCTGGTCAAAAACATACAGGTCAACGCGATTGATCTTCTGCTGAAAGATTTCAGTAGTACCGTCACCCAGATAACTCAAGGCAAGACGATATGTGTTATAGCAATCGCTATTGTCTTCTCTGATGCAGGAAGCGGAGAGTCCTCCCACGAGAAGAAGGCATAAAGCAATGTTTCTTAGTTTCATAATCTGTATGTTTTTGAAGGGTTTTGATTATTAATAAATACTGGAGGGGCGGGTCGGAGCCTGAGCCCCTCCATATATTTATTGATGTTGTTTTCTTTGAATTGAATGTAATTTCGTTTTAGAACTCTGGAGTTACAAGGATTACCTCCCAGTTTGCAACATCCACTGTCACCTCGAGGCAACGCTCTACTGCATTGAGGTCTTCCTCATCGAAAGGAATAGAACCGTCACCAAGAGCCTCGCCTGCTGCACTCATACGGTAGATCTTTCCTGGTTCGATCTGCTCGAGAGTCTTTGTCTCGTTTGTAGCCTTGTCAACATACTTGAAGATGTTTGTCCAGAGGTATGCAGGAATATTTGTACCTGCTATTCCGTCGAGAACGAGGTTGATCATCATATCAGGAACCTCTGCAGGAGCAAAGAAATGATATGCCTTAGGTGCGATGTCAGCCTTTGCGATATATCTGTTGGCAGCATCCGGAGTTGCAGGCTTCTCGAGAACTGCAGTAGTGAATGAATCTCTGAACCATCCGAAGTTTGCAGCAGCAGTTGAATTGAACCAAGAATAAACATCTGCATCAGCATCAAGATTTGCAATCGGAATAACTCTTGTACCAGTAGGAACTGCATTCTTCATTGATGGATAGTAGTCCTGGAACGCGATATCAAGAACTGTAGCCTTTGTGTATTTTTCACCGTTGAAGTTCATCACGAAACCGTCAACTTCGAAACGTGCAACTGTAGGAGTAAGAATTGGATTAGCAACATAAACCTCAGCATACTTGCCTTCAGATTCGTGCATCTTGCCCTCAGCGTGTCTTGTCAGAGCAGCATTTGCAAAAAGAAGGAGATTGTTCTGATCCTGCTGGAGGTCGATTGTTGTACCGAGTTCAAGAGCCTCTGCCAAAGTAAGTTGCTTGCCAGCATTGGCAACTGCAACGATCTTTGTACAGTGATGTGAAACATAATGATAATTCTGCGCGATAGAAGTAAAGCCTGTTCCGAGATCGGTCTTTGTCCAATAGAACTTAGGCTCTGCATTATTATCACCTTTCACTCCTTCAGTGTAAGCGTGAGTGTAAGTGTCATCAGTAAGGAAAACCTGGAAATCATTCACTACGACAGCAGCGCCATCTGAAATCTTCGTACCTGCATCACCCTTGGTCATAATAAGGTTAGCAATAGACATTTCCACAGTCTTTACACCGTCAACTACTGGTGTGTGTTCTTCCTTGTTGCAAGAAACAAGTGCCAACGCTGCTACGCAAGCAGACAACATCAATTTGGTGAGTTTCATAACTTTAAAATTTAAAGTGTTAATTAATGGTTTTTATTGTTAGTCTTTATTCGAATCTTTTGAGATATTCCTCTATTTCCGCCTTCTTCTGAGCCTCATACTCAAGTTCGGCGTTTATAAGGTCTATGTTATCCTGTGCCGAAGCAGTATTGCTTTCCACCGCCTTCTGAAGCCAAGGGAGGGCTTCCTCAAACTTACCCTGCATCATTAGCGCAGTACCCACTGTGTTATAAGCCCTGAGATCGTCCTGATATGGCTCTACTGTCGCGTATGCTTCTGCATATTTTCCTTCGCGGATCATCTGGTTCGCCAGGTTGATCATATCCACGGCCTCATCCTGTGTCGAATCATAGAATACTGCCAGATATCTTGCGCATCTGAGGTGAGGATAAACCTCATTAAGCATCTTCTTCCAGACCTTGCCTTTGTCGATAGCCTTGAGTTTGAGTTTCTTTTCCTCATCCGGCAGATCCATATCGATGATTTCAACTATCTGATCCTTTTCTGCGATATTGGATGCAAGAACCAATCTTCTGAGTCCCGGCCAGTTCTCTTCTCCGTTGCGGAGACGGAAACTGTCTTCTGTGAGATTGTACTGAGGCCTGTTTTCGATTATGTAGTTGATCAGAGCCTTGGCACGATTCTCTGCAAGCCAGTTGTTGAAACTGCGGCGACCCTCCGGAGAAGCGTAACCTGCTATCTCGATCTTGTCAACCTTATATTTAGGATTTGCAAATATCTTGTCGATCGCTGCGAGGATCTTTCCGAATGTAACCTCATTGTTGAATACTGTCGAATCGATCTCTATCTTTGACACCTTGAAGATGATCTCGAGTTCATCCTGTCCGAAATCCCACTGCCTTGTCGCATCAGCAAGAGCGAATGTTGCAGGAATCCTTCTTGCTGGGAGAAGAGGTTCTTCAAAGAGAGCAACTCCTTCAGCGAGAGTCTGGTCAGCAAGTTCTTCCTCGCAGTTACATCCTACCATCTGCCTCTTGATTCCGAGATTTGTCGATTTCATCCATCTCTTGAGAGGTACTGAAGATATATAGTGATATACATCTCCCTTGATCACCTGATTCTCCGCAAGCGCCCAGTCTTTGTCGCCTGCAAGGTGGTTTTCCTGCATTTCTCTCTTGAAACGTCCTTTTCCGAATACTTCGAGAGTCTCAAGCCACAGGGTATCCTTAGCATTATAAATGAAAGGCATTATTATTTCCTTACGGTTGGCCGGAATGCTCTTCACATCAGTCTCAACATCGAAAGAAACCACTACCCTTTCTCCGTCCTCGGTAAGCGACTGGCTGCTGATCACTGTCTGTGCGCTCATTACTGTTGAGAACACAAGCAACATTGCTGAAAGTATAATTGACTTTTTCATAACCGTCTCTCCTTATCTTATCATATAAATAAATGAAAGTCCAATATCTGTAAGACCGAAAACGTGCTTGATGGCCGAATCCTGGAAAAGGCCGCATTTCCTGCTTTCGAATCTGTCATAGTCGGCATACCAGTATCCGATGCCGAGATCCACCTCCATATTCCAGCGCGGACTGATGATCCAGGAATATCCGTAGGTTATTCCGGCTCCGGCAGCCCAGCCTTCCACACGTGAATTTAGACAGGCATCGATGAAAGGACCGTCACCCTTTGATTCATAAAAAGAATTCAGGACGTGAACATCACCTACATTGAACATAGTGTAATTTGCCTTCAGACCGAGGAAATGGCCGTTGAAACTTTCGCAGAACCAATATCTGATCTCCGGACTCACGAGGAAATGCTTTACCTTCCTGTTATTATCGACACAAAGTGTCCAAGGATTATATCCCCCAGACAATTCCAATGAGAAGCGATCTCCCATTCCGAACTCCATACCAAGATTCGGTGTCGTTGTAGCCCAGTAAAGGGCATTTGTCTTAAGACCGACTTTCTGAGCATCAGATCTGCTCGGGAAAGCGAAGACTAGAATCAGTGCAATTATCAGATACTTTTTCATCAGCACGTCTGTAATTAATAAATGAATTAAAGGTCTGTGCTGGTGACGAAGGATGAAAATCCTATCGAAAAGGAATCGAATCCTTATTCAATACCGTCGCTCAGCGAGAGCAAAGATAGACACACAACGGAGCGCCTTGCAAATATTGCATTGCGGTTTTTCTGTAAATACAATTTTTGTTTTCCAAGACGCATTTTTTGATGCAGATACAAGGTTTTTTGCGTAAAATTGAAGCAGATACAATTTTTATTATTGTTTCTATATAAAAATTTACGCACACACAATATTTTTTATTATAAAAAAATCTAAATTTGCAACGAGAACGTAGTATGAAATGGAAAAGAACACTCTTTACATCCTTATCAATTTCGCATATATCCTGATTTTCGGAATTCTGACGGGAGTAGTGACTATGCTCAATATGCCCCCGAAGGACGGTAGTCTGAAAAGTTACAGAAAATCAAGATATATATTAGGACTTGCTACAGGACTGATGACCTGCTACTGTGTATTCAGGCTCATCCTCCCGCAGCACCACGGAGATTTTATAGACTTCTGGATGCTCGTAGGCTTCACCTTGATTTTTTCCTGGCTTACCTACGTTTCGTTCCTATACCTTATTGAAAGTCCGAGATACAGAATAAAGCATTTCATCGTTGACGGACTTATACCGATTTCTCTTCTTCTGGCAGCAGGTATAACTGGTCTATTGATTCCTTCAATCCAAAACATCATAATAGTGGTATTCGGATGCATCTACGGTCTGAAATGCGTCTGGATGCTCTATACCTGTATGAATGAATACCGGAAATGCGTAAAAGAAATAGAAAACTATTACGATGAAGGACCTGATATGAGATGGATGAGCGTCACACTGATTCTGTCTTTCATATTGTTTATAGCGACATTGGTTGTATTCTATATAGATTCATTGCAACTGGTCTATTATAGTCTTGTTCCATTCATCTATCTGTATATGGTATTCAAGACTGTAGGTTTCGCTACCAAGAAGATAGACAATATCAGAAAAAAGAATTTCTATCTTGAATCCAAACCAATACCTGAGAAAAAGGAAAAATCAAGAGATATCTCCGAAAAGATGAGACCCCTGGTGGAAAAATGGGTAAACGAGAAGAGATATTGCAGGGAAGGACTGAACATCAAGGAAGTGGCTATGGAGATGGGTACGAATCACAATTATCTCTCACAGTATATCAACAATGATCTGAATACCACTTTCCAGATATGGCTCAACACATTAAGGATCGAAGAAAGCAAAATCCTCCTTACCTCAAAAGAAAGATTGTCAATCGAGGAAATAGGAATCAAGGTGGGAATACCTCAGAATTATAATTTTTCAAGATGGTTCAAACAACTCACCGAAATGACTCCTTTCCAATACAGGAGAACACATTCATCGAGAGAGTAATACGTTGAACAGACGATTTTCAGGGGCATCCTTCAGGATGACCCTTTTTTCTTCATCAAGAAGATAAAGAGACGGTATGGCACGGACATTATAAAGTCTGTCATTACGGATTACGAGATCAGGATCGAATCCGTTGTACCATTCCTCAGGATATATCGGCATATAATCACGCCATCCCTGCAGATCCTCATCTATATAGATATTGAGGACTGCAAGTGTGCCGGAAGAAATCATCTGTGCTATCTTTGATTCTCCCTTAAGTACATTTATGATGTTCAGACAGGCATCACAGCCGGGATTGCTGAAAAACAGAAGCGTAAGAGGAGCCTTTATGCCGTGAAGAGTGTGCATACGTCCTCTTTTGTCAGCAAAGGTAAAATCAGCCGCCACCGTTCCTGTCCGGTTCAATGAAGTCATCCTTGCATCATATTCATATTTACCCTTCATTTCAGGTGACAGTCCCGGATGCTCCGAAAGCCTGCTCACGAAAACATTATAATAATCCTCATTGCGGACCGGTGAATTGGGATCGTAGAAATATTTATATACCAGATCCGAAAATGATCTGAGCATATCGGAGATACTATCCTTGCTTCCGCAGGCCATAGCCCTGCCATAGAGCCTGGAAACGGCCTTTTCGGCCTTTGGGAAAGGAATCATATCCAGAACCGAGGTCCAGTCAGCGAATTTCTGTTCGACATCGCTTCTGCGGACTCCGCTCAAAAGAAGAGAATCGGAAGGATACTCTCTTGACGGATCCGTAATGGCATCCCAATAATGTTCTGCAACATATTCTGCCCTATCCAAGGGATTTTCCAACATCCCCGAAGGTGTACAATCAGGAAAAGGCAGAGCCTTGAACTGCTCTGCCTTCTTTCCGCTTACGCATCCTGCAGCAACAGCCACAAGAAACATAAATGCAATTATTCTATTTCTCATATTCAAATTTTCCCACAAGAGCCTGAGAAATATTGATGAGGAAGTCACCGATCTTCTCAAGTTCCGCAATAACATCCATAAAGTAAACACCGGTGAGATAGTTGTAACTGTTGCTCTCGATATTCACGATATGCTCCTCACGAAGATGATTTCTGCACTCGTTGATGTTGTACTCGGCATTCTCCGCATTGGATATTTCTTTGAGATCAGGATTCTTCAGGTTCTCGATCATCACATCATAACCCTTCTGTACCAGATCCATAATCTTGTTCAGACGATCGAGGAGAGGCTTGTCGAATGTCTTGCCGTGAACGTTCTTTCTCTTGAGGATACGTCCGATTGCTTCTCCTGAGTCACCGAGGGACTCGAGTTCTCCGATTATCTTGTACATAGACCTTATCGTGTCGGCTGCATCTTCGCTTATCTCATTCTTGCCCACCTCATTGAGATATGTAGCGATCTCGTACTCTATCCTGTCGGAAATTTCCTCATACTTTATGAGTTTTTCATTGATCTGGTCGAACTTGTCAGGATCCTGCTCATTTATAGCCTGACGTATGTAACCGAAGCCGTTGCGGCATATTTCTGCAAAATGGATGAGTTCCTGCTGAGCCTCTCTGAGAGAAAGTTCCGCAGTGTTGAGAGGACCTCCGGAGATAAATTTGAGCCTGAAAACTTCGGTCTCACCCTTAGGCTCCTTGACAAGCCATACCACAGCCTTCTCGATAAGAGGAACGAACCATATAAGAACAAATGTGTTGGTCACATTGAAGAGGGTGTGAAGCATTGCGATTCCGTAAAGAAGGGAATTCTTGTATATCTCCATTTCTGCAGGATCTGGCGCCATTCCGCTGTTTGCGATTGCTGCAAGTTGAGAACTGGCCTCAACAGGATCATAGAATCCGAGGGAAACCATTATATGGCAGATCAGACTTACTATAGGTTTCAGCAGGCAAAGAACCCAGATAACTCCGATTATATTGAAAATAGTATGCGCACGTGCCGCTCTTTTTGCTGATGTATTGGCAACTGAAGCCGCTATATTTGCTGTGATTGTAGTACCAATGTTCTCTCCAAGCACCATTGCAACCGCAAGTTTGAAGTCGATCAGTCCGGAAGCCGCAAGAAGCATAGTTATGGCCATTGTGGCACTTGAAGCCTGAAGGACGATAGTCAGCACTGCTCCCGCGATGAGGAAAAGAAGCACAGAGCCGAATCCGAAACCGTTGATGCTGCCGAAGAAGTTCATCATTCCGGCCTGATAGTTGCCCAGAACCTCATTAGAACAATCCTTCATAAATGTGAGACCGACATACATAATGGCGAATCCCATCATAAACTGACCGATATTCTTTACTGATGACTTCTTTGAAGAATGCATAACAAAACCGAAGGCCATCATAGGGACAGCGAAAAGAGCAATGTTCACTGAGAATCCCAATGAAGTGATCCAGGCTGTCAGCGTCGTACCGATGTTGGCTCCCATAATCACACCTATGGCGTTGCCAAGGGTAAGAAGTCCTGCGTTCACAAAACTTACCACCATAATGGTAGTGGCTGATGAAGACTGAACCAGGGCTGTAACAACTGTTCCTGTAAGTACCCGTTTGAATGAATTGGAAGTCATTTTAGCCATAAAGGCTCTGAGACGGTCTCCTGCAGACTTCTGGAGACCTTCACTCATAAGTGCCATACCATAGAGGAACATTGCAAGTCCTCCAAGAACGGAAAGCACATTCAGAATAGTAGTCATAAGAATTACGGTTGTTTATTTGCTTGTAAAAATAGCCGAATAAGTCACAAAAATATAAAAAATAATTAGATTTGTAATCGGTTTTCAGACAATAAGATGAGATTTATAAAGAATATATTCGTATTTGCAGCCATCCTGATTCCTTTTATGGCTTCCGCACAATTCTATGTGACCGGAGACGATCCTGGAAGAGCGAAATGGTACTCCATAGAGACTGATAATTTCAAAGTCATATATCCTGAAGGAACGGATTCTCTGGCCAGGGTATATGCCGGAAAGATAGAAAGATACAGAATTCCTGTGTCGCTTACCAGCGGTTATGTGTCAGGAGAAGGTGACGGGAAAAAGATGCCTGTAGTGATGCACGCCTACAATGCTGCCAACGGTTCTGTAGCCTGGGCACCGAACAGAATGGATCTGTTCACCATTCCGTCAGCATACGATCCTGAACCTATGCCTTGGACAACTATGCTTTCGGTACACGAATCACGTCATATAACCCAGATGCAGTTCGGTATGACCAAGGCTCAGAAGCCTTTCACCTGGGTTTTCGGACAGATGTGGAACATTCTTGTCTCATTGGTATATCCTGGCATATCAAATATGGAAGGAGATGCTGTCGTCACCGAAACAGCCTGGACTCCTTCAGGAAGAGGACGTACAGCGGATTTTCTCAACTATTATTGGGTGGCATTCGATAATGGGGATTTCAGAAGTTGGGACAAATGGAGATTCGTATCACAGGTCAATAATGCTCCTGACTATTATTCCTTGGGATACCTGACTGTAGGAGGATTCCGCTACCTGTATGATTGTCCGGAGTTTATGAACGAAGGATATCATCTTGCAGCACGCCGCCCGTACAACCTTGGAGCATTCTACACCACGACGCGCAGACTCACAGGCAAGAAATTCAATGATGCCTTTATGGAAGTGTGCGATACGATATATACTCTTTGGAAAGAGGATGCAGAAGCCAGAAAGCCATACATTACTTCCGAACCTGTCACAAAAGAACCACGTACATATACCGACTACGTCAACAATCTGGCTGTCGGCTCTGATATTTATGCCATAAAGAAAGGACACACTGATGTTCCGACACTGGTGAGAATCGACAGCACCGGACGCGAACATAAGGTAAGCCGATTTGCATACGATGCCGGACGACTTCAGTGGTCACCATATTTCAAGAGAATATATTGGAGTGAGACAAGCAGTGATGAAAGATGGACTCTGGAAAGCCGGTCAAAGATAAGATATATTGAAGAAGGTTATGCAGGAAAGCACACCCTCAAAAACGGTAATCTTCTTCATAATCCCTCTCCGACACAGTCACAGGCACATATTGCAGCAATAAGATATGAAATCGGCGGACGGTCGTCACTCGACATTCTGAGCGGGATAACCGGCAAGGAAATAATTTCTTTTGCAGCGCCCGACAGTCTCCAATTGATAGAAAGCGTATGGCTCGGCAACGACGTATATGCGACTGCTGTTTCCGATAACGGATATGGAATATATCGTATCCTGCTCAACGATTCCATCGAAGCGGAAAGCGGATGGGAAAGGATTCTTGCACCTCAACCGGTGAAGATAAAGGATTTTTCAGTCTATGGTGATGAACTTATATTCACTTGCGACAGAACAGGAGTGAATGAACTCTACCATCTGGATCCTGCAACAGGAGAACTCCGTCAGAAGACTTCCACAAGATATGGAGCATCAGATTTCCAGTACAACGGGGAATGGCTCTACTATTCGTCACAGACTATGAAAGGAATGAGAATGTTCCGCACTCCAACGGACTCTCTCATCAACAGGAAAGTGGATTTCAGAGATCTTCATCACTATCATATCGCAGAGGCTGTTACAGCACAGGAAAAGGCCATTGCAGAAGAAAGAAACGTGACTGCCGATATAGATGTCAATATTTCCGAACCTGAAAGATACCGCAAACTTCCTCATATATTCAATGTACATTCGTGGGCTCCGGTGTATGTGAATGTTGACAATATTATGAATATGTCATTCGACAGGATATGGCAGGCGACATCTCTCGGAGCGACAGGAATATTCCAGAACAGACTTTCCACAGCCAGAGGAGAATTCGGATATTCTGCACATAAAGACCCGTACAATCCTTCCAAATGGAGGCATTCAGGCCACGCAAAGATCACATATTCAGGACTTTACCCCGTAATTGAGGCATCTGTCAACTTCAATGACAGAGCGGCACGTCAATTCAATGCGTACGCTTATATCTACCCCGACGGAAACGCTACTATGGAAATATCTTCAAGAGAACTTCCTTCGCCTTATATCGAAGGTATCCTTTCGGCATATATTCCATTCAGTTTTTCTTCAGGAGGATGGTATAAAGGTATAATCCCGAGGATATCATACAGAATAGGAAACGATAAGTTCAACACCGCACTCACGGTAATGGAACTTGAAGAACATAATTCTCTCGGTGAAGACGGAGAATATTCCACTACATATAATCCTGTATATATAGGACAGAAAAAAGGAGAAAACACCTTCAGACATAGTCTTACAGGCTCTCTCAGGGCATATACTATGCTAGGCACGGCAAATTCCGCCGTATATCCTAAATGGGGTATAGGAGCGGAAGCAGGAGCATCAGGAAGCATTGAAAGCAAGAGTTATTTTTCTCCGATGGGATATTTATACATATATGGATATATCCCTGGAATTATTGGAGAACAAGGTATGAAACTGACTATGATGACCCAGCAGAAACTGAAGTCCGATGCCGTTTTCGGCCAGACAATAGTGAGCATTATGCCTCGAGGACTTTCCTCCAATGCTTCGCTTTCCAACTGGTTGTCGATAAGAAACTCTTCAATCACTAAACTGACAGTTGATTATGCAGTGCCTATATTCATCGGAGATGTATCCATCGGAGGAAGTATGTTCTCGATCAAGAGACTTGTGATTACCCCTCATTTCGACTACACAGCCTTAGCAGACAAGGGATTATGGTCTGCAGGCGGAAGTATCGTGCTGGATATGCACAGTATCCTTACTTTGGAATGGCCTTGCTCGTTCGGAGTTACAATGTCCTGCAACGGAGGATCTGCCCGAAACAGCATTATGGCTGACAGCGGAATCAACATAGACCCCTTCTTCGTCGGTCCAACTTTCAATGTAACATTCTAACAATCAGATATATGTCAATAATAAATGAAGCGCTGGCACCCTGCAGCAAATGCGGACAGCAACACAAGGTCATAGTATATAAAAGTATAAATATATCAGACAACCCGGAACTCAAGGCAAAAGTTGCGGACGGGTCGCTTTTTCTTTGGGAATGCCCTCACTGCGGCCAGATGAATCTGGCAAAATACGAAACACTTTATCACGATCCTGAAGGTAAACTGATGGTGTGGCTCATTCCTGCAGGAGAAATATCGGAGGCACAGATGCAGGCAATAACGATGCACACAAAGGCTATGGGTGGATATACTCTCAGACGTGTCAACGATATGGGAACACTTATGGAAAAAGTGCTTGTAGCGGAAGCCGGTCTGGATGATATCGTTCTGGAAATGTGCAAATACGTTACAAAATTGGAAATGCTGCAGAAAAGCGTACCTGCCGAACAGAAAGATGAATTTATGGCTTCCACTTTCCATTTCTA
The DNA here is from genome assembly GCA_017626555.1 of Bacteroidales bacterium. Lineage (GTDB taxonomy): Bacteria > Bacteroidota > Bacteroidia > Bacteroidales > UBA932 > Cryptobacteroides. The sequence goes on from JAGAIM010000003.1 coordinate 175,430, forward strand.
CCGCTGTGAAGGAGAAGGGGACGAACGGATTATTACATTTATGTATGCACTTGATGGTCAGATGCTTGGAGTAAATATAGGATGGAATGTATATCAGGACTGTGCCGGCATCCTCGATCGCAACCCACAGATCCGTCCCGAAGAAGGTTTTGCAAAGATAGACGCCGAATGGCTCGCCTCGAAGATGGCGTAAGTTATTCTAAAAGGGCAAGAGTAGAATGGTATGATGCCATTCTCTATACATATAAATGTAACAAAAAGGGTATATGACAAAATAGAGCCGTAAGCATATTATATATCTTTTGGTGACACTAATTTCAGTTGGTTACATTTTGTAACCGACTCATTGCCTTCCTTTATGAGCCTATGTTTCAATACTTTCCAATAGTTCTTTGCAAGATCATAGTCATCTTGATCTGTAAGAACAGCGCATACATCAACAATTGAAAAGAACCACTCCTGCTTCTCCTCATCCCACATCGTGCGAACTTTCTTCTGTTCAAAGATATGTATATTTTCCAACTCCATAGACCATCAGTTGTTTTCTACAAATTTATGCGATTCTTCCTCAATTGGCAAATAATAATCAGTTCGTTTCATTATAAAAAGCTCCGATAAAACACTGACATAAACCCCGAAAGTTTTTTGTCTAACTTTCGGGGTTTATGTTATGCTTATTATCAAGCTTTTGTAAAATGGGGCAATCTTTAAAAACTGCCCATTGTGCTCCGGAGGGGAATCGAACTATGTCAGTTACGCAATATTATGCAAGTCTGCGGGCTCCGTCGCTGATCACTACAGGGATTTCAACCGGCTCGTGACCATACTTTTCTGCAAATGATGCCTTAGCCTTTGCTATGAATGCATCGTAAAGTTCAGCCTTGACGAGGTTGATGGTACAGCCGCCGAAGCCGCCTCCCATAATACGGGAACCTGTCACGCCGCATTCCTGAGCCACTTCAGCGAGGAAATCAAGTTCTTCGCAAGACACTTCATAGTCCTTGGACATTCCCCAGTGAGTCTCATACATACGGGCTCCGACTGTCTCATAATCTCCCTTTTCAAGAGCGTCACATACGTCGAGAACTCTCTTCTCCTCACCGATCACATAACGTGCGCGGAGATAATCTTCCTCAGATATCTGATCCTTGATCGCTTCAAGTTGATCCATTGTTGCACCGCGGAGGAACTCCTGGCCGAGAACCTTGGCTACCCTTTCGCAGGATGCACGGCGGTCGTTGTATGGTGAACCTACGAGTTCGTGCTTTACAAGTGAATTGAGAAGTACAAGTTTGTAGCCGTGCTGTTCAGGATCGAACGGGAAGTATTCGAATTCCATAGAACGGCAGTCAAGACGCATAAGATTGCCTGCTTTGCCGAATACGGAAGCGAACTGATCCATTATACCGCACTTCACTCCGCAGTAGTTGTGCTCTGTGCTCTGACCGATGCGGGCAAGTTCGAATTTGTCGATGCCAAGGTTGAAAAGTTCGTTGAGAGCGAATGCAAAAGTGCTCTCAAGGGCTGCAGAAGAGGACATTCCTGCTCCGAGAGGAACATCACCTGCAAATACTGTATTGAATCCTCCTATCACTCCTCCCCTCTTCTGGATCTCGCGGCATACACCGAAGATATATCGTGCCCAAGCCTGTACCGGAGCATCTTCTTCATTCAGACCGAACTCGCAATATTCGTCAAGATCAAGCGCGAAAGCACGGACTGTCTGGGTTCCGTTAAGTTTGATTTCAGCAATCATTCCCTTGTCAATAGCGCCCGGGAATACGAATCCACCATTATAGTCGGTATGCTCACCGATAAGGTTGATACGTCCTGCTGACGCAAAGAAATCACCCTCAGTCTGATAGAGAGTCTGGAATTTTTCAGCAATTCTGGTTTTCATATTTTTATATTTAATGTCATTAATTTCTGTGGAGGTCGATTGATATTCTTGAAATGTGGGTATCAAAATCTGTCAAATATAGCAATATCAATTGACAAAACAATGAATTCATTTTATCAATTTTAAGATAATCGGACAATGATCGCTGACTCCACCTGTATATCTTGGCCCTGAATAAGTCCTGAATGGCTTTTCTCCAGGATGTTTGTTTTCTCTCACCATAAGAAACGGTATTCTGCATACTTCCATCTGTGCATTTCCAGATAATTCTGACCCTATTAGGAACATATCTATCAGATCCCATTTCCCTTCGTATCTTATCGTTCCCTCCCCTCTTGAATGCAGTTCAGCACCCAAATTTATCAGTTGTCCATCGATAATATCGAAAGCGGGACCCTCCGGATTATCATTGAAATCTCCCATTGCTACGATATTATCTTTACCAAGTGAATCACATAACATCTTCAAAGCCATCATAGCGGCATTTCTCCTTCCGACGGATTCTTTTTCTCCTCCGAATTTTGAAGGATGATGATTGACTATGAAATCTATTGAATACCTGTTTGAAATATTCATTTCGGCGTGAAGAATATCACGAGTGGGAAATCGTGTTCCATCTATTTCGGGCGTAACTAAGGATATGGATTCCGGATCCATAACCGACCTCCTGTAAAGAAATGCTACATCTATTCCTCTTCTGTCATTGGAATCAAAATGTATCACTTCATAATAGTATTTACGCAAAGCAGTGTATTTCAATAACTTAAAAAGAACTCCTTTGTTTTCTATTTCTGCCAGGCCTATCAGATCTGGCATTCTACCATAACGGTCTCCTATCCACATTATGCTTTTTGCTACAGCATCACATTTAGCATAGAATCTTTTCTTGGTCCAATGCCTGGTTCCGTACGAAGAAAACTCTTTGTCCGACTCCCCATCTCCTCCATCGGTATAGTCAAAAAAGTTCTCAACGTTCCAGAACATAATCAGCAGAGAATCCTGACAATATCCTTTATTTCCGAATGCGAAAATGAATACAATTAAAAATAATATCTGTCTCATCACGCAAAATTGAAGACAATAATTTCAAAAGGACATAAAAAAAAGAAAAACTTTACTTAAAAAAAGGAAATAAAGCAAAGAAAAAGAAAAAGTTGGCGTAAATTTGCGCCCTGATTGAATTTTAACTAAAAGATAACTGAAAATGGCACTTAAATGCGGTATTGTAGGACTTCCTAACGTAGGAAAATCGACTTTGTTCAACTGTGTGAGTTCCGGCAAGGCTCAAAGCGCAAACTTTCCTTTCTGTACTATCGAGCCCAACATCGGTTCGACTATAGTACCTGACAAGAGACTTGAAGTGCTTGAGAGTCTCTGCAATCCTAAGAGGGTTATTCCTGCTACAGTGGAAATCGTTGATATTGCAGGTCTGGTAAAGGGAGCGAGCAAAGGAGAAGGACTTGGCAATCAGTTCCTCGCAAATATCAGGGAGACCGATGCAATCCTGCACGTACTGCGATGCTTCGATGATCCTAACATTGTTCACGTTGACGGTACGGTCGATCCTGTAAGAGACAAGGAAGTTATCGATCTGGAACTTCAACTGAAGGATCTTGAGACAGTGGAAAACCGCCTCACAAAGGTGCAGAAGCAGGCTCAGACAGGCGGAGACAAGAATGCAAAGAAACTATTCGACCTCCTGACAAGATACAAGGCTGCCCTTGAGCAGGGAAAATCCTGTCGTACTGTAAAGCCGGAAAACGCTGATGAAGAACAACTTGCAAAGGAACTCTTCCTTCTCACAAACAAGCCTGTAATGTATGTATGCAACGTTGACGAGGCTTCAGCCAAGACGGGTAACGAATACGTTGAGAAGGTTCGTGAGGCCGTAAAGGATGAAGATGCCGAGATACTTGTAATTGCAGCAAAGATCGAATCGGATATAGCGGAACTTGAGAGTTATGAAGAGCGCCAGATGTTCCTGGAAGAGATGGGACTGGAAGAATCCGGAGTGGTAAGACTCATCCAGAGCGCATATTCTCTTCTTAATCTCCGTACATACTTCACTGCTGGTGCGGATGAATGTCGTGCGTGGACTATAAATGTCGGTGACAAGGCTCCTAAGGCCGCAGGAGTGATACACACTGATTTCGAAAAGGGATTCATCCGTGCAGAGGTCATCAAATATGACGATTTCGTCACATTGAAATCAGAAGCAGCCTGCAGGGCAGCAGGAAAACTTGGAGTGGAAGGAAAGGAATACGTCGTTCAGGACGGAGATATTATGCACTTCCTTTTCAACGTATAACGGATTCAAGAGAGGATTTTAGTTCATCATACGAAGGGACGGGATCGTCGGTAAAGATATGCCTGATGATTCCGCCCTTTTCATTTATATAAATGCGAGGAATCCTGGTCTTGGCAAATTTCTCATAGACCTTACGGTCATTTTGGGCAGAAAAAGGCATATTCAGTCCGTTTTCCTTGAAATAAGACTCTATATCATCTTTCCCCTGTTCGCGGCTTATAAGGGTAAATAACACTACTTTTGAAGTATATTCGTCATAAATCTGCTGCATACGAGGCAAAGCCTGCTGACAATCAGGACAGGTCGTATGAAAGAACATAACGACAGACACTTTATCCTTGAGGATTTCATCAGTAACGACAGACCCGTCATTCATCACTACCTCAAAATCAGGTAGTATATCCCCTATCTTAAGATCTGCTCCTGTCTGCTTCTCCTTTATACAGGCAGTAAAAATCGACAGCATACATAGTGATATAAGCAATAATCTTCTTTTCATATACACTTCCATTTTCTGTTCCTGGCGGTATGGGATTTTGAAGACGTCAGGCTGCGCCTGACCCCTCCCACCGCTGCGCGGCGGGTCCCTCCCTCTTACGGGCCGAGGGTGGCCACGGTCTTCAAAAATCCCATACCGTCAGGAACGATTACAAAAATAAACAAAAAAAAGAGCAACTGAATATATCAATTGCTCTTTAATGATATTTCTATATTATCTATTAATAGAAACGTGCTCTGTTATCCTTAACCTCAGCATCGTCCATCATTGTAGGAACAACCATCTGAGTAGAATACTGTGTCATCTGAGCGTCACGAGCCTTGGCATCATCTTCAGTGAAGAATGCACCTGTATCACGGCCTGTAACCTTATAGATATAAACTCCGATATTGCCTGCGAGAGGTCCGTAGATCTTTCCTTCCTCAGCAACTGAAGCAGCACCGATGAACTTAGGATCAAGACCCTGAGCACTCATAGATGAGAATGCAACACCATCCTTTGTGCTTACAGTAGAACCAAGAGCCTCAGCAATAGCCTCAAGATCTGTAAGACCTTCGATCTTAGCAGCAACCTCAGCCACCTTCTTCTCGCCTATCTTCTTTGAATAGAGAAGATCGCTGATTCTAGGAGCAACTTCCTCTACAGGAGTATAGCCTTCCTTATGAATACCTTTGAGTGCAGCAATGATGAAATAGTTGTTGTCAACAGTAATGATGTTTGAAGCATCACCTACCTTAGCATCGAAAGCCCATCTTGTAACCTCTCTTGTATTATCGATAGCACCGAGACGGTTTGTTCCTTCAGCCATCTTGTTTACAGGATGTGCATATACACCTTCTTCCTCAAGAGCCTTCTTGAAATTCTCATATTTTCCAGCAGTCTTGGTAGCGAATGTATTTGCCTGTGAATAGAAACCGTTCACTGTCTCCTTGCTTGCCACTGCTGTCTTCTCAAGAACAGCAACTCTCTTCTTTGCGATCGGCTCAGTTCTGTCAAGAACCTTGAATGTGAGTCCGCCGACTGTAACCTGAGAATTCTTTGCTGCTGACATAACATCCTCGAAACCAGGGGTCTGAGTGATCCACATAGGCTCAGCCACATTGAGGAGGCTGTCAATGTTCTCTGATGCTGCTGGTACATATTTTACATATACCGAATCAGGAATCATAGCAGACTCCATAACACGTACAGCATAGAATGTGTTACCGTTTGAGAGAACTTCAGACACAGAAGCATCCTTACCGAAAGCATAATCATTGACAACTTTAGCGACTGTATTGAGTTCGCCAGCCTTGTACCAGTGATTGTCAATCTGTCTGTCTGAATTTGCAAGAAGGAAACTTCTCATATTGTCAGTAGAAGCAAACTCGTCATATACGTCAACAAGTGACTGGTTCGCAGCAGCGACATCTTCTGCAGAAGGAGTAACTTCGAATACAACATACTCGATATCCCTGCTTGCCTGCTGACGATAGAACTTCTTATGAGCATCATAGTATGCCTTGATTTCGCTGTCGGAAACAACCACTGTAGTATCCTTTACATAACCGAAAGGAACCATTACAAACTCAACATCGAAAGTGTTGTTGTTACCGGCAATCTGCTCAGCAAGCATAAGAGGATTGGTATAATTGCTCTGTGTGAAGAGAGACATATACTTTGAATAATACTCCTGTGTCTTTGCTGCCTCAATGAGATAATTCCAGTAAAGTTGAAGACGACCGGTCTGGTCTGAATCCTTATAAGCAATGAAATCACTTACGAGAGCAGGTGAGAAATTACCGTTCTCATCAAGGAATGCAGGATTCTGAGTAAATACAGGTGAAGCGATATTACCTGCAACTATGTCGTTCATTTCTTCCTTTCCAACGAAGATACCTGCCTTCTCGGCATTCTTCACGAAAAGATATCTGTCAACGAGTGACTGCCAAGCAGCGTTTCTGATGGAAGCCTGCTGCTGCTCGTTCTGTGCAGAAGAACCTGTCATAATCTCGTTGATAACTGTGAACTTCTCTACATCTGCCTGATAGTCTGTGTAGGAAATGGATTTACCGTCAATTTCTCCAACATCATACTTTGATGACATAGAAGAAGATACTGACTGAAGTGTAGTCGGGTCAATGATGAATGACAACAGTGCTACTGCGATAAGCACTGTTATCACGACTCCGAACTTGACACGAATTGTTTCAAGTGCTGCCATTTTATTTTATTGTTTTAGATTATTATCCTGTAAATTACAATATTGGGGGGCGAAGATAGCAATTTTATCTCAATCTGCCGCTATTTTTTTTGAAATGGACCTATAAAATTGACTGAATCTATCAAAACCTGCGTACTATCCTTGACTACAATCGCATAATTGTTGAAAGGTGTATATAAAATAGTACTTCTCGCTCTCTGATCCGATTGCATACCATATCCCTGCATAAAGCCGTCCGGAGAATACATTCTCACATAGCAATGAGTATAGATTTTCTCATTCTTCTGATCCCAGTAGAGGGTATCAGTCTCCATAACTTCCTGATTGATCAGATTCTTCACCACCACATTTCCAAAGGCTTCCCAACTCTCTCTACCATCCTTGAATTTCTGATGTTTCGCATTATCTGCCACAATCTCTGTTTCAAGTTTTCCTGATTCATCGAATCCATAGACAAAGAAACCTTCAGGGAAAAGTTCATAATCAAGAGTATCCTTTTCGTATTTCTCCATCCTGGGAGCCTCGGCCCTCATCTTCACCATACCGTTTTCTGTCTGCTGCATAAACATATCATCAACAACCTGAACAGGTGTTTCAGACAGATCAAGTTGCTCTGCTTCAGCCAGTTTTCCTTTACAAGAATAAACGACGAAAGCAACCGCCGCAGCGGTTGCAATCATCTTCAGTATATTTACGATATTATTCAATATCCTTTAATTCTGAGTTCTTACTGTAGTAACAGCCCTCATACCACCGCAGGAAACAGTATATGACTGACCGTTTGTAATATCATACATAAACGCCTCGGCTGTCTGAGGATAATATGATGCATATTGTCTGATATAGTTGTTTGCATCCTCTGAGAGTGTTTCGTCCGCTGCCTTAGCCTTGTTCATATAGTCAACAGCAACCCAATACTTCGCTCTCTGCTCGATATCGTTTCCACCGCATACAACGCTTCCCCAGATGGTTCCCATAAGCATATAAGCCTTTCCTGCAAGAGAAGGATCAAGATCTGCAACTTTCTGAGCAGCATCGAATGCCAATGCATTCTTTCCGCTCTTATAGCAGAATGCTGCAAGTTCGTAGTTGTAACCACCGTCTGTAACTGCATCAGACTCCTCTGCGCTGATAGCCTCTGTCATATATTTCACAGCATTGTCAACATCACCTCTACCTGCATAAAGTTTGTAGAGATAGTATGCAGAAGTGTGAGATGGCTCCATCTGATGCATTGTAGTAACTGCATTGAGGAAGAGGTCATTATCTGTACAACCCTCTGTCATACCCATCATCTTCACGATATTCTTTGCGAGGTCAAGATTCTGAGGATCAGCCTCATATCTTGGTCCGAAAAGTGCGATGAGATTGTCGCAACTTGCAACCTGGCTGGTGATGAACAGACTCTCTACATCCTCGATGGTCTTATCGATGCTTCTCTTCTCAGTGTCGTTCTTTGGAGTCATCATACCAAGATACTTGATTGCATCCTCATATACATTGATGACTTTCTCAGGATCAAGAGAACCTTCCTTGTAAAGATCAACTGCTGTGTTGAGTTGGAAGAGGAAGATATTTGCTCTTGTCTTTTCCTTAGTCTGATTTACTACATCACAAAGACCTGCAAAAAGTCTCTCAGAATCGTTCTTCATATAGTTGTACATATCAAGAGCCTTGTTATTGAGAGAACTTACAGCATATTTTGGCCAATACTGGACTCTCTGATCGTAAATTGTCATAAGAGAGTCAACAAGTTTCATTCTGTAAACCGCATCATTGCTGTTTGCCTGGATAACCCTGCGAAGCAGTGTGGTTCCGTCAGAAAGCATAGAATATCTTGCTGTTGGAGGACAAAGATTATATGCCTTCCTCCAGTTAGGAAGAGCAGCATCATAATTCTTCTGCTTGTAATACTCTGTGTAATAAGACAGATACTTTATACACTCCGCACTGTCAGGACCGAACTTACCCTGAGCGGAAACCTTGCTGCTTGCAAAAAGAGCCAATGCAGCAACTGAAATCAACAGTACAATTCTTTTCATAGTGATATTATGTGTTTTTATATTTTCAAAAATTAGTCATACTGGATCTTCCTGAACCAGATGTCGTGAATATTGAATCCTATATTGAATGTTGCGTATCTTTCTCTTATCATATTATTCCTTGTACTCGCCCTCTGTCCCAGATCAACGCCGATACTTATACCATTGTACCACTTGAATACAGGAAGAGTCATACCAAGCGTCAAACCCATAGAATTCACATTGTTTCCGTCAAGTTTATAATATGCCTGATCGTAATACACTCCACATCTGTAAGAACATTTCTTGAAATAATATCTGATATCATTTCTGTTCGGTACAATCTCGAATCCTGCTCTGAAAGACTGAGATACCGCCGAAGAAAATCTGGAATCTCCGGTAACAGCAAATCCTGGCGCAGCATCAAATCCCGATTTTGTCCAGTCAGACCTGAGATAATTCAATTCAACACTCCATCTTTCTCCTCCCTTCACCGATATTCCAATACCTATTTCATCTCCAAACCTCATTCCATTCGCTCCCAGAGTATCAATGGTATGCCTTAATGAGTCTGTCACACTTGACTGATTGGCATATCGGAAATTTGTCGCATATCCTTTCATCTTAGATCCCATCTTATATGTGGCACCTATGATCATAGACACATCCCCTCCGAGTTTCTGTTCGTACTGAAGTCCGAATTTTCCGGTCACTCCCCTGACAGTCAATTCACTTCCACTGTTGAGCGATCTGTATGAGGCATCGGAATAATCCATATTTGTAATTTTATCGATATTTCCGAAATAATATATCGCTTCAACACCTACTGAAAGTTTTTTCCAGAATGTGACTCCTGCCCCGAGGAAAGCCTGATAAACACTTCCTGTTCCATACGAATTATATGATATATTACCCGTGTTTCCTATTATGTCAGGATTTGTTTCTATTGATGAAAAATCATATCCTACATCACTGTATGGGGTTATTCCCACCATAAATGCAGAAGATCTGTATATAGGAAAACTGAGAACGAAGTCATATATATTGAAAGTATTATGACCGGACTTCAAATTTCCTTGAGCATAAACAGTATTATTCTGTACCAATCCGAAATCTGCCATAAATGAAAGGGAATCTCTCGCTGTAACTGCGGCAGGATTCAGAATATTTATAAACCTCCTGTTTCTGGTGGCTATTCCTGTTCCTCCCATACTCTTGTTGTATGCCGTACCCTCTTTTGATATGTCTCCTATACCATATATAGAATACGGAGAATACGCACCGTATGTGCCATCCTGTGCTGACACACAGACACTTACGATGAGAAACACTGCCAGTATTATTAACTTTTCAATCTTTCTTATCATATTCAACAGCCATTAAAGCCAACCCCATAAGTACGAGGTTACAAACTACAAAGATGGAGTTTTTCATCCTTTTTGCAAAATAAATTGCATCTCCACCAGTAAAAACAGTGATATTTTCCGGATATTTCGACACATAACCCTCTATTTCAAACATTATGCCTGAAATAACACCAGAGGTTACTGATTCAGCAATATCCGTGCCTCGTTCCACTATATCTTCTGGAGTTCCCAAAAGAGGTATATATTTTGAATATCTGTTAAGTGCTTTGAATCTGGTACGGCATCCGGGAGAAATATTACCTCCTTTAAAATTGCCTTCAGGATCAATGAAATCAATGGTCAGAGTAGTTCCGAAATCAAATATGGTACAACCTCTGTTCTTGAAAAGAAAACGTGAAGCCACTATGGATGCCGCCCTGTCCGGAGTAAGATAAGCGGGAAGGCCATAATAAGATAATATCGATTCATTGATTATCACAAGCCTTTCACATTCCTTTTCGAGTTTCTTTATACAATCCTCAGAAAAATGTCTTACACTGCTCAAAAGCATAATTTCCGGTTTTTCCTTGGATGTAAGTGAAAGAATGAAATCCATCATTCTTTCACCCTGGTATCTGAAAGTCTTGCCAAGGGTCATCCCGTCTGCCCAGGATGCCTTAAGCGCCGTATTACCTATGTCGATTATAAGATTAGCCACTTGCTTTATCTTTTGGAAGTTACAAAGTTACGACAATTTATTCAAAATATGATATGCCTTTGATATCCCGCTGACATTCCTTACAAAAATTCTAAGTCTGTTATCATTCTGCTTCAATTCGAACAAATTAGGATTAAGACTCACATTTTCAAGTATTTTTGAGAATCTGTCACTTCGGTAATATTGAGAAAGAGGATTGGAAATGAAGAATGCTATCATTACTCCATTCTTTATAATTATCTTTTCAAAACCTAGTCTTATTCCCAATTGTCTTATCCTTACTATATCAAAGAGTCTGGAAAGTTCTTCAGGCAATTTTCCGAAACGATCCTCAAGTTTCTTCTTCATATTTTCAAGATCCTTATCCGATACAAGAGAATCAAGTTCCTTATATATCCTTATCTTTTCTGCAGTAACATCTATATAACTATCAGGAATAAGCGCAAGTTGATCAGTCTCGATCGTACAATCGGACAAATAATTATCATTTGCACTTCTTGTGACTATACCTGTTTCAACTCCAAGTTCTTCCATAGCCTCGGCAAGAATCTTCTGATAAGTCTCGAATCCCATATCAGTAATGAATCCGCTCTGTTCCGCTCCGAGAAGATTTCCAGCACCACGAATATCAAGATCCTGCATAGCAATATTGAATCCGCTTCCCAGATCAGAGAATGATTCGATAGCCTTAAGCCTGCGACGGGCATCATCAGTTATAGAAACAAGAGGAGGAACAATAAGATAGCAGAACGCTCTTCTGTTCGAGCGTCCTACCCTACCTCGAAGTTGATGAAGATCGCTGAGTCCTATATTCTGCGCCTGATTGATGATTATGGTATTGGCATTCGGAACATCCAGTCCGTTCTCTATTATGGTCGTGCACAGAAGCATATCATAATCTCCGGCCATAAAGTCAAGTATCTTGTTTTCAAGTACTTTAGGCTCCATCTGACCGTGAGCAACGCATATCTTCATATCAGGTACAAGCCTGTGGAGAATATCGTGTATAGACTGAAGTTCTTCGACTCTGTTGTGAAGGAAGAAAATCTGTCCTCCCCTGTTGAGTTCGTAATTTATTATCTTCTTTATTTCATCTGAATCAAAGAGCATTATTTCTGTCTGCACCGGAATCCTGTTAGGCGGAGGAGTACTTATGATGGAAAGGTCACGTGCTCCAAGAAGAGAAAACTGCAAAGTACGAGGAATAGGAGTAGCAGTCAGAGTCAGAGTATCGACAGATGCCTTTATCTGACGAAGTTTTTCTTTTGCACTTACACCGAACTTCTGTTCTTCATCTATTATAAGAAGACCAAGATCCTTGAATTCAAATCCTTTTCCTATAAGTTTATGAGTTCCTATCACTATATCAAGACTGCCGGATTTCAACCTTTTCTGAATATCGGAAATCTCTTTGGCAGTTCTCAGACGACTCACATAATCTATATTGCAAGGAAAATCCTTGAGGCGGTTTTTGAACGTATTATAATGCTGCAGTGCAAGAATAGTGGTAGGAACAAGGACAGCCACCTGCTTACTGTCGGCCACAGCCTTGAAAGCAGCACGTACAGCAACCTCCGTCTTTCCGAATCCTACGTCACCGCATACCAGTCTGTCCATAGGACAATCATCCTCCATATCCCTCTTGACAGCCTGTACGGCTTTTTCCTGATCGGGAGTATCTTCATACATAAATGAAGACTCCAATTCCTGCTGCATATATGTATCCGCTGAAAATGCGAATCCTTTTGCACCCTTGCGCTTCGCATACAGCCTGATCAGATCCTTGGCTATATCCTTGACTTTGGATTTTGTACTTGCCTTGAGATTCTGCCAAGCCCTGGATCCTAACTTATGTATCTTTGGAGGCTCGGAATCCTTTGATTTATAGCGAGATATCTTATGTAAGGCGTGAACTGAAACAAATACGACATCATTATCCTTATACATAAGTTTCACCACCTCGTGCATCCTTCCCTTATCATCCTTCATACGTACAAGACCACCGAAGATACCTACTCCGTAGTCAATATGTACTATATAATCGCCTATGGCAAAAGACGTCAGGTCATTGATAGTAAGTTGCTCGCTCTTTTCTACCGTTCTTCTTATGCTTACACGATGAAAACGATCAAAAATCTCGTGGTCGCTGTAACAGCATACCTTATCATCATTATCAATGAAACCATTATGTATATTCTTTCCAGGGATGAATTCCGGCATAATACCGCCGTTCTGTGAAAGAATGGACTGCAGCCTGTCAAGTTGAGATTTCTTTTCTCCGTATATCCTTACCCTATATCCCTCTTCGAGACGCTTCCTTATATCTTCTGTAAGAAGTTCGAAATTCTTGTTGAATACCGGCTGGGGAGAAATATTGAATTTTACGGAATCCTCATTCTGACGGGAAAGAGGAAGTTCCATATATATCTTTCTGAATTTATCCAGAAGGTGAAAGAATTCCTTGTTTCGATACATATCTGACGAATCAAGCCATACAAGAGTATCGGATGGAAGAACATCACATATCTGAGTACATTCCTCCTCTTCTGAAGATGCCGCAATATCAGGATATATCTCAGCCTCATCCACTTTCTCTTTGGAAAGTTGAGTATTGCAATCAAATACATTTATAGAATCAATCTCATCACCGAAGAATGATATTCTGAAAGGATCATTGTATGAATATGAGAAAATATCGACAATCGCTCCCCTTATCGCAAACTGTCCCGGCTCTCCAACGAAGTCAACCCTCTCGAATCCGCTATCAAAAAGAGCATTTACAATATCGTCGTGACTTATTTCATCCCCTATTCTGAATTTAATAATGGACTGACGGATTTTTTCTGCTTCCGGCATACCTTCTTCCAGAGCGGAAGGATATGTTACTATTATACACTTACCTTCCTTATAATCAAGTATTTTACCTATCGCAGATGTTCTCTGGACACTTAGGGAAGACTTATAATTGCTCCTTTCGAGATTCTTTCCGGAATCCGGAAGAAAAAACACACTGTCTCCTTCAGTCAGATTGTAAAGATCTGCAGCACAATACTCTGCCGAATCCTTATCAGGCAGAATAATGACCTGAAGACCATCATAATCAAGTTGGGACACTACAAACCAACGGGCCGAAAGGAATAGTCCGCTACAGAACACTTCCATAGAAGAGCCCAATTTTTGCACAAGTGTATTTACAGAATCTGAACTTATTAACATTTACCCTTAAAAATCTGTTGATAAACCGTTGAAAACCCTGTTAAAAACGATTGATAAAAATAATTGGCAAAAAATATATATCCGTATATAACGGCATTCACTCAAAATGTCAAAATTATTCATCAACTTTTTTCAAAGAACTTCACATCAGGCTTTTCAACAATATAATACCACTGTAAATATTTTAATATCAATTAAATAGGGGAGTTATCAACATTTCAACAATAAAATAAACATCATCAATTAAAATAAATATATCTATATTTGTATATAATATTTTTGTATCGACGATGGCAGATTTCGATCCCCGTAATATCAATGAGGGCAAAGATAAGGATTTGGACGGAATAATCCGTCCCCAAGACCTGAAAGACTTTACAGGTCAGGATAAGATAGTGTCAAATCTGAAGATTTTCACTGCTGCGGCCAAAATGAGAGGAGAGTCTCTCGACCACGTGCTTTTCCACGGTCCTCCGGGGCTGGGAAAAACCACACTTGCCCATATAATAGCAAATGAACTCGGTGTCAATATGAAGGTGACTTCCGGACCTATTCTGGATAAGCCGGGTGACCTTGCAGGCCTGCTCACCTCACTTGAAGAAGGAGATGTACTTTTCATAGATGAAATCCACAGACTTTCTCCTGTGGTGGAGGAGTATCTGTATTCCGCAATGGAAGATTTTGTCATTGACATTATGATAGACAAAGGGCCGGGAGCACGTTCTGTACGCATTTCCTTGAATCCTTTCACATTGGTGGGCGCTACGACACGAAGCGGTCTTCTTACTTCTCCGTTGAGAGCGCGTTTCGGAATTACCTGTGCAATGGAATATTATGATACTATGACATTGGTCAGCATCGTACAGAGAAGTGCCTCTATATTAAAGGTGTGCATTGATCAGGATGCTGCATACGAAATCGCCCTCCGAAGCAGAGGTACACCACGTATAGCAAACTCACTTCTGCGCCGTGTAAGGGATTTTGCCCAGGTTATGGGGAACGGAAGTGTGGATCTTCAGATTGCACGATATGCTCTTGATGCTCTCAATATAGATAAAAGAGGATTGGATTCGATTGACAACAAGATACTTAAGACTATTATAACGAAATTCAAAGGGGGGCCTGTCGGAGCGAATACCATAGCGACCGCAGTAGGGGAGGATCAAGGTACATTGGAAGAGGTGTATGAACCTTTCCTTATAAAGGAAGGATTCATTATGCGTACACCTCGTGGCAGGGAAGCGACCGAACTGGCATACAGGCATCTCGGCCTGGAAAAAGGCCATATTAATATGGATGATCCGACATTATTTTGATTTACCCTCTCATAAATGATAGGTAATCGGCTGATTTAATTGCTAAATCAGCCGATTTTCATTAAACTTGTGCCCGAAATTTCACAAACACACTATAAAAATGGCCGAAAAACTTATTTCTAAGATTCCTGAGGGTCCTTTGGCCGAGAAATGGACAAAGCACAAATCTCAGATCCGTGTTGTCAGCCCTGGCAACAAAAGAAAAATGGAAGTCATTGTAGTTGGTACAGGTCTCGGTGGAGCATCTGCAGCTGCTTCACTCGGAGAACTTGGCTACAACGTGAAGGTATTCTGCATCAGCGATTCACCTCGTCGTGCTCACTCTATCGCAGCACAGGGTGGTATCAATGCGGCAAAGAACTACCAGAACGACAACGACTCTGTCTATCGTCTCTTCTATGACACAATCAAGGGAGGAGACTATCGTGCACGCGAGGCTAACGTTTATCGTCTTGCCGAGGTCAGCAACAACATCATCGACCAGTGCGTTGCACAGGGTGTTCCTTTTGCAAGGGAATACGGCGGACTTCTCGCCAACCGCTCTTTCGGAGGTGCGCAGGTTAGCCGTACCTTCTATGCCCGCGGACAAACCGGACAGCA